>CAYPLE010000019.1:32983-61406 GCA_964411445.1 uncultured Pirellulaceae bacterium
TTGACCACCGTTGCTTTGACGTGGGTCGTAAACAATCAATGGAACTCGGATCGAAACCTCGTGCGGAGTCCACTTCCCAGCAAAACCATACTCACCCAGAAAGAAGCCATGATCCGAGGTGAAAATGATGATGGTGTTCTTTTCCAGCCCCTTCTCTCGGAGAGCTTGCCGCACGCGGCCAACGACCACATCCACTCCCGTAATGAGTCGATAGTAGTCCTTAACCGACAACTGGAATCTTCCCGGTGACCGGAAGCGTACAGCCCAACGATCTCGGTTGATGCTGTCTTTCAGGAAGTCAGGCATACGGTCGTGGTACTGATTTGCAGACGTGAAAGGCTGTGGAATGGTGATGTCACTGTAAAGCGACTCGAAGGCTTTGTCCGACGGAAACTGGTCCGAAAGAATATCCTTCGAATCCTGGCAGTGTGGAGCTTTAAAGCTGACAGACAGATGGAAGGGCTGATCAGAACGACAGCCATCAAGAAACTCAATGGCTTGGTCCCCCATCTTGGCAGTCAAATGCTGACCCTGCTTCTTTTTGACGTCACCTTCAAAGTACTGACTCTGCCCGGGAAAGCCGCGATTGAAATCCAAGATCGAATCCGCTTGCTTTGGATTGCCAACACCCCATTTGCCAATAAAGCCCGTCCGATAACCAGCCTCATGGAGACAGCCGATGTACGTGTTCGCAATCTGCTCCTCACTGAAATCGTTGCCAAAACTCCAGATACCATGACGTGCTGCGTACTGCCCAGTCAGCACGCAAGCTCGGCTAGTCATACAAATCGCGGTTGTGACAAACGCATTATCAAAGGAGACACCCTCGCCAGCCAGTGCGTCCAAATTGGGCGTTTGGATAATCGGGTTGCCATTGCATCCCAATGCATCGAACCGCTGATCGTCAGTCATCAAATAGATGATGTTCGGGCGGTCTGCCGCTACAGCCTGCGCTGGAATCAACAGCATGGAAATGAACGGCAAGCAAACCAACAGGAGGACTGCCCGAATGACGAGCATGTTTCGAAGGGGGATCATCGTACTGGTACCGTCTTTTGGTTTCGAAGTGCAAGCGTGTGAATCTATTGTTGTAGTGAAGTGTGGTCGTGAATAATGACCCAGCGGCCATCCAGCTTTTGCCAGACGAGCGAGAAATTCCCCTCAGGCGCGGCTTCTGCGTCGAGTCCATCTAGGTGCCAGCGGCCAAGCATCAAAGCAGCAGCATCACCCAGAGATTGGACTTCCAACTGTGAAAACGTCAACTGCCCCATTTCTTTCGGCGTCGGGTACTTCTTCTTGTAGCCGTCGCGAGTCGCTGTCCAGCCTCGGCGAACGTTGCCACCGGAGCAGAACGTGAGTTGCTCACTTTTCCAATAAGCGTCCATGAACGCATCAATGTCGCCGGAATTCCAGGATCCCGCCTGCTTCTGCACAATTTGCTCCAGGAGCTGGTAAAGCTTGGCTTCTTCGGGGGAAACCGACTTTCCCGTCTCCTGAGCAGAAGCA
Organism: uncultured Pirellulaceae bacterium; assembly: GCA_964411445.1. Classification (GTDB taxonomy): domain Bacteria; phylum Planctomycetota; class Planctomycetia; order Pirellulales; family Pirellulaceae; genus Aureliella. The sequence continues at coordinate 34,490 of CAYPLE010000019.1, forward strand.
CTCATGAAAGTGAACTGTGCTGACACCGCTGCGATAGTCACTGCAACTAAGCCAGCCGCAAGAATCCGTATTCGCTTAACAGGCATAAATGCTCCTTCTCAGACCCCAAGATCGCGTCGCTACTGGGGCCATTATAGCTTCCCGGTCGCCAACGACCGCCCCAGCCATTTGATTCTTGAAACGCCTCGGCAACCTAAAGGAGGTGACCGCGGCCTAACATCTACGTAGAAAAGTGCGAAGACACTTGAGCAGCCTCAACAAGCAACTTGAGCAGCCTCAACAAGCAACAAGGAAGCCGTCGTGCCAGAGGGACATACCATTCACCGAATCGCTCGCGATCACCACAAATGGTTCGCGGGCCAGAAAATGGGAGTGCTTTCACCTCAGGGGCGGTTCGAGTCCGAGGCAGAAATGCTCTCCGGCAGGAAGCTCGCGAAAGTCTCCGCGCACGGGAAACACCTGTTCTATCACTGGAACCGCGGTCAAGTCGTGCACGTGCATCTTGGGCTGTACGGCAAGTTTCGTTTGCACAAAAATCCCGCTCCGACGCCAAAAGGAGCGGTTCGTTTGAGGATGATTGGTTCGCAGCGATCGTTTGACCTCAATGGCCCAAATTGTTGCGAACTGATCGAAACGTCTGAGTATGCAGGCATCATGGATCGCCTAGGCGTGGACCCTTTGCGTGCGGATGCCGATCCGGAAGTGCTGTGGTCGCGGCTTCAGAAATCTCGATCTGCCATCGGAACAGTGCTCCTCAATCAGGCCATCGTCGCTGGCGTTGGGAACATATTTCGAGCTGAAATACTGTTCTTGTTAGGCATCCATCCTGAACGCCCTGCTAACCAATTGAGTCGCGAAACGTTTGATCAACTTTGGGAGCTAACCGTGGAACTGCTGAATGTCGGCGTCAAGTACAATCGCATCATCACACGGCGACCGACTGGAGGTTCGCAGTCGCTCGGCCGGATGACGAAGGAAGAGCGATTGAATATCTACAAACGCACGCATTGCCCAGACTGCAACAGTCCAATAGAAACATGGCAGCAAGCGAATCGAACGATCTATGCCTGCCTGAGCTGCCAACGCTGAGCTGCCAACACGAGCTGCAATCACGTTCGCACGTCCCTACAAGCTGCGCGACGTGATCAACAATTCCATACATCTTACCTACATCTAATTCGGAAGCCATGACACACTCCCCACTATCAACGCAACTCGCCGGCTGCCGAGTCCTCTCATTTGTTGGCGACATCTACGAAGACTTAGAACTCTGGTATCCAAAACTACGATTGATTGAAGAGGGTGCGGAGTTTGTCGTTGCTGGCCCGGAAGCGAATAAAGTCTACGCCGGAAAAAATGGCTACCCTTGCAAGTCCGATGCGGCCATCGACGACTGCGATGAGAAGGATTTTGATGCGTTGTTAGTTCCAGGCGGATTTATGCCCGACAAACTGCGACGCGATTCCAAGGTCTTGAGCCTGGTGCAGGATTTTGACAAGAAAGGCAAGCCGATTGCTGCCATTTGTCACGGAGGTTGGATCCCGATTTCCGCAGGCGTGTATCGAGGCGTGCGCGTGACTGGCTCGCCTGGCATTAAGGACGACCTAGTGAATGCTGGCGCGGAATTCGAAGACGCCCCAGTGGTAGTCGACAAGCATCATGTCAGCAGCCGACGCCCTGACGACCTGCCTCACTTTTGCAGAGCCTTCATTGAGGTCATCGCTTCAGCAAAATCGGCTTGATTCAGTATTCCTGGAATACGACGCCTTGATGGGTCATCCTACGAATAGGCTATCGCCGTAGTGATTTGCGCAGAATCGGCTCAAAAACGTCTGCTTGTCGATAAAACCCAAGATCGTTTGCGTGCGAACCATCGGTTGCACCGTCTCCGTCATCGCCGTACAAATGATCACCCGGAATGTAGTGTAGGTTCCTGACACCTTGCGACTCGAGCGTTTTGAAAGCTTCTCGCAGGGCGGCATGGTTGGCCCTGTGATGAGCGTCTCGATCTGGCAGAATCCAGCTATTGGTATTGCGTCGATCTTCTACCAAAATGATGGGTACGTTTGGCTTGGACGAACGGATGAGTTGTACAAGCGGCACGCACTTTTCACGAACCATGTCAGCATTCATATTGGGCAAGCAATCAATGACGTAGGCTGCCGCGTCGACTTGAACCAAGTAGTCACCAACGGCTTTGTCCATTCTTCCATTGCCCGAGAACCCAAGATTGACAACGGGTGAATCCAGTCTTCGGCCAAGAATTGCGGTGTGGACCATGCCCGGGCGACTAGCGCATGCACCGTGAGTAATGCTCGTCCCGTAGAAAACAATCGGTCGCTCGCGCGGCTGGAGTTTCTCAAAATCACAGTCGGAATCAACGCCAATGTGCATGAACTCGACTCCGTTATACAGCGGAAGATAGGCAGCGTACTCGCGAGTTCCCACCGCCAGGTTGCCAGCGAGCTGCGTTTTCATTTCTTGCTCGGTGGGCCGCGTGACTTGGACCCATCGCCACTTGCCGTCTGCATCACGAGCATACAGATCAACGCCGCTGACGCCCGTCGCAGGCATGTGGGGCAAGGCCAGATTCTTCTTTCTCAATTTGTAGTGGATGTGTAGCGTCGTTGCATCCGTCTTGAACCGAACCATCATGCCCGCGGAATCACGACTCAGATTCCAAACACTCTTGGTGACTTTGCCATTTGCTTCTTTGGGCAAGCGATCAAACCAACGCTCCCGAGAGGCATCTGGGAGAATTCTCCCCTCGATGTCCCAGCTCGTTACGTCGTGCCAAGTTAGCCCGTCATCGGCAGCAGTCGGCTTTACCGGTTCCGTTGCCGAATGGTCCTGCGCCGGAGATGTTGCTTTCGCGCCGAGTGTTTTTGCCTCAGCCGTCTGCGTTGATGCTGTTTTTTCCTGTGCGTTGCCAATCCCTGGGACAAGCAATAGGCAGCAAGCGATGGAAATTCGAGTTGTAGTCATGCGTGGTTTCAATCTCTTTTGCGTTTGTGCGAATGTGGGATTCGAAAAGAGGACTGCAAAAAAGACGCCTCGAATGCAGCATCTGCTGCACTGAGGCGTCTGGAAAGCGACCGGCGTCTGCGAAGCGATCGCCTTGTGGGGTTTGTCAGCAAATCGAAGCGGAATTGCTTGGTTTACTTCGTCATCTTTGGCCGCTGAGGTCGCTCAGGCTTTTTCGATTGCGTTCGGTCACCGTAGCCACGTCCGCCTCCTCCGCCACCAGCGTTTCGCCCACCACCACTGAATAGTGAGGCGATACCCGTGGTAAACTCTTCCTTAGAAATAGCTTCATCACCATCCTTGTCGAGCGTCTTCAGGCGATCTGCCATTCGATTGCCGTCTAGCTCCGCCATCGTGACCTTTCCATTTTTGTCGCGATCCATGCCGTCAAACATGGCTGCTGGATCAAAGTTGCCTCGACCGCCTGCGCCTCCTTGTCCGCCAGCTCCTCCAGCTCCACGTCCGCCAGCGCCTCTGCCTCCAGCTCCAGCTCCACGTCCGCCAGCTTCCGCGGCGACTTCGCTCGCAGGCTCTGCTTTGGCCAACAAGCTGCCGTCTTGGGCAACCGTTTCATTCTTGTCCACAATCGCATAGAGATACTTGGCACTTCGAACGAACATCTGGTTGTTGCTGACCGCGGGGGTTCCCCAGAAAATCTCTTTCTCAGACGTAAAACGATTGAGTGCAATTTGTTCGGTCCTATCGCCGAGAGCGAAGACAAACATTTGCCCGCTTCCATTCAGGTAGAACAATCTGTCACCAACCACGATTGGCGAAGGGTAATCGAGCGAACCGAATCGGCCACCCATCGATTCAACGCCCTTCAGCCGCAGTTGCTCAACCTTCTTTCCCGTCTCTGCATCAACTACTGTGAGTATGTTGCGGGCAATCAAATAGAGTTTTGATTTGTGTCGAACGGGAGATGCAAAACTAGCCGAATCGCGACCGGTCCAAATTGTCTTGGAGTCGCTAACGTTGCCGCTGCCACCAACTTCGAGCGCGATGCTGCCGCCACCGCGGCCCGTGAATGCAAAGACACGTTCGCCGTCCTGAACAATGCTGGCGTACGATTGCTCAGCGCCGGTTGCATCCGCATACCACAACAGATCGCCGGTTTTTGGATCGAGTCCCCAAAGCTCTTTGGCGACACACATCACCAACTCAGTGCGATCACCCGCTTTTACCAGTGATGGAGTGCCCCACATGCCATCCAAGCCTTTGGCTTCTTGTCGCCAAACTTCTTTGCCCGAGTCGCGGTCCAGCCCAACGATGGCTTGGCTCTCGGCTGATGCGGTCACAATAACAGTATTCTCAAACACAATCGGGCTAGAGGACGAACCCCAGCGATTCGGGTCTGATTCCTTGCCAACGTCCGCTTGCCAGAGGGCGTTGCCTTCCATATCAAATGCATGCACACCACCTTTACCGAAGAATGCATAGACATTCTTGCCGTCCGATACAGGCGTGTGAGAAGCGTACCCGTGGGCCGTGACACCAATACCCGTATACGGATCTTCGGGAAGCGAAACGGGAATGTCCTCCTGCCACAGCTTCTTGCCGGTCTTGGCGTCGACGCAAACAAGATGTCGCACCAAATCCTCGAGCTTGCCCGGTGCTTCCTGGGATAGCCCATAGCCTGAATAGCAGGTCACGAAGACTTTGCCATTGACCACAATTGGGCTTGAAGCACCCGGGCCTGGCATTTCAGTCTTCCAAGCTAGGTTGGCCTTAGGCGACCAAGTGCTGGGAACGGCTTCCGTAGCCGAAGCGGATGCGTTGCCAAGCGGTCCACGGAAGCGAGGCCAATCCTCAGCAGAGACACTTTGAGCCAGCAAGGCTGCTAGTGGGGCAACTGCAGCAAGACGTAAGAAGCGTTTCATCTAGATCTCAACAGTACAATTAGAGAATGTGTTTTGGGAGTTACTCTGCCATCAGTGGTTCGCTCATTGGCAAAGCGCGTGAGGCGAAAACATGTGTCCTTGCCTGCACTCCGTCCAGTCGAAAGTATACACTTTGGCACCGCGGGCACCCGCAACGAGCTGGCATCTATATCGGGCGAATCAGAATTTGCAGCAAGGTGAACAGCCGGGAGAAGCACACGCTAGCGTGTGGTGACCGATGCCCCAGCTTCAAAATTTTGCTGGGCCCTGGGCATCTATGGTAGAGGAGGCCCGCCGCGAGGGTTTTGGCAACCGAGCCGTTTGCTGGCTAAAACCCAAGCCAAACTAGGGGAGAGCGGTGTCGCAGCCCCGATCTTTCACGATTCTCTCGGAGCTCGGTGGATATTTGACGAGCCATTTTGCAGATCGCACTGGCCGCGAAACCAGTCGGTCACCGCAGTTGGGGCAAATGCCTCGCAACATATTTTCATTGCAAGAAGCACAGAACGTGCATTCGAAAGAACAAATTACGGCGTTGTCACTATCTGCTGGCAAATCTGAGCCGCAACACTCACAACACGGTCGCATTTCTAACATTATATTACGTCCAATAGTTGGCGTTGATGGTCATGCGATGATCTTATTGACGACGTTTCCGTGGACTCCGGTCAGCCGAAAATCAAAGCCCTTGTAGCGGTAGGTGAGCCGTTTATGGTTGATGCCCAGCAAGTGCAGGATCGTCGCATGAAAATCGTGGACGTGAAACGGATCGATTGCGGTCGCAAATCCAAAATCGTCGGTCTCGCCAAAGCTGGTTCCCGCACGGGTGCCACCGCCCGCAAACCAGACAACACCACTCTTGGTGTGGTGGTCCCGCCCACTACCACCTTGGGACATCGGCGTCCTACCAAACTCACCGCCCCAAATAATCAGTGTGTCGTCCAGCAGGCCACGTCGGCGCAAGTCCTTGATCAGTGCCGCGCTGCCTTGATCCGTTTCCTTGGCTCGGGAGGTGACACCGGAGACGACTTGTCCGTGGTGATCCCATTTTGTGTGGTACAGTTGGACGAATCTTACGCCGCGTTCAATCATTCGCCTTGCCATCAAGCAGTTGCCGCCAAACGAGCCGTCTGGTGTGTCGCCCACACCGTAAAGCTCTTTGACCTCAGCCGTTTCGCGTGAAAAATCAGCCAGATCTGGAACACTGGATTGCATTTTGAATGCCAGTTCGTACTGGTTGATCCTGGTAGCAAGCTCTCCGTCCAATTCGCGGTCGTCGCGGAGTCCGTTGAGTTGATTGATGGCTTCGATGCTGCGGCGCTGACTCACTTGATCGACGCCAGCAGGTGACTGTAGGTAATTGAGCGGTGATGAACTGCTATAAAATTCGACGCCCTGGTGTTTTCCGGGCAAGAAACCGTTGTGCCATGCTGTTGTTGGGATGGGCTGCCCCAGCGGCCCCGAACGCATTACAACAAAACTTGGCAAGTCCTCGGCTTCACTGCCCAGCCCGTACGACAACCAACTCCCCATACTTGGGCGGCCCGCAATACTGAACCCTGTGTTCATGAATGTGTGGGCTGGATCGTGGTTCACTTGGTCCGTTTCCAAAGTCCGGACGACGCACAGTTCATCTGCAACAGATTGCAAATGAGGGAATAGGTTTGAGATCGACTGGCCCGACTGACCACACTTCTTAAAGCCGACGTCTGTGCCAAAACACTTAAGTGCTTCGAACTGGAGGAATGCAAGTTTGACGCCCTCGGTAAGAGATTCTGGCATGGCCTGCCCGTGTAGCTTGCGCAGTATGGGTTTGTCATCAAAGGTCTCAAACTGACTGGGGCCACCGCTCATGTACAGATAAATGACCCGCTTGGCCTTGGCAGGAAAGTTTGGGAAATCGACCTTCGGTGTCTCTCCGCCATTCGCTTCGCGCGTTAACAGGCTCGCGAGCGCAGCGGTCCCCAGTCCGCTTGCGGTTCTGCCAAAGAAGTGCCGCCTGGTGATGTCGCGAAGGGCTGGCAACACAGGGTCGTTGAGCTTTGCTTGAGCGTTCATGGTCGAGTCACAAATTCGTGTAAGTTCAGGACGCTGCGGGCTACAATCGTCCATGCAGCAAGCTCAGGAAGGTTGGCGGCATCAATGAGCGGCGACTGGCCGATCGAACACAATTGTTCAGCTTGATTGGGATGCGCGGCAAAGTGCTGACGCTGTTCGTCGAGCAGTCGCTGGACAACCTGCTGTTCAGGAATACTGGGGAATCGCTGGAGGGAAAGAGCAAAAATGGCCCCAATCCTCTCCCCGTCTGACGCACTTGCGTTGCCTTTCACATCGCCGCAAGCCCGCTGAGCCAAGCCGCGAGCCGCTTCGACGAACATTGGATCGTTGAGCAGTGCAAGGGCTTGCCCCGGTGTGTTCGTAATATTCCGCCTTGCAGTGCATTCTTGCCGCGTGGGAGCGTCAAAGGCGAGCAAAGTGGGATGGACATTTTGCCGCTTCCAGAACGTATAGACTGTGCGGCTATACTGCTGCTTGGCTTTGCTGGTTCGCCAGGGCATGTGTCGGCTGCCCCACATGATCTTATCAGATCGCGACCAGTAAGCGTCGGGTTGATAAGGAAAGAAGCTCTCCACCGGCGGCTCGGCAGAAGTTGCTAATAATCCCGCTGCTTCAAGAGCTGCATCACGGATTTGTTCGCTGGTCAATCGATATCTGCCCTGGCGAGCATGCCAGCGATTGCCTGGATCCCGTTCGGCGAGCTCGGCTGATGGGGCTGAGCTAAGGCGATAGGCAGAAGCTGAGGTGACGAGTTTGACCATGTGCTTTCGGTCCCAGCCGCTGTCGCGGAATTCGCAAGCCAGCCAATCGAGCAGCTCAATATGCGACGGCCAGTCCCCCTGAGTGCCTGAGTCTTCGAGTGTTTCGCTCAGCCCGCGACCGTAGTACTGATGCCACAACCGATTGACATAGACACGCGCAACCAGATGTTGAGCCTCGCTGAAGAGCCACTTGGCGAGGTCAAGCCGAGTTAGCGTCTGGGAGTTGATGCCCGACTTGTCAAGAAACTCTGGTACTGCCGCACTCAGTACCGGGCCCGAGGCGTCTTGGTAGTCGCCGCGGTTGAGCAGCCGTGTCTGCTTTGGCTCATCCGTTTGGCGAGAAACCAAAACAGGCTGCGACTCACGACGCATTTGGAACAATTTCGATTCAAGATCGCGCAAACGCCGCATGAGCTCGGGTTGCGAAGCCTCGCGGACGGCGGCGAGCACCAACTGCTGCTCAAGCGCATCGCGATCCGCCGAGCTCTTCTTTAGCGCTTGCTGCAGGTACTTTTCCCGCCGTTCGAAGTACTGGCGGTTGACGGGGGCACTCCACCATTTTCGAAACGTCGTTTCGGCTAGGCGCAGAGACGCAGCTCGAGAGTGCGGTACTTCCAAGCCGCTATCGCCCCATGTCACAGCTCCTCCAACATGCAAGTAAGCCATGCCAACCTTCTCAAAGTCTTGGCCAGCCACCGGAGGCAGCAGTTCGTCGTGCGGAACACGCAGACGCACCCAACCGGAGCGACCAGGAAGATCGCCCAACCGTTTGACCCGGCCCGGATCGCTCCATGGTTGCTGCTTCGACAATTCGCCCGATGAATCTTCGCCCCAGTAGTATGTTTCGTAGTTTGCCGTCGTCCAGCCAAGGCGTCCGTAGCGTCCATTCGATATCTGGATACCAATCATGTCTGGACGTTCGGTCTCATCCAGCCAGACATCCACAAACCAAGCATCTTGGGTACCGCGCTGAGCCTTGCGAATACCAGTCAAATAGCCGGTCATCGTTTCAGCGACATGGTGCCGGTGCAACTGTCCCGCTCCTGCAAAAGTGCCTCGGGCGGCGGAAACCTCCGAGGCTACCGAATCTGTCGTCGCATCAGGATGTTCGTTGCTGAATTGCCCTTCGATGACTCGCGCAGCAGGCAATTGCCCCGCGATCCAGACAAATTCGTCACGCCTCTCGTTTGGCTCAAGTTGTTCTAGGAGTGTTCGTTCGATTTCAGCGCGCAGGGGCGCTTCGAGGCTTTCAAATTTCTCGCACGATCGCTCAGTAATCTGAGCGATTTCCCGGCGCAGTTCTGCATCCAAGCGGGCCCTGGCTTCGTCTCCGTACACGTAGTGCAATGGTTCACGCCGATCGCCTGGTGTGTAGACACCTGTTTCTACCAAGTCATCAAAGAACGCTCCGAGGCTGTAGTAGTCCTTCGCCAACAGCGGGTCAAATTTGTGGTCGTGGCACTCAGCACAACCGGTCGTCATGCCAAGCCAAACGGTTCCCAGGGCACGAACATGTTCTCCCTTGAGTTTGTAGAGCTGTTCCGCTTCGATACCGCCTGCTTCGCAGTTGGTGTTCACGATTCGATTGTAACCGGAGGCGATGTACTGATCTTCAGATGGCTCTACCACGAGATCACCGGCAAGCTGGTCGAATGAAAATTGGTCGAATGGAACATTGTCGCGGATCGCACGGATAACCCATGCGCGGTAAGCCCCCGAAGCGATTGGCTCGTCGCTGACGAAACCGCTTGTGTCGGCCCAGCGGACCAGATCCAGCCACTGGACTGCTTGGTGTTCCGCATAGGCGGGCTCCTCCATCCAGCGGTCTCGGTAGGCTTCAAAGTTCTCTTGCGTCGGAGTTTGCGTAAACTGCTGCACCTCTTCATAGCTGGGTGGAAGGCCACGCAGATCAAAACTAAGCCGACGCAATTGTTCCCGAGGCGCGGCAACGCCCACAGGAGCAACGCCTTGTACCAACCATTGCTGACGAAGAAACGCATCGATGGGCGACGTTTCAGCAAGCTTGTCTAACTGGGTGGTAGGCGGACGCTTCAATTCGCTCCATGCCCAGTGCTCTTCATACTCCGCTCCTTGGCGAATCCACTCTCGAACCAACTCAATCTCGCGAGTCGACAACTGCTTTTCTGAATCAGGCGGCGGCATGATGACATCTGGATCGTCGCTGAGCATACGCTGCAGCAGTTCGGATTCGTCCGGTGATCCAGGCACAATCGCGTACTCGGTTGCACCATCGAACGTGTCCAACCTCAAGCCTGCCTTGCGGTTAGCTTGATCAAAGCCGTGGCAGTAGAAGCAATTGTTGCTCAAGATCGGTCGAATGTCGCGATTGAATTCGATCGGTTCCAACGCAGCAGCCGGAGATACTAACAGTAGTACGAATGGGAGCCAGCGAATCTTCATGTCGATTCCGGAGCGGTTCTGCGCTTAAGGGAGGGATTTGCGATTCCGGCGGATGCACGAGCGATCGCCATAGCATTTGTGCGGCGGGAGAGAACCGCCAGATTTCATCCTATTCTAGTAGCCAGCACCTTGGCCGACCACCGAAGTGTGAGGAAGCACGTTTCCACGATTCTATACTCTTCGTGCATATTCCCAGCAACTATTCTCACGCTCGAATGCCGCTCCGAATAACGAATGACGGCCGATTTGCAGACAATGTCCGATTCGAAGAACAAAAGACACGGCCTTCCCGAAAAAACCTGCAGAGCATGCGGGCGCGCTTTCGCGTGGCGGAAGAAATGGGCGAGGCACTGGGACGAAGTCAAATACTGTAGCAAGCGTTGCCGCAGCAAGAAAAAATGAATCGCCATTGGTGCCGGCGGCGGAATCAACCAGGCAATGGTTCTAGATCGATCGGATCGGGGTAAGGTGATGCAACTCGAGTCAAAGCCAGGTAGGTTTAAAATGCATGAGCTGAAACCAACTGAAGTAGATCGCGTCATTCAAATGGCCTGGGAAGATAGGACGGCGTTCGAGTCGATCCGCGTTCAATTTGGCTTGACCCCAGGCCAGATCATCAAACTGATGCGCCGCGAGTTGAAGGCATCTTCATTCAAACTTTGGCGTAAGCGAACGAGTGGCCGAAAGACCAAACACATCAAGCTTCGCGGTTTTGAGGTTGGTCGCTTCCGCTGCCCAACTCAACGCACTTAAGCAACGGCCGCCGTGAGCAATGGTTGCACCTTGCATGCCCACTGATAACCTATCTGAATTGGTCGCAGGATGATTCCAAACCTCTGCCTACTCATCAATTTGGCGTCCACCTGGGGCATGGTGGGCCTGATCTGGATTGTACAGTTGGTCCACTACCCGATGTTTGCGAGCTTGGACTCAGAGCAGTTTTCAAAACACATGGATGAACACCAGAGGATGATTAGCTTGGTTGTCCTTCCGCTGATGCTCGCAGAGTTGCTCTCTGGTGTCGCTTTGTGGATCTACAGGCCGACGGGAGTGCCCAGTTCATTGGTGCTGACTGGTCTCGCTCTGCTGACGATCGCATGGGCGTCGACATTCTTCATTCAAGTGCCGCAGCACACGAAGCTACTAGAAGGCTACGATGCGGACGTTTGCCAAAAATTAGTTTTGTGGAACTGGGGGCGCAGCTTGGCATGGTCCCTACGTGGGCTGCTAACGGCTTGGATGATGTGGCTCGTGATTGCTGACTAGAACTCACCCTCAAACACCGATCTGGCAGCCGACCAAGAAAAAATCAACACGACAGTTCCATTAGCGACGTCCGATCTTCTTCCAAGGCCGCCGCTTAGTGCTTTTCTTCGGCCCTGGAGCGTCCTCGTACGCTGTACGCTTGTTCTGAAAACTACTCTTCAGGCTGCTTGACCAGCTCTGGTGTTGCCCAGTCGCTGGTCATTTCATAGGGAAGCCTCCATACTTGCGTGCCGCTTGCATCAGCAAAGTACAAGTGGCTCTCGCTCAATTGAGTTGGATCGCCGTCGGCCCAGAAGACGTTGAAGGGCTCGGTCGCTCCGACGGGACGCCTTGCATAGTTATGATTGCGCTGGCTGTTGTGGGTGATCTGCTGCTGCAACTTCCACGTCGCGCCGCCATCGCTGCTGTGCCAGTACGCGAGTTCGCCGCCTGCGTGATAGGGCTGCGGTCCAGTGATGCCAGGCACACAAACGGTCCACTTGCCAGCGTCCAGGTATAGACTGCCCATGTCGTAGTTGTGATCGGCAGCGCAAACGACGCTTGTCAGCCACTGTGCCCCGTTCCAACGCACAACTTCAAATTGGCGCGGATCGTTCGGTGGACCAGGCTGGTGCCCGCGACTGGTAACGTACAACAACACTGGATGGCCCTGAGCGTCGAACCCCATGTCTTTCAAGTATACGTTTCGCTGCTTCGATACAAAGTCGGCAACTCGCGCCGGGTTGTCAACTTCGGTCAGTGGCGGCGTCAGCGCTTCTCCTTGGACTGTCTTCCAAGTTGTCCCCATGTCGTCCGTTTCGACATAGTACAAATCCGTGCGTCGGTCGACATTGCCATTAGGGTGTCGATTGAAAAAAGTGCCGATACGATTCCCGCGTCTGGCACTGGTCTGATAGTGCCCGCCTCGCGTATCGCCGGGCTCTTGGATACCGGCCAGTTTTCGATCCGCGGTCCATGCCAACCCATCATCGCTGCTCTCCCAGTACAGCTCGCGTACACCGGTGTATTTGGTGAACAAGTGCAAGCACCCGCGACTTGGCACAAAGTGTGGTTGCGGGTACGTCATCTCTTCTTCGCTGACCAGCTCAAAACCATCGATGCTCAGCGGGCGTTTGCTGCGGTATTTGAAACCGGGGCGTATCTTGCCGCGTCCGCTGACGAACACCCACAAATGCCCCCAATCGTCGATCGCAAGACTAGGATTGTCGTGCGGATCGTCGACATCTTGCTTATCGTGAACCACAACCGGCTTGGGAACACGATGGTTTGCGTGGTCGTAGTACGAGACCATGCACAGCAAGTGCCGCTCGTCTTTGCCCGTCGTTCCCCCATAAACGAAGAACGTTTTATTCGCCGCTTTGCTGTAAATTGCCAGTGGCGTGTGCTTTGCCGTGTAAGTCCCCAAGCCGCCCGAGTACTTGTCGCCGTACGGAAAAACCGACTTCCGCGACGCCGCGCTGTACGCCTCGCCATCAGTGCCCTTGCCATAGTACTGGCCCAGCGAGAACCAGATACCTTTGTAACCATCCGCCGTTCGGGGCTCCGCCCGATCCTGCGCAGAGCAACTACCTACGACCGCCCCGCCCAGTAGCACACACGCAAGCAATCGAACACAAGACACTGCACATTCTCCCCGAAGACTTTCTAAACTCGCGATCATCCCTGCATTGTACCGGTTGCTCTTCAGAGGCTTCAGCAAGTCGGATCTTACGCAATAGCCGGGGAAGGTTGGACTGCGCTGGTGATGATTGGGCTTGGCATGGTTCTTGGGGCTTTCACTATGGAGCAATAGGAAGGTCACTCAACCATTGAGCGATCTCTTGGGACTCGGGGGCAAGAGCTTGGGCGGCGCTTAAATAGCGTTGGGCTTCGCTGGCGAGTTGGTTTGCTTGGCGGGCGTTGCCCGTCTGCGACTCTGCGAGCGAATAGACCATCAGTATGTATCCGGCGGACTTGCTAACTTCAAACGTAGGCGGTTCGGAATCACCAAACAACCGTGCCAAGCGAGCTGCCTCGTCAAAACTGGCTTTTGCAAGATCCGCATCATCTTCCAGGACCCCCAATCTGCCTAATTCTGCGTGCGATTCTGCCAGGAAAGTCTGATAGTGGCGGGTCTCGGGAAACTGTTCGTAAAGCTTCTGCCAGATCTCGACCGCCTCCTGCAAACTCGGTTCTATGGTTGCAGCCGCTTGCTTATCAGCAATTTGCACCCGAGCCTGTTCTAGCAGCAAACGAGCTTTAATATGGCGTTGGTCGCGGTCAAGGTCCTCTGCCTCGGACGCCAGAATTGCTCCTCCCAGCCGACATGCCTCGGCGGCTTCGTCCAACCGCTGCAAGCGCCGAAGGCCAGCGGAGAAGCGAGCAAACGCAAGCACCAGAATCTCTTGGTTCATGGCGTCCAACTGATTCGTATCTAGCAGCGGTTTCAGAATGTCGATGCTCGCCTGACATGCTTGCACAGACTCCTGCACCTGACCTAATTCAAAAAGCAGATCAGCGCGTCCCAGTTGCACTCGCGCGTGAAGCTTCTTCGAATTCACAGCATCCGGATAGGCCTGGACCAGTTTCCCGCTGTGCGCGGCCGCTTGATCCAGTTTCGATAGCGACTGCGACAGTTTGCCGGAGGTCCCCAGTGAACCAGCCAAGTCGCTGAGGGTTTCAGCAGAATAGCCGAGCCCAAGTGGATCGTTAGGATTCGCATCTAGGAACTCTTGCAAAACTTCCAGGGCAGCGTTTTGATTCGCAATTGCCGATTCATAGTCCGACGCGTCAAACTTTCGCTTCCCGTGAAATCGAAAAAGCTGCGCGTACCAGACTTTGGCGGCGCGATCCGGCTGAATCGACACGGGCAAACGCTCAGCATACTCCTGGTAGATCTTCAGCGTTTCTTCGGTAAGCCAGTCGCGGAGCTTAACAGCTCCAGGCTCCTGAGAAAGCTCGACATCGGCCTTGCTGATAAAGTTCGCCGTCAGCAAGCGAAAGGACTCCACGTTCGCGCGCAGTTGCTCTTGCGAAGTCGTCAACTGCGTGTTCGTTTCGGTTAGCTGACGGTTGCTTTCAGCCAGTTGCTGTTGTCCCTCTTCCAAAGCGAAATTCTTCTGCTGGATTTCTCGATTCTTTGCTCGCGTGACTTGGTTGATCCCGAGCAACCCAATCATTGCGACCAAGACGGAAGCAGCCGTCACCATCGTAGCAGTACGATTCTTGCGGAGCGTTCTCGCAACTCGCGTCGGCAACGGATCGGGGTAAGCAGCCACTGGCTCATCGGCAAGCCAACGTTCAATGTCATCGGCTAGCCGTGCAGCGCTTTGATATCGCTGGTCTGGACGCAGCGCCATCGCCTTCACGCAGATGGCCTCGAGTGCTCGCGAAACAGTAGGGTCGATGCTGCGGGGCCGATCAATTTCGCCGCGTTTGACTCTCTCGACCGTTTCGTCTCTCGTCCTGCCGACAATGGGCGCCTGGCCAACCAGCAAGCAATAAAGCGTTGCACCGAGACTGTACACGTCGGTAGCGGGACCAAGGCCGTCGACGTCCCCCTCAGCCTGCTCGGGACTCATATACTCAGGTGTTCCAATGGTAGAACCGGGCATGGTCGGAGCGGCCGTACTGCCTGACGAAGGAACGATGGGCATCTCCTCGAACGCAACTGTGCTGGAATTCTGAGATCCCGTCGCTTTGGCAAGCCCCCAGTCGACGACAAGCGTTTCACCGTAGCGGCCAAGCATGATGTTGCCCGGTTTGAGATCGCGATGCAGTAGTCGGCGGCTATGGGCGTATTCGACCGCATCGCAAACGTCGACAAATCGCTTCAACAGATTGCGCAACGCCAAGTTGAACTCAGAGGAACTGAGATTGCGTTTCTGTTTGTGGAACGATTCGATCGCGTCCTTCAGACTATCCCCTTTGATGAACCGCATGCAGTAGTAGGGCGCGCCGCCGCGATGTGCGCCCAGAGCATAGACAGGGACGATGTTCGGATGCTCCAGACCGCCCGTAATCTCGGCTTCGATACGCAGACGTTCGCGCGCAACGTTTTGTTCTGCGAAGTCCTTGCGCACTTCTTTCAAGGCTACTTCGCGATTCAGCTCCTGATCCAAGGCGACGTACACATCACCTAGTCCGCCGGAGCGATGCGGACGAAGGACTCGAAACCGCCCGCTGCCACGCACGCCATCGTCGCTAGCGGCCGCCCCTGCCTGCTTGCCGCCAACCTGAACTCGCTCAAGGGCTTGACTCAACTCGCCGTCACCAATCGTCAGCAAACTTGCTCGAACAGAAGATATGTCGCTGATCGCCGCCAGGCCTTTGCCTGCGGAGCCTGAGTGATGGTCAACATGCTGCCGTACGATAGACGCGAGCATCTCCTTCGCCTCTGGATCAAGCTGTCCATCGCTAGCCAAGATGTCTTCCAGCGGCGTTGCTTTGTCAAGCACCCACCGGTGCATCGCACTGACAAGCGCGTCTTGCGTGATAAAGTTGAGTTGCAAAGCGATGATGCCGACCAGCAAATTGCGGTCACCCGGCGAGCTACCCACCGGCTCGAGCTGCTTTGGCTGCGCGTCGCCAGCAAAGTCTTGAGTGGCCGCTTCCGCCTCCGTTTCAGCGGCGAGCAAATTGTGCACTTCTCGCAGCAACTCCGCATCGCTGCCACAAGCGTCGCGAAGGTACTCTTGCCGCCGCTGGCCAGATAGCTCTCTCGCTTTACGAACGATCTCGATCGCACGGACACTATCACTCACAGCAACACTCCAGAACACGCGTACGGGCAAACGGCGCGCTGGCAGTCACAACGCAGCACACCTGTAGCTTAACGGAACAATCGCTGACAAGCCAACGCCGCTCAAAATGAACGCTTTTCAAATCCGGTTGTACGCCACAATTTCCAGGCCGCGGACGGTCGCCAAATCGCTCCGCGGTCGGGTTCGCCTGGTAATTCTGTGCCGCTCTGGATACCCAATATGACCACTTTCTTGATCGTCGCCGAATCGCCCCGTGATTCGAACCCGTCAAGAATTTTCTGACCGCGGAGCGATCAGGCGCCGATCAACGACTAGGCGCCCACCAACGCAGATTGTTCAGGTGGATGGCGTTCGGGGGGAAGCGATTGGTTGAGGGGAATGCGGGTTGGGGGTGGAACGCGATGAGTAGACGATGCTCTCGGTGGAGCTGCGGTCAGAACAGCCGGGATCAGAAGGGCTACTATCCGATGCACCGACGACGTTGCGCAAGCAGTCGCGAAGCATGCTAGTCGTGGTAGGTTTGAGGATCAGAGCGTCGCAAATTTCGCGAATGCCCGGCGTCTCAGAAGTGGTGATGAAGACGATCGGCCCTTTGAATTGCGTCTTTGGAATCAAGCGTCTAAACTCTGCGCCGTTCATGCCGCGCATACTGTAGTCGGTCATGACTACATCAAATTGTTCTTTGCCAAGTGCTTCCAGCGCATCGCGACCACTGGATACATCAACCACGTTTTGGTCAAGCAATTCCAACTGCCGACGAATAGCCAGTCGCGTAGAATCAAAGTCCTCGACGAGCAGAATCTTACAAGTTGGAATTCGTGGCTCTTGGGGAGTAATTAGCGGAACGAGATCCGCAGAGGCTTGTTCGGAAGTCGGGAAGAGCAGCCGGAATTTCGTGCCGACGCCAAGCTCCGACTCTAGCTCGATGGCTCCTCCGTAAGTGGTCAAAATCGCTTGCGTCGTCGCCAGCCCGAGTCCTGACCCAGATTCGCTCTTCGTCGAATAGAACGCCTCCATGCACCGCCGCTGGACATCAGCGGGCATGCCACAGCCATTGTCAGCGACTTCCACAACGGCCAATTCACCTTCCTGGAAGCAGCGAAGTGAAACGGTTCCGCGGCCTTCGATCGCATCCATGCTGTTGTAGGTCAAATTCAGCAGCATTTCTCGGATGTCGGACCGAGCCGCGACGATCGTGGCTGGTGCTGCCGAGCACTCGAACTCGATCACCTTGTCCGCATGTCTTGATTCGGCGATGCTCTGCGCCGTTTCGACCGTCGCGATGATTAACTCGTCAAGCTGCACCGCTCCTCGGCTAGCGGTCGTATCGCGATAAAGCGGTTGAATGCGCCGAATGATCTCGGCCGCATCAAACACGCCCTCGATAATATTTTCGGCAAGCTCCCGCGTGCTGTCCGACGCCTGTTCGTCCTCGGCAATCTGCTCGCTGTAAGCTACGATCGGAAGCAGCGCGTTGTTCACATCGTGCGCGACCCCCGCAGCCATTTCGCCCAGGGCTCGAATACGCTCCTTCTGAAGCAATTTGCCTTGCGAGATCTTCAGTAACTCTTCGGCACGCTCACGTTCAGCGATTTGCTCTCGCAGCACGCGGTTCTGCTCCATGTGAATGCGGATTCTCCAGCGAACGACCAGGGCAATAGCAATGGCGGCCACAGCAACGGCGAGCCCTTGCAACCAAGGAGTGCGATACCAGGGCGGTAGCACGACGAACGTATGCTGAGTGACTTCGCTTTCGTCAGCGTTATCGATCAGCGCCTTGACCTCGAACGTGTAACGGCCTTCGCGTAGAGCGGGAAACTGCGCCTCGGCGACGCTACTCCATTCACTCCAGCGGCTATTTTGGCCAACCATGCGGTGTGCGAAACGAACCTGCTCGGGACGCTGGACCAGCGGAACGGCAAAGCGAAAACGCAGCGTTGCATCACTGTATTCGAGCGACTCACCAGGACCACCAGCGCTCTCTGCAGCGGAAACGAACGCTTCCACCGGTTCATCATCCAGTGCAATCTGTGTCAGCAGCACGCTTGGCGACTGGCGCTCACTGCTCGGGGAAGCCTGCACAATGCAAGCGGGCTTGCACAAAACTCTGGAACCGGCGAGCAACCACACGTTCGAGTAGTCGTCTTGCATGCCGTAAGTGCCGTAGCCAGATTGAAGCGACTGAAATTCGCGTTGGAAACGCCATTGCCACTGATCGTCGACTCGCTCGCGCGTTCCCCGAAGCATATAGTTGCCATCTGTGACGACCAGGATTTCACCTCCACTGAGAGACTGGACACCCATGACCGAATTGGAACGTCCGCTCAAGCGAAAGATTCGCTCCAAGTCCTGAAAGTCATCGGTCGGCAGAAAAGCGTCTTGCTCGCTGGAGTACTTGTGGAAGACTTTCCGAGACTCCTCGCCGGGCTCAAAATGGCCCGCCGCGTAGACATCACTGCCGATTCGAAAGGGCACCACGCGAGACATGTCAAACGAATATGACTTGGCGTCGCCGCCGTCAAGCGACACACGCTGCATCGAATTGTTGTCGAAGCCGTAGGTGCTGGAAGAAACCCAAAGCGTATCGCCGACGACCATGCCGGACCCTTGCCTCATTTCAGTGGGCAAAGTGCGCTCGACCGACCACTCCCCGTCGACGCGCGACAACAATTTCGCTTTCTGGTCTCCGAACAGGGCTACCACTCGGTTTGACTTGGGGAGCGGCAGCAGGCTGCGGCAGAATCCACTTGTCAGACGCCGAGCACCTTCCGCGGACGGCGTTTTTTCATTCACCCAGACGCCAGAAATCCCACCGAAGAAAAAACTATCGTCGACGTAGGCTAAGTCCGACAGCGAGACACGACCGCCAGACTTCTTGAACGGCTCGACGGGCAGGCCAGTTTGGCCGTTGATTTTCGCCGTGTACAACCCCAGGTTAGTTGTAATGAAAAGTTGATCCGCAATGTACGCCAGCCGTGTTGGTGCACCAATTTGCTCGTGGTCCCAAGTCAGTGTTTGGCTTCCATGTTCAACCCGGTAGAGCCCTGATTTGGAAGTGCACCACAGTCGCCCCACACTGTCAGCGATCTGTTCCCAGTGGACATCCGGCAAGACGTCTTGCGACAAATGCGATTGGATTTTCAAGTTGTTATCGAGAAAGTAGACGCCTTTGTAGTAGGTGCCAACGCTAATCACGGAATCGCTGATCGTGACTCCCATGAACGGCGACCCTTCTTTAAGCGCCACTCTTGCTTGGTACGTTTCCGGGTCAAGAGCATACACTTGCGTCAGACAACACAGAAGCATCTCATTGCGATCCCCAGGAAGCTCTTCCATATCGACGCAGTGTCGTTTGATCACTTCGCCCGTCGACTGGTCAATGATCTCCGGCAACCGTTTTAGCGTGCCATCCGATTCAAGCTCCGCCAATCCGATCCGCGCGTTGGACTTCACATCCTCGATTTGAAAGACGGTTTTATCGAGCCACTGACGCACCCGCCGGACCTTCTGGCCTGGCATTGCTGATGGCATGTCCCAACCGCGAACGCGCACCTCGTCGCCTTGTCGTTTGAATCCGATGGCACGTGTTGTTAGCGAGAAGAAAACTTCGCCGTTAGCCAGAGCTGCATCGCGCACCTGACTTCCCAGCGGCGGCGACTTGAAATCCTTTGTCGCCTCTGCCACTTGCTTTGCCAGCGACTGAAACGTCTCCACTTTCCGCAGCGAAACGTCCCAGTAGCCGAATTCCTCGCCGACAACGCCGTAGATCCGATCCGCACCATCAAAGCACGGGTAGAGCACTCGGCGCGATTCTAGCTTGTGCCACCGGTGCCCATCGAACTGAAATAGCCCGCCAAGTCCGCCTGCGTAGATTCGCCCGAACTGATCGCGAGTCAACCACCGAGCATTGCCACTTGGCCCATCTGGTCCAGCGCTAAAGTGGGTGATTGGGAACTGGCCAGTTGCGATCTCTTCCGTTTCGTCGGCCAAGAGAAAAGCTGGAAACGCGGCCAGCACTAGCAAGTAAACAAGCCAAGACCCGCGCATAAGCCCCACCAAGATCGCTCGCCAAGACACGAGCCTGCCAAGAAGAATCATTCTGTTTACTCGCAAGCAGCCGAAAGAGCGTTGGGCTGTCTGCAGGGGCGCACAAACAGGATGGAAACAGTTCAACTAGGGGGCACGTCCCCTCAGTGTACGGCAAGCCGCAACCATTTCGCAAGTCCCGAGATGCAATTAACGACAATTCAGAAGTTGCCAAAAGCGCATGAAAAAACCGCTGAAGTCGAGGCGAACCAAGAAATCCAGCGGTTTTGTTCAGTCGGGGCGACAACACGGCAATAGAACTTTTTCGAGCCAACTCTTTCGTCGAACCGCAAACGCTATCCTTGATGTGCAACGCACTTACGTCGCGTTCGGATTGAGTGCGGTCACACCGGAAGGTGCATTTTCGATACACTGACTCAAGTGGGGGTTTGCCGGGTGTGAGTTCATCCGTCGCAAACCTGCAACGCAGGTGACGAACAGACGTTTCCGGGATGCGATTTAGGTAGATGATCAGTTCGAGGCCGGGGTGTGATCGCGTTTGAGCGTTTTCATCGCCTCTTCTTTCGAATTGAACGATGCAGTCACAATGAGCTTACAGTCCCAAAGTCGCCTGCCTTTCTGCCGCATATCCACGTACGTCGTCTGCGGCACCTCACGCGAATCCTCGCGGTTGTTGGCGCGAAACCGTTGGCAATCTGGAAAGCCGAATCCAATCGAAGAGATCATCCTGGACTTGGTTTCAATCTGACTTGTCAGCATCCAGAAGGACGGCGATTACGTGAGCAGGAACGGCCCATGCGACTTTGGTGCGTGGGCGAACGTTCTTCGGTGAGACGTTCCAGTGCGGCTGTCGCCCCATCAGGGCAACGAGACTTCCGTCCAATGACAGCAGCGCCGATCCGCTGCGTTCCGCACTTAGTGAACTCGATTCGGTATCGATGATCTCGCACAAATCATCGATACCATTGACGCTCTGCTTTGCCTTGTGGATCTGAAGCGGACGGTAATACAAGAAGGTTCGGTAACCGTCTCCAAACACCGTGTGCCAAGTAAGCCGCCGCCTCGCAACCAACGGTTTCTTCGACAAGGTCAGTGGCGGCAGGCCGATGTCGATCGCTTTAAACAGGGCCAGACCGTGCTCTGCATCATATCGAACCAGTTCTGCTTGAACCGAGCTACCATCAAGAAGTAGCAGTGTCGCGGATTCGATTGTATCCGGTGCGAGCTTTGAGGCCGGTTGATCGATGACGGACGCGACTAATCCGTCCGACGTCAACACGACACCGTTGGCATACCGCACCTCCGCTTCACTCGATGGTGGAGTCACCACGAGTTCCATTTTTAGGACAGACCGAAAAGCACGTGGAGTCGATTCTGCGGAAGGGCTGTGGTAAACGTTGGGGAACTCTTTGGACTGATTAATATTGGGCGGTTCGTCTTGAGCCATCAAGATCGATGGGAGCACGACCAGCGATACGACTGTCAATGTAAGTCGTCGCATTGCTTTAGTTCCTTTTGAGTGTGTGCGATGCGCTTTTCAGCGAGCGCCGAAGAGATCTCGTCTGCTAATCTAACGTTCGTGCGTTACACGTTGCCGCTCGCAGAACGGTCGATCGTGATGTGAATTTAGCCATGATTTCCTCACTCCAAACAGTCTCCCAGACGATCGCGAAGGCGCTGCAGAACGCGTGATTTGGCTACTCGGACGGTTCCGGGACGCATGCCGAGTTCCTCGGCGACGTCCTGAGCTGAGCAACCGTCCACCGTTGCTCGCCAAAACGCCTGCCATGTGTCCGGTTTGAATTCTTCGCGAATGAGTTCAATGGCGCGTAGGAACAATTGGCGCTCTTCGTCAGGTTCGGTTGAATCGTCGTCTTCACCATCAGGATTCGTTGGATCTGCGATCTGCGCAAATCGCAGATTGGCTTCCGTCCCGCCAATCGGATCGGGATTGTCAGCCTCTCTGCGATAGAAGTCGATCATTCGGCTGCGTGTCAGCGTCCGCAACCAGCCGCGAAACGTGCTTGATGGTTTATCCTTTCGAAATCTATCGATATTGCGAACAACCGTGCGAAACACATCCTGTAGGATGTCCTCGCAATCTCGATCACGGGCTCCCTGTCTGCGGCACCAGTGGAGAATCAGTGGTGAATACAAATGAATCAGCTCCTGCCATGCATTGGCCTCGTTGTCCTGCAATCGAAGAATCAGGCTGCGGTGCGTTGATCCTGATGTATCTCTGTGTTCGTCGTGCGAATCGGTCATTTCGTGGGGAAGGCAAGTTCATGTAGCAAAGCGGCGAGAACGAAATGTAAACACCAAGCCGCAGCCTGCCAGAAGCAGAGCGACAGACAACATCAGCAACGAAGCTCCTCGGAATCCAGCACTGGCCCGCTTAATGTCACGATCGAGCGGCCGTGATAGCGTCAGCACACCGGCGAGATCGCCCACTTTCCAGTCAACCTTCGGTGATGAAATATGGGTGTTGTGACAGTGCAGACAACTTTGCTTCATGACTTGCGCACGAGCGTATTTCAGTGCCGGGCGTCCGTCGATAGTAGTGAATTGAAAATACTCTGGCATCTCTTCCGTCGGTTTTTTCGTTGAAAGCACCGTGCGAAAGTGCTCAAGTGTCGAATGCTCGAAGTCGCCTTTCGGGCGGAGTTCTTCCCGGAACGAATGCGGGCTGAACATACGGACCTGCATTCCAGCCTGACGACTGCTGATGCGTTGGGCGACTTCAATCTGAAGGGTCGCGGGAAGAGCGGGAGGAATGTGGCTCGTGTCTTCTCCTTCGGCAAAGAAATCGGCGCGAGCGTCGCTATAAGTGGCGTTGAATTCTTCCAGCATGTCCGACGTCTGCCGCACATTGTCCAGCGCCATCTCCTGAACGAACCATGTCTGCAAATGCTGCAGGTAACCGAAGCCGACGATGGCACCGATCGTGATGCCCGCAAACAAAGCGGCCGCGAGCGGATACCTTTTGCACCAACGAATCAATCGCTCCAGAGTTCCGATGGGGCGAGCAAGAATTGGTTCTCCAGTCAGATAGCGACGCAGATCATCGCTCAGTTCGCTGGCAGTCTGGTATCGCCGTAGCGGCGCCTTCGCCATCGCCCTCTGGCAGATCGTCTCCAAGTCTTGCGGAATGGATTCATCCAACTGTCGGACCGCACGCGGCTCATCTTCCAAAACCTGTAAAATGAGCAAGCGTTTGACTCCTTGAAAGGGACGCTCGCCGGTCAGTAACTCGTACAACATTACACCAAGGCTGTAGACGTCGGATCGCGCATCAGCCTGATGAGCGGCTCCGCGAGCCAGTTCAGGCGACATGTAAGCCGGAGTTCCGAGAATCCTTCCCTCGGACGTCAGTGTTGCGTCCAGCGATTCGACTTTGGCTAACCCAAAGTCCGTGATGTGCGGTTTTCCGGCACTGTCGATTAGGATGTTTGACGGTTTCACATCTCGATGGATCACGCCGTGCTGATGAGCGTACTGCAAACCATCGGCGATTCGCGCAATGAGTTTCGCCGTCTCACGATGGTCGAGTCGACCGCGCTTTTGCCGAGCCTCCAGTGTCTCGCCTTCGATGTACTCGGTGACGAGGTAACAGACGCCTTCGGGAGTCTTGCCCGTGTCGTAAAGCGATACAATGGAAGGATGAACGAGAGCTGCGGCACTGCGGGCTTCCCTTAGAAAGCGAGCGGCTTCATCGTCGGACACGAACGCGCCTGCGCGCTGAATCTTTACGGCGACCGTTCGATTCAACTCGGTGTCAATCGCGCGAAAAACATGGCCGAACGTGCCGACGCCAACTTCTTTCTGTAACTCGAATCGGCCCAACCGACAGGAGCCTGAGTCGAGTAATTGGGAATAGTGCTTTCCCGCGTCGAAGGATAGTGATGAAGACGAATCCGGCAGAATCGTCGGTGCGACGGACGCAAGGCAACGATCCAAGATGCTGGAATCAACGCTTCTGTGATCGGGCAGTTCTAGCGGCAAGCCGATTAAGCTGCTGACCAACGGATCGGCCTCGTCGTCAAAATCGGCCAGCACATCGTTACAGCAATCGCAGTTTTCGACATGCGTGGCAATGCTCTCCAGCGTCGACTTTGGAAGCGCACCGATGGCGAATCGTTTTAGTTCTTCAAGACAGGCGCAGTCTTCATTCATCGGTCATTGTTTCGTTGTGCAACACTCATCCTACCATTGATTCGGCGCTGATGCTTGTGAACCGGGGCGGATCTGGTCACCGAACATCTGCTGTAATGTCGCGGTGGCGTCGGTTTCATCTGCTGCGGGGTTAGCCCATTGAATCACGGTCCGCCAAGGAGCCCGTGAGAATGAGCATTGCACATGATAAGCCCCATATTTGGGCGGTGATGCATGCTGATTCGCGGACTGGGCATTGAGATCGCGCGGACACATAGAGGTCGCTAGCTGGATGAAGGCCGTGGCAGATCGAACTGAATTCATAGGTTGCCTCAAATTTCGGTTTTTCCCATCTCATATAACGCAGAGGCGTTACGTGTCTTTGTAGGCTGGCGTCTACCCGAGATGCCCTGTTCACGTGGGTCCGATGTTGCCGCCCGGTATTGGCCGAAGGACGGACAATGGCCATGCTTGGAGGACGTCCTAGCGGAATCCTCGTGAGTTGGTGCGGGAACGGAACTCGCTACTGTAACGCTCCGACGTTACCTACTTCTGAACGAGCCTCCGAAACAGTAGAGTTTGGTCACGGTGAGTCCATGCCAACCAACGTAACCCACTGAGCACGTGAACCCCAACATCAAACACCAACGTCGAATTGCGACTCCAGAGCGAGTATCTATCGTCGCTCCGTCTCCCAACGGTGGCCGAATGGCGGTGGCCTGCGGCAAGGTAGTTTTCGTCTGCGAAACCGAGTCCGGAAGGCAAATCACGCAGTTCGACTGCGGGTCAATTGTGGCGGATATCAGCCTCTCTGCCGATGGCACTCACATAGCGATTGCCAAAAGGAGCCCAACGATCGATGTCTACAATGTGAAGAGCGGAACAATTGTGTCTCGGCTTAATCGCGCGGGAGGACCAAGCTTTCTCATCAATGACCCGCAGGAACACTTGGCGTTCTATCCCGACGGAACAAAGCTGGTAAGCATCGGAGCAAAAAAACGCCTCTACGTCTCAGACGTAAAATCAGGCCGGTGGGATTACATTCAGTTCATCAAGTATGGCATTTGCAATTGCGCCGTCTCGCCGGACGGGAACCATGTCGTTCTGTTCGGCGAGCAAAATCGACGTGAGTTATCGGGCCACGTGACAATGTTCCGAGTGAACCGCGGACTTCAGCCGCTTTGGACCAAGTGGCACAACGGCGATGGTCGAGTTCGATGCGGAGCGTTTTCGCCTGACAGCAAGCTGCTGGCGACATGCGGAGCCGGTGACGGTCTTCGCGTTTGGCAAGTAGGGACCGGTGAACTTGTCACACATATGGAAGGCGAACCACTGAGCATTGCGTTTTGCGACGCCAGCCACATCGTAGCGGCCAGCGAATCGCAGATCGAAGTTATCGACATCGCAACCGGCGCGACG
The DNA here is from genome assembly GCA_964411445.1 of uncultured Pirellulaceae bacterium. Lineage (GTDB taxonomy): Bacteria > Planctomycetota > Planctomycetia > Pirellulales > Pirellulaceae > Aureliella. Next base: position 60,260 of record CAYPLE010000019.1, read on the forward strand.
TTGGTGAGCAAGCGTGTTGACAAACAGCTCAACGGGTTTGCCGCTTCCGCCGATGGATCTGTTGTAGTCGCATACGGAAGTGAAGCAGCGATTGATGTTTGGTCGGTCACACTCGACAAAACACGACGATGAACGGAGATAATCCATGAAACCGGAAATGACTCGCCGAGAGGTATTGCAATCTGCAGCGATGACTGGTGCGTTCGTCACTGGCAAGAACAAATGGGCACACGCAGCGGCAAAACCGAACGATGAAGCGGAGATTGAACGTGTTGCTGAACTCATCATGGACTCGAAACCGGAGAATGTCGTTCGCGTCGTTCAGGAAGAGTTGAATCGTGGCTTGTCGCCCAAGCAACTGCTTGCCGCTGAATTCCACGCAGGCATGCGATTCCAAGGGCACCACAGCGCCTACGTTGCTCAACCGATCGGGGTCGTCTCCCACTGGATCAACGACGAATCACAGATGCTACCGCTGTTCTACTACCTGAGTGTACTGCGATTTCGGGCGAAACAGACGTCGCTTCGTCGGTTGGACATGACAAAGCTTCCGCTCGCTCACAAAGCTGAAGCAACCTTCCACAAAGCCATGTCCGCCGGCGACAGAGATTCAGCAACGCTTGCCTTGATAGCGATGAGCCGCGAACAGAACCCCAAGAAAGCGTTCGGTCAACTATGGACCTACGCAGCCGAACGTAACTCTGCTTCCGGTGGACACACAGCTGTTTCAGTGATCAATACGTATCGAACACTTGAAGCAACCGATTGGCTTTGTGCGGAAACGGCATTGCAGTTCGCGGTTGCCGGCTCGGTTGATCCGCCAAGCCCCGGAGGCCCCAGCGGAATCAACATAGCTCGCGCTAAGCGGGTCAGCGAATTCCAGCCTCAGTGGTTGACCGGCAAGTCCGACCGTGGAGCAACCTTGGAGCTACTAGACCTGTACCGGCGAGGAAACTCCGATTCAGCGTGCAAAGATACCTTTGAACTCTTGGCCAGCGGAAAGGTGCCAGCAAGCTCCGTTTGGGATGCGATCTTTCTCGTGACGGCGGAACTTGTGATCCGTTATAAGTGGGTCGGCCAGAAGATGCTGGCTGGTCACAGCGTCACCTGCACCAACGCACTGCACTACGTCTTCCGTACCATTGAT
>CAYPLE010000019.1:61416-65702 GCA_964411445.1 uncultured Pirellulaceae bacterium
TATGCGATCCTCGAATCGGTCGAATGGGCAACCAGCTTCCTCGCCAGAGAACGCGCCCGACCGGCATTGCGTTCATGCAGTATCACCGATCTCGAACCCAGAGACTTCGATCACAACGACGCGATGGGCGACATCTTCTCCTTACTCCCACCACGTCGATTCGCCTCAATGGCCCGCCCCGGATTCGAGGACGTCGACAGAGCCATGGAAATGGCCTTCGGCTGGGCTCAGCAAAACTCTAACCGCAATGCCTACATGGAAACCGCACTGAACCTGATGTGCATCAAATCCACTGCGGAGGTCCATGACTTCAAATTTCCGATGGCTCTGTTCGAGAACTGCAACCACATCAGCCCCGACTGGAAACCCCACCTCCTCGCCGCATCCGTCCATGTCCTGCAAGGCACACAGATGGAAGATTCACCGATTGTGCAGGAGGCAAGATTAGCATTGGGTTGAAGTTCATCAACTCGCAAGCGACAGAACTGGCCGGTGGGCGTGGCAGGCTTTCTCCCTAAGCGGAAAACCGGATATGTGAGGCAGCGGAATTCGCCGGAATTTCGGCCTATTGACGTCTATGGCTCGCCCGCCAAGAGCCGTGACCGCTTCCGCTACGTCTTACTGACCAAACCTAGCCTCCGAAGCGGACCGTGATTGTTCAAAACGGACATTCTGTTTTTTTTGGGCTGGGGTGTCAGAAACGGCGTCGATCCGTGTTCCTATATGGAACGAATGAGCCGTTTTCGGAAACGAAACTGAGCACAGCTTTTCAACTGGAGTCAACAGTGCCCGAGTGGCCCGAAACCAGCGAAGAACTATTGATCCGCGTGCGAGACGCATCGGACGCGGTAGCTTGGGATCGGTTTGCCTCAATTTACGGCCCCGTGGTCTATCGGCTAGCGCGATCGCGAGGACTTCAAGACGCCGATGCCAACGATCTCGTGCAGCATGTTTTGATGGCCGTTGCGCGAAAGCTTCCCGATTGGCAACGATCGTCCGGTGGCACACGTTTGCGAAGCTGGCTGTATACGATCGCCAAAAACGAAACAACGAATGTTCTGACACGCTTGCCTCGCAAGCAAGCGCGTGGTGGCACGACAGCAATGAATGTGCTGCGGCAACAACCGGCCAGTGATTGTGAACTTGACGAAGTCGAGATCGAGTATCGACGGCAACTATACCGCCACGCAGCTCAGATTGTTCGCTCGCGCGCTGATGAAGCGACATGGTTGGCGTTTTCGATGACGATGATCGACGGCGTGTCGGTTGCGGCGGCAGCGAGCGAGTTGGGCCGTAGTGAAGGAATGGTCTACGCCGCGCGCAGCCGAATCATGAATCGGTTGCGAAATGTTGTACGTGAACTGGAGGAACGGTAATGAGTCTACCTGTTGAAAAGTGTGACCAGACACTTGCCGATCGGTATCTCAACGATCTGTTGAGCGAGCAAGAGGAATCTCAGTTGTTCGTCCATCTGGACAGTTGTGAACATTGTCGCAACCTTGTTGCCGCGACGGCTGCCGATGATGAATCTTGGTCAGAGGCAGAGCAGTTTCTAGCTGATCAGGAATTCGACGCTTTCTCATTGAGCGGCATTGAGCAACTCGACCAGCATCAGGCTTCGGCGACTGACCTTTCATTCCTATCCCCAACGGATGATCCGCGGATGCTGGGACGTCTGGGTTCCTATGAAGTCTCGGGCGTCATCGGAGCCGGTGGCATGGGGATCGTCTTGAAAGCCTTTGATGCGTCACTGGATCGTGTCGTGGCCATTAAGATTCTGTCGCGACATCTCGCTCATCGTGATCCCGCACGACGTCGATTCGCGCGTGAAGCCAAGGCAGTTGCTGCCGTCCTGCATCCGAACGTCATACCGGTTCATGCGGTTGCCGAGCAGGATGGAGTTCCCTATTTTGTGATGCCGTATTTGCGAGGCGGTTCGTTACAGAAGCGTTTGGATAACGGTCCCGCGTTTGAACTTGTGGAGATTTTGAGAATTGGCCAACAGGTGGCCGGTGGGCTGGCCGCTGCTCATCAACAGGGGCTGGTTCATCGAGACGTCAAACCGGCCAACATCTTGCTTGGACAAGGCGTCGAACGCGTTTCCATCACCGACTTTGGATTAGCTCGCGCGGTTGACGATGCCGCAATGACGCAATCGGGAGTGATTGTCGGCACGCCGCAGTACATGTCGCCTGAGCAGGGACGCGGCGAAACAATTGACTGCCGCAGCGATCTCTTTAGCCTTGGAAGTGTTCTCTACGCAATGTGTACAGGGCATCCACCGTTTCGAGCGCCCAGTAGTTTTGCGGTCGTGCAACGTCTTGTTTCGGATACACCGCGTCCAATTCGCGAAATCAACCCTTCCATTCCGGTTTGGCTTGTTCGACTCATTGAGCGACTTCATGCCAAGGAACCTCAGGCCAGAATTCAATCCGCAGAGCAATTGGAGGAGTTGTTGGCCCAATGCCTGCTCCACGTTGAACAACCGGACAAGCACCCTGTTCCGGCGTCCCTGTCGCCCGTGTCCCGGCATCGGATTTCACTGCAAGTCCTTGCGTTGCTGGTTGGGCTCACACTCATTGGATCCATGGCCTTCTGGCCGGTCGAACGTCCCGAGACTCCGCCTCAAGAAACGCCTCCAGCGAAGGTCTTTGAGTCTTTTCCAACGGACGCTTCGCCATCGCGTGAGTCAAACCCTAAAGCCATTCCGCTCAGCGACGACATCGATGCTGAACTGGCTGAACTCAGGAAGAATCTTGAGCGACTTGACCGCATCACCACTTCCTCAAACGAAAGGTACTGAAATGACTAGAATTCTGACAATTGCCCTGATCAGTCTGATCAGCCATGCGGCTTTGGCGCAGGACAGCGACAAGGACGAATCGACCCAGCCCCAGGTTGCTGAATCGCAGCCAGACGAGTCGCTCGCCTCTTCTCAGAACCTCGGACCAATCGACAGCATCACACCACAACATCGCTCAGTTGACGAAGTCCGCGAAGCTCTGATCACGTTCTTCCCGGGCAATGTGTTTGTGGTCGATGGAACTGGCGGGCGGATCTTTTTCCGCGACAGAGACAGACTTCGACGACGCGTTGATGAGTTCCTGAAAGATTTCGACACGCCCCGCCAAGAAATCACAAGAACATCGCACAGCAACGAGGATTCCCGAATCAATGTGACGCAGTTGCGTGAAGGCGACGTCACGTCTTCCGATCTCAAAGGACTCGTCGACGCGTCATTGCCTAGACCAGCGAACAACACCAAAGTCGGGTTGTACGTCGTCAACCTCAACATGGAAGTTCATTCGGCAAAAGCAATTGTTGACAGACTCACATCACAATTCCCGGAAGACAGATTTACTGCGGTGGAATCTCAGGGTCGGATTTACTTTCAATGCGATAAGGTGCTCGCCGATCCGGTGATCCATTTTCTCATCGAAAACGATCTGATCCAAGATGAAGAGGGCAAACCATCAACGGCTCGACAGCTCAATGTCTCGGTGTCCGAATTTTCACCGCATCTTTCCGTATTTGTGGCACCACAGGTCAAGACGGTTGAGGCACTTCACAGCTACCTGTCGAACAAGTTTCTGGGGGCTGAGTTTGTACTCGACTCCGAGGGCAGAGCCATCGTGTATCGAGGAAGGCGCGACATGGTGGAGGCCCTGCAGAACGCCGTTGACGAGTTTGAGAAGAATCCACACCTGTTCGCAACCAGCTATAAATATCCCGAGAGCCCGTCAGCCCCACAAACTCGTGCTCACTCGCTCACAAGGAACGCTCGCCAACAGAACACTGTTGAGGCATCTCAAAGCTATATTGCGGACAAGTCGAATGACGATTCCGCGGCTTGGTCCGCTCACGTGCGCATCATGGAACTCGTTGACAAGCATTCAATCGACGAGCTTCGTGAATTTGCGAAACAGTCTCGTAGGTCAATCGATTCCCTCGTATCGCGACTAGCGTTACATCAGGATGAAGATGAATTGAGAATTCGCCTACGAACCGCAATCAAGAATGAGTTCTGTATCCAACAAGCGGCGAGAGTTGCGGAAATCGCAGATCAGCGTCGCAAGTTGACCGAAATCGAAAAACGACTATTACATCAAATCGAGCAGGCTGCTGAGAGTATCGATGATCTTTATCGTAGTATCGTGAAACCGTTCGAAAGCGACACAATCATTGGCGGTCAGCCGTGATCAAGAGTTCGAAGATTACAAAACGGCGGTTTAGGGCCTGTAAAGAAGATTGTGTAACTGCTAATTGTTTAGTAAGTGGTGTGGGAA
>CAYPLE010000020.1:0-1731 GCA_964411445.1 uncultured Pirellulaceae bacterium
CAAGCTGAAATCGCCGAAATCGATAGCGTTGCGGAAACAGATGACAACGCCGAAACAGATGACAGACGCCTTAGTCAGCCCAACGCAAGTTGCACAGAAAATCCGGATCCGATGGAGTCGGACGTTATGGCAGACGACGCAGACGTTGACTTGCCAGACTCGAAAGACGTACCAGAGCCAAAGCAGACGAATAGCCACGCCGAGCCCATAGGCGAGCACGCCGTCGGCGAAAGTGACCTAGAAGCAGACGATTTCAGTACCAGTTCTGATTCCGGCATCGATTCTGACCGTCAGATGGCAACCGACGAAGATCATCGGTTAGCAAGTACTTCGCTGCTCGGTGCTGACCTGCCCATCGAAACGGATGACGAAGTAGCTTCAGACGACTCCGTTGCAGAATCTGTCGTCGAAGAATCAGCCGCTTCACCTGAGGAATTGGGTGAACCGGTCGAGCAATTCTCACTAGACAATGAAGTAACAGGTGATTCCGGTGACGAAACACCGGAGTTTGCTGAAACGGAAGCTGAGCGTACTAGTGAGTTTGTTGAGACAACCGCAGATGAACCAGCGGCTGCAGAAGTTGATTTGGCAGGCGAAAGTAAAGAGCCCGTTGATCAGGTTGATGAGCAAGATGATTCAGTTCGTAGTGAAAATGAAAGCGAGCTGGATGCAATGCAAAACGAAGATAAACCACGTGGTATTCAACAAGGTAGTTTACAAGGCGATGACGCGGAGAAGGCGGAGTACAGCGAAGAAAGTGCCTACGGTGAAACTTCCGTGGAAGCAACATTGGAGGCAAACACCGAGGAAATCGCTTCAGAAGCAGTTGACCCTGAAGAGATCGACCTGGAAAACGACGACTTGCCCGAGGAGTCGTATGCGGGCGTTGAAGAGAATATTCGAGCTTCGCGGCGGAAGAACGGATACTGGTTCCTATCTAGCACTGGTGCCAGGGTAGCGACGACGGCCGCGGGTATTGCCGTCGTGGGGCTTGGCTACATGCTTTGGCCCAAAATGCCCACGACGACGACCGCAGGTCGTGATGGCGCTCAGGGCAATCAGAGCAACCTGGACGATGTCGACTATTTGCCCGAAGGTGGCGTCGGAGAATTTTCGTTAAAGTCATCGTCCGGCATTGCACCAACACCGGGTTCGGTCGACGTGGAAAGCCTCAAACTGCCCGATGCACCGATGCCGTTGACCCGCGAAACGAGTGATCAAAGCCTAGGTGCCCAGACTCCCAAAACAGGTTTTGGCGGAGGCGGAGACGCCATGCTTGACGGCTCGATGGCTCGTTCCGAAGACAAGATCGGTGATGCTTCGGCCAACAGTGAAGTTCTGGAGCTTTCCCCCGACACTCTTGCTGGAAAGGTAGACGCGGGAGCTGCAGATGGCCAGTTGGCGGATGGAAGGCCAAGCGGCAGCAGCCCGCCCGCCGAGTTGCTGCAGCGTCCTCTACCATCGGACTTTGGGCTTGAGGCGGCCGGTGGGAAAGGTTTTGGTGCAGTGCAACGCAAAGCTATGCAAGTACCGCCCGAAACTATGACGTCCGAGTTTCCTCCAGGGCGTGCCGCGGATTCGTCGGAGGTGCTGGAGCTGTCCGGAAATGCGTCGACCGCTGGGCCTGCTGATGCCCGCACTCGGAACGCTGATTCGTCGCGTGATGAGATGACCTTGCCAGCGCTTCCTACCAACGAAGTGCCAGCGCTTCCTACCAACGAAGTGCCAGCG
>CAYPLE010000020.1:1831-24441 GCA_964411445.1 uncultured Pirellulaceae bacterium
GCCAGCGCTTCCTACCAACGAAGTGCCAGCGCTTCCTACCAACGAAGTGCCAGCGCTTCCTACCAACGAAGTGCCAGCGATTGGCCTGAACGAATTGCCGGCGAATGATCTGCCAACTGCCGAAATTCAACCGTCCTCCATTCCGCCAATAGTGGCACAGGATGATGCGCAGCCTACCATGGTGCCAGATGCTGCAAATTCTGGTGTCACTGTTGAGTTGCCTAAGCCCGGTGTGGATGTCGAGCCAGTGGAGAAGGTCCCTGCCGAGGCTGCACCGTCGCTCACTACCCCCAAGGCGCCGAGTGACGTCGCCAACGGAAATCAAAGACGCGTCAAGCAGCGTCAGTTTGGCAGCCCCGCTTTACGTGAGGCAGTTGCATCCATTGCGACAAACAGTTACATGCTTGCATCGGAGGACTGGGGCGAACCACAAGTTGCTGCGACACTGTCTCAGTTGGGGCAGTTTTTGAAACCCTCTGGCAGTCGCATCCCGCGAGCAATCGATGTCCCCGTTGCAACGCTCAGTTTGGAGGGTGAGAGGGCAGAAGAAGTGCTTGCCGGAATCACTGAAGCGGATGGCGCGGTTGCTCAGTTCTTTGATCCAGATTTGAATTCGAATGCACAAGCCGGTTCGGAGAAGCAGAATATTGTTCTGTTCACTGGACGTGCTGCAGCCAGTAAGACGTTTGAGCTACTTGGGCAAAAGCGAGGCAGTAATCTGTTGCCAGCCTGGGTGCTGAAAGCCAAACAGCAGGGAGAGCGTGTCGTCGTCATCTTACAAGGCGTATCGCCCGAGTAGTCAATCGCCCGCGACTTCAGCCGCAGCCCGATAGCGTCCGGTTTGCGAAGTAGCCAATCTTTCGCTTCTGTGGGACTAGCCTCACACGCAACCACCGACTTAGGTCCGTAGTTAGGCACAATATGCCGTCGCATTGCGACTGAGAGAAACTCGCAACTTCAAAATGCTTCTGCGAGTGATTTCCTGTTCAACCTCGACAACTGCGGAGGCCGACTCTTGGCCGAAGTTGCTAAAACGTCGCAACGGAAGTGCCTGAATTCAGTCCACATCGGATCGTCATCGAACTAGAATAGAGTTCGTCATCAGGCCTAGGAGCCGCTTGGTCGGCCTGTGATCGCAATTTGCAATTCTCCCTTCCTTGAAAAACTCCCACAGGATTTTCATGAGCAAGCTCACCCTACCATGCGCACTCTGCGCCCTTGCGTTCGCCGTTGGCAGTATTGCCGCGGCAGCCGAAAAGTCCGACGATAAATCAGGATTGTCGCTCGACAAATTGTTCCCACCCAAGAGCATGTTCGGGCCGTCGGCCCGCAGTCCTGCCTTCTCCGATGATGGTCGTTATGCGGCTTACCTCTACCGGCCACTCGAGGAGCGGCGGCACGGAAACGATTTGTGGATCTACGATTTCAAAATCGGCAAAGCGAAGCGTATCACGAATATCGACATGATGTCGAAGTTCCAGCGGTCGGCACGAATCGTCATTGAAGATCGATTGAAGAAACATGCCGATGCCAATGACAAAGAGAAAAGTCAGAACGGCAAGACCGACGCTGTGACGAAGGAGGAGAATTCCGACGATGACAAGGGCAAGGAGGTCGATCGTGAAGCATACATGACGGTGTCTGACAAAGACGCAGACGATGACTACGCACCCGCCTACTCAGGAATATCATCATTCCAGTGGCATCCGACCAAGAACCAATTGCTGTTAAACTCTGAAGGCGATGTCTACTTGATTGAAGACGTTTCGAAACCAGCCTTGCAGCGATTAACGAAGACTGAAGAGCGAGAATCCCGCGTAGCCTTTTTGCCAGATGGTTCTGGCTACACACTTCGGCGAGGGGATGCTGTCATTCAAACGCGTTTTGGTGAGCACATCGTTCAACAACTCACCCCAAGCCTGCCCTCCGGTGAAACGCTCAGTCAATTCTCACTTAGCCATGATGGAAAGCGGATTGCTTTGATCAGTCGAACGGGCAGTCGGTCCGGTTCGCGAACTGTGGACATCATTCGCTATCGTGACCGTTTTGCAAAATCTGACAAAATTTCGCGGACTGTGTCTGATGATGAAGTCAGCCCACAGACCGTGAAAGTCTATCTGTTCGAATTCGACGTCGACGAAACAGAAGACGCTCCGTTGCTGCAGGTGTTCGAGACCAAGATTGATGAACCACGCGATGTGATCAGTTCCCCGCGTTGGTCATTGGACGACCAACAGGTAACCTTCTGCTTTTTTGATCAAGAGAATTCAGAAGTTCAAATCCGGCTCGTCAAATGGCCAACCGAAGACGAACTTGAGAAGGGCCTCGACAAAGCAGTCAAGGAGCGGGGCAAGGATTTCGCTAAGCGAATGGCCGAAGCCAAGGAGAAGGACGAAGAAGACGGTACGCCCGGAAGACGCGGACCAAGCGGCGGTCGTACCGAATCTCCCGAGTTGGTCAAGCATGAGGCTCGCACCGTTTATCAATTCAAACATTACGGCGGCCCCAACACGCCGTCGATGGTCGATCCCGACTTTGCAGGGGATAACAAGCACATTGTATTCATCAGCGAACAAAGTGGCTTCCGACACGTGCATCTACTAGACCCGCTTTACGAGAGTGTGCGTCAGTTGACTAGCGGCCGCTACGAAGTCTATCCGATTCGCTTCTCTGATGATCACAATCGTTTGTTTGTAACGGCCACGAAAGAATCAGCGGCGCGGCAAATGGTTTACGTCTTGGACTTGGAATCGGGAGAGCTCAAGCGACTAAACAAACAAGATGGGACTTACTCGAGCGTAGCAGTTAGCAACGACGGCAAACGCATGCTCGCCAATTTTGTAACTTATGGCCAGCCGACGGAGTTGATTGCTCAAGATGGCCCAAATCGCGTCAAGCAGATTACGGATTCCCACCCCAAGGAAACGAAGGAGCTAGTTAGTACCAAGCCCGAGTTCTTTGAATATGAGAACCGCCATGGTCACTCGATTTCGGGGATGATGTTCAAGCCTAAGGCGTGGAAGAAATCCGAGAAGCATCCGCTCTTGATCTACGTTTACGGTGGTCCGCTGGGTAGCAGTCACAGTGTTACAGATGGAAGTTATAGTTCCGATGCATACTTCTTTCAAATGTACATGGCTCAGAAGTATGGCTACGTGACCATTGTTGTCGATCCACGTGGGCAATCCGGCTATGGTGGCCTTTTTGAGAAGTCAAACTTCGAACAAGTAGGCAAGCCTCAGGTGGAAGATTTGGTCGATGGTGTGAACTATATGCGCGATGAATTCAATATCGACGACAAGCGGGTGGCGATCTACGGTTGGAGCTTCGGTGGCTTCCAAACTCAAATGTGCCTCTACACCCAGCCGGATGTATTCCAAGTTGGGATGGCCGGAGCCGGTCCGACTCAGTGGGAAAACTACAATTCCTGGTACACAACCGGTACCGTTGGCCCGTCCCGCAAAGGAACGCCTGACCAGGAGAAGTATTCGTTGATTCCACTTGCAAAGAACCTTGAGGGGCAGTTGCTCTTGGTTCATGGCATGGAGGACACCAACGTGTTGTTCCAGGATACGGTGGCCGTATATCGCGCACTCTTGCAAGCCGGCAAGGAGACGCATGTGGAATTGTTCCTTGACCCCACGGGCGGGCACGGGCTCGGCGGTGACGTCAAGCGTATCGGCCGCATGCGTAAGTACGAAGAGTTTCTATTGCGTACGATCGGTATAGGAAACTGACCACCGATCACCGGTTCTGCTCAGCCCCGTTGGAGTTGCGGATTTTTTTACAAATCCCTTCTCCATCGCTGAGCAGCAATGCGTGAAAACGCGCTTTTGAGCCCTCGGCTAAGCCTTTTCGCACCCCGCTCCATTCGTTCCTGCACGGGTTCTCCGTTGTCGCGTAGTGGGTTGGGTTACAAATCCCATTTCTTGTCCCGCAGGGGATTCGGTTGCAAATCCCTTTCCCGCCGTGGGAACGATGAAACTGGTGCAGCGCAATCCATTGCGGTCGATCCGTCCCGTGTAACTTCGTTCGCTGCGCCGCTTTTGCTTGCATTGCGCCGGCTGCTCGGCTAGTATCTCCTCTGCAGGGTGGGTCCCTCCACCTCTGGATAGTGTTGGTGCATGGGACTGCAATCCTATGCAGTCGCCCCCCGTCTATCTTGGCAGAAGGAAGATATCGTGCCATTGGATTCAATCGACGTACGTCTCCGCCCCGAGGCAAGTGCGATCATCTGGCAGAGTTTGAATGAATCTCAACGCGAGGCGTTTCGTCGTGTTTTGTACATGATGGACGAAGCGATCCATGCAATTCCCAGCGTGAGTGAATCGCATTCCGTTGGTCCCGACCTGATTCAGCAGAATCGATCAAGTAAAGCAGCGTTCATCACCGGCGCTCGCGGCTCGGGTAAGACAAGTGTTTTACTGTCTTTGATGCATTCAATCGTCAATTCTAGTGTTGACATCCCATACAAGGGCGCCCGTGACAAGTTCGGGCCTGCACTACGGCGTGCACGCAAACGCGTCGTTTGGCTTGAACCAATCGATTTGGATCCTATGCCCAGTCCCTTCAGCTTGATCCCCTCGATCCTCGATCGTGTTCTGCAGGCGGTGCAGCGCATTCAGTCGCGATCGGCTCAGATGGCAGGTGATGGGAATGGCCGGATACTGGAACACGACTTACTCCTACACTATCAGGACATTTACAGAGAGGCGACGCTGGCGTGGGATAGCAACGTGTTGGATCGAAAGAGTCGCCTGGATCCAGAGTACTTCGCGCACGAAATTCAGAAAACCAATTCAGCGCGACTTTCATTGAGTCAGCGAGTTGACGAGTTGTTGGCATCGATCAGCATGCAGGCACTCCGGAAGTACTCGATTGAGAATCCGATTTACGTCATCGCGATCGATGATTTTGATCTTCATCCAACGTCGTCCCTGCATATCCTCAGGATGCTAAGAATGCTGTCGTCTCCGCGGCTCTTCTTTTTGATGCTTGGTGACATTCAGATTTTAGAATTGATGTCGGACATGGGGGTTGCTGCAGAAATAGGAAACGTCCTTGCGAAGAATGTCCCGAATTCAACATTGGGCGTGGAACCAAAACAGATTTCACATCTCGGTGGTTCAATATCACGAAATGTTCTTAGAAAGTTGCTGCCTGCCGAGCAACGGGTCCCTTTGGATCACCCAACAATTCCCGAAGGGCTGCTGTATCGCCCTGCACATCATCGTTTCGACGAAGATGGCGAACATCGCGTGGAAGGATTCTCAATCGCAGAGCTGTGCCACAACATTCCGTTCCGCGTTAATGAATCCCTTATTCCCCATCCATGGAGGGTCTGCGATCAGCGAGTTGTTAGCCTGTTCGATTATCTTTTTCACCCCGGTTTCCAAGTTTTTCCAAAGCGGAACCGTTACGAAGCAGACTTGCGGGATGCGGTATACGAGAATTCTGCGGACCTGGAGAAATCAGGTAGTCAACTCGTTGAACACTTTTCAACCTTGCGGTCGTTGTCTCAAGATCACCGCAGCTTGCCGTTGAAAACTCAGAATGGACAGCCCAAATATTTTAGCCTGAGTGACGAAACTCTCCACTCGGATGATGTTCAACGGTTTTCACGTGAATTGGAACTGCAGTTCTCATGGGCAAACCATTTGTTTGAGACCACTCCGCGCCGCCTCGCAGACTTTTGGTTCGCGTTCCGCCGCCAAGCAACCTATGTCACTCGGCAGTTTTCAAGCCTTCGCGATCGACAAAGCAAAGATGTTAATCGAGAGCAACCGCGAGCTGAATCCACGGCTAGAGAATCGACTGGAGTCTCCCCAAACAATCAGGGGGTGCACCATAGTGAAAATGACGAAGTGGATACGATCTTCTCTCGCGTGGACGAAAAGGTTCGGAAGGACCTTGCCAGAATGTGTCGTGACGCACTCTTGGAAGAAACGGCGTTCACACCGCTCCAGCGTGAACTGATCACATCAGCGCTAACACCGAATGCAATGGGGGATTTCAATTGGTCCGAGCTGCCATTGCGACTTTTAACCGTGACTCAGCCACCGCTGATCATTCGTGGTGACGGCTGGGCCTCCAATCGCAAGCGAGTGGTGACGAAAGAGAAAACGGTTCGGAACTTATATCACGAAATCCGGCTTTGCAGGGTGGACAATTGGGCCGTTGTAGCGAATCAGAGAGACGAGCTTGCACAGACACTTACATCCGAGAGTGAGAATGTGGAGGCCAGCGAAGAGCTTTCGCCCTCCACATCGTCGTTGGTGATGTTGCTCCACGACCGCCTAAAATTGTGTACTCCCCAAACGAGCAAGTTTGAGTCGAACCTAATACCGGAGGACGACGGCGCGCTAAGCGCGAAAATGCAATTCTTGGATTCCAACAAGGCAGAAGACAGAAAGCTCCAAGATCAAGAATTCTGGTGCAAGTGGGCGTCTACGCAGTACCGAGGCAGCTATCAAAATCGACGGGATTTGTATTGGCCCGCTCCAAGTTCGATGTCCATCTGGTCGATGGATCAATTCCGCAGATGTTGGAATCGGACACTCGAGAGGGTTAGCGAATTGACGGGCCAAGCGAGTCTAAAGCAGTGTTCTGAGGCGCTCGCATTTGCATGGATTTCCGCAGGTTGTGCTGTTACGGATGGTAATCCCGCAGTGGAAATTCAGGAAATTCCAGAATTCTCCGACTGGCAGAAGTTGCACCACCGACTGAACTGTATCGCCCGCAACCTGAGCAAGGCCCAAGAGCATGGAGAGGCCGAAAGCGTTCGATGCACCAAGAATTGGCTGCAGAATGTTGTGTCATTGCTCATGCCAGAGATGGGCCTGCCCACACACTTGATGTTTCAGCTCCTATTCGGATTGGACGTGCCAGCGTTCAAGCAAACCGACGAAGACGGCGGCAACGATGCAATGAGCGTTATGCGGGGGAACCAATTCCGAGCTCTCAAGTACTCGTTAGATGTTCAGAATGCAATCTGCGATAAGGTCCTCAATGCAATCCGTCCTTTTGCCGACCAAGGTCCGCCTTTTTACTTAGCTGTCGCCGCAAGAATTCAAGAACCAACCAAGAATAGAAATACTGGGAAAAGCTTGGACGAGCTGGACCCCCGACTCTACCGAACGTTCAAGCCGTTGGGCAAGGAAGACAATCGAAAGTGTTTTGACTTCTTCAATCGTTTGCTCGCTAAGCATTCTCCGTTTATCAGCTTTATGCAGGAAAATAAGACGGAGATCCGGGCACGGCGTGGCGTTCGGATCGCCTTGCTGGGGCATCTGGCGGAAGGTTCACTTGCGAAACGCCTGAGGCGGAGCTCTGCAGTGTTCCTGGCCGACGTTGAGCACCACGATCATCTAGGGGAAGACTGCGAATATGACGCGCGCGCGTGGGACTTGGATTCGCTCTGTAAGGAGAAATACGCCAGAGATTATTGGAAGAGGCGAGTTGGGAAGTCTACAAAGGATGCATTTACGAACATTTATACCACCGGCATGCTTTTCGATGGCGGCGGACTTGTGCCGCATTTCAATGAGATTCCCTTTCAATTGAAGAAACGCGAGACCAAGTTGCGGAGGGTCGCGGTGATGATCGATGCTATGACGCCTGCAGCCGAGGAAGCAATTGCTCGAAAGTCGAGAAAGAAATGACCGGCCGATATGTTGAAGTCCCATTTCACCGGCTATTCGCCGAAATTGCAGCGGCACCACTGTGTACCGAGGAAGCATTTGAGCACGTAGTGCTGGATTTAGTCGCCGACGTAACCAGCAAACGGCAAGGCTCATTTTGGGAAGCCATCGAAGGGAAGCTCATTCGTGAGTTTCCGGCGGTCTCTGTTGATGAGTTTACGTCGTTGAGAGATTACGTCTGGTTGGGGTCAACGCAAGAACGTTGGCAGAATCGAAAGATCTTTCTGGAGAGTTACCTTGGCACTCTCGCGAAGGCCATTCTGGACGATTCTGGCCATCAGTTGGTTCCAAAGGTCAACGCAGCAACCGTTTTGTCTGAGCTGAGTGGGGGAAGCAGCGAGCGGTTTGGGCGAGAGTGTTTTTCGTGGCTACAACGCTCCATGCCGCCTGATTTGCTACGGAAGAGTTTTCAGCCGCACGCGGCGTTGGCCCCGGTAAACCGGAGTGTGTTGAGACTGCTTGAGCAGAATTACGCTGAGACGCATCTTCACCTAGGTGCTTCGTTGACCTTTACTCAGCTTTGGCCGTGCATTGTTAGTTCCATTGACGATTCGGGGTTTAAATTCGACGCCCTAGGTTCCCGCAACGGTGCTTTCGACCATGGACGCGGCATGGCAACGTGGTTGATTAGGGCCGCTATAGCCCGAATTCTACTCGGAGAATACTTAGTCCGCGGCAACAAAGAGGGTAGCTTTGAGAATTTCGTCGTGTCAAGACGCACGCTTTATCCCGCGGATTCGAATCCAAGTTTTGTCATGGATGTTATCCAGTGCTTAGCGAATCCCATCGCGGTGCGAAGGCAGTATACTGCCGAAGAATTTCGTTTTTTGCAGCGAGTTTATCGTCGCATGATTTGGCCGATTGACACCAAAGTTGGCGATTTGCCAAGTCTACGGGCTGCGGACCCCCTGACTCCGATTCTGAACGACAGCGCTCAGACAACTGAGACCGCCGAAGATCGTCTCATCGAAGCGTCACTCCGGTACATGCAATCGCGCAACGGGCGCCAGGACACCTTTTTTCGGACTGTGTTCTGGCAGGTACAGCGAATTCGCTGTTTAGCCTATCGACATGTGACGCAACAGCATGGTGTACCTGGGCTTGTTTGGTTTACCAGGTTCTATCGACGAATTTCCCCGACTCGGCGCGGCAAGTTACTTACGAGTGGAAAAGTCTGTGCTGCAGCCTTTACGGCCGGCGTCGGACGAGGACTGCAGAGCTTGGAGGTGCGGGTCGCACCGGAGTCAAGTTCAAGCGATGTGATGGCAGAAGTTCAAGAACTCTGTAAGGTATCCCAGGCGATCAACGAAGTCGTCGATACTGCGGGGGCAAGCGCAGCGGAAGAACTTGTGCGTGCCCCCTTAGCAAGATCTATCGCAAACCTACGAGCTCCCAAGGTGAGCGCCACTCGCGATGAGCTTGGACGCGTCATCGGCGTCCCGGTCAAATTTGAGTTGGGGTTGGTGCTGCACTTTGTGAAAGAACGAGAAAGGGGGAAGAACGTCTGGGGAGGACGAACCTCTCAGGACTTTCTGTCCGCGTTTGGACAGTTATCCCACGAGAATCCATCGTTGGCTTTTAAAAATCGTTACCGCTATCGTGACTATTTTGTGCGCTGCCGTAAACAATCGGATGCGATTTGCCGCGTTCTTAGAGAGTACCCGCTGACCCTGCAGTGGATTCGCGGAATTGACATTTGCAATGATGAACTTGCAATGCCAACTTGGTTGTTTGCGCCGCTGTTCAGCGAGATTGTCGAAACAAGTAAGGAGACGTCGGCATATCTGCATTCAGAATTTGGCTTGGAGGTTCCACCTATTCGAGCAACGGCACACGTCGGTGAAGACTTTGTGCACCTGCTAACTGGACTTCGGCGGATTGACGAAGCGGTAGAGCAGCTTGCGATAGGCGAGGGATCGAGGATCGGTCACGCCCTTGCGTTGGGCACCGATCCACGAGATTGGGCCAGTGGCGTTGGGCCGCTGGCTATGGACAAATTGACTCGTTTGCACGACTTGGTTTGGGAGTGGTCGATCATGAACGAGTTAAGTGAGATACCCTCATTTCCTCGCGCTCATTTTGTGCAGACGCACGCTCAACGGATCATTGATGAACTTTTCTCTCACTGGGAATCGCTCGACGAGACACGGTTCTGTCGGAAGCCAACGATGCACGATCTCGTTACGCTTCGCAGAAACCTGTGCGATCCGAGCATGTTGGCGGCTGTCGGATTTCCGGACGAGACACCTGGGCTTCAGCAGCCGACTCCACAGTTGAATCCGCTGGGGCGAGCGGAACGCAAACTGGGAAGTACAGAGCAGAGAAACAACGAGCTGAAAATCCTAAAACAGTATCTAACCGACCCTGTGCTGTTTCGTCGTGGACGCGATGTGATGTTGGTCAAGACCAGTCAGACTGGCGAAACCATTGCCGCCGTGCAGGATGGATTGCGTTGTAAAGTGGCAGCTCGCGGTATTCTTGTGGAGGTCAATCCGTCTTCGAACCAAGTTGTTGGCGGCGTGGGAGATTTGCGGAATCACCCGATTTGGCGAATCTCACGTCCCGAGTACTCGGGTGACATTCCTGAAGTTGCTATTTGTGTCGGATCCGACGACCCTCTCGTCTTTGCGACGGACCTGCCTCAAGAATACCAGCGCTTAGCTGACGTGCTTTTGAAACAAGGATATTCCCAGCACTCGACGATGAACTGGTTGGATAGCGTACGCAGAAATTCTCTTTCAGCACGCGTCACTCTACCGTTTGTGTCGCATGCGTCCGTCGATTCTGTTTACCGTCCAACGGCCAGGCCAACCACGAGCCAACACTAGAGGATTCAAGCAAAGGGCACGGCAGACATGAGTAATTCTCTGAACCCCAAATCGTTTTTTGGGGCATTTGATATCGCATTTTTTGTCCCCGGAACAGTGTTATTGCTTGGCGTATTGCTCGCGCTGCTCCCATCGGAATCTGGAGAGCATGACAAGGGATTCGATAGCTCAATGCACCGCAATGAGGAGACGTCATCGGTTAATTATCCTAGCTCGGTTGTGCTCTTCCAGTTCGTTTCTGCGCCAGAGAGCCGTCCGTCAGGTGCTGTCGATAAAGAGCCAGCAAAAGAAACATACAGGCCGATGTCACGCGAGCAGTTGCTTGCATCGCTACTTCGATTCGAAGGTAGTGTGGTCAGTGCGACAGGTTTCGCCCAGTTGGCGGTTTGCATAGTTGCAATTTATGTGCTTGGATTGGCGACTCACTTTGTCGCCTGGACCGTCTTTCACCCATTTGAGCCGGTCTTTGAAAAATCTCTACGCGCTTCGCTGCGGTACATCGGTGGGAGGTTACAGCAACGCAAATGGGGCAAATGCGTTTGTTCGCTGTTTAAGAAAACTGGGCAGGCAGCTTGGATCAACGACAGAAGTTATCACCTCAAATTTGTAGACTATTTCTGGTATCTGCGTAGCACAACGTGGAATACAGGAATAGCGTTGCTTACGATTGCGGTTATTTGGATTCGAACCCCAATTCCAGAGACAAGCCCAGCAACGAGTTTTCCGGTTTTGTGGACTTACATTTGCATACTCGGATTCCTGCTTGTCCCCTTAGGATTTACATTCGGGGTGTCATGTCGAAAGGCACGAAAGGTTGTGGCAAGAATCGATGCGAAAACCTCGCCTAATGCTTAGGTGCTGATCTCAGTAGAGCAGTGGGTTGGGATACAAATCCCTTTTTCCGCCTTGGGAACGGTTAGACTGGTGCAACGCAATCCATTGCGGTCGAGCCACATACGCTGAGAGGCAAGCGATGAAGGAGAAGGATATTCAGCAGTTCTTGAAAGCTGAGTGCTTCGCGGTGGCGGGGGCGTCGGCGAATGAATCAAAGTATGGAAACAAGGTCTTCAGGGCGTTGCGAAAAAGCGGTCGGGAAGTCTTCGCGATCAATCCTAATGCAACTGTCGTGGCTGGTCAGTCTGCATTTGCGGCAATCGGAGACCTGCCAAAGGTGCCCCAAGCAATTTCGATTGTGACGCCGCCGATCATCACGCGGCAGATTATTCGCGATGCGATCGAGGCGGGGGTAAGGCATGTGTGGATGCAACCCGGAGCCGAGCATCCTGCTGCCAGTCAAGACGCTCGTGATGCTGGACTGACCGTGATCGATGATGGAAGCTGCATTTTGGTCTTGCTAGCGATCGAGTAGGCAGAAAGTCCGCAACTGCGGGCCAAGTGTCTGAGCGATTGATCGCTGGGGCAGGTGTCGGCGGAGGAAACGGTCGAGAAAAGCGGACGCCTGGCGGCAAAAGCAGCCATTTCGTCCTGTTTCCGCTGGATGAATTCAGTACACTGCTTTCTTGAATTCTTGTGCGTATTTCTCCTGGCGGAATGAATGGAGAACTACATGCAGTGTAAGCAGAATGTGACGATGCCAGTTGGGAAATTTCGTTCTGACTGAGACGTTACCGATGTCGCTCTTCCGAGATCCAACACACTGAATTTGGTGAGGCTTTGCATGAGTGGAACGCATTCAGCGCTTTCCGAGATTGACGACAAGCGTTTTTTCGGGCATCCGATGGGATTGGCGGTGCTCTTCTTCGCGGAAATGTGGGAACGGTTCTCCTACTATGGAATGCGAGCTCTTCTAACGCTGTATCTGACGAAACACTGGTTGTTCTCGGATGATGGTGCCAGCGGTATCTACGGAGCATATACCGCTCTGGTTTATATCACGCCAGTTCTGGGCGGCTACCTCGCAGATCGCTACCTTGGCCAGCGGAAGGCGGTGGCCTTTGGGGCGATATTGTTGACCATCGGCCACGCTCTGATGGCCTTCGAAGGGGATGGGGGCACAGACAGTCCCTTGCTATATGTGTTCTGGTTAGCACTGGCGTTCATCATCGTCGGTACAGGATTTTTGAAAGCAAATATTTCCGTGATCGTTGGGCAGTTGTACCAGCGGACGGACGTGCGACGCGATTCCGCCTACACGATTTTTTACATGGGAATTAACCTGGGAGCAGCGCTTGGGGCAATCATCTGCGGCTACCTGGGCGAGACCATCGGTTGGAAATATGGCTTCGGTGCGGCTGGCGTCGGCATGCTGTTAGGCTTGGTTGTATTCGTGTGGGGCAAGCCGTTGTTTTTTGGACGCGGCGAATCGCCCGTTCCTGAAAAGCTAGAAACGAAAGTCAGCGGCCTTCGCTTCGAGCACTTGCTGTACGCCATTGGTGTGGCCAGTGTGCTGGTATGTTGGGTTTTGATCCAGTACCAGACCGTTGTGGGGTGGTTGCTGGGGGTAGCTGGACTAATTCTGGTTCTTTACGTTGTTTTGACTGCTGTCATCACCCTCACCCGCGAGGATCGGGATCGCATCTTTGCCGCCATGTTCCTGATCTTCGGCTCGATCATGTTTTGGGCTTTGTTTGAACAGGCCGGGTCATCTCTGAACTTGTTGACGGACCGAATGGTCAACCGAGAGCTATTTGGCTTTGACGTGCCTGCCAGTACGTTCCAGTCAATCAACGCAATTTATATCGTCCTGCTTGCTCCAGTCCTGGCTGCTCTGTGGACTTGGCTTGGCCGGCGAAATCTGGAACCATCCGCACCAGCAAAGTTCGGACTGGCCATGTTGCAGTTGGGAGCAGGCTTCTTGGTCCTAGTTTGGGGAGCCAAGCAAGCGGGATTGGGCGAAGAGTTCACACCAGTCATCTTTATCTTCCTGATTTACTTGTTGCACACGACAGGCGAATTGTGCTTGTCGCCAGTGGGCTTGAGTGCCATGAATCGACTGGCGCCTGCCAAGTTGGCTTCTCTGATCATGGGCACCTGGTTCTTCGCGTCTGCTGCAGGTAATTTCACCGCTGGCCAGATCGCACGGGCGACTGGTGCGACCGACCTTGAGGAGAAAGACAAGGTCGCTGAAGTTCAGCAGGATGATGGTACAGCGCCGGTCATCGTCGCCGAAACGCCTGGTGACATCGACGGTGAGACTACAGCCGAAGCTGAGGTTTCCTCTGAAGATGTTGAACTCCAAGAGGATGCGGGCTCGGATGAGAAGCCCGAAGAAAAAGCCAAGGAGATGGTTCCAGGGTCAGTAGAAGCAAAAGCCTACATGACCACGGTGACCAGCGTCTATTCCAAGTGTGGGTGGGCAGCGGTCATCTTCGGCGTCATCGTATTGGCGATTTCTCCATTCGTGAAGTGGCTCATGCACCTTGATACTCTTAAGGATGGCGATGAAGAAGACGGTGAGGAGTGATTCCTAGGGCGAGCTGAACAGAAGTTGCATGCAGCGGCTAGGCTCAGCGCGGTTTGCTTCGCAGACCAAGCCGCTTGGGTTTTCCCATGCGGCTTTGTTTATAATAGCAACTGCGGAATCCTGGCCGGTTTCGATCGAGTAGGCGCGCTTCGAGATCAACGAAGTTCACATTTGAGAGGTAGTTATGGATCGGCGAACTTGGATGACGGCTGCGGCTGGCTGTGGATTTGGCTCCCTTGCCGCTTCTACTTTGGCCGCTGGACCAAACCACGAGTCACAGTTGCATCATCCTGCTCGTGCGAAACGCGTCATCTTCTTGTTCATGCAGGGTGGCGTCAGCCAAGTGGATTCGTTTGACTACAAGCCTGAGCTGGCCAAACGCAATGGGCAAAGTCTGGCATTCGACGACGCTCGAACTCTTGCCAAGACCGGCATGTTGGCGTCGCAACATCGGCTGATGCAGTCGCCTTGGAAATTCAAGCAGTACGGAGAATCCGGGCGCTGGGTTTCGGATCTCTTTCCTGAGTCGGCGGGGCATGTGGACGACATGTGTATGCTGCATGCGATGCACACAGAGGGAGTCGCACACGGTCCTGCCACACTATTCCTGCACTGCGGATCAACAAACTTCATTCGACCATCAATGGGATCCTGGGTACTGTACGGCCTCGGGAAAGAGAATGAGGACCTTCCCGGATTCATTTCGATTGCTCCTTCCATTGGAAATGGTGGACCACGCAACTATGGCAGTGCGTTCTTGCCGCCTCAATTCCAGGGTACCAAGATCGGCAGTGCTGGTGCTCAAGAGTTGAGGATTGAGAATTTGACGCGAGCTGGAGTCTCTCCCAAGCAAATGAAGAGGACCCATCGGCTATTGCAGGATCTCAACACTGCTCAGTTAGAACGCCGAGCAGTGCTCAGCGGTGAACTTGGAACGGCGGTCGATTCGTATGATGTCGCCTTACGAATGCAAACGGTTGGTCCGGAGGTTTTGGACATTGCCCAGGAGACGGAGGCTACACGGAGGCTGTACGGAATCGATGAGGATCATACGCGCTCGTATGGCGAGAAGTGCTTGTTGGCGCGGCGACTGTGCGAAGCGGGCGTGCGGTTTATACAGGTGAACTATGGTGATAATTCTGCCAATCCGGCCTGGGATCAACATTCGAACCTGCCAAAACATGAAGTTCATGCTCGAGCGGTCGATAAACCTATTTCTGGGCTGCTGCAGGATCTCAAACAACGCGGTTTGCTGGAAGACACGATTGTTTGGTGGGGCGGCGAATTCGGCAGAACGCCCTACGCTCAGGCGAATGGCACCGGACGTGATCACAACCCTGGTGGTTTCACCGTTTGGGTGGCAGGCGGAGGCTTTCACCCCGGCATGTCGTACGGGGAAACCGACGAATTTGGCTTCCAAGGTGTACGTGGAAAAGTGCACATGCATGATTTGCACGCCACAATTCTACATCAGTTGGGCATCGACCATGAACGGCTGACGTACCGCCACGCGGGAAGAGATTTCCGCCTGACCGACGTGCATGGTCGTGTCATTGAGCCAGTAATCGGTTGAGATTATTCGGTGTCAGCTCCGGGCAGAAACTCTAGTGTATAAACTTGATCTGCTCGGACGCCGTCAATGAGTTTAAGGTTTTCAAACTGAGAAACCAGTTGCTCCCAGCGTTCACTTGTCATGCTTCCAATTGGGGCATCCGCATTTCCGCTGGCCTTGCAGAGCGTCTGCAGTGCTTCTGCACCAAAATCAAGTGCCTCAGCGGTCATGCCGTGTTGGTTTGCCGACTCGATCACTGCATTCACTTCTCCCGGCGAAGCTAAGTAAGCTTGCCAGCCTTCGCAGCACGCCAGCGTCATTTTGCGTACCGTCTCGCGGTCATCCTCGATCATCGAATCGGTGGTGATCAAGCAGCTTGCGTAAGGGTTGAAGCCGGCTGAAGCTAGCATCAGTTGTCGTGTCTTCACACCTTGCTGCTCCGCAAGAAATGGTTCACTGAACGAGTAGGCTTGGATGGCAGTATTCTCGTCGCTTATAAAGTTAGCGATCGTTCCGCCGTACGGCACCACTTCGACTCCATCGAGCAGTCCTTCGCTCTTCATGAAGTCAACGAACGGGCGTCCTGCGTTTGCTTGAAGCCGCATACCCGACAAATCCTTCAAGCTCTTCGCCGTTGAAGACTCCTTCACTAGAATGCATCGCGGTGTTTCCTGGATCGGGGCCATCAGAGCGACTACTTCGGCTTTCTCCTGGCGGAATAAAAGGACATCGTCAGCATTGCCAATAGCGAACTCCACCCGCCCAGTAATCAGTTCTTGAACAACGGGAGCATTGGGACCACCAGAGCGGATCGTCACGTCGAGCCCGTGCTTTTCGAAGATTCCCAGTTCTTTCGCAGCGTAAAATCCACCATGCTCTGCTTCCGGATACCAGTTCAGCATCAACGTGACCTGTTTGAGGCCATCTACATTTGTTGATGGATTCTTCGATGAGACACATCCGGCAATGACGCAGCCGATGATTGCGACGCAGCTTAGGCGGATTAGCATTTCAATAAACCGTTCTTGGGTAGCGTATTTCATCAGGTTTCCTTATTTGGCCATGGTTAGCGGCATCGCTGTAAACGGGCGAAGTGGACACGCAGCAAGATCAGGCAAGACTATGATCTAGGCTTTTGCCGTATTCGCCGGTCTGCAGTGAGGCGCAGCTACTTCGTGAGTTCACGCAACCAGGGCTTGAGCAGCAGGCGGGCGAGTGTATTGGTTCCTACCAAAATGATAAGGCCCAGCAAAGTGCTGGCCAGTACCGCCGCGATCAGTGCGTCGGTTCGCGCGCGGGTCTGCCAGACTGTCATCAGACTTCCAAGTCCAGGGGCGCCGTCCATACCTGGACCAACAAAAAACTCGCCAACGACCGCTCCGATGACGGCAAGGCCTGCACTCACCCGCAAACCATCGACCAAGCCCTGCATGGCACTCGGTATCTGGAGCTTTACGAGTGTCTGCATTCGGGTGGCATTCTGAAGGCGAAAAAGGTCCAGTAGGTTGGGATCAACGCTGATCAAACCGGTGGTCACATTGGAGATAATCGGGAATAGACTGATGATTCCCGCCACCAAAACAACCGTCATGAAAGTGTATCCACACCAAGTAATCAGCAAGGGTGCGATAGCCACGATTGGAACCGTTTGCAGAAAAACGACGTAGGGGTAAAGCGTCTTACGCGCCAGGCCCGACTGCGAAAACAGGATGGCGATGGCAAAGCCAATCAGGGAGCTACCGCACAGCCCCAGGATTGCAGCAAGTGTCGTTCGAGCAAATCCAGCGGCCAACGTTGAGCCTTCTTGCCACGCTGTTTTGGTCACCTGAATTGGCGACGGCAATAGGATCTGTGGCGTGTCGAACCACATCACGGCTCCCTGCCAAAGGACCGCGACGCAAGCCATGACAATGACGCAAGCGAAGGCGTCGAACAGTGGCGTTGACCGCTGGGCATTTCCTGTTTGTGTCATGGATTTGCCTGCTGAAGGAGCTCTGTAATTTCGGAGTAAGCGGTTGCAAATTCCGCTTGGCGTCGAGTCTCGCTGCTCCGCGGTTTTGGCAACGGGTTGTCGAACTCGCTGAGCTGCGGTTTGCTTGCACCCTCGCAGTTGTCTGACGGGCCCAAGACTACGATTCGATCGCTCAGTAGTAGAGCTTCGTCAATATTGTGCGTAACGAAAACAATTGTTCGTGGTCGCCGAGCGTGAAGCCGCAGTAGGAGATCGTGGAGTTTCGCACGAAGCAGATCGTCTAGAGCACCAAATGGCTCGTCCAGCAACAAAATGCTGGGATCGCCAATCAAAGCTCTCGCTAGACTTACCCGCATCCGCATTCCACCGCTGAGTTCGTGGGGAAGTTGACTTGCAACTCGAGGCTCGAGTTCAACATCGCGAAGAGCGGACAGGACGCGTTGATTGATACTATCATTGGTGCTGGAGAGCCGAGAACGCTTGCCAATCTCGAGTGGCAATGTGATGTTTTGGTGCGTGTTCCGCCAGGGTACCAGTGTGGCATCCTGAAATACGTATCCAAACTCTGGACTCTCGGTGAGTGGATCGCCGCTTCCAGCTTTCCCAAGCAAAACTTTTCCAGCCGTTGGCGTTGTCAGGCCCGCGATCGTTCGCAGAAGAGTGCTCTTTCCACAGCCCGAGGCTCCGATGAGAGCGATGATTTCGCCTGGAGAAACTTGCAACGAGATGTTGGAAAGGACGCGCTGCTTTCCAAAGTGCACCGAGAGATTGTCAATCTCAATGCCGCCATCGCCTGTTGTTAAATCGGAGGTGGTCATCAGCAGAGGGGAGCTTTGGGGGTTGAATTTTGTGGAGAATCAGCCAGCTACCCAAAGTTCAGTTGGTCTGGATCAGAATTCTGCCGAACCAGGCGTCCGAGGGAACGGTATGCAGTCGCGGATATTGGTCATGCCTGTGGTCCATTGTACGACGCGTTCAAATCCGAGGCCGAAGCCGCTATGCGGAACGCTGCCGAATTTGCGAAGGTCGACGTACCACCAGTACTCTTCCTCGCTGAGTCCCAATTCCTTCATTCGTTCGAGCAAGACGTCAAGCCGTTCTTCACGTTGGCTGCCTCCGACGATTTCACCAACTTGTGGAACCAGAACGTCCATTGCTGCGACTGTTTTACCATCGTCATTGCAACGCATGTAGAACGGTTTGATGCACTTGGGATAGTCGTGCAGAATTAAAGGCCCACTCACGTGCTTCTCTGTCAAGAATCGCTCGTGCTCCGCCTGCAAGTCTTTGCCCCATTCAACTGGAAATTCGAATTTCTCCCCCGACTTGATCAGGATGTCGACCGCTTCGGTGTAGGGCATGTGTTCAAATGCCTTGTCCTTCACCTGTGTCAGCGACTCAATCAATCCTGGTTGAACGCGTTGGTCAAAGAACTCCATGTCGTCGCCGCATTCGTCAAGAACGCTGGTCAGGAGCTTCTTGATGAAACGTTCCGCGAGCAACATGTTGTCATGCAAATCGAAGAAGGCTGCTTCTGGTTCAATCATCCAAAATTCGGAAAGGTGCCTGGTCGTATTGCTGTTCTCGGCGCGGAAAGTTGGCCCAAACGTATAGCAGCGTCCGAGTGACGTCGCGTAAATTTCAGCTTCCAGTTGTCCCGAAACCGTCAGGTACGTGGACTTGCCGAAGAAGTCTCTCGAGTAGTCTACTTTGCCGTCACCGCCAGCTAGTTTTTCCAGTGGAATGGTGGTTACGCGGAACATCTGCCCCGCCCCTTCGCAGTCACTCGCTGTGATGATCGGAGTGTTGACGTAGTAGAATTTTTCTTCTTGGAAGAACTGGTGCACAGCGTAGGCGAGGCAGTTACGAACTCGCGTTACCGCACCAAAGGAATTGGTCCGCGGCCTAAGGTGCGCCCATTCACGCAGTTTCTCAAACGAGTGTCGCTTCTTCTGCAACGGATAATCGCTGGGAGCATCTCCGATGACACGCAGTGATTTGGCTACAAGCTCGGTTGATTGGCCTTTACCCTGTGATTCTTTCAGTTCGCCGGCCGCGCAAATAGAACTTCCGACGCTCAACGAGAGAATATCAGATGCGTAATTTTCGAGTTCTGCGTCTGCGATAATCTGCACATTGCCGAAGCAACTGCCGTCGTTGACTTCGATGAAGCTAAAGCCACCTTTGCTGTCGCGGCGGGTACGAACCCAACCTCGAAGCTCAACTTGCTTGCCTACATTCTCGGCCTTTCGGGCCTCCGCGACGCTCAACCATGTGCACTCGGGCTGCCCAAGTCCTGAATCCATCTTTCATTGTCCTCAAGTACGTTTGCGTCAGAGCAGAAATGCAGTTTCGAATCCAAACGAACGGGGTTGATTGTCGCTGTCTCGCGTTCTAGTGACCGCTGTCAGCCAAGAAACGCTCTGCATCCAGTGCAGCCATGCAACCAGTTCCGGCAGACGTGATCGCTTGACGGTAGTAGTCGTCTGCAACATCACCGGCTGCGAAGACACCCGTAACACTCGTGTTGGTGCGGAACGATTCCGTCCATCGAATGTAGCCTTGATCGTTCATGTCAAGCTTCCCTTTCAGAAAACCCGTGTTCGGCGTGTGCCCGATGGCGACGAACATCCCGGACACATCAAGCTCTCTAGTGGAATCGTCTTGAGTGTCTTTCAATTTCAGGCCAGTGACGCGATCGCCGTCGCCCAAGACTTCGTCGACAACACTGTTCCACAGGATTTCGATATTCGGATGGTTTGCAGCTCGCTCTGCCATCACCTTTGAAGCACGCAATTCGTCGCGGCGGTGGACGAGATAAATCTTGTCGGCCCCGTCAAGATTAGCGAGATAGCTCGCCTCTTCGACGGCTGTGTCACCACCACCAATGACGGCGAGCGGCTTTCTGCGGTACATGGGTAAAGCCCCGTCACATACGGCACACGCGCTCACGCCTTTGTTCTTGTACTTTTCCTCAGAGTCCAGCCCCAAGTAATTGGCTCGGGCACCGGTTGCGATGATGACCGTTCGAGCCATCACAGGTTCGCCTGAGGCAGGAATGACCTTTAAGACGTCACCTGAAAAATCAACGTCAACGATATCGTCACCAACGACTCGCGTTCCGAAGTTCAGCGCTTGCTGCTTCATCAACTCCATCAGCTCAACACCTTGGACGGCATAGTGTGGCTGACCGTCTTTTTCATGGCCCTCCGGTGCAGGCGGCAAATTGTAGTGCCGGTCTGAATCCACCGCGCTTTCAACGAAGGCTCGAATATTTCCCGCAGGGAAGCCAGCATAGTTTTCAACTTCGGTCGTGAATGCGAGCTGCCCAAGCGGGATCATCTCGGGTTTGGCCGTCCCCTCAAAAAGTAGAGGTTTCAGGTTTGCTCGAGCAGCGTAAATTGCGGCAGACCATCCCGCTGGTCCACTTCCGATGATGACGGTTCTCTCAATCTCGCTCATAGCATCCGATCCAGAAATCTGTTGAATTTATGTAGTATCAGGGCTGGGGTAGCTAAACGCAGTTGCTCAAAAGATCCGCCGAGTAATCTTGCCCACTACGATCGTATCGAGCCTAAATCTTTTCGGGTGTCGATCTTCTTGGGCACTGCACGCGTGGACTACAAGCAGCCAGGGTGCGCTGGGCAGTAATTCGCTCGGCGGTAATCTGCTTTCGTTGACGCGCCGAACATTCAATTACTTACGCAAACGCGTCAAGGTCAAGCTTCGACCGGCCAGCCGCAGGATTATAAGTTGCAATCAAATCGCTTCACAGGTGCCTAGACCCGTCGGAGGGACTGCATTTCGAACTCAATTAGGGCCGATTTCCTGTTCACCGAGTTCAGGTTTTGCTGGGTCCACGCAGCCAATCTTTCTGTGGTTGATTCAATCCCTCTGTGGTTGATATCTGGGGCAACCGTTGTTGCCGCCTGTCAGGCCTCGACGACTTTGACGGCGAATTCTCCTTAGGCATGTTGAGTAGGTTGTCGTGCTAGCGGGCTAGGAGCACAATGGCGAAACACAAGCGCCGAGCCGAACAGGAGGCCTGTCGCTTAGCGGACCGAAAAATACTCATTCATTACGGGCAGGGCTATGCGCATCGTCTCTTGGAACGTAAACGGAATTCGCGCGGCCATGGACAAAGGCCTGAAAGATTACGTTTCAGGAGAGCAGCCTGATGTCTTGTGCCTGCAAGAAACAAAGGCTGAGAGTTCCCAGGTGGATACGCAGTGGGCTGAGGCGCTGGGATACGAAATGCATTGGAATAGTGCTGTAAAACGCGGGTATAGCGGCACCAGCATTTGGACGAAGGTGTCACCCGCCAAGGTCACCGCAGGAATCGGCATCGACGAGCATGACCAGGAAGGACGCGTGCTGACAGCAAAGTTTGGAGCGTTCCACCTTGTCACCGTCTACACGCCCAATTCGCAGCGAGAATTAGCGCGCTTGGACTATCGCATGCAGTGGGACAAGGACTTCTTGGCCTATTTGAAGAAACTCAAGCGACGCGGTGGCGTTGTTTTCTGCGGCGATCTGAACTGCGCCCACCATGAGATAGACTTGGCGAATCCGAAATCCAACAAACGCAACGCCGGATTCACGGAGGAAGAACGTGCGGGCTTGGATCAAGTAGAAGCGTCAGGGTTCGTAGACACTTTCCGGCACTTTAGTGACGAGCCGGAACAATACACTTGGTGGACCTACCGCAGCAACGCCCGCGAGCGCAATATCGGTTGGCGTCTAGACTACTTTTGGGCCTCCAAGAAACTAATGCCGCACATCAAATCTGCGCGCATACGCAGCGATATCATGGGTTCCGACCACTGCCCGGTCGAGATTGAGATTGAATCACCTGAGTCTGCGTAATTCACTGCACCGGATGAAGGCAGCCTGTTGCTCGCTTCGTCAAATTCTGTAACACCAGGCTTTGCCCACGCCAGGCTTTGTCTGTAAAGCGAGTGCATGTTCGTGGCAGCCAATCGGCGGGCCTTCAGGGATGTGACGGTTCCAACGTCGACTAGCGGAACTCCACCTCCTCAACCGCTCACCGCTGTCGCCTTCCGCACTACCGCCGTCAGGGACTGACTTGTGCTGTGCCCGGCTAGCGCCGACGGTTCACGAGAAGCTGTGCCCG
>CAYPLE010000020.1:24541-55517 GCA_964411445.1 uncultured Pirellulaceae bacterium
GACTGACTTGTGCTGTGCCCGGCTAGCGCCGACGGTTCACGAGAAGCTGTGCCCGCGGCGAGCGCCGACGGTTCATCGAGAATCTGTGCCCGCGGCGAGCGCCGACGGCTTAGAAATCCTCGCTGGGACTCGGAAAGGGAGGGGAAATCGTTCTCCTCAGCTAGCGGATCTTGCGATGTATTCCAAAGGGTGACGCGACCATCGCGAAGCTAGCATTGCCGTTCGGTTCATATCGCAGTCAAGCTGGCATTCTGCTATCTGTCGAGCATGACCGATAAGGTCACTGAGCTATTTGGACTTCTGCTAACCATATCCATAATCGGAGAAAACGATGAACAACCTCCGCACGATGTTAATTGCAATTGTGGCCACTTGCATGCTTGCCACCTCAGCCATGGCCGAGTTGCCAGCGGAAATCAAGATTAGTGGCAACGCTCTCAAGCTAAACGGCGCGGGTAAGCGGACGAAGACGTTTGTCCAAATCTATGAAAGCGGCCTCTACCTGCAAAAGCCAAGCCGGGATGCGAAGGCAATCCTCGAAGCCGACGAACTCATGGCGATTCGCGTGAAGATCACGTCAGGATTCGTAAGCCGATCCTCCCTGGTGAAATCCTTGCAAGAGAGCCTCGAAAAATCCACTGGCGGAAATACGCGAGCCATCGCCAAAGAGACCCAGCAGTTTGTTGCCAGTCTCAAGGACGAAGTCAAGAAAAATGACATCTATGACTTTGTCCACGTCCCAACGAAGGGGCTGTACGTCGTCAAGAACGGCAGCGTGAAAGGCTCGATTCCTGGCACCGCCTTCAAAAAGGCGCTCTTCGGCATCTGGCTCTCCGATGCGCCAGTAGACAAGACGTTGCGTCAAGCAATGCTGTCAGGCGGCAACGTGCGGTAACGGCCTGAACAATACTTCGCGGCAATACCCGGGGACGATTCTCCGGGTTGATGCTCCGGGGCGATCAAGAGCATGAGCCGTTGTTCTAAGGCGTTTGAAGCCCAGTTGTAGCGTTTGTTCGCCAATTTAAGCCTGTGAATCAACCGGTGTAACACGCTGTGCATTCGTGCGACTCGCACTAAGAACCATCGCCGTCGCTGTTTTTTTTCTTGCGGCGTTGAAATTCTTCTCGAAAGGAGTGCTTGGGAGCCGTTGGCAGATCGCGGCCGCGGGCCCAGGTGTTGAGCGGATTGTGGGTCAACCATTTCGGCAACCATCGCAATGAAGTCCGCGCAATCTTGCCTGACCACTGGTACAACGTGCTGTTAGCCAGCACCAACTTGCCCATTTTCATCCCCATCCGCTTAGAGAACGGGATGAGCTTCCGTTCCGCCAGTTCTCCTCGCCAAGCAAGTAACTGGTGGTGAAGCGGGATTTTCACTGGGCAGACATCGGTGCAAGAGCCACAGAGGGTACAAGCGTAGGGAAGTGAATGATGCTTGCTGGCGTCCATCGACGGAGCGAGCACGCTTCCGATTGGCCCAGGAACTGTATTGTCATAGCTGTGTCCGCCGCTGCGTCGGTACACTGGACAGGTATTCATGCAGGCTCCACAGCGGATGCACTGGAGCGATTCGCGATAAGTGGGATTGGCTCGCAAATCGGTTCGGCCGTTATCCACGATCACAATGTGTAACTGTGCGCCCGGGCGAGGACCGTGGAAGTGAGACGTGTAGGTTGTAATGGGTTGACCGGTTGCACTGCGAGCGAGCAGTCGGGTGAACACAGCCAAATCCTCAAGGCGTGGAATCAGCTTCTCGAGGCCCATGCAGGCAATTTGAATTGGCGGCAAGCTTGCGCCCAGGTCAGCATTGCCTTCGTTCGTGCAGACAACGAAACCTCCGGTTTCCGCGATTGCAAAGTTGACTCCGGTGATTCCAGCTTCGGCTCCAAGGAATCTTTGTCTCAGTTCATGGCGAGCAGCCCGCGTCAATCGTGTTGGGTCTTTTTCTCCAGCGGGCGTCCCGATTTTTTCGTGAAATAGCTCGCCGACTTCTTCCTTCTTGATATGAATGGCTGGCAACACGATGTGACTTGGTGGTTCCTCGCGAAGCTGGACAATCCACTCACCCAAGTCCGTGTCCACGATCTCCATCCCGCGGGATTCCAAGTATGGATTCAGGTGGCATTCCTCGGTGAGCATCGATTTGCTCTTGACGACGCGAGTCACCCCGCCCGCCTTGAGGATACTGTGCACGATTTCATTGTGTGCTTGAGCGTCTTCGGCCCAGTGAACCACTGCTCCGAGTTTTGTCGCGTTCTCCTCGAACTGCTCAAGGTACTTGGGAAGGTTCGAAAGGGCGTTGCCCTTGATGCGAGCTGCGTGCTCGCGAAGCGTCTCCCACTCGGGGAGCGAAGCTGCTTGGCGATCGCGTTTCTGCCGAACAAACCACAAAGCACCGTCATGCCAGTGTGCGCGCTTTTCGTCCTTGACAAACGCGTTGGCTCGCTGGGCATGATCGATGTGGTTCATGTCTCGTTTTCATTCTCACGTAGCGAAACTCGGGAAGGAGTCTCGACAGGCTCTATCTCACGCATTGAAAACACGTCAGATATCTCGGCGGCTCGTCAGGTGCGAACTGCTGGGCGGCATTTTGTGTCATCCACCACCCTACAAAGTCCAGGCTACCCAGTATATTGCCTTAATCCTCAGGCAACAGTCTCCGTCGAGTGACAAATTTGGGAGACGCCTTGAAACTCTGGCCCTTCACCTTCTTAGACCGGCAGTTCATGAGCAGTTCTAACACAATTTGGCGTTTTTCGATGGCGGCTGAGGTGCGGCTGGGGCGCGGTTGCAGTAGAGAACTGCCCCAGATCGTTTCGCAGCTAGGTCGCTCAAAGCCGCTTGTTGTCACCGATCAAGTGCTCGTCGGGCTGCCGATCATCGGCGATATCTTGGAAAATCTTTCTAAGACTTTCGAAACGGCAGTTTTTTCGGGTGGAAAAGCTGAACCAGAGATCTCTGTTGCTGAAGCGGCGATCGAAGCCGGACGGTGCGCTGATGTAGATTGCGTCATTGGGATTGGCGGCGGTAGTAATCTAGATGTTGCCAAGGTGGCTGCCACGGTACTAGCCCACGGAGGCGAGCCCCGCGACTATTTTGGTTACGACGCCATTCCCGGCCCGGTGCTTCCTGTCATCGCTCTCCCCACGACAGCGGGAACAGGCAGCGAAGTATCCCACTCGGCCGTTCTAACCGATACGGAAAACGGTGTGAAAGTTTCCTCACTGTCACGGCATCTCCGCCCATCTTCGGCGGTCGTGGATCCTTGCTTGACGGATTCCTGTCCTGCATCCGTGACGGGCCAAAGTGGCATCGATGCGCTCGTTCACGCAATCGAAGCTTACACAAACCGTGACTACACAGAAATGGTTGCTGTCGACCCACAGGCTCGGGCGTATCAAGGTGCTTTCCCGCTGACGGGGCTGTTTGCAGAGCAGGCTATTCGGCTAGTCGGCGAAAATCTGGCTGCGGCCACGAACGCTCCGACCAAAGCTGCCCGAGACGCAATGGCCGAGGCTGCCATGCTAGCTGGTTTAGCTTTTTCGAACAGCGGCGTTGGAATCATTCATGCTCTTGAGTACCCCATCGGCGCGTTGACGCACTGTGGTCATGGTGAAGGCAATGGTTTGTTACTGCCTCATGTGATGCGGTACAACATCAACCACCGAACAGATCGCTTCGCGCGTGTTGCCAGCCTTTTGGGCGCTGACACCAGTGGCAAGACTGAAAAGGAAGCGGCCGAGATGGCGATTGCCCAAGTTCAGAAGTTGCAAAGCCAGATTGGCTTGAAGACTCAGCTACGGCAATTTGGTTTGGACCGCGACAGCATCCCCGCTGTAGCCGCCAAAGCCTTTGAAATCAAACGCCTCATGTCCCTCAACATCCGTCCCCCAAGCCAATCCGATTTAGAATCGATTCTAGAATCAGCTTTTTAGTTACAGATCTGCTGCGTTCAGCGAGTAGCCCTGGACGAGCTTGTCGCTCGAGGCAGCCCATTAGACGGCGCTGGCGAGTGCTGGGAAGGCGGTGGGGTCGGCGTTTTGGGCGCCGGTGTCCATGAATGTGGTGTCTAAGCCAAGCTTTGGAATGAGCTGGCGGCAAGTAATGCGGGAGGATTCATAAATGACCGGTAAACCGCTGCCAGGATGGGTACCTCCGCCTACTAAGTAGACGCCATCCAGGTCTTCGAATTGATTGTGAGGCCGCAAGTGCAGCATTTGAGTCAGGTTGTGAGCTAGATTGAACGTCGCGCCGCGGTACAGGCCGAAGTCCTGCTCCCAAACTCGTGGTGTAATGATGCGTTCGCAAACGATTCGGTCTTCAAGATCCGTCATGCCTTCTTCCGCCAGGCGATCAAGCGTTAAGCGGCGGTAATTCGCGACCTGCTCGTCTGACCAATCAACGTTCGGGTGAGCATGAGGGACAGGGACGAGCACATACAGTGCGCTATGCCCCTCTGGAGCCAACGTTCGGTCAGTGATGCTCGCATTCTGAACATAAAAACTGGGGTGATCTGGAAGCACAAAGTCGTCTTCGATTTGCTTCAGGTTCCGCGCGTAATCCTTGGCAATGTGAATCGTATGGTGAGCCCAGTCGGCATACTCGCCCTTGACGCCAAGATACATCATGAAAGTTGAGCAAGAGAATTTCTTCTTGCTGATCTTCTCATTGGTCCACCGTCGTCGCAAACTATTCGGAACAAGCTTCTCCATCGCCTGGGCAAAATCAGCGTTGATGATAACCGCATCCGCTGGAAACGTTTCGGACTCCGTACGTACGCTCGTCGGGCGTTTGCCTTCAAAGTCAAAACCCGTGACCTCGCAGTCGGTCAAGATGTTGACCCCCATGGACCGGGCTAGATCGGCCATTTTCGAGCTTACCGCCCCACAGCCGCCGATCGGATGGAACACGCCGTGTTCGTATTCCAGATAGGAAAGGATTGAGAACAAACTTGGGCACTTGAAGGGAGACATGCCCAAGTATTTCGACTGGAATGAAAACGCGATCGAAAGCCTGGGGTCCTTGAAGTAACTCGACAGTTCGCTTCCGAGCGACTTCCAAGGTTTTACCTTTGAAGCTGCAGCAATTAGCGAAGGTGAAAGCAGGTCACGCCAGCTATTGAAGGGGGATTCCAGGATCGGCCGGAATCGAGCTAGCTTGTCTCGGTTGTCGTTGATGTAACGGCGTATTGCACCCGAATCCGCTGGAGAGAGCGCCGTGATTTGCTGCTCCATGCTCTCCATATCACTGGTCGCATCGATCTGGCCGCCTGCGCCGAAGGTGATGCGATACTGCGGGTCAAGACGTTTCATCGGAACTTCATCGCGAAGGTCCAATCCAACTGAGGCGAAAATCTCGTTCAGGACGCGTGGATAGAGGAAGAAGGTCGGTCCGATGTCAAACTTGAACCCTTGGTTTTCGAACGTTGCGGTACGTCCGCCAACCCAAGATTGCTTCTCAAGAACGGTCACCTGAGCGCCTGCCTTGGCCAATTGCATGGCGGAGGCCAGTCCGCCGGGACCGGCACCAACTATCACGACCTTCGGTTTATTCGCCATTTTGCCCACGTCATGTGTTTGTATCGATCCACGCACCAGGAATGGATCGTGATGACAGTAATACCATCTTAAAGCTATGCTTAGAGATCGGCCCAACTACCCTGCTCGCCCGGATTTGCTTGCCACGGTCAGTTTATCATGTGGTCAAGCTATCGCTAAGGTGTCGAGCTTGTCCGTGTTACGGACTTGAGTAACGCGATTGCGGGGAATCTTGGTCACTAAGACGTGGTCCCTACCGCGCGTTCCCCAGCGCGCGGTCCCCAGCGCTACGAATAGCGACGGGAGTGCCTGGGGCTTGAAACTAAGACGCTTCAAGCCCGCGCGGAGCATTTCTACGCCTAAATGATCTACGCCTAAATGAGTTGGGTGTGTCACGCAATAAGTGCGTGCGACTCGCATTAGGGGCGAACTGCGTTGATGCCGCGGCCGACCAGGTAAAGGGCGTAAAACAATGCGTTCAGTGCACCAATGGCGACTAGGGAGGCAATGGTCATCGCGATTGGGGGACGTTGATCGAAGAGCATCCAAATGTACTGGGCGATGCACAACAGTGAGACGAATACAAGCGTAACTTGACGCGGCAACAAGCTTACCGCGAACGAACCGAGTGGCGCGCCGAATAGCACGACAGGAGCTGCGGCCAGCCAACAAAGAAATATTTCGTCACTAACACCGTATTCTGACGGCATCGCAAATGACAAGAACTGGTAGACGACAACGCCCGTCACACTGGTGGCCGCCATCAATACAACGGAGGTAGGAATTGAGATTTTCAAGTCGGCTCGAAACAATAGCGTGAGTACGACATAGGCCAGCATGTCAATTCCAACACCAGTCAATGCAGATGTGATGCCGCCAAGCAGCCCAATAACTAAGGCGATTCTCTGCGAGTGACCTTGGATTTGTCGATCTACATTTCGATAACTGAGGAATTCGCGGGTCTTTGCTAAATGTAAGAGTCCAAAGCTGGCCCACAGCACTGCGAAGAGCATCTTTACGGCAAGGTCGCTCACGAGAGGCTGGATGAACAAGGCCGCCAGCGGCAGTCCAATGAACATGCCCAAGAACGCTGACTTGAGAAATGCCCAGTCCATTCGTGTCCCGCTACAGAATAGAAAAATCGATGCGGAAACCATGCCAATGGACTGAATGGCCAGCCCAAAGGTTTTTCCGTCTGACCCTGGGAAATCAAACAGTAGCACCAGAACCGGAAATCCGACAGTGCCACCTCCCATGGGCGTGCTGCCTGCGACGTAGGAGCCGAAAGCCATTGCCAGACTGACCGGCCAGCGATTAGCGACCGCGGACCACAGGTCGCAGTAGGTCATGATTCCTAGCCATACCGCCAGAAAGGTAGCAATCCACGCGAAGAATGGTCGCAAGCCGAGCTGTAGCCCGCCATTGCTGGCAACGACGTGGCGTTTCTGGATGGTGGGCTGCTGAGTCATCGAGAAGGACTTCAAATCCAGCGAGTTCAACCGGCGGAAAGGTGACGAAAGGCGAGTCAAGTCGGGGAATTGTCGGCTTCAGTCAAGCTGGCAGTCCGGGGCTCTTTCACGGCGAGGGACCCGGGGCTTGCAACTGAAAGGCGAGGCACGAAACGAACTAAACCACTAAGCTCCTAAGACGATTTGGCTCGCACCGTTACGCAAGGACTGGTGAGTAACGTCTGAGCGCCTAATTTGCGTTGTCTCCATCGCCGGGTTTCAGTAGTCTCCCACCTATGACGCCACGTCGAGCGTTAACCGCTCGAAGAAGCTGGTTGCTGGAAACTTCTGCCCAGGGAATTCTGATGTTCACATCGCGCTCAAAGCCAGCACTCCTGTGGATCGCACTCGTTGTACTCGCCTCTGACCACCAAGGCTACGTTCTCGCCCAGGATGTGGTTCCGCCCGATTTTGAAGCGTCTATTGTTGATCGGACTAAAGAGTCACAGACAACCTCGCTTTCGATGGAGCCAGCGTTGAAGTCGGCAAGGAATCAAGCTGCTGAAAAAACCGCTGAATTCGATGTCTCGACGCGAAAGACAATGTCCCGTGGCGAGGCCGAGTTGCTGATTCCAACAACGCTTGAGATTTCCTACCCGTCGAGCGAGTCCAACAGCGAGTCCAATAGTGGGGCTGCTGATTGGGCGTCTGAGGTCGATCTTGGTCAGGAATTGACCGAAGGTATGGGCACCGTCGTGCTGAATCCTGAGGAGCTAGAAGTCGCGGCGAAGGATGCACGCGAGGATATTTGGTTTGGGGATTGGGTCGGGTACAACCCAACGGAAAGTGATATGACTTGGTTGCCTGGCAGTGGCGACGATTTTGGCATCTTCAGTTCCGAGTCCTATCCGACGCTGCCGCTCTCCAATTTGAGCAACATTTCAACCGGGATGGGCTTCCACTTTCTCAATGGTCCCATCGCAACCGACATGCCGCCACGGCTCTTTGATTTTCGCATCGCCTATCAATCGCGGGCTCGCCGGACGGATTCGTTTGTCTTGGATTACCGAATCGGCGTTGGTGCATTCAGTGATTTTGAAGGCAGTGCACGCAAGGGCATTCGCTTTCCGGGCCACGTCGTAGGATATTATCAGTGGAATCAGACTCTGATGAGTGTTCTCGGGGTTGAGTTTCTTGACCGAGATGACGTGAGTCTTTTGCCGGTTGTTGGGTGGGTCTGCCGCCCGAGAAAGGACTTGGTCATTCAGGCCGTTTTTCCGAAGCCTCAGGTGCAAGTTAAGATAAACGACGAGAGTTTTCTTTATTTGTCTGCGGAATTGGGCGGGGGGACTTGGGCAATTGAGCGAGTGACCAGTACGAACGACGTTGTTACCTACAGCGACTATCGTTTACTTTTTGGCATGGCTGATTTGGAGCCAGATAGTGCTTCGAGCATTGAAGTCGGTTGGGCATTTTCCCGTTCGCTGGAGTATCGAAGTGGTCTTGGGAATTACCGGCCAGACGATACGTTTATTCTTCGACTGAGAAGGTTGTATTGAGTTGTTGTTTAGAGCCCCCCTCCCGGCGGCATGACCGCCGACCTCCCCCGCTCCGCGGTGGAAGTGATACGGGTGGCGGCGTTGCCGGGGCAATACCGCCGATCTAACGCAACGCCGCCTAGTTGCGGGCCCTGGGGTGGGCTTTTAAGTAGATTTCTCGCAAGTTTGCTGTCGAAACGTGTGTGTAGATTTGGGTGGTGACAAGGCTCTTGTGACCCAACAATTCTTGAACGCTGCGAATATCGGCTCCACTATCAAGTAGATGTGTCGCAAAGCTGTGCCGAAGCGTGTGGGGCGAAGTTCGTGAATCAAGCCCAAGCAGCGCGATATACTTCTCCAACATGCGTCCGACGCTACGCGTTGTTAAGCGGTTCCCGAATCGGTTGATAAAAACGGGCGA
Organism: uncultured Pirellulaceae bacterium; assembly: GCA_964411445.1. GTDB lineage: Bacteria > Planctomycetota > Planctomycetia > Pirellulales > Pirellulaceae > Aureliella. Next base: position 33,485 of record CAYPLE010000020.1, read on the forward strand.
CTGTCTGCCTAAATTCGACTTGGGACTGAGCTCGCGCAGCGGCAAATATTCCTGAAGTGCATCGATTGCGTACTTTCCAATGGGACTGAGGCGTTCTTTTCGGCCCTTTCCGCGGACCGTCAAAATCTGCTCGTCGAGATCAATGTCACCGTCGTTGAGGCCTACGACCTCGCTGACTCGCAAACCAGCGGCGTACATGGATTCCAAAATTGCTCGATCGCGAAGTCCGAGCAGCGTGTGACGTGCAGGAGCGTCAAGCAGTTTGCCGATTTCCTCCGTTGTCAGGAAGTGCGGTAGCTTCCTTTCACTGCGCGGATTTCGAAGCGGCTTGGCGGGGTTGGTTGTCGCAAGTCCGCGTTGTTGAGCGAAGCGATAGAAGCTCCGCAATGATGCGAGCTTGCGAGAAATGCTGCTTCGCGCATAGCCGGCTTCATGCAACGCGGCGGTGTAGGAACGCAAGTCCCGCGGCGATACTCCATCGGGCCTCGGCTGCTGGCCCAGTTCCTCGGTCAGGTACTCCACCAAGTCAATCAAGTCTTCGCGGTAGCTCTTGACCGTCAGTTCTGAAGCGTTGCGTTCAACGGCCAAGAACGTCAAGAACTGAGCAACTTCGCTTTGCATGGGCGCGCACCTCTTGAGTGGTCCAATGGCGCTCTGTAACCGAGCATAATTGCTATCGCGCAGACACGTAGCAGCGCGAATTTGTACCAAGCAAATGAGTCGTTGGGGCCGCAGGTGCGGAGTGCGACTCAGTCACGCGGAATCAGATGAGATCATTATTCTGAGGAATGTTGAAACGCCGCGTGCCAACGGATTGAGTCAGCCGCATTTCTTCTTCAGTTGCAATGTCTCGAATTTTCTTGCTCATCACCGCAGCGTCATACCATGTAAAACTCAGTTCCGGATTGGCCGCATAGCGTCCGAGGGTTCTGAGAGTTTCCACGCGGTTGTCGTCTGAGTAAAGGAATACATAACGTTCGTCGCCCTTCATTAGCGCGAGTACGTTGATCTCCTGGTGCATGCGCGTGCCTCCTGCTGCATGTCGCCATGGGTTCATCAGGGGAATTCGCTAGCGGTCCTGGGTTACCGTCTGGATTCGATTGCCACTCACTTCGATGCGAAGTCAGCGCTCTCGTGGATCGCAGATGGCTGCTAGCTAAGTCGCAACTTTGGCATAGCCCGAACGCATCGCTTACTTCGGAAACCAAAGTGCCTTCATCCGACCAACTGCCTTGTGTCAGTTCGGGTGAAACGATGCTATCTATGCTTGCCATAGAGTCTTGAGGAGGCGAACGATTGCGGCCACCGAGTTCGGTCGAAAGTGGCCTCTCCCAAAGCAAAGCTCTCGACAGCGTGGTTGGCTGCTATGCAATCGTCCGTCCCCGCGATCCGGACACGCTCTTGTGTCTGGTCGCAGCGACCTACCGAGTGTATCGGTCGATAGGCCACCTCAAGATCAAGCGGCTTTCATCTTGTCCGCCGCGTAAAGCGAGTGTTTCTGAGACGTGGAGATAGCAGCAGAAACGGATAAAGTCTTCGCTGCGTTGAAGATACGATTGCCAGCCCCCATTTCGGGCGTCGTCTCGGAAGTAAAAATACTCTTCTAGCTGCTGTGTAAAATCTTCGTCATGACCGTTAAAGTTCCGCATGTGTTCGATGATCGGAGCAGGTTGAGGGCGGTATTCGGGACGCTCCCGCTGTGGTGGATCTGGTATAAACCCCCGCGGATCAGGCCACTCAGGAGGCAATGTGTCGTTCGGGTCGACGTAGTTCATTGGATCGTTCCAGTCACTACCAGCCATATCACCAGCAATGGCAACCTGAGCCGAAGCAGACTTGACTGGATCAGCCGCGTCTCGCGGAGCCGGTAACACTTGCTCGCTAGCATCGGGCATCATTGACGCTGGGCTCCTGCGGTCTTCCGGCATCAATGAAGGCAATGGTGCGTTTGGATCAGGCGTCTGCGACTTAAGTTGTTCGGCTGCCAGGGCCCGTTGAGCTTCATGTTGCACCCAACGTGGAATGTCGTCTTCTTCGTCGGTCCCCCAAGGCAAGCCGTAACCGGGAAGGACCGGGTGGAATCCTGGGTTAGCAGCATACCAACTCGTCTTGAGTGTCATGCGGGGTGGATAGTACGGATCGTAGTCCGTAACTGCTCCAATAATGACAGCATCAACGCCAAGGAACTGAGCGAAGTCCTGGAATCGCCCCGGGCCCATTTCACCACTTTGAGCGAACTCGGCCAACTTGATTTTCACGACCCCAAGCGGCAAGACTTCAAAGCCTGGCACATCCTGCAGTTCGTTGATGTAAGCCAAAGCAACTCGTTCGCCGCTCAGCGTTGGTTCTTCGCTCTGATTCGAAAACGGCAGCACAGCCACCGTTTTCAATTGCGGAAACGGATTGTAGTACTCAGGCTTATGCTTGATGTCCGGTACCAAAGCGCAACCAGTGAAGACAAAGCAACCGACTACGCTAACGCAGACGAATTGCAATGCTTGCAATGTGGCACCAGGTCTCGCGACTTGGGAGATTTGCGTTCCGGTAGAAGGCACACCGGATTCCTTTTTGTTGTACCGAGTATTTAAGAAACTCAGTCCAACTCCGTCACCCACAAGGGTCTGACGACGAAGTGCCCCCCTATGGCACTGTAAAAAGAATGATCGTCACATCTGGCGCGCCAGCTAAAGGCAAACGCCGGAATCTCGATAAAATTTCTAATGTCGAAAACAACTTCTCTGTTCCTGAAGGGCTGCTCCTGGTCGCGTAGCGTCCTGGTCGCGTAAAGTCCTGGTCGCGTAAGGCTTTCTTTGCAGGAAGACTCTCTCGAAAAGCCGGCCGGCTGAGTCGGCTGAATCGGTTGCGCTTGAACACGCTCAGGGTAACTCAAAAGTACGATTGCGGTGCTTTGGAGCAGTCGTGCGATGGCCTTCCAAGGCCGTCGCCGAACGACTTGCGTCAATCGACGGCCTTGGAAGGCCATCGTACAATATTGTACTTTGAATAAATGAGTGGCCCTGTGAATGCGCTAAGCTGAATACATCGACAACGCTTGTTTTGCTATGCTCTTGGGAACTGCGTGCCGCAATTCGTTGCTTGCGGATCGTCTTTCAAGTAGCCCATTTACTCGACACTACTGCCATGAAGCATTCATCCAGGTTTTCGCGTGTTCGCATCATTTGCTTTGTCTGCCTGTTTGCCCAAACCGTCTCGCTGGCAACCGCCGCTGACTGGACACGGTTTCGAGGCCCCAATGGTTCCGGCGTAAACGCTAATTGCACCGTGCCTGTTCCTTGGGCGCCGGAGAACGTGCGATGGAATATTGAACTTGAGGGCACCGGCAATGGATCGCCGGTTGTCTTTGACGGCCGCGTCTACTTGATGAGTTCCGATCAAGAAAGTGCAACCCGCTTCCTGCAAGCTTTTGATCTCTCCAGTGGTGATTCGCTTTGGACGAAGCAATTTGAAGGGCAAACGCATCATCTGCACAGTCGCAGTACGTACGCGTCGAGTTCCCCGTGTGTTAGCAACCAGGGCGTGTACTTCACTTGGGGCGGTCCCGACGGCGTTGTGTTGATTGCGCTGACGCACGACGGTGATCCTCTGTGGCGGCGAGACCTTGGGCGTTTTGTTAGTCAGCACGGCTACGGAGCCTCACCTGTGGTGTTTGACGATACGGTGATTCTATTCAATTCACAGGCAGCTCAGCAGCTTCCCCCCGGCGTCGAACCGGGTGAAAGTCGCGTGATGGCGTTTGAAGCCGCGACTGGCAGGGACAAATGGGCGACGGGTCGCAAGACCACCCGGGCTTGCTACGGAGTACCTGCGTTGGTTGACGATCCGCAGTCGGGTGAAAAGGTGCTTTTGTTTGCAAATACCGGGGACGGCATCTTTGCACTGCGTTTGGCGGACGGCGAGCCCTTGTGGAATAAGCCGGTGTTCAAGCAGCGATGTGTTTCCTGCCCAGTCATTGTTGGAGATCTGGTAATCGCAACCGAGGGGTCCGGTGCAGGCAGCAATCGTCTGTTTGCCGTCAATTACAAAGATGGCGAGCATGAGATTGCGTTCGAGATTGATCGCTTTGCCCCCTACGTTCCAGGCGTCGTTGCTCGTGACAACAAAGTGTTCTTGTGGAGCGATCGAGGCATGGTGTCGTGTGTTGAAACGCCGACTGGAAATGTGTTGTGGACAAAGCGAGTAAGCAATCCACCGGTATCTTCTTCTCCCGTGATCGCTGGCGACAAATTGATCGGTATCAGTGAATCAGGCACCGTGAACGTCGTTCGCGCGTCGGAGACGTTTGAAGAACTTGGCGTCTTTGAATTGGGCGAACCGACCAGAGCGACACCCGTCATAGGAGATGACTACATTTTGGTTCGCACCGCAAAGCACTTGCAGTGTATCGAAGCCAAGTAGGAAATCGCGTCGGCGTCTTACCGATACAGTTCATTTCGACCGCAAGTGCGAGGGTAGGTACGGCTGCTGAAGAATAGTGCGCGTCCTTCGCGACGATCTTACTTCGCAAAACTGATGTCGAACGTCAGATACACGTCCACTTCGTGCGACAGACTGTCCATCGAAGACGATTGGACTTCGTTGTCTTTCGGAGCCATGAACTTGGTGGGGAACTCTCGCACGTCGTAATCATAGCCATACGAATAGTCGTCGTAGTAATCGAAATCACCCATAGTTGTCGATATCGCCATCAAGCCACCCAATTCGGCACCAGCGGCGGTCGCCAGCAGGTTGGCCCGTTTCTTGGCTTTTTGGATTGCTTCTTTTGTCGCTGTTGCCAGTTGTTCGTCGGTGTAGGAGCCAACGAAGTAGATCTGTGGTACACGCTCGCCGTCGGAGCCGCCGCCGTAGTAGGCGCCCATCTGCTCTTCGACCATTTTCTTGATCTTGTTAATCCGCTGTGCGATCTCACTGTCCAGCTTCGGCTGATTGCTCTTTCCAGCTAAGTCACGCTTGGCTACTTGTTCCTTAAGTGTCGCCGGTAAAATCGCAATCTGCTCTTCGCGAGCGGCTGGGATTTCCCATTCTGCCTTCAAGGCGCAGTATGCTGTAAATGTTTTCGGAACTTCAGTATCATCAATGTCTTGGTCGCCTTGTCCCATCATCCGCAGGCGTCCGACCATCTCTTGATGCTCTTCGTCATCACTCGATTCTTCCACTTGCATCGTGGAAAATTTTACGGAATCTTCGATCACCATGAGCTGCTTCAGTTCGCCGCGGACTTTATCGCGATGTTGCATCAGTACCTGAACTGCCGTCTTCGCATCCAATTCTTGGGCTTCGATCCACATAACCAACTTGATGCGTGATGGCTCAACATCAAATTGAGCGCTCCCGGAACTATGCAGGCCGCGTTGTCCCACAGAACCGTATTGCCCAAGCACGGTGCTGCAGGCCAATGAGCAAATTGCAAAACAAATTACCAGTGGAATACGCACGAATCTAACCTCTGAGGGGGGACATCTCGAAGTGTAAAAATATTGGGGGCAAGAGCTCACGTCCAGCCCGCAGCGTTTTATCGCTTGACGCCATTGTAAACCTAGTCGAAGCAAGATGCGAATCGCGACCGCAAATATTGGCTTTTTCAGTTCTTGCGGAGAGCTAACCAGTCGTTACTTCTGGTAGCTCTTATCTGGCCCGGAAATTCGACGCTCACATCAGCGCGTACACTGCCTTGCTCCATTAGATCGCGCAGTTTGTTCCAGTGGCCACGATTGAACGCTTGAAGTGGCCATTTCTTATTCAAGAACTCGATCGCAAGGGCTTCGCGGACGATTGGCCAGGGCTTTTGCAGCACCGAGAACGCAGGCAGCAAAACGGTGTCGTGAGGCGGGGACGAAACGAACTGTCCACGCTCAATTGCCCGTGTGAGGAGACACTCCGTTTCCGCAAGATAGTCGATGGCATACTGCCGAAAAACTTCATTCGCCTCTTCCGCAAGCTCGCTGAACGACAAAAGCTTTTGGTCAACCGCGTCGCCATACTGTTGACGGATCACAGGCAGAAGTTCACGGCGGATGTAGTTGCGACGAAACGCAAGGTCACTGTTGGTCGAATCCGTGCGAAAGCTCTGGCCGCGTTGTTGTAGATAATCGATGACCTGCTCGCGAGAGCAGCCGAGCAAGGGACGCACCAGTACTAGTTCTTCGTCGAGCGGACGTGTCAATTGCGGTGAAGCGACTCCGGCAAGGCCAGTTCCGCGAAACAAGTTGTGTAAAAGTGTTTCGATGCGGTCGGATGCCGTGTGGGCGGTCGAGATGTAGCGGCAACCGGCGCGGTAGGCCGCTTGGGACAGGAATTGGTACCGCTGCTTTCGAGCGTTTTCCTCACTCTTGCGTCGGTCTTTCTCTGAATCGTCGTCGGCTACACCGGTGTGAAGTTGGCAATTCAGCGAAGTGCACAAATCTCGCACGAACTGTGCATCATCATCGCTTTCTGCGCCGCGCCAGCGGTGGTTGTAATGCGCAGCATGAACCATCGATGGATCTTCTGCTACTTTCAAAAGCGCGAGAAGAAGTGCAACACTGTCGGCGCCGCCGCTTACACCAACCAACAGACGGGTGTTCCGCCATACCTCCGGCGGCCACGCCTTTGCAACGGAGGATTCTAGGGGGTGCATCGACGTGTGTACCTTGTTTACAGCCATTCTTGCCCGTGAGGACGCCAGGCGTTGGCGGACTCAGCACACGTCGGCTTCGCTCTGGCTTAGGTCGTCGTGCAAGCTTCCGAGATGGTTCGATAATATTCGATTGTCTGGGAGAGTCCTTCATCCAAGTCCGTATTTGGCTCATAGCCAAGTACGTTTCTGGCTTCAGTAATATCCGCCAAGCTTTCACGCACGTCGCCAGCTCGGGCTGGTTGGAAGTCAGGCTGAACGCTCTTGCCAAGGAGACGTGATAGTGAGTCAAGCAATTGCAGCAGAGAAGTCTGACGACCTTCAGCCATATTGAAGACACGCCCAGCGGCTCCCTCTGCGTCCGCTGCCAATAGATTACCTTGAACGACGTTGTTGATAAAGATGAAGTCTCGGGATTGATGCCCATCGCCATAGATAGTTGGCGGCTGACCATTCAATATGGCGGTAACAAACAGGGGGATGACGGCTGAGTAGGGACTCTTGGGGTCCTGCCGCGGGCCAAACACATTGAAGTAGCGGAGTCCGACTGTCTCTAGCCCGAAGCTGTGGTAGAAGGCTTCGCAGTACAGTTCACCAGCCAACTTGGCGGCCGCGTAGGGGCTCAACACCTGTGGTAGATCCGTTTCGCGTTTCGCAGCAAAGGGGCGGTCGCCGTATGCACTACTGCTAGCCGCATAAACGACGCGTCGAACGCCGGCTTTGACCGCTTGATCCAGAACGTTGAGCGTCCCCGTCGCACAAGCCCGGTGCACATCCAGTGGCTTCTCTAGACTCAATGGTACACTTGCCAGGGCAGCTTGGTGGAAGACCAATTCGACACCTTCCATCGCTGAGGCGACAGCGCTGGCGTCTGTGGCGTCGGCCTCGATGAACTCAATGTCGTCCCAAACGTGCTGCAGATTCGCTTTGAAACCTGTGCACAGATTGTCGAGCACGCGAACCGTGTCGCCTCGCTCTACCAGGGCCGTTGTGATGTGTGAGGCGATGAAACCGGCACCGCCGGTAACCAGGACTTTTGACATAAATTCACGTTTTTAAGAAAAGCAGACTGTCGGTGCCGACTCCCGTGATTGGGCATTCTGCCTGAAGTATACGACCCATTGCTGAAGTCGCTATTGATGCGAGCGAATAAATGCGTCGGAATTCTGCCTGAGGGCTATTTCCGGATCACGTCGAATTGCCGCTGCTTGCTTGACGGTTGGGATTATGCGGGTTGTGCAGCCTAGGCAGGTCGGCGGTGACGAGTATCCTGCGATCAGTTGACGGTTGAGTGTCAGGGGTGAGCGAATCATACTGCTTCGGTTTACGATCTGAACTGTAGACGCTCAATTGCAAGTGCGTGCTGCATTGTCAAACTAGGTCTTGGAGAGCATTTTAATGCGAGTTCTGGTTACTGGTTCGAGCGGGCTGATTGGTTCTGCGGCGGTTCGTCATTGGGACCGCGAAGGCGCGGATGTCGTGGGCGTTGACAACGATATGCGCAAGACGTTCTTCGGGCCGTCGGGCAGCACGGCTTGGAATCTGGAGCGGCTCAAGGCGGATACGAAGAAGTTCCGGCATGAGAGCATTGACATCTGCGATCGCCCGGCCATCGATGACCTGTTCGCGCGTACGAAATTTGACTTGATCATCCACTGTGCGGCGCAGCCGTCCCACGACAAAGCAAAGGATATCCCGCACCTGGACTTTGATGTCAATGCAGGCGGAACAATGAATCTGTTGGAGGCAACACGGCAGCATTGTAGCGACGCCGTGTTCTGCCATATGAGTACCAATAAGGTTTATGGTGACGCGCCAAACGAACTGCCTTTGGTTGAACTGGATACCCGTTGGGAATACGAACGCGAGAGCGACTTCAACGGAATTTCGGAAGACTGTCGCATCGACCAGACTACGCATTCGCTTTTTGGTGCTTCAAAAACGGCCGCCGACGTCATCGCTCAAGAATACGGGCGCTACTTCGGAATGAACGTTGGCGTTTTTCGCGGTGGTTGCCTGACCGGTGCCAGTCACTCCGGTGTCGAGTTGCACGGTTTTCTGTCTTACCTGGTGAATGTCGCTGTTACAGGGAAGCACTACACGATTTTCGGCTACAAGGGCAAGCAAGTTCGCGATCAGATTGAAAGCTCTGATGTGATCGCCGCATTCGAAGCCTTTTCCAAAGCCCCGCGTCCCGGTGAGGTGTATAACTTGGGCGGCGGACGAGGCAATTCAGCTTCGGTGCTCGAGTGTATTCAATTGATCGAAAAAATATCGAAGTACTCGGTCAATTACTCGTACAGTGAAACCAATCGCGTTGGCGACCACATCTGCTACATCAGTGACCTAACCAAACTGAGAAGCCACTACCCTGACTGGGACATTCGCATCAGCTTGGAGGATATTCTGGGCCAAATGATTGAGTCTGAAGAGGCAAAGCACGGATAGCGGCTAGTCGGGCTTCGTTTTACTCTTGAGCCACTCCAGGCAGTCGTCAAAGGATTCAAAGACTTGATCCTCGGGTACTAAGTTGGGGATCAAGCCGATGCTAGAGAGCATGTCGCTCGGCTGAGTCTCAAGGCCAGTGATCAAAACGGTTTTGCCATCCCTTGTTAGCTGTAGCAGTGTGTCTTCCAACGCATAAAGGCCGGACTGGTCAATGTAAGGGACGCGTTCCATCCTCACGACCAGCGTTGTGGCTTGATCTGGGATCGTGGATACCAACGCCTTAAAACCTGAGCTAAAGCCAAAAAACAGCGGCCCGTAAAGGTGTTTGATGAACACCGATTCTTCACCCGCGAACTGCTTTTCGTCGTCCCAGTTGGGCTCAGGGTCGATCGGAGTGACGGTTGATTCTTGCTCGGCCAGGTCGCTCGCTTGCTTCATGAATAGAACGCTCGCGAGTACCACGCCCGCGGCGACTGCATAGATCAAGTTTCCAAATACCGTCCAGATCAGCACCACGATCATGACCGCGGCGTCGGCTTTCGGGACGTGGAGTAGATGCTTGATGCCTTTGTAGTCAATGATGGCTACACCTACCGAGATGAGCAGCCCCGCAAGGACACTGAGGGGAATGTAGCCGGCCAAAGTTCCTGCGCCCAGCAAGGCGGCCAACTGGAAGAGCCCGTGGGTCACGCCCGATAGTCGAGTTTTCGCACCTGCGTTGATTGCGACAACTGTACCTTTAGTTGCACCGGCGCCGGGGATGCCTCCAAACATTGAGGCCGCGATGTTGCCGATTCCCTGTCCAATCAACTCCCGCTTGCTGTTGTGCTGGTCCTTGGTCAAATTGTCGGCAATCACAGAAGTCAGCAGCGAATCGATCGAGCCGAGCAGCGCCAGTGCCATTCCAGATTTGAGGATGAATCCATAGTATTCGGGCGGTACGCTGAAGAACTTGTTTACTTGCAGCGGTGGAAAGCCTGTCGGAATGTCACCGATGACGGGTACTTCCAAGTTGAGCAACAGGCTCAGTCCAGTGCCAACCAGCAGTGCGACCAAGACCGATGGGACCTTCTTGGTAATGAGCGGGAAGGTGTAATTGATGGCCAGCGTAATCACACCGAGTGCAACTGCCCAAGGATTGATGGCTTGTAGAGGTTCGCTAATTCGCGTGAAGACTTCGATGGTTGATTTGGGCGATGAACTACCTAGAAGCGGCCAGAGTTGCAAGAACACGATGATGAGTCCAACTCCGCTCATGAATCCAGAAACCACTGGATACGGGAAATAGCGGATGTACTTTCCAATGCCCAACAACCCCAAACCTACTTGGAGGACACCGCCAGCAAGAAAGCAGAGCAGGACAATGCCCATCCCTTCTTCGATGCTCCCGGTTGCTTCGGTCGCGAATACAACAATCGATGCAGAAACAACTGTCATCGGGCCAGTTGGTCCCGATGCTTGTGTAGCCGTTCCACCAAAGAGTGCAGCAAAGATTCCAACGGCAATCGCGCCGTAGAGCCCCGCTTCGGCCCCGAGACCCGATTGAACGCCGAATGCTAGAGCAAGTGGCAACGCGATGATTCCGGCCACGAATCCGCCGCTCAGGTCCCCCTTGATGTTCTTGAAGTCATAGCCCATGAAGCTGGTCACCTTGAGTGAAGTGCGAATTATGCGAGGAAAGTGACTTTGCCATTATCCATGTCGTAAAGTCCACCGACGATTGCGATTTCACCGTCGGATTCCATCTGTCGGAGGATTGGACTTTCATCGCGAATTCGCTGGATATTCAATTTGACATTTTGCTCGGTAACTTCATGAACAAACGCTTCATTCTTGCTCGATCGGTCGTCTTCATAGCCCTCGACCTGCTTTACGGCCGGTTCGATCTTGGACAACATCTCGGTAATATTGCCTAACTCAACGCCATCAATCGCACTCTTGACCGCTCCACAGTGTTCGTGTCCCAAGATAAGGATGACCTTGGATCCGGAAACTTTGCAGGCGAACTCCATCGAGCCAAGGATGTCGGCATTGACAAAATTCCCAGCGACTCGGGCAACAAACATGTCGCCGATACCGCGGTCAAAGACGTCTTCGACGGGAACGCGAGAGTCGACACAGGACAGGACGATCGCCTTGGGGAACTGACTCAGGGCAGCTTTGCGAATCTGTGCTTTGTGATTGCGAACTGTTACCTCACCAGCGACAAATCGACCGTTGCCGACGCGTAGCAAGTCGATGACCTCCTTGGGTGTGAGTTTGGCCTGTTGCTCCTGCGTCAATACATCTTCAATGAGTCCATCTCGATCAGTTGACATCGAACCAGCCACAGTATTCTCCGTTGTTTTGTACTTCGTCTTGCGAACTTACCAAATCGCAGCGATTCCCTTGCTGTCGGACATATTCCGTCAGCGATCATCTTAACAGCCATGTGATCCAACATCATACGGGGCTGCCAGCTTGCTGACTTCAAATTTGCAGTCTTAATCTTGTCTGGGCATGCAACTCTGGTGGGCTTCGGAATTCACGATGACAACTTAAGTGCGTTTGGCCAGCCAGAGGACTCGACCGCAGCCCCCTACACAACGGTCATGCAACCTGCCAAACTCGTTTGAGAAGGTGCTACACTGGTTGTTCTTCTCCACTAGCCAGCGAATAAGTGACAGCTAATCAGCAGCCTGGCACCGAGGGCGATAGCGTACGAACCGGGATTGCGAACCCATGAACTGGATCTTGATTGACGGCAACAACTGGTTCGCACAATGCTACTACGCCAATCCGGAATACGTCACTCGTAATTTTCTCCAGCGTCTGAGCACTCTGCTCGGACAAGTTCCCCATGAGCGAGCGGCCATTTGCTGGGATGTGGGCGATTCCTTTCGTGTCAATATCTCGGATCAGTACAAAGCGCACCGCGATCAGAAACCAGCCGATTTTCACGAGTTGCTAAAGAAGACTCGCGATGCAACGCCGCGGCCAGCGGTTAGCAATGTATCCTGTGAAGGATACGAAGCTGACGATTGCATCGCTTCTCTTACGCGGATGGCGCTCGACGAAGGCCAGCGCGCCGTCTTGTTTTCTGCGGACAAAGACCTGCACCAACTACTTTCGCCGGGGTACGTAACACAAGTCACCAAAGTCGAACGCCTCTCGGCTGATAAACTGGCCATGTACGTAACGACTGCCGATGCTCTCGTTGAAAAGTATGGTGTTCGGGCCGATCAGTGGATTGACTATCGCGCAATTGTTGGTGATCCAAGCGACGGCATCCCGGGCTGTCCAGGGCTTGGGAAGGCTGCCGCGACCGAAGTTCTCAAGCAAGCACAGACGCTGGACGCGTTCTACAAGAATCCATTCGCAGCGCGCCTTAGTGAGAAGCAGCGAAACGCGCTGTTGAACTACAAACAACACCTCCCTGATGTTCGCAAAATGCTTCAGCTCGTGGATTCGCTGCCGCTAGCTGAGCAGTTCGCAGCCGTCAGTTAGAGCAAATTCTGGTCGATGTCTACTTTTTCAGGAGCTCCTATTGTGCTTCGTATCGTATGGGCACTCGCGGCCATGCTTGCATTGGCTTTTCAGTGCAGCATCCAACTGTCGCGTGGCATCGCGCAAACACTTGCGGAAGTGACACCGGCTATTGAGACGGAGCCCGTGCCAGAAGATCCGGATGATCCAGCCATCTGGATCAATCAAGTTGATCCTGCGAAGAGCTTGATCTTGGGAACCAACAAATCGCCTGCTCCCTCGGGAAGCGTTGTTGTGTTTGGGCTCGACGGGAAAATTCGGCAATCGATTTCCGGAATTGATCGACCAAACAACATTGATGTCGAGTACGGCGTTGCATTTGCGAACACCACAATCGACATTGCTGTTGTGACGGAACGTTTGCAGAACAAACTGCGGGTCTTCAAAGTCGATGCTATTGGGCTCAAGGAGATTGCTTCATTTCCAGTATTTGTCGGTGAGACAGGTGATGCGGCGGCTCCGATGGGCGTAGCCTTGTACCGGCGTCCGTCGGACAAAGCAGTCTTTGCGATCGTTGGACGTAAGTTTGGCCCCACCAGCGGATATCTTTGGCAGTACCGACTCGAAACCGACGACTTAAACGGGCTGCGTGCAACGAAAGTTCGCGAGTTTGGCTACTTTAGCGGCAGAGAAGAAATCGAAGCAATCGCTGTCGATGACGAACTTGGCTTCGTCTACTACGCGGATGAAGGAGGTGCGATTCGCAAGTGGCACGCGGATCCCGAGCATCCCAATGCATCCAAGGAACTGGCCAAGTTTGGTGTCGATGGCTTTGTATCCGACCGAGAAGGAATTGCGATCGTCAACACAAGTTCGGGGCGAGGCTATCTGGTGTGCACCGATCAGATTGACGGCAACAGTCAGTACCGAATATTTCGGCGCGAAGGCACTGAGGCGGATCCGCACGATCACTCCGAGTTGGTAAAAGTCTTTCGTGGTGGAGCGGATGCAACTGACGGCATAGATGCAACAACCTTCCCGCTCGGTGAGGCGTTTCCCAGTGGCCTGTTTGTTGCAATGAATAGCAGTTCCCGTAACTTCTTGTTGTTCCGGTGGCGCGATATCGCCAGAGCCGGAACAACGAAACTACAACTTAGGCAAGCAAGACAATGATCACGAGGACCGCAGCGAACATTTTGCAACGTGCCGTAACCACGCTCGCAATTGCGCTGGTGGCGGCAACGATCGTCCCGGCTATTGGTCAGGAAGTTGATGTCGAAAAGCCGGCGCACGAATCCATTCGTGTGATGACTTGGAACATTTGGCACGGTGGCCGCGAAGACGGTGATGCAGTGGGGCCGGGCCGAGTCGTGGACGTGATTCGTGACAGCCGTGCCGACATTGTTGCGATGCAAGAAACCTACGGTAGCGGTGCTAGGATTGCAGAGGAATTGGGATTCCACTTCGCACCGCGCGGCACCAATGTTTCTATTCACAGCCGCTGGCCAATCGTAGATGACATTAGTGTCTTTGAAGAGTTCAAGTGTGTCGGTGCAGTGGTCGAACTGCCTAGCGGTCGATTCATTGCGGTGTATTCAATTTGGCTGCCCTACGGCGAAGATATATGGTTGCCGGAGATTCGTAGTAAACGCCCGGTTGCGAAATGGTTGGAAGCCTGTCAGCCTTCGGCGAAAGATCTGGAGCAGATCGTGGCCGACATTCGCAAACGTTTGGCGGAGCAAGAGCGAACGATTGATGCTGTTTTCCTGGCCGGTGACTTTAATTCGATGTCACATCTCGATTACACGGAGATGAATCGAGATGTTTACGGGGAAGCGGTTCGGTGGCAGACAAGCCGTGTTGCTGTTGAAGCTGGCTTTCGTGACGCGTTTCGTGATGTGAATCCCGTCATTGACCGTGCTCGAGATCGCACGTGGAGTCCCAGGTTTGTGGAGCAGTTGCAAGAGCGGATCGACTTCGTCTACTACGCTTCCAAGAATTTCACGGCTTCTTCGGCCGAGACGATAGAGAAACACTCAACCAAGTTTCCTTCTGACCACGCGGCGGTCTTGGTTGAGTTTCACGCGGCCGAAAGCCATGCTGCAACGCAAACTCAGCAGCCCTTGCGGGTGGCAACATACAATGTGCGGCATGGAGCGGGATCCGATGGCAAACTGGACCTCAAACGAACGACGAGTTGCATTCGTGACTTTGGTGCGTCCATTGTCGCTCTGCAAGAAATTGATATGAACTGCACGCGGTCGCAATCCGTCAATCAGATGCGGCGGCTTGGCGAGTCGTTAGGGATGTATCCTGCATTCGGTTCATTCATGGAGTACGGCGGGGGTTACTATGGGCTTGGGATGTTGTCCAAATGGCCTGTATGCGACGTCGAAACGGTCCGCTTGCCCGACGGCAATGAACCGCGGGTTGCCCTTGTGGTGACCATGCAGCTTCCCGACGGTCGGCGGATTCGGGCGGTCAGCCTGCATTTCGATTGGGTCGCAGACGATACATTCCGGCTCGCCCAAGCAAACGCACTATTGAAATGGCTGCGCGCCAAAGAGCCCAGGTTGCCGACGATCGTCATGGGGGACTTCAATGACCAACCAAAGTCTGCGGTGCTGGCTGCATTTCGCGAGGACTTCGTCGAAGCGAAGAAGCCCTTGGGAGCAAGTTTCACATGGCCAGCCGACGGTTCCAAGACGGAGATTGACTACATCTTCTTCGACAAATCGTCCGCTTGGAAGGATCTCTCCGCAGAAGTGGTCACCGGCAAGATTGCATCGGACCATTGCCCTGTCGTCGCAGATGCCGTGCTCGGCAACAAGTAACATCGATAGCCGGTGCATACGTCATAAAATGAGCCAGGCTGGCTAGGAAACAACGCATGTCATTGTATTTCAGATTCAGGGCGTTTGCCGCTGTTCTCGTAGCGGTGTCAACTTCAAGCTTTGTTGGTGCAAAAGATCCGCCACCTTGGGAAGTTGGCAGGATCGTACCTAAATGGTCGCAGTGTGCACCTCGCAGCTCCATTGTCCACCAATATGACTCGGCGAAGTCCGAGCTCGAGAATGGTCGAGAGCTTGCAAAAGTTCTTGCGAGCCTGCAACCAGGTGACAGGCTCGTGATCGGACCGGGGAAATACTCTATTTCCGAGAAACTTTCACTTGCACCCAGGGGCACCCCTGCAGCGCCTATTTGGATCGTCGCAGCAGACCCAAGCCGGAAACCAATCATCACTCGGCCTGATGCTCGGCAGAATGTCCTGAATCTTGGCGAAAGGTCGGCTGGTCGTTTCGTTTGTTTTCGAAACATCGAATTCACCGGCGGTAGCACGCTCCTTCGGCTGTACGATTGCCAAAACGTGTGGATCGACCAATGCCACTTCCATCACAGTGCTGCCGAGGGCATCACTGCGAACTCGCATGATACGCAGTACGTCTTTATCACCAACAATCACTTTCATCACTTCGAAAATCCTGCAGCAACTGGCGAAGCGATGTATCTCGGGGCTAATCATGGCAAGTTTGCGATGTCCTACTCGGTCATTGCTAACAATCATGTGCATGATTGCGGAGGAAAACAGGGCGACGGCATTGAAGTCAAACAGGGGTCGTTCAACAACTGGATCGTAGGCAATCTCGTTCACGACACGCAGTATCCGTGCATCATCGCGTACGGAACCGGTGGTCGCGGCATCAACATGGTAGAACGCAATGTTTGCTACCGGAGCGGCGACAATGTGATGCAGATTCAGGGCGAGGCGATCGTTCGGAATAACCTGTTGATAGGAGCCGCGGGAGCCGCATTCGCGAGTACCGATCATCAGGGTGAAACACGGGAATTGCAGGTCATTCACAATACCTTGATTGCTCGACGGCGGGGTGCAAATCTGTCAAGCTGGAATGGCCGAGAGGGCATGGTGTTCGCCAACAACGTTGTTTACACAGATGGTGGAGACGCGTTAAATTTCCCTGGTGGATTTCGTGGCGTGACGATTCTTGGCAATCTTTGTGTTGGTTCCACTGCGGGAATCCAACAAGGCGTCGTTCCGGGACGAGGGCTCGACGACTTTGTCGATGTCCGGTTTGACGGCTCGATTCGCGACGCCAGACTCAAAGTGGGCAGTGAATTTGCAGGGAAAGCGTCGGCGAGGTTCCTGGGCGTCGCGCGAACAAACATCCAAGGGGACAAACGCGAAGTGCCAGTTACGGCGGGCGCCTACTAGAATTTTCGCGTGACCGAGATTCGTTTGCGTGCGACATCTACCTCCAGTACTTTGACCTTCACGACATCGCCGACAGCAACAACTTCGCCGGGATCGCTTACGAACGTGTCGGACAACTGTGAGATGTGAATCAAAGCATCCTGGTGAACGCCGATGTCGATGAATGCACCGAAATGCGTTACGTTGGTAATGATGCCCTCAAGAATTTGATTCGGTTTGAGGTCGTCGATGTTGTTAATATCATCATCGAACTGAACTACGCGAAACTCGCTTCTCGGATCTCGTCCCGGTTTCCCCAGTTCGCTAACGATATCCACAATTGTCGGTAGGCCGAATCGCTCAGTCTGGAAATCGGCCGGGGAGATCTTTTGACTCAACGTTGTATTTCCAACCAAAGCACTCGAGCTGGTACCAAGTGCTTCGGCCATGCTGTCGACGATGGCGTACGATTCAGGGTGCACGGCTGAGTTGTCTAGAGGGTTGTCTCCGTCGCGAATACGAAGGAACCCGGCGGCTTGAACAAAGGCCTTCTTGCCAAGCTTCGGGACTTTGGTCAATTGTTTGCGATCGGAAAACTTCCCGTTTTCGTCTCGATGATTTACGATGTTCTCTGCCAGTTTGGGGCCAATCCCTGCAACATGAGATAGCAGTGGCGCGCTGGCCATGTTCAGATCTACGCCGACGCTGTTGACACATGATTCGACTACACGATCCAAGCACTTGCGGAGCTTTGCTTGATTGACGTCGTGTTGATACTGCCCTACTCCGATCGATTTCGGGTCTGTCTTAACCAACTCCGCCAGCGGGTCCTGAAGGCGACGCGCGATGCTAATGGCTCCTCGGACTGTGATGTCAAGGTTTGGGAATTCGCGACTGGCCAACTCGCTAGCAGAGTATATGGATGCACCGGACTCGCTCACCATTACTTTGGTCACTGTCATTTCGTGCCGACGAATGACCTCGCCAACAAAAGCGTCCGTTTCGCGGGAGGCAGTTCCATTGCCGATTGCAATCAGCTCAACGTCGTATTTCTTAATCAGCTCAACTAGCGTTCTTGTCGCGCCTGCGGTGTCGTTTTTCGGGGGCGTTGGAAAGATCGTGGCGTTGCTGAGGTATTTGCCGGTCGCGTCAACGACAGCACATTTGCATCCAGTGCGAAAACCAGGGTCGATTCCAATGGTGACGCGAGGTCCTGCTGGTGCAGCCATCAGGAGTTCTCGCAAGTTTTTGGCGAAGACGTCGATTGCCTCCGTATCCGCCTTTTCCTTCAGGACAGTAAGCACCGAGGACTGAGTCGCCGGCAGCAGTAGGCGACGGAAACAGTCTTCGACACACCCTGCCAGATCCGGGTAGAACTCAAAGTTTCGGTTGGTCAGTAAGCGTGACTTTAGGTGGGAAAGGACTTCGCGATCTTCAAGCTCGATGTTGACCTTCAAAACGCCTTCAGCTTCGCCTCGTAACATGGCCAACAGTCGGTGAGATGGCAACCGTCGAATCGGTTCCTTCCGGTCGATATACTGTTCAAACTTGCTAGCTTCTTCTTTCTTGCCCCGCTTAACCGACGAAGCAATCACAGCCTCCTTGGTGGCGTGCTGAAGCAGCCATTTGCGGATCGAGGCATCCTCGGACCAGCGTTCAGCCACGATGTCGAGAGCGCCAGCAAGCGCAGCTTCCGCGTCGGGGACTTCTCGGTCAGGGCTAACGAATTGCTGTATCAAATCTTCACGCGACTGATCCAGCGGCTGCTGCAGCAACAGCAGCTTGGCAAGCGGCTCCAAGCCTCGCTCCCGTGCAACTGTAGCGCGAGTTCGACGCTTCGGTTTGAAAGGTAGATAGATCGCTTCCAAGTCGCGAAGGTCTTTGCATTTTTCGATCTGCTCTCGCAGGACGTCTGTCAGTGCTCCTTGTTCATCAATTGTCTTCAAGACCGTTTGTCTTCTGGCCGCTAATGCAGCAGCTTGTTCGGCCGCATCTTCGATAGCTCGCAGCGCAATTTCATCTAGACCGCGGGTAACTTCTTTGCGATATCGGGCGATGAAGGGAATTGTATTGCCCTCTTGCATTAACTTCAGTGCTGCAGCAACCTGCATTTTGGGCAAGTTCAGTTCCGCGGCGATTTCGGCAGCCAAAGCTTCGATTTCGCCGCTGTTTTCGAGCGTCAGCGTCATGCTAGTTCCCGTTTCCCTTTTTTGCTTGTTGAGTTTCAGCTTGCTGGTAGAAGTGCCGCACGGCTCGTCCGCTGACCGTCTCTCTTTCGAGTAGCTCGTTGTGGATCCATTCTACGGCAGCAACGGCAATAGGATCGTGCATCATATGCTCGGTCTTGTCGAGAAGGCGGCGGTGCAGCTTTTCAAACTGGCTTTCCGTTCTCGCACGATTTGCTAATAGACGCCTGACATGCATTAAGTCTTGGGCTGCGCCCTGCGGGCAGTATGCCCCTGTAAAACGCGCTTCGGCAACCATGCCCGCCATGAGTATCAGGACATCTTCTTCGAGCAGGTCTTTGGTCGCCTTCGTACGTCCCTTGCTTAGTTCGCAGACTCCGAGTCGCTTGCTTCCAAACTGTGATTTTCCGGGCTGAATCGTGACTTTCTTCACCAGCCTGCCGAGCGCATGAGCCATCACCGCGTGCCCCGCTTCGTGATAGGCGGTCGCTTTCAACTGCGAATTTGGAAGTGGGCCGTCGGCCAGAGGTGCTTCAGACATGGCGGAGAGTATATCGCAAGCCGTGGTTGCGGACAGACGCGGACAATTTGTCTACCATGCCGAGCAGAGCGTCATTGCGGGGCAGCGCGTACACATCGTCGCAGAGGCATCTGCGGTCGTGATCGCGCAGGATGCAAGCCAAGCGCCATCGATCAGTAGGTCAACTCGAGTCCAGTGTAGAAGCCGACGCCGGGCCGAAAGACACCCAGGCCAGATCGATAATCGATGTGTTCGCGGTAGAAGCGGTTACCAACATTCTCGACGCCAGCCGTTGCGAGCATTTGTTCCCAGCGGCGGTAGAACCGAATGTCATGCACAGTGAACCCCGGCGTGGCGATTTCTTCAAGTGTCGTTGCGACGCGATTTTGATTGTCGACGATTCGCGCCTGATATTCGAAGCCCCAGCGCTTTTCGGGCGAAGGATCTTGGATTAGCAGGCCAAGTCTGGTTTCAAGTGGCGCTATGCCGGGCAAGGGTTCTTTCTCGGGGCCGAGTTCGTCACTGCGCACTGTGTTTCCGCTCAGGCGGCTGGGGCGATTACGCGTCAAGTCACGGCCTTGCGTGTAGTTCATTACCCCGAACAACGTGACTAGTTCGGTGACTTCGTATTGACCGTACGTTTCAAAGCCGGTCAGTGTCGCAAGCTCCGTGTTGACGAATTGAGCACCTTGAGGGAAACCATCGAAAGCGCCCGCGCGAGCAACCAAATCGTAGGTGATGTAGTCGCGAATCCAAGAATGGTAAAAGTGGGCGCCGAAAATAGCGTCGTCTTGATCAACGGTTGTGCCGACATCAATCTGATACAAGCGTTCCGGTGACAATTCGGGATCACCTGAAAGAAACGTAACGCCACGTTGCAGCGAACCCAGAAATGCGCTTTCAACGTATAGCTCAGTCAACGTTGGTTGGCGTTGAGCAGTTCCCAGGCCAGCATTGATCGCCCAAGAGTCGGTCAGCCTAACGTCTGTCGTTAAGTAGCCTGCACCGAGTAGGAACGATTGCTCAAGATCCGCGTCTTTCAAGAAGGAAATGTCGTCCGGTACTCCTTCCACCTCGTCGCGAGCGTTCGTGGCAACTCCATCGAGGCGTCCGCCAAGAGTCACTGTGCAGAACTCGGAGACATGCTTTACCCTTTCAAAGTAACCACCAATGTCGAACGCGTCGCTGCGTGGCAACGGGAAATTGTTGTCGCCAACTGGAGCTTCTGGTTCGACGTCATTTAGCTCTTGGTTCAGATAGATGATATCCGTACCAATTGCCAGGTGGCCATCGCTGGTAAGGAAGCGGCTTTCCATTCGGTATCCTGCGGACAGCGCGTCGCCGTCCGTGATGCCGTATCCGTCAATCCCAGTGGCGGATTCAAGGTCGAATATCAAGGTTGGGATTTGTCGGTTCTTGCCAGGCCGCAGCGTGTCGCCTTCGAAACGTGTGCGGTTGTACCAAACTTCTGCTTCGAAGAAGTCACCAAACGATGGAGCCGTGTTTGTGTAAGTCGCCTCGTAACCGTCGGTGACCAAGAAGTTTAGATCGAAAACCAACCCCGGAAATTCGACGCCAGTTTGGTCCAGTCGCAGAAGATTGAATTCGATCGTCTCGTGATTCGAGATATCGAACCCAACGGCCGCGAATACATCCCGGGAATTATAGCTGGCCGGGATGAAAAAGCCCGGATCGCCCGTTTCGTAGTCGTTGCCCGTGCGATGGCCATAACTGACAAAGAAGCCTGCGTCTTCGTTCCCGCCCCAGCCTGACTGCCTGCCATAAAGCTGCTGACCGTTGGTGTTGTACGTTACGCTGGACATACCGTGTAACTCAGACCCGCCAGCGTAGCGAGGGGATTTGATGAACTCCAGATCGACGAAACGGAAGCCCGGTCCATAACGCGGTGAATAGGGCCCCTTAATCAGAATGGCGTCCTCAATCAGCCGTGAATCAATTTTGTTCATCATCGTATCTAGGTCCATCCGTGCTGGCGCCCAGTACGATCCAGACGCAAGGACTTGTCCAACCCGTTGGCCTCGAATGCGAGTGTCACTAACGATGGGCGTTCTGTTTTGAATCGATACACCATGAGCACTCTTTGATTTTTGCAACAAGCTACCAACATCGGTTGTCAATCGGCCTGTCGCTTCGGCATTAAACACTGCATCTGATGCAGGGGCGGTCGCTAGCGGACGACGCGCAGCGCTCAACTCGCCAGTCTGATCGACTTCGCCGAATAGCTTTGAGATTCGTTTGTCGCTGGCGAGCGTTACACTGGAGGATGGGCTGTGATCTGAGCCCGGCTCTTCTGCTCCGGTTTCTCCGACACGCGTTGGCGTCGCTCGGGCGGTAGGCGGGATCGGGTGCTGTAGTCGAATGCCCCCACCGTCGGTCCCGCCGGGTTGAACCGCGGGCGGATTGTCGGACAACTGCAACGTGACCGCCGGCGTTTGCGCAATCGCGTGATTCGTTATGCAGCTAGCAATAGCGAGGCCAAGGGCCAATGGGATGCGGCGGAGCATGGAAGTCCTTTTCCATTGCAGGGGCGTATCGGAGGGCGTTGTCGATTG
>CAYPLE010000020.1:55617-60077 GCA_964411445.1 uncultured Pirellulaceae bacterium
GCGGGAGGAAATAAACTGCCACTTGTTGGGGGGCAGCCGTTGCTCGCTCAAGGTTTAATTCGGTAAACCACATGGTTTTCGCCCGTCGGATTGATGAACTTGAACAGCTTTTCTCAAGATTTTGCGACGATTCGCCAGCATCAATTTGGCCTCGCGAGCGGCTGAAGTTGCTCGAGCTTGCCAATTTGTTGATCACTTAGTTTGCCAGCATTGGCGATCGTCGAAAGTAGTTCCCTTGCCTGACTTCGTAAATCTTCAGCTTTGCCCGGTAGCGTCGTCGTAAGATTACTAAGATGCAGTTGTGTTTCGGCCATGGCGAATAAGTCATCGATGGTGGCCAAATCGTGATCGCAAAGCAATTCGCTTGCAAGAATCGATGAAAGGTAATGTTCTGCTGCTTGGGCAGGCACATCTTGGCAGGTTGAGGCGAGAAGCTGGTGACATTCGGCGAGGCGGCGAAGTATGTCGGCGGTAGGTTCCTGCTGAAGTATGGTTTGGTAGTACCGCAGCGCATCATTCAGACGCACAGCCGCAGCTTGTACGTCCCCTTCTGATTTCACCAACATCAGCTTTGCAGAATTGAATTTTGCGGTTGCCAAGTTGGTTTCAAAGAACTGCGACGGATCAAGCGCACGCCATGAACGATGCAGAACGTCGATTGCTTCATCAAGTAGCTCAACACTTCGGGCCGGTTGCTCGCTGGACAAAGCATCCGCCTGTCGCATGAGGGCATAGGCAATGGATTGCAATCGGTCGCTACGTTCTATATGGCCAGACTGCCGCAAGCATTCAATCAATTTTTGCCAAGTGGATGCCGCTGCATCGGTGTTGCCGCAATCGGAATGCAACTCTGCTAAATTCGAGATTGCTGTTTCGAGCAATCGAAGGTTTGCGTCGTTGCGGTCGCAAGAAACTAGTGTGGAAGCGTGGGTGAGTGCGCTTTCAGCAAATTCCAAACGGTCTGTAACTGGTGCATCGTTTGACGGTTGGGTTGATGCAGCCAGATGCAAACGCACTAGAGCCGATTGGATCTTGGCGGCGTATAGCGGTGCAGTCGATTGACGTTTTATCTCCTCAGCGACTTTGTTTAGCCAGGCTCGTTGGCAATCGAACTCGCTGTCAGGAACCGCTGCGCCATCCAGAAGTGACGCAATCAACAGGTTGACGGACTCAAGGCGAATTTGCCTTTGGATACCGCGTTTGCTGTCTGCGTCCGCAATGTACGATGGGCTGTTGAGTTGCCGGGTTGCATCGCTGAGCAAGGTGTCGGCTGCATTCAACAGATCATGTGAGCTAGGAACGTCTGCGTTCGAATCGTTGCCTCCGGTCGGAGCGAGTCGAACAAGGTCGTGCATCCGCAGGTGCAGGCGTGCCTTCTCGAGCAATTGTCTGACTTCAAATTTGGGGTCAGAATCAGCCAACGGTTGGGCCGCCGTAGAGGCGTTGAGCAGGGCCTTGTAGTCGCTCAATGCCGTTTGTAGCAGTTCCTCGCGCAGTGTTTGCATTCCCGGATAGAACTGCAATGAGCCGCTTAGGTCGATGAGCCATTTATCGGCGGTTTCGCGGGCTTGGGCTAAGCGGTCCAAGGCATCTCCTCTGGACAATTCGGCGTTGACTCTAGCAGCCTGTTCTTGACGGTGGGCTTTGGAAATAGTGACACCGAAGACGATTGAAGCGGCCAGCAGAATCAGTGAAGCGATGGTTATGACTGCGGTAATCGCTTTGTGATTTGTGCACCAACGGATGCACTTGTCAAACAGCGGCTCACGGTAAACTGTGGGGACTCCCCCTTCGATAAACCGCGAAACGTCTTCCGCTAATTGGTCGGCAGATTCATATCGGTCGGCCGGTGAATGAGCCATCGCTTTCCGGCAGATGGCTTCCAGGCTCTTGGGGGCCAGCGGATTGACTTGCCTCAAACTCGGTAGGTCACCGTCGGCTACCCGAGCCAAGACTCGCTCTGTGATTGACTGGGCGCTGTCAGTATCGCTTTGCGTTCGTTCAGCCCAGACGCAGGGAGACGTTCCAGATACGACTTCGAAGAGCATGACGCCCAAGGAGTAAATGTCACTTGCAGGACTGAGCGCGGTCCGTAGTCCAGAGGCTTGTTCGGGAGACATGTATGCTGGCGTTCCAACCTGGGTCGATTCGAATGGCCTGGCACTTTGTTCGCTGCCAGGTGCCTCGAACTTTGTTGCCAACCCCCAGTCCACGACCAGTGTTTCGCCAAAGTTGCCGACCATTACATTGGCAGGTTTTAGGTCGCGGTGAAGTATCTGTTTTGTGTGAGCAAACGCGACCGCATTACACACACTCACGAAACGGGAAAGCAGCGGCAAACAAAGACGCCTTAGTTGTGCTCTGTTTCGCGGAGGGTTTTCGAGGTGAGCCGCGCGGATGGCATCTTTCAGCGAGCTGCCTTCTAGCAGCTTCATTGCATAGAAGGATTCACCGGAGAGTGTTTGGCCCGCTTCGTGAACCGGAACGATTCCAGGGTGCTGTAACTGGCTAGTGATTTTGGCTTCGTGTTCAAAGGCCTGTTTTACACCCGGCTGAGCAGCAACGCTAGAGCTGAGGCTCTTTACAGCGACTTCTCGTTCGAGCCGACGGTCAAAGGCACGCTGGACGACTCCCCAGCCGCCTCGTCCCAACTCCTCGATTTCACGATAGTGTTCGATCTGCTTGGTGGCGTAGATTTGCGAAGGCTCTGTCGCGGCAATTTTCGCAATCCCGGAGTCAATGGCTGAAAGCGTTTTTCCGAGAGTGCATTCTAGATCTTGGGATTCTGCCGCAGTTCCGCTAGCCAAGGACTGCTTGGATTGCCTGGACTGCTTGGATTGTCTGGACTTGGGGCGCTTCCGCGATTTTCGTGAATGAGAGCGATCGGGGTTCTGGGCGCTCCGTGAATGCGTCCCGCTTCGATTTCCTTCTGATGTGGCACGAGAAGTGGCCGCTGCGGTAGGCTGCAGATCGGGCGACGCGGCGCCGTTGACGAGCGTTGATTCAGGTTCTGGAGCGGGCAATCGTCGCGACATGTCTAGGGCTTCAAACTCTCGGCCAAGTGGGGTATCAGGAGGCTGTTGCCGGGAAGGCTAGGACATCCAAGATTTGGTGGGCAGGTAGTTTGAACACAGCACGTGAATGTGGTGAACACCGAAGTGGTAGCGCATGAATAATCCGAACACTTGTTACGACGTTGCGGCAGACCGCCATAAGTGTCACTCCTGCCGGGGGGGAAGGACATCAATTTGAAAAGACTTGTCGCAGGTTTGAAGATACGGGGACGTCCGCAGTTGGCCAGCGGCCCAGTCAGGAGACTTGCCCCCGACGTGTTGATCCCCTAAGACACATTGCCCAATTCTTCAGAGCATCCAGATGACAACCAACCTTGCCAAGTCCAACGAAGTGCCCGCGAATCAGTCAGCGGATTTGTTGATCGAAGAGACATTGCAGCGAGTCGCAGCAGAGAATTCGGATTCGAGTCGAGCGGCAGAGCAAGAATGCTGCCTAGTGCAAATCTATCCACCGGACATTGTCGACGGAATGCTGTTGCTCGACGACGAAACCGTGGTCATCGGGCGTGATCCGGCTTCCGATATGTGCATTGAAGATAGCAGCGTTTCTCGCCGGCACGCAGAAGTGCGGTCAATAGATGAAAGTCGATATCGAATCGTCGACTTGAACTCCACCAATGGCCTGCTGGTCAATGAGAAACAAGTAGATGCTGCGATATTGGAAGCCGGCGATACCATTCAAATCGGTTGCTACCTATTTAAGTTCTTGGCAGCGGGCAGCGTAGAATCGCAGTATCATGAGACCGTCTATTCTGCTCTGACCACGGATGCTCTGACCGGTGCGATGAACAAGCGCTACATGCTTGAAACACTTACACGCGAGATTGCTCGCGCCCGACGTCACGCTACCGAGGTCGCGGTGGTGATGATCGACATCGATCATTTCAAGGGGATAAACGACACCTACGGCCACTTAGTGGGCGACGAAGTCCTTCGAGAGTTCTCAGCGCGACTGCAGAACCTGTGTCGCGAAGACGATTTGTTTGCGCGATATGGTGGTGAAGAATTCTGCCTGTGCGTATTCGACGCGGATACTGAAGAAGTAGTCGATATAACAACACGCTGCTTGGAATCGATCAATCAAAAGCACTTTGAAACAGCGGCTGGCCATCTGCCCATCACGGCGAGTTTCGGAGTTGCTTTCCTGTCTGAACATGGCACTGTCGATTCGACCGGACTGATTGGTAGGGCAGATAAGATGCTCTACGATGCCAAGCATGGCGGGCGCAACCGCGTTTGTCGGTAACGCGGGTCTCGCGTCTTGCAATCCAGAGTGGCTGGCGAGTGGTTTCATCCGGCGCAACTGCTTTTTCGCCTGCTTCCTGTAGGTCTTGCTTCATTTTGCTCGGCTCTCTTCGTTTTCGCAGCGGGTTTCTGCTACGGAAT
>CAYPLE010000020.1:60177-65364 GCA_964411445.1 uncultured Pirellulaceae bacterium
GGACGGTGTACGATAAATTCGGTCGAACGCCTGAAGTGAGCGCGTTGTCGGTCTGGCCAAAAAATGGACTTGGTGAGATACTTGCAGTAAGTAGTCGAGCGATCGTCGCGACAACCCCAAGGACGGGATACCGGCAGCCTGTTTCTAGCCTGGGGAATGAGAACGCGAGTTACGCATTTCTGTTCTGGGAATTGAAACTAGGAGACCGCGCTCATGTTCGACTTGGGCGAATACAAGATCGACGTCAAGGAAGTCCTGCGGAACGCTTCGCCAGCAGCCCTGTACGAGGAAGCGCTGCGGCGCGAAAAGGGAGCGACACTGTCGGATACAGGTGCTCTAATCGCCTATTCGGGTGATAAAACAGGACGTTCGCCAAAGGACAAGCGAGTCGTCAAGCATCCTGATTCAGAGGGCAACGTCTGGTGGGGTTCGGTCAATATTGGCTTGGAAGAAAACGCTTTCTTTGTCAATCGCGAACGTGCTATCGACTACTTGAACACCTGCGAACGACTCTACGTTGTAGATGGCTACGCTGGCTGGGACCCCAAACACCAATTGAAAGTTAGGGTGATCTGCGCGCGGCCGTATCATGCATTGTTCATGCATAACATGCTGATACGTCCAACGCGCGAGGAATTGAAGACGTTTGGCGATCCCGACTGCGTGATTATCAACGCTGGAGCATTTCCGGCAAACCGATATACGACTGGAATGACCAGCAAGACGAGCGTCGATTTGAGTCTTGAACGCCGGGAAGTGGTGATCCTGGGGACCCAATACGCCGGTGAAATGAAGAAGGCTGTGTTCACGCTGATGAACTACTTGATGCCAGAGCGGGGAGTGCTGCCGATGCACTGTTCCGCGACCGCTGAGCCTGAGACGGGAGCGTCGAGTGTTCTGTTTGGGCTCTCCGGAACAGGAAAGACCACGCTCTCGGCAGATCCAAAGCGGCAGTTGGTTGGCGACGATGAACACTGCTGGACCGATGATGGTATCTCCAACATCGAAGGCGGTTGCTATGCCAAGGCGATTTACTTGACGCGCGAGTCCGAGCCGCAGATCTTTGACGCCCTGCGATACGGTGCCGTCTTGGAAAACGTCGTCTATGACAAGGCGGATCACCACGTCGATTTCAATAACAGCAGTATTACCGAGAATACTCGTGGTTCGTATCCGATCGAGTACATTCCCAACGTTCGCATTCCCTGCATGGCTGGGCAGCCAACAGATGTAATCTTCTTAACTTGCGATGCATTCGGAGTCCTACCGCCAGTCAGCAAGCTGACGGCAGACCAGGCGGAGTACCATTTCATCAGTGGCTACACTGCCAAGGTTGCTGGTACGGAAATGGGCGTGACCGAACCGCAGGCGACGTTTTCCCCCTGCTTTGGCGGACCATTCTTGGTTTGGCACCCTAGCGAATATGCTCGTCTATTGTCAGAGCGAATTCGCAAGCATCAGTCGAATGTTTGGTTGATCAACACGGGGTGGAATGGGGGCGGCTACAACTCAGGCAAACGTATTTCACTGCGTTACACTCGAGCTATCTTGGACGCTATCCACGCAGGTGCACTGAATTCAGCCCCAACCGCTATCGAGCCATTCTTCGGTCTGCAAGTTGTTACGGAGTGTCCTGGAGTGCCGGCGGAACTCTTGGTGCCACGAAACGCGTGGGCCGACGGTGAAAGCTATGATGTGGCAGCCCAAGAACTAGCGGACCTATTCCGCAAGAATTTTGAAACCTACGCGGATGGCGTTTCCCCTTCCGTCCTGGCTGCAGGTCCAAACAATGCTGTCGCGGGAAGTTAGACGTCCATCGACCCGTTTTCAGTCGGTCGTGATCCTCGTGACCGCGCTGATTTATGCTGGATTCGCAGTTTGGCTGGGGTGCGACCCAGCAGCTCTCGCTTCCGCCTTCGGCGTGGACCATACGACTCCTGAGCTACTGACGGAGTTTCGCGCGTTCTACGGTGGGGTAGAAATCGGGATCGCAGCAGCATGCTTGATTTTGTGGCTTCGGCGCGAAATTTTCGCTGCGGCGTTGATCGGCGGCTTGCCCCTGCTCGGGAGTGCCTCAGGCCGATTGATCGGACTGTTCGTCGACGGGTTCTCTAGCCAGCACATTCTACTGGCTCTTCCCGAACTCGTCGGTGGAGTGCTGTGTATAGTCGTTTGCACGCAGACGCTTGGCCGCCACAGCAAAGCAAGTGACTAAGCAGGCTCCATAGCAACTGGAGAACTTGGCACTGCGAGACTGTCGCCTGCAACGAAAGTGCGATGGGCGATCGAGAACTTGCCATCATCGGTTCTTATCGTGAGCGACTTGCCAAGAAGAGCGTCTTCTGCGACCAGTTTCGCGTCTTCATATTCAATGTCGATGACTCGGAACCAGCGTCTGCAATGAAGGTGAACCGTTGCACTGGACTCTTGGCCGCGTGCACGAGCAAATGCCTCGATCGGCGCCAGCGTCAGTTCTACATGTGCGTGCTTGGGCAGTCCCAATGTCGCACTTGTTAAGAATCCATCGATCTTGCCGTCTTTCTGCGCGAAAATGTTCGGAAGCAAACGGGCAAGGATCGGTCCAATGATAAGCGTTCGATACTTCCGAGTGAGGCGTTTCACCCGCGCGAAGACCAGGCAGCACGCAACCAGGATCAGCAAGTTCAGCAACGTGGCCAGTGTTGGACTGAACATGTACAGACCCATCAGCGCGGCGACCAACAGTTTGTTGCCGGCCTCTAAAAAGGCGTCAATGCTTGGGAACGGGACGAGCCAAATCAAGAACTCGAAGAATAGTTTGACCGAATTGACGACGACAACATTCAATAGCACCACCAATGACATGGCGATGTCCCAGGGGATGCCCGCGACCAATTCTGGCTGGGCATCGGTGGGAGTCGTGTTTAGGAAGCGAAGCGCGATCAAGATGATCACCGAAGAGTATGCCTCAAGGTTCTCACTCGCAAGTGCGATAGGTTTGCTGACTTTTGACAGTCGTGGCAAACTGGACAACACTGACAGGCCGAGCATGCACCAAAAAAGAGTTGGATTCGCAAATGCACCGTCGTGACTCAATAAACCGCTGCGTTCGGTGAGCCAGTCTGGCCCATAGCAGGCCGCTCCTGACATGATCGCTAATCCGAAGAACGGCGACAAAGCGATTGGTGCAAGCGGCCCAAGCCACTCTGTTGTGGCAAGTGATTCGGCAACCTGATTGCCAGCGTCGAGCGAGGGGACACCCATTTGCCCCAACACCAGAATTGAGCAACACACCCCAATGACAAGCGATGATGAAGAGAGCAAGGTCGGTTCTTTCAGTTGTTTTCGAAGTTGCGTTGTGCGGAAGCAGGGAATTATGGGAACGCGTAGTCGTCGTTGTCAGGATCAAAGTCGGCGTCGGTAAGGCCTACGTTCAGTTGAACGTCCAAGTATGTGTATTCTTCCTCAAGCAGTGGTTCGGATTCAGGCGTGTCAGGCCAAGAAAAAGCGGCGTAGCGCAATGGGATTTGAAGTTCATCATCGATAAAAATCTGCGCGATGTGAAAATCGTATCGCTCGTCTTTGTCTGGGTGCACGATTTGATAAAGTGTGCAGGCTCGAGCACCAATTTCTTGGTTGGGAATCGTCTGCACCTGACAAGGGCCGATGTTTCGGTCCTCTTTCCCTTTCTCAATCAACTTTTCGATGAGCCGCTTGAGTCCAATTTGAGTAATCGGATAGCGGTTGCCCAGCATGGCCAACATTCCGTCGGGATCGAGTTCAAAGCGTTTCCAGTTCTTGAATCCGCCTTCATGTGAAATGATCTTTCCGTCATTCTCCCCTTCAACCCAAATAACTTCTCGGTCTTTCGAACTGGCTGGCGAGACGAATTTCAAGTAACAGGCGAGGCCACCGTTGGGGCTAGCGGTCCGTATCTTCGCAATCATCTGGGATTCGTCACTCAAGCGTCCGCCGATCCGTTCACGTTTCACGATCGTTGCCGTGTAGTCTTGGACCTCGGAGTGGAAACGATCCAAGAAACCCTGCGCTTTGTCGAGCAGTGGGTCGAGCGGATGTTGGTCAGGGCTAAGCGTTTCGTCGACTGGTGCAGTTGTGATTGGCGCACTGGTCGAGATTTGAGTTCCTAGCGAGCTGGGCGCGTCTCCACGCGTCCAGTAGAAGAGAATTGCGGAACCGATTCCAAGGCTGATCAAACCCAAGACCCACTTTAGACGCAACGGTTTGCTCCAAAAGATTGCCCGCACTGTGCGACGCAGGCGGCTGCAAAACACCAGGCGTTCTGGGCCGCGTGAAACATGCGAGATGATAGGATTTCTGATGAACTATTCTTGTACAAGCTTGATCGTGACTTTTTGGATCTTCTTTTCGCGTTCGGCTAGATCACGAACCTGCTGAAGCACGTCCTGCTCATCAACTTGTCCGGTGACCGATTTTGGATCATCGAGCATGTCAGCCATTGCTTGTGTTCTTCGATTGATGCGCGTTTGCAGCGTTTTGACCAAGCGTAGCTCAGCAAGTTTGTTGACCAGTGGCTTTTCGCCTTGTTGGCCGCCCGGCATTTGCCCACCGCTGTTCTGTTGTTGCTGCTTCTCTTCTTTGTTTTCCTTTTGAACCTTCACAAGCGCCTCAATCATCTCTTCGAGTGCGGCGACAATATCTTGCTGAATCAGTAGCGTAATTTTGCCAACGTCACCCGACGACAGTCGTTCGACCGTGTTGGCGACGTCTGCGTTGACCTGCTGCATGGCTTCAGGAAAGGCCGCGCTGGAGCCTTCCTCACGCAGTAGCAAGTAAGCTTTCTCGCCGGCCTGTTGCACCATTTTTTCATCCGTTGCCAGTTTGCTGGCCAAGATGGTGACTTGGCGATTCGTAGTATCGCCACCAGAGATTTCATTTAAACGTTGAGTTTCATTGAGGATTGTGTTTTGCAAGTCGAGCATGGTTCTTAGGCGAGACTCAAGCGATTCGAGCGATCGTTCAATTTCCTCTTCGCGTAGTTGCCGCAGAATCTTCTCAAGTTCTGCCACAGCATCGCGCAACTCCTGCTCGGCGGCCCGTTGTTTTTCGATGGCGTCATCTTTCTTCGCATCTTCGAGCTTCTCAAAAGCATCTCGCATTTTCTGCTGAGCGGATTTGATCTTCTCCTGCGCCTTCTCTGTGGGCGACTTGGGCTGTTGCTGCTGGCCC
>CAYPLE010000021.1:0-32155 GCA_964411445.1 uncultured Pirellulaceae bacterium
ATCGGGACGCACATAGACCGTAACCACGGGTTTGCACCCGTGGCAACATCATGCCGTCGCGTTGCGACTTGGATCAACGGGACTTCAACAGCCCCATTCCGCCCCTGCGCCCAGCCCACTTCACCTAACGCGAAATTAGTGTCGATCAGTGCAAATTAGTGTTCCGCCCCGGTCCATCCACCGTGACCGTACTTGATTACCTCGCGCAGAGGCGCGGCGGCGCAGAGGAAGAGGGGCAATCGGAAACTAGGTTCACTGCACCTCTGCGTCCCAGCGCCTCTGCGCGAGGTTTTGGATTGCTCATGAAACACACCCCCTTCGGTAAACGCCCTAAGAACTTACCGACCGTTCGCTCCGATGAAGACGCGGTCATACATCTTGCCAAACTCATCAAACTCAGACGCAATACTCAACGCGATTGAGCAGTCCCATCGATGTGGACACTGGGCTCGAGAGCAGCAGTTCCTCACAAACCCGCAACGAGGTGGATGGCGCAAAAGAGGGCGGTGCAGGATATTGTGCGCAGGCTGAGGCGTGATAACGCTGCATTCGCAGAGAGCCTACGAGTGCGTCTGTGCGGGCGATTGAATTGTCAGGTGTAAGTCCGAGCGGCCTGAAAAGGTGCTAAGCACGGCAGCCACGCTGGCGGACGCCTGTTCGAATTCGCACGAAACCAAGTGAGATCCAGTCTTCCTGGATTTCATCGTTCACTTCGTCGGTGTAGAGGTGAAACTTCTTGAACCATCGAAAGCGATGAGAGAAGGCAACACCCCCTAGTCTAAACAACCACGGGCTCTTCATCTCGGTGTCCCCACACACGAAAACTGAATCAACACTACTAAGAGTTGTTATGATACCGCCGATGTGGGTAACCACAAGCAATTTAGTGCGGGAATGCGCACTGTTAGCCAACTTAAGGGCAAATTTCAGACAAGGCAGACCGCAATCGCATGCTGTCCATCAGTCACCACACGCCAGAGTCACGAAGCTCCCGGAAAACGGTGAGCCACCTATCGGCTGATCATCTACATAAAATGCTGGGTCGACCTGCACATGCTCGGTCAATCGCTTGATGCGGAGACAAGTCTGGCTTTAAACGAGCCCCTTTCGGACGGCCCAAACAGCAGCCTGCGTCCGGTCGGAAACACCAATCTTGCGGAGGATGTGCTGGACATGCTCCTTGACGGTTTCGTAACTGATCCCGAGGGCGAGTGCAATTTCCTTATTGGTGAGACCGTTCGCCAATTGACGCAGGACTTCACTTTCGCGTTGAGTCAGAGGAACTTCCACATCCGAAACAACTCGAGGCGTCGCCAGGGCTCCGGTAACGCGACGAAGTTCTTCGCGGGACCAAGCACTTTCACCACGAGCAGCCGTCTCAATTGACTCAATAAGCCGCTCTTTGGTGTCATTTTTCAGGATGTAGCCTGCTGCACCCAGAGCGACAGCTCGAGCGATGTACGTCGGATTGTCGTACGTGGAAAACATGACAATCGGCAAGTCTGGGTAGTCTAACTTCAGCCGCCCGAGAACGTGCAACCCATCACCCTTGGGCATGCGAACATCGAGAAGTACACAGTTTGGCCGATTTTCCGCAACGCGCGCAATCACTTCCTCGCCGGTCGTTGCCTCTGCAGTCACCGTGATGCCGGTTCCCTCAAGAACATTGGTAAGGCCCAAACGCACGACTTGGTGGTCATCTGCAACCAACAAAGATATGGTCATCGATTTCTCTCTAACTTCAGAGATGTTGTAGTGGCGGCAACGGGATGGCGGGCGGGGGGGAGAACCATCCTAAAAGAACGGGTTTAGCTATGTGGCGGTCCACATAACCCGCAGGCACAATATCCTCATTTTGAGGGATAAGCTCAAGAGGGGTTCTGCCAAGCGGGTGGTCACGAACAGGTGGTGGGCGACTACCTAAACGGGCTACTTCTAATCTAGTCCGCAGTTCGTTGCTAGTAAAGGTCGCGTCGGCGGATAACCCCGTCGCCGTCGACATCAAGCGATTCAAAATCGGAACGATCGCCCAAGAACTCATCCGTGCTAATGGCAGAATCTCCATTCAAATCCATGGCCGCGAACCAATCTTCGGGCAGCGTCTGGCTTTGGCTTTCGGTAGGGAGTACGTTGACCAACCCCTCCATCCTGGTGTCGCTTCGGTCGATGGAGAGCCGAACAATTAGGGGCAGTTCATTCGGCGCAAGAGACTGGCTACGATCTTTGTCCAGTGCGGCCACCCGCAAATTAGCCCCCTCTAATTCTGAGACGTCCAGGGATCTGGAGCCGTCTGTGTCCAGCAAGACAAACCAGGGCGATTCGACGAGTGACCACCTTGCAATCATCCTAGCGCTCTGTCTGGCGGACATCCAACGCCATACAGAATCCATTTCGATTTCAGAAAGTTTTTTGTCGCCATTGGAGTCTGCTAGCATTAGCCCTTCGGTGGTAACGCTGAGTTGCTGCGTCACAGCAGCCCTTGCTTGAGCGTTCCCCAGGGCGGCTTCGATTGAGCGCCGCAATGATTTTCGCGTTGATTGGCTAAATCGATCGGCAATTTCCAACTCCAGCACAATTGAGCCATCGCGAAGGAGTGCATACGGGGCCGAGGCGGAGAAACTGGCTGGCTGGTCTTCGATACGTCCGGCTTCTTTCTTGCCTGCTTCTTCCGAGTCGGGTTGTATTGGATCGGAAGAATCAGGAACGGGGCTTTCAGATTGTGCTCGGCCCAAGAATTCGCAAGCCATCATCATGATCGCAGGCGCCTCACGCGGAGGATCCTCAGTGGCTGAGCCACCGCTGGCCTGCATGCTTTCCGTGACTGTCGACTCTGCAACGCCGCTTGGGAAACGTACGTAAAGGATCGCGTGGGCAGGCGCGAGGACTAGACGCTGCATTTCATAGCGATCTACCGAACCGCTCTCGTCTTTATCAAGAACTTGCCACTGGGCGTCCCTCCAGTTCGACCACTGCTCACGCGGCACTTCAGAGAGAAACGTATAGTGCTGCAGGACGCGGACCGCGGGGTTTGCAAACCCTTTCAATCTCTCGCTCTCCTCTTTCTCTTCTTCAGCGGCCACGCCATCAACGACAAAGAGCGACCTTGATTGCAGCAGGCCAGACTGCATTGCCATAGCGGACGGATCATCTGAAGACTCCACTTCCGCCCGTGTGACCAGTCCATCACCGTCTCGATCAAGTTCTCGAATCGCCTCCGCCATCTCCTCCGCTTCTTCTTCGGACAGCAGGAAATCTGCATCGAGGTCAGCCGGGCCCCAAGGCGACAGGCCAGTTGCCGAGCCTGTTTCGGTCACTTGCAATGCTCCTGATCGCGACAACCCGCGTGACAGAAATTGTTCTAGTTCGTCATCCGCGACGATATCATCGCGCTGCACATCGTACATGCCGATCAGTTGATCTTCTTGTTCATCATCGGCCACCAGATTACCGAGCCAACCTGACTGAATGAGTGGCAGATCCAGCAATTGTGCCCAAGAGAGCTCCGCCCTCTCCGCTTGGTTTGAAGGCTGTCGATCGGCTAAGTTAGCTGCTGACTCGTCTAGCATGGCGGAAGTTGCCGTCGTGCTCGTCGTGCTTCCCATCGTGCCGGCGGACATCAACTCCGATTGAGCCTTGTCATCCGCCGTTGGGGCTTTCAGTTCGTCGGAGATCTCGTTGATCAATCGAGAGCTGGTTGTTTCTAAGTCTTCTCGACCAATTGCGATGTTAACATCGAGCAGGTAGGGACCGCCTTGGGTTAAGGCTATCAAACGCCGCCGCGTCCAACTGCCACCCGTATCAAATTTCACCTCGGTTGCATCGCCAGAAGTCTGCTTGCCTGTCTCTTGACTAAGACCTGCACTAGACTGTTTCCCTTCTAAAGGGGGCGTGTTTGACATGTTCGACGAATCGTCGCCCGCAGCTTCGTCAACAGCCCCCGCTTCGGGCTGGGTGGCATCCACTTCATTATCTTCCGATGGAGCCTCCGTATTGGCGGCTGCTGAGTCTCCCGAGTTGGTTTTGAAAATTGGCTTTGATTCTTCCGCCTGTTTTTTTCCAGGCTGGCTGGTTAGCCTGAACGTAATGATCGCGCCGATGATGACCGCCAGCACCGCCAACAGGAGGACAACAAGACTCTTGGCCTGGCGACGATGCTGATTGAGAACAATGCTATGACTCTTGCGCATTGGGTTTCACCAACGATTGGTTTTGCAGAAGGAAGTAGGACGTGAGGCAACGGAAAACAGAACAATCCAATACGTCAACAAACGCGCTGACTGCTTTTATTATACGGATCGCAAACCGGTGAATGTATGCTTATGCTTCGCCGAGTTGTGTCTGGAGATATTCGCGAGACCGGTTGATTTCCGCGGTAACTTCGTCAGTTGTAGGCAAGATTGGAATACCACGTGGGAAGGGGTGCATAAAAATGGACGTCCAGCCAGCGAAGTTGATCTTCCGTAAGGCTGCGAGTAATGGCCCAAAGTCTAGCGGCCCACGACCGGGCATCTGCAGCAACTCGGCCTTCTTGGGCATCTTCTCCATGCACCCGTTGCCGTGCTGCCACGCATAGAAAACGCCCAGGCGATCGTCTAATTGAGTCACGAGATCTGCTAACTGCTTTGCGTCTTGCGGCAAATGGTAAGGAGCAAGAGCAATTTTCATTGGCAAGCCTTCGGACGCTTCGGCGAGCCATTTGATACCGTCAGCCGACTCGATCAGGTTGTTTGCGTGGTTTTCGATTACAACGTCGATGCCGAGCCGCTGAGCTTTTTGCAGGTGGGGACGCATTTTCTTTACAAACAAATACACTTCATCTCTTAGCTCGGCCCCAGACAGCCCTTTTGGCCCCTTTGCTCCAGTTACGATTGTTGAGCAGCCGAAGCGCGCCGCAACATCAAATTCCTTATCCAGTCCAAACGGCCCCAATTTGTACTGCGTAATGCACCCGAGACTCACCTTCTGTTCTTTCAGCAGTCTCTCGACTTCCTCGAATCCCAGTTCATCCATTTGCTCGCGCTGGTTACCGTGAACTTTTGGCCAAACGTCAATGGCATCGGCGTGAGTCTTGGGCACCTCGCGAACAATATCACTCAGCGATTGGTAGCCGTACATGCAACTGCTGAGGATATATTTCAGCCGAAACGTCTCATCGGAGTCTCTTTGAGGATCGAAGCCAACCGCTTGGCCAAGCTTTGCTGAACTGCAGACGGCAGCGGCAGATGCAGACGCAATTGCACCAACTCGAAAAACAGCTTGGCGTCGACTCTGTTTTCTATCCATCGATGTATGCTTTCGTTCAGCGGGCTGCGATTGTTCGTCATTTTGGGCATTCCGATACTGTCCGACATTGTACCGGAGCTTTGCCCACTATGAACGCCAAGGTGGCAAAGTGGGGCAAAGTGACAGTGTCAAATTGAGCAGCTCTCCGCTGGCTGCTCGCGACCTACCCGGTGAAGGTAAACAGATGCGGCGTCTAAGCCGGACGTTCTGTAACGCCCTGCGGCTGATGCCTCGATTCAAAATTTGACTGGCCCCGGGCAAAGTGAGCGGAAATAGGTCACAATGGGGTCAACAAAAGCGCTCGAGATTCGACTTGTTTGAATTCCGACGCTAGAACGGCTCGCGACGCAAGCCTTCACCTTTGACGACGATTTAGACGCTTCATCGCGGAATAGGAAATTGCAACGTTGACTTACATTGAAAACAACCGTCGAAAACTTGCCACACTGATACTTTTTTTCATGGTAGCCAGCCAAGCGGCAATCTCGCGCGGCGCCGACTTGCTCGTTGAAGCGGAGAGTTTCGACAGCCGTGGCGGATGGAAGCTGGATACGCAGTTCATTCGCGAAATGGGCTCCCCCTACTTGTTGGCGCATGGCTTGGGCCGGCCAGTGGGCAACGCCACGACCACGGTCGAATTCCCTGAAGTCGGAACTTACAGAGTTTTTGTCCGCACCAAAGACTGGGTTGAACGCTGGGGTGCTCCTGGAGATCCCGGGCGTTTTCAGTTGCAGCTTGGCGAGGAAGTGATATCCGACACCTTGGGTACCACTGGAGCTGAGTGGCATTGGCAACCGGCCGGCCAAGTCACCGTTTCGGTACTGCAGAACCGTCTAACCTTGCGCGATCTGACTGGCTTCGACGGTCGTTGCGATGCAATCTACTTCACCACCGACGAAGCGCCTCCACCGAATGTCTCTGAGCCACTGGCACAATGGCGACGCGAGAAGCTTGGGCTAACAGAACGCCCGATTGTGAAACGCGGTTACGACCTGGTGGTGATTGGTGGTGGCTACGCCGGTATGGGTGCTTCCATTAGTGCTGCAAGAATGGGATGCAAAGTAGCTCTCATTCAAGACCGACCGGTCTTGGGCGGGAACGGCAGTAGCGAAGTTCGTGTTTGGGCGATGGGCAATATTCGCCGCGGGCGTTTCCCGAGAATCGGTGAGATTATCGAAGAGTTTGCAGATAAGGCAACGAAATCCCCTGGACGGGCCGATGAGTTTGGCGACGACTTGAAGGAAGCCATCGTTCGCGCTGAACCCAATATCGACCTGTACCTAAACCATCATGCCTTCGACGTTGCGGCTGAGGACGGTGAGATTCGCTCCGTTTCTGCCTTTGATACTCGCACAAGCCAACACTATCAGTTCTTTGGGAAGCTATTTTGCGATAGTACCGGCCATGGCACCATTGGCTTTCTCGCCGGAGCCGACTGGGACATGACCGAAAACGACCGCATGGGCATGAGCAATATGTGGACTTGGGCAGAGGTCGATGATGCACCGGAGTTTCCGAAAACGCCCTGGGCGCTTGATTTGACGATGGACGATTTTCCGTATCCTCGCGACCACCATGGACAGTGGTTTTGGGAAAGCGGCTTCAACAAAGATGCTGTTGGCGATGCCGAGGGGATCCGCGACCATAATCTGCGGGCGGTTTACGGAGCTTTCAATGCGATGAAGAATCGTGATGGAGCCGAAGAACACCAACGTGCCGTACTTACTTGGGTGGCTCACATTGGCGGCCCACGCGAATCACGGCGACTGCTGGGCGACGTCATTCTCACTCAGGATGATGTCGTGCAGAAACGCGACTTCCCCGATGGCTTTGTTCCGAGCACTTGGTCGATCGATTTGCACTATCCCAAGGAGCAGTACGCTGAAAAATTCCCAGACAACCCGTTTATCAGCAAGGCCGTGCATGATCGACGAATTGACCGGCAGTATGGGTATCCTGTGCCCTATCGTTGCTTCTACAGCCGAAATGTTGACAACCTATTTATGGCTGGACGCGACATCAGTGTGACCCACGAAGCGCTTGGAACGACACGAGTCATGAAGACGTGCGGCATGATGGGAGAAGTTGTCGGACGGGCAGCGAGCATTTGTGTCAAGAATGACTGCCAGCCGCGCGACGTCTATGAAGAACACCTCAATGAACTCATCCAGCTCCTGCACTTGCCCGGTAAGGCTAGGAGAGAGACCGTTGATGCTGAAATCCAAATCCCCGATGATGCAATGAAACTCGCTGGACCGATGGGACCAGTTCCAGGTCTCGACCCCGACAAACTGCCAGGCATCGTCGTAGATGATCGAGACGCAAAAAAAACTGGCAAGTGGACTTCTGGCACGGGCCTCAAGGGCTTTGTTGGCTACAGCTATCTCTACTCAAACCAAGCCAAATCTCAAATCACGTTTGAAATAACGTCTCCCGGCACCGGAAAACACTCGGTGCGCATTGCCTACTTGCCTCACGAAAACCGCGCGACGCGTGCCAAGATTGAAGTCACCGCGGGCTCGAAGAAAAATGTCTATCGAGTCAACATGACCAAGGCCGCCCAGCAGGAGAACAACTTCCACGAGTTAGATATTCTCGACCTCAAGGCAGGGGAAGTTTGCCGCGTCACGATCTTCGCCGGAGACGGCGGCGGGAACGTACACGTTGACGCGGTCCAATTGGTCCCGGTCACAAATGTATCTGCAAAAGCACCTTCGAAAGAATGACGGTCGGACGCAATCTGCCTATCGTTGATGCGACAAGCGGAAGTCTCCAAGACAGCCAGCCGCACGCTGCCGAAGCAAAGGCGGCCAAAGCAAAGTCAGATGAGCGGCGTCCTTGGGTGCCGCTGATTCTGTTGGTTTGGCGAATTGCGGTTCTGCTCGCAATCGTTTGGTGCATCTTGACGCTTCACGCGCGGGCAGTCGTCGCTCGCCTACGCGCCATCCAGGACCAAGATCTACTTGCCGTCATTCAAGAAGCAATTCCCGCGGCTGCAGTGCTAGATGCTCAGCGGCACCTGGCATCCAGCGCTGAGGGACTCTCGGGTCGACACGCTGAGAGTTCGCGCGAGATGATTCCGCGAAAAATACTGGACAGTCAAGGGGCAACCGCTGGCTGGTTCACCAAGACGATGCCTTCGACGCAGGAAATCATTGGGTTTTCAGGGCCTTCGGATATCCTGTTGGTCTTTGATGATCGCGATCGACTCGTCCGCGCAGAACTACTGCACAGTGGTGATACCGTGGAACATGTTCGGCAAGTCATCGATTCTGGATTCCTCGAAGGCTTGCACGGACAAAAATCGCAGGACCTGCTGCAGTGGCAAGTTGATGGTGTTTCCGGCGCAACGCTGACTAGTTTGGCGATGGTCGGCGCGGTAAAGCAAACGCTTGGCCGTGTCCTGGCTAACGAAAACGGTGTAGATCCGCCACAGGTCGATCTAAGCGCGTCGTTGAAATTCAGTGAGCCGCCAGCAATAGAACACGTTCGACGATTGTTCGAGGATGCTACGACTGTTGAATCTACCGAGAGCGCGGTCTGGTTGGTGCAGGACGAAGCAGGGGAGGTGCTCGGCCGATTCTTGCGTTCGGTGCCAGTCGCGGACAATGTGGTTGGTTATCAAGGTCCAACCGAAACGCTTATCGAAATTCTTGCAGATGATCAGGTTGGGCGAATTGCGGTTGCTAACAGCTACGACAACGAACCCTATGTGGACTATCTGCGAACCGACCGTATTTTTCCCAAGGAATGGTCGGGCAGCACTCTGGACGAAGCCATTGAGGCGTGCGGGCAGATAGAAGGTGTCTCCGGTGCAACGATGACCAGTATTGCCGTCGTCGAGGGGGTGCAACTAACGCTGTCTACGTTTCGAGCATCATCGGCGCAAAACGCCATTGCTGATGCGGCTCAGCCAAATCCAGAGAATCACCTTGGCAGCACCTGGCGGCAGGTCAAACGCTCGCTTTCTCTGGTCGTGATTGTGATGCTGTTTCTTCAGTCACTTGTTCCAAAGGCTCGCGGCAACCGAAGGATCCATTCTCGGCTGTTCGCTACGTTTGCGAGAATCAGTGTTGTCGTTGTGTTGGGTGTTCTGAACGGGGACCTGCTTTCGATGGCGTTGTTTATCGGATGGGCCCAGAACGGCCTGCCACTGCAAGTTGCAGTGTGGTTCAGCGCGGCACCGCTGTTGATCCTGTTCGCTGTTGCTTTTTTCTATCCAGTCAGCAGTGGCAAGAACGTCTATTGTGCCAAGTATTGCGCCCATGGCGCGCTGCAGCAATTGCTGAGAAAGAAAAAGGCACTTCACATCCGGCTTTCCCCGCATGTTTCAGGCTGGCTGATATGGTGCAGTCCTTTGCTCTTGGCTTTAGCCCTCCTCATACCCGTCCTTGCGATTCCCATCAGTCCCGTCAACCTTGAGCCGTTTGATGCGTGGTTATGGACGATCTCCGGCATCGTGCCAATCGTGCTTTTCTGCTTAAGCATCGTTGCTTCGTTACTAGTTCCAATGGCCTACTGTCGATTTGCTTGTCCAACAGGAAGGCTGCTAGATCACCTCCGATACACTCGATCGATGTGTTGGAGTTTTCTCGATTCACTTCTATTGGTCGTATTGATCGTCGCTGTGATCAAGTATGCCCTACCTGTCATCTCATAGCGTTTGCTTGGCTAGCGCAACGAAATTGCTTCGGAAATTCCCTTGCGTTCGGCTGTGAGTGACGTACGTTTCAGATGGCAATGTATTGGGACGCTTGAAACTTGCGGTGGTGATTTGGAGGCGTGCGGTACGTTCCTGATGTCAAGTGCGCGAATGTGGCGAAGCGAATCGCGGAAGCAAGGGGCAGCCTATGATCGTTGATTCGATATCAAACGATGAAATCCTGGACGCTTTGCGTATCTACTGCACGCTTCACGGCTTGCCGACCGAAGAACCACAGTTGGAAGCGCGTGTGGTCCGCTTTCTGGCAAACGAGCCAGATGACTTGGTTGATCGAGCAATTGTTGCTTATCAAGACGATCAGATGGTAGCGCCGCCGGACATCGTGATTCCGCAGTGGGGCAAGAGCCGTCTTTATACGCTCAAGAATATGACCAACGGGACGCAGCGCCATCAAGTACTAGACGCGTGGTTCGACAACAATTGCTCGCTTCAGGGTTTATTGAC
Source organism: uncultured Pirellulaceae bacterium (assembly GCA_964411445.1). Classification (GTDB taxonomy): domain Bacteria; phylum Planctomycetota; class Planctomycetia; order Pirellulales; family Pirellulaceae; genus Aureliella. Next base: position 10,451 of record CAYPLE010000021.1, read on the forward strand.
TGACGATTTTCTGGCACATTTTTGGACCGAGTTTCAACAGGAACGCACGACGCTCCTGCCAGAGACTGAGTCTCGTGGCCCGCGGCGCTCCATTGCTGAATTCTTGCATCGCGGCTTGCGTCTGAGACTGAAGATGCCTTCCCCCCCTGGGAGCGAGCCTGCGTTAATTGAAGTGCACCATTTACAAGATGGACTTGTTGGCTGCATGGCTGAACAAATCAGCGCAGAAATCCAATCGCTGTGCGGCGTAGAACTGCGGTACCTGCCGCTGGTTGATGCGCTCTACGAACAAGACGCTTGGGTGACGTGCAAGATGCTAGTCACGATAGCTGGACCGGCACATGCGGCGGAAGAAATCGCCGCACATGCCGAGTCTGCTTTCTTTGCTGAGCGAGCCCATTGCTGAGCACCGCCTGCCGATATGACCGCAGTCCCTGCGGGTGAATCGGAGCATCGCCGCCGGCATCCTTGCCAGACAATTCATTTCCCTTGTGTCGGCGAAACGAGCTTGGCATTCATCTTCGAGTTTCAATTTGCGATCCATCGCAAGACCAGCCCTGGTCTATCCTTTTGCTGCCGCCTCCCAGCGACTGCCCCTTGCAAAAGGTTCCTACGAGTGCAACTCCTTGCTCTCGAACTCTGATGCTCTTGCCAAGCACATGAGTAACTATACCGGCTCTCATCCGACCGCCAAGCACTTTTTGCGTCAGCTTCCCGGCATTGCGGAAAACCGTCGCAATCGCTACATCTTCTGCGGCCGCCCGCACCTCAGGTGCAACGCAACGATCCGCGAGTCTTGCCCCAAAAAACGCTACTTAGGCTTGGTCTGCGAGGATGTCCGCGAGTTCGCTCACTGAGTAAGGCTTCCGCAGCAAGCCGTCAAAATCTGCTGTTGCCAGCAAACGTTCCGCCTGCGGCATTGCCTCTCCTGTGACAGCGATGACGCGAATATGACTACCGATCTGTTTCACTCGACGGAGAATCTCAAAGCCATCAGCGCCGGGCATATTGATATCAGTAAAGACCAGGTCACATTGCTCAATCTGCGACACATCCGCGGGCCACTGGCTCAACCCTTCTGCAGAGTGTCCCAGCGCACCTACGCCAATCACTAAGGCTTGCATAACGATCGGATCGTCATCAAAGACAACAATGTTCATACAATGAGCTCGGATTGAAACCATGGGGGGGCGGTTCCAATAGTCTAAGAGCATGGGCGGGTGGTTACCAGCGCTGCAAATGACAAGTCGCGGCGCAATTCGTGCAATTTAGAGAAGTGTTGCGAGTGCTAATTTTAATAGCACAGGGTAGAAAAGCTCAGAGTTCATGCACGCGCCGCGTCAGGCTGCGTAGCAGCTCTGACATTTCCGCGAGTGAGTAGGGCTTGAAGACGACCGCATCGAAACCGGCTGATTGAATTCGATCGACCATACTGGGATCGGTTTCACCACTAAGAGCGACAATGATCGGTCGTCGCGTTTCTGGCATTGCTCGTACTTCTGCCAAGACATCAAATCCATCCCAACTTGGCATATTGATATCCGTAACCACCATGTCACACCTTTGTGATTCAAGGGCACGTTGAGCGGCAGGCCAACTTCCGCACGCGACACACTCACACCCCAGAGCTTTCAGTGTCGCAACTGTACTTTCGAGAACGAGGGGGTCGTCATCGATCACACAAGCAATCGTCTGGCCATCTGTGGGAATTGACAACGCAGTCTCGCAGGCCCTCTCCTTGGGCACTTGCACCGTAGCGACTTCGACGCCAAGACTAGCAACTAAGCAGGTGATGCCAGCGGAGTCGCGGTGAACGGTCAGGCATCCCTCGAGCAGCCGCACGAGTGCATCGATGACTCCTTGCTCAGCCCAGCCGAATTCGTCGGGCACGCTGAGCGAATTGGGATTCGCAGAATCAGGCGCACCTTCGCCAACCGGAACGAGAGCTCTAGTCTTCGGCGATTCAAAATCGGGAGCGTTTCGAGCTGGGCGTGAGCTTGAGCGTTGGATCGTGAAGGTCACCAACAAGTCCGCCTTGGCGTCATCGAAGGTTGAGTGGGGAGAGCAGCGGGCATCCACTAGGACATCACCATGTTCCGACGCCACGCCGGCCAAGCGGCCCAATTCAAGCAGCAATTTGCTCAGCTTCTTGGGATAGGAACGCACCAACCGCCCATCAGCCTCCGCCGACTGCTCAAGGCACAGTCGGTAGGAACAGCCTGGCTGGTCGACACGCATCTGCTTGACTGCATCCTTGATCAGAGGCGTCAATCCGAACTCACAAGGCGATTCATCCAAGAGTTCGGTAGTCGAGAATCCGTCAAGTCCCGCTGCGTCGTTCCAGCTCTCCAACATGCCTAGCAAATTCTGGGAGCCGCTATGGATCGTTTGCAGTTGCCCGAGCAGACTCTGTTCGTAGCCTTTGGAGGCAATCACACAACGGCTCGCCAAGGAAATCGCTTGCAGCGGTTCTCGCAAGGACGCGGAAAGAGAATCGAGAAGTTGCTTGCTTTGGTTGCCAAGAGAACCCGTCACCCCCTGAATATGTTCAAGCGAATTGGATTGTTTTGCAAGCTCGGCTTTCAGTCGTCGAGTCTCCCGACGTGTTCGCGTCCAACCAACGACCGCGATGCTCAAACAGCAGACGAGCCCTATTGCCAAGGCGGGCACGATCCACTGCTCTGCTTTTGACAAGGAGCCCAAACTTGCTGGCTGCAAGCTGGCAGACTGCAAACCGGCAGACTGCAAACCGGCAGACAGTGCCCGGGCCGACAGGTTGCTGGCGAGTGCATCCGCTGACGGATCTTCTTCAGCCGTCCAAGACGCAAGAAGATTTAACTGATGCTTAAAAAGCTCTTGTTTTTGAGGCTTCTCTGAGGAAAGCAACTCACTCACATTCTGCTTGGCTAGCCCTGCGAAGTGCTCCGCATCCGTGGCTCGATCTAAACGAATGGACGCGATTTGACCGACGATCGCCAACTCGATGGCCTGCTCGAACCCTTGCACCGGTGCGGCGTCGAGCAAGGCCGCTTTGGCAATCTCCAAAGCTCGGCTGTAGTTTTCTGTGCGAACAAGCGTGATCGCCGTTTCGGCGTCGAGACGCGTGCGCACAAGCGGCGTGTTCGTCGGAGCTACGCCAGTTAACGCGAGAAATCGCTGACGCCTGGCATTTGTCAGTTCACCGTGAATTTCAGCAAGGGCAAATATTGCCGCTGCATGAATCAGTTCCGGCCCCGGTGGCTCGCTGTTTCGGCCAACTGCCGCCAGGATTCGCCTAGCTTTTTCGGACGCGATCGCCAAATCCTCGGGCAATAGTTGATCGAGAATCGTCTCGGCGCTGCGTTCGCCCGACGCGTCTGAAAAGGCCACCCGCAGCGCCGCCCAACGCGCGAGTGCATTCTCCAGCTTGGACGCCATGCCCATGCAACCCAGCAGCAACCGGTCCGCGGAAATTTGTAGGCCGCGATCGTTCGCATTTCTTGCGAGCGCCTGGGAACGGATGGCGTAATCGCAAGACTTCAGGATCTCGCCTACTTGGCAACTGTCCTTTGCGACCAATGCGTGCAATGACGTTGCGTATAGCAGGCAGTTTTGCTGAAGTGCAAGCGACAGAGCCGCCTCGATGCGACGGTTGAATTCGGAGCTGTTGAATTCGGAGCTGTTGTAGGTCGCGCGAGGCGTCTGCGCGGCCTCTGACGGAGCTTCATATGCCAAACGCCGATAGATGAGCAGTTCGAGGACTGCCTTCTCGGACAGTAAGCGTATCCGCTCGTTCCTCTGCCTCGCGGTTTTCTCTATTTGCTCTTCATCAACTCCTAGCGGCAAACTCTCCGAGTTCGCGCGACCCCGCTCCGCGCCAGGCGTTTGGGAAAGCAGTTGTAGATACTCGATGCGCAGCGTCGCAACTTCGCCACGAAGTCCGCCACTTTGAGCATTCTCGATCTGCTGCTCGATCACTTCAGCAAAAAGAGACGCACCGTCGCCATCGCTCGCGCGATCGACGACGTTTTGCAAAAACCGCGATTGCGCGCGACCTCCCTTCCCGTCCTTAGCAAGTCCAACAGCCAAAACGGTTTGAGGGAGAATCAAGAAACAAACTAGACACTGAAACGCCATCGGATCCTTGGGGAGGACGCCAGACAAATAAAAAGGCATCCAACGAGCTTGAGTAGAAAAGGCGTGTGACCGACTGAGGCCTCGGGCTGCTGCAACAAGGCATTACCACCAAAGGCTCTAAACAACTCCACCACACGGAGGGGCTACATCGAAGTTTAACGCAGTTTACCCCTACGAAAAACCACTTCTCCCCCTCCTTTGGTCATGATTTGCATCTAAGTTGGTCCCCCACGCAAGCAGCCCCCCACTGTGGGTACGGATTCCCGCAATTGGAGCTGGATCAACGCGCACCGTCGCAAATATGTCCGATACTTGATTGTGCAGCGGGCAGGCAACTGACGACGGCTCTCAGCCGATGAGCAAGCTAACCCGCCGCACCAACAACCAGAAACAAGATCCATACGATAAGGGTCCTCCGGCTGCTGTCTTCGTCATTTGGCGAAGCGGGGCAAACAGCATGCCGGAGGCCCTTTCGTTATTTCTGAACCTCTCGACAGCCCCTTGCATGGGCTTCGGCAAACGCTTCTAAGCGTTCTGGACAATCGAATTGGAGAGCGTACCAATTCCCGAAATCGTGATCGCAACGATGTCTTTCGGTGCCAGAGTAAATGAGCTATCGGGCACAATGCCAGTGCCGGTCAAAAGAAAAGCCCCTGCCGGAAAACTGTTGTCTCTTCCCAACCAGGAGACGAGTTCTTCCAAGCCACGTGCCATTTCGCGGATGCTGGTTTTGCCAGAAAAAACGCTCTGTCCGCCTCGGCGAATGTCTAAGTCGATTTCGATATCATCGCGACTAGGCATGTCGGATGCCAAGGTAATCCACGGGCCGAGCCCGCAGCATTGATCATACATCTTCGCCTGAGGCAGGTAGAGTGGATTATCGCCTTCGATGTCCCGCGAACTCATGTCATTGCCAATTGTGTAGCCAACAATCTCCAACTTTGGCGACAACACCAGGGCCAACTCTGGCTCAGGGACATTCCAGGTGGCATCTTGTCGGATCCGCAGCTCGTCTCCTTCGCCTCGAACGCGGTGAGGCGTCGCTTTGAAGAAGATTTCTGGACGAGGGGACTGATAGACGCGGTCATAACAAGACGCTGCAGCCTCCGACTCCTCCATCCGCGCCGTCTGACTCCGCTTGTAAGTCACACCAGCAGCCCATACTTCTTGAGCATCGATGGGTGCCAACAGACGCACGCTACTGAGCGCGTACTGCTCGGTGCGTGGCAGCTCGGCGGCGAGCTTGCCGCAGTCATCGCTGGCCAGAATGCAGGACAGCGACTTCAATCCGGCGGATGCAAGATCCAGTGTCGCGACGGAATCCCCATGAACGACTCCAACACAGACGTTGCCAGAGGAGTCTTCGAATTTTGCAAGCTTCATTGGATGCATTTCCAGACCAGATGTAACAAGAGTCTCAATAATGGAGTCGCGTTGTCTTGGATGATTCGGGCCGCAGCACGCTGGACTCGCTCAGTTGCAACAAGCGGTGGTTAGGCTGCCGCAGAGTCACCGCGCGGGTGGCGATTCTGCCTCGCCGGAATCACGTTACTCGCCAAGCCAATCATTTCCAGCAGTTTGATCTCGTAGTAACTAATATCCACTTCCCACCATCGATGCTGGACAGTCGCCGCCGAAGGATCTTCGTGGTGGTTGTTGTGCCAGCCTTCACCAACGGTTAACAACGCAACGAACCAATTATTCTTACTGTCTTCACCAGTCTTGTAATTGCAGTAGCCGAACATGTGACTGAGCGAATTGACACTCCACGTGATGTGCCAAACCGCGATTACTCGCATAATCACGCCCCACATGACCATGCTGGAACCCAACTGCACAGCGGCAGCCACTTCGCTGCTGAACGCAAAACTGAGCGCGAAGCCAAATCCGAAATAGATCGGTAGCTGTGCGAAAATATAATAGAACTGCTTGAAAGGATTCGTTTCCAACGTCATGTAGAACGGATCCCGCAACAGGTCCTTCGCGAACTTCTCAAGGCCTGCAATGCTGTAGGTCTGACGGTTGACGAACATCAACCACCCCATGTGCGACCAGAAAAACGTTACACGCGGCGAATGAGGATCTGGGATTTCATCCGAGTGGACATGATGCTGGCGATGGACGGAGACCCACCGAGCTGGCGTATCTTGCATCGAACAGATGCCCAAGATCGCAAAAGTATGCTCCACCCACTTGGGGCACTTGAAGCTGCGGTGGGTCAACAGGCGGTGATAACCAATCGTGATCCCCTGTCCGAAAACGTGAATGCCCAACACGAAAGCAATGAAGCCGCACCAACTGAAGAGATACGGAAAGAAGGCGAGTAGCCCTAGTAAATGGACGACTGCGATTGTCAGCGTGTAAGTCCAATTTAGCTTGTAGGGCAGTACTGGAGGCGGGACGGGGTTTCCCATAGAAATCACCCAAGCTTTCGAAAACGGTAAGTTTGTGAACAGAGGTCAGGGCGGCTTGACCGCATTCTGCCAAAATTGCTCAGAAGGCTCAAATTGTCTCAGGTAGAGACTGCTTTGCAAAGGCAAAATTCACACCGTTTTCCATTGTCTCCATCCCCCCATCTACAGTTCTTACGCTTTTGGCAAACTTCGCTGGCGAAACCCACGACGAAATCGTGTGGCCAAGCGGTGGCCGAACAATGAATCCAGCGAACTGAAAACTGCGAGTCAGTCCGTGGTTGGAGCGGTTCATTTGCCAAAGTGCCGACAGTACGACTCGAAGCATGGTCGCATCATTCCGGCCCCTTCGGGACGCAGCGGACGAACGCCGATCGTAAGCACAAACCATTCTGGCAGGACTGCGACCGATTCTGCTGTCTAATTGCCAACCAATCGCAAGTGACGGTAGGCCCACTCGGAGCTGATTTGCAGCAGCGTTCTAGCTTCGCAATGAAAGACGACATCAACATCCATCTGACGAAGAAACGGCGTCTCCTGCTCACCGACGTCGACCAGTGGGATAACGGCCGCATAGCGACTCGGCCCAGGGCCTGCGTTTCCATCACCCGCTGCGTTGGCCCCTACGATCGACGCGGTTGCGGTGATGCCGTTGCTTAGATCGATCACGCGGGTCACTTCGCCTGAGAATACTCGCGGCGGTGCACCTGGGACACGAAGCTTGGCGAGCGTGCCGGTTGCAATGTGTCGAAGCTGCGAATCGGTCAGCGGTACAATTGCCACGGCCTGGCGGCTACAGACCTGCCCAAGCGCTGTCCCTGCAGGAACCGTTCTTCCTAACTGGAGCCGCTCAGCCCACTGCGATCCATCAGGGATATTCAATGACCCCTCGCCGCCAGCAGGGCGAAGCGACTCATTTGCAACAAAAATGCCACTCGCCGGCGAGCATATTTCCAGCCGTGCAATCTCCGATGCAGTGTGTTCGGCCAATTGCCCGAGCATGCTTGTTTGCTCTTTGAGTGGTCGCAGGTCAATGTCCTCCATGTGCATGTTGCGTCGATGCCGTGCGGAAACGAGTCGGATCTTGGAGTTTTCATAGTCCGCTACCCGCGAAACATACCTCTGGCGAGCGGAAGTACTCTTCATCTTGAACAGCAACTGCCCCTCGGTGACCAATTCTCCATCAGTCGCACCGATGGCTGCAAGTACGCTTGCGCTGTCTGTGTAAATGGTCACTGCCGTTTTAGGTGCAACCTTGCCCGAAGCAAACTGTCGCATCGGTAGAGGCAACAGCCCAAAGGCCAATGCAATGACGATGAACCCAACCAGGGGGCGAAGTGGGCGTTTTTCCTGCCAAGCTGTCATGGCCGCTTTCCTGAAAAATCGAATCACGGGAAGTCCCCACCAGCTAAAAACAATCGCAAGCGCTAATGCTCGTCCTGGCCAAGGCAGATTCCAGGAGTCGAAAATGAAGTAGACCGTGGATGCAATCGCAAGCGTTAACATGCTGCGATACACCCAGCCCGCAGCCGAAAAGACATGCAAGAAAATTTGCCGACGTCGAGAATCAGGTTCACTTTTTCGACTCACAGCTTCGGAGCCCGCGCGGCTTCCGGACACAATTTGCAACATCAGGGAAGCTAACCCGCGGTCCGCCTTGCCCCGCAAGTTCACTTCGTCGAGCCAATCGGCCAAGATGTAGTAGCCGTCAAAACGCATCAACGGATTCGCATTGATCAACAGAGTACTAATGCTGCACACCATCATGACTTGAAGTGCCAGTGTATTGATTGGCCCGGCATCCGTAGCAAGCCATCCCCAAGCGCAGACGCTGGCCAGGACGAGTTCCGTGTACATTCCTGCTCCTGCTACAGCCGCTCTTTGAAATCGGCTAGGCAGCTTTGCACACTCGGTTACATCGCAGTACAGGCAAGGAGCGCCAAGGATTACCAAAAACCCCACATCCGGGCAGCGAATTCCCATACGCCGGCAGACCACCGCATGCCCAAGCTCGTGCAGGCCTCGCGTGAGGAGAAAAACGATGAATAGCCCGCCGGTCCTCTCAATTGAGCCGAACCAGGAGACTTGACTGGACAGTAGCGACAAGCGGTGAAAATCAAGGCAAACCGCAATCCATGTGGCAAAAGCGAATACCAACCAACACACCACGGCCGCTTTCGAATATAGGAACCCAAACATGGGAGCAACTCGTTGCAAACATCGATCTGGGTTGATTCCCCGTACTTGCCAAACAATCGACGAGGAAAGCAATCCGGCTAGACCATTGCCACTGCGTGGAGCTTTTGCCGCAGCACTCTGATCCTGCTTTTGCGTGGTTATGCCTGCTGCCGCAGAATTGATCGTGCCATTTGTCAGACTACGAGCACTATCGCTTTTGGCAGTGGTTGCGCGTGGATGCAGGCGTGATTCTGAATCCGGGCACTCCGGCACATCGCGATGCCGAATGAGCCCGTTCGCGATTAGCCCAAGAACAATGCGTTGCAATTCCGGCAGTTCCCAAGACGGTTCTTCAGAGCGAATTTCGCCAACCAAGCGAGACACGGGGCGAAAGTCTCTGCACCTGCCCAGAATGAGTTTTTCCACTTCGCCGACGCGAAACGACCGCCGGGCGATTGGGTCAAAGACAGTCCAACGCAGGCTCTGGCGTCCACGACTCGCGTAAAGTGGCGTGAACGACAATTCGGGACGAGAGGCGACCCACAACCCGCTGGTTTCTGTCAGATTGGTTTTTGTGGCGGTGCCTGCCAATTCCATGCGTCGCCTCCACTAGCGTGTCGTTGGCCGTCCACCGCCGCGGGAAAGCAGTTTCGGTGATTGAACGACCTTTTGAGGCAACTGCAGTGAAACCGTCATGTTCGGGAAAAGAACATAGCGATTCCGATGCATCGCGTTTCCAATTTTCGTGTGAATGCGAATCAACTCACCAGCGCTCACTTTGACGTCGTAAGAAGTCACAACGCCTCTCAGTGCCACTTGCTGACCATCGACTGCGGTTAAAACGCGAACTTCGGCACCAATGATCTCACCGAGCCGAACCGATTCGAGCGGCACAAGAGCATCGACTTGCATTTCGGTGTACTTGTCGATCTTGGCAATCCGCTCACCGGCCTCAACCCACTGGCCAGCCTTTTTGTCGAGTTGCGTTACGATCCCATCGATGCTTGACTCAATTGTGTGACGATCAAGTCTCTGTTGTGCGGCTTCCAGGCCGGCAGCTTTCGTTTCTGCTTCCAGCTTCGCGCGAGCCTGCATTTGTCGAGCCTGAATCAGCCCGACTCTAGCTTTGCCGACCATTAGCGTCAGTCGACGGATCTCACTCTCGCTGACACTTTCGCTAATGCGACGATTTCTGGCCAAGTTGTCTTCCGCTTCCTGCAGGGCAAGCTGCTGGAAGTCGACCGCAGACGTATCCTCGGCCAGAGACTTTGCCATTTGCAACTCCAGATTCGCCACTCGTACTTCCGTAGAAGCCGTCCTGTTGTCTAGCTGCGCTATCGTTGCTCCGGCCTGAACGGGTTGATTCAGTTTGACGTCAATCGACTTGAGCACACCACGTTCGACTGCTGGCACGTCGACAGATTCCAGCAGGAGGACAGGGCAGTCTTGCAGGGTCTGCCAAGTTGTGGCGGAAGGCGCGGCAACAACCGGCGAAGCGGCTTGAGCGGGCGCCTCGGGCACATCCAATTGCTCTGCAGTTTGGTTGTTGGTGGTGGTCTGAGCGGCGGCCTTACCAGACATCGCGTCCGACACCAAGGTCAACGCGAGAGCGCCTAACAAGAGCAGTGTTGACGGCCAACGTCGACTTTTCATGTTTTCCATTGTCATGGTTTCTACCAGAGCATTTTGATTCGAGAACTCACTGCGTAGTAGGCATCGCGTACGACCAGCCATATGGCAGGCACGCGGCCACAATGGATGGAAGCCCTTGCGATCGCTCCATCGGTTTTCAGCGGCAGAGCGTTTGTGTCGACAATTGCATCAGCGTAAACAAGTGTTCGTTGCCCGTCTTCACGTGCTGGCGATGCGGCTGTCTGGCTTGTACGAATCAATTGTGCATGGAGTGTTTGTTCAGGGTGACTCGATAGCGAGAATTCAACAATGGTCGGTTCGGTCTTGCTGTCAGTTTGTTTCGCGACGAGCCCATACCGATGACTTGGGATTGCCAACCGCAGCAGCCACTGCCCTTCAGGCTGAAACGTTCCCAGCAGCAATTCGCCGCGTCCAACCGGTCGATGCAAGAGCGTGTTTTCGCTGTCCCACGCAGAGACCTTCCCAGGGGAACGTGCTACGATCTGGAGCGATCTAAGTCGATCGAAGACCAATTTGGACTCTTCGAACAACGCGGCCTTCTTGAGCTCAAGCTGTTTCAGTTCACTCTCAATTTGATCCAGTTCGGCGAGTTCCAATGATGCCCCCCGCCGTAGACGCAGCCGCCCGTCGCCAATCTTCTGCTTAACGATCTCCTGCTCCGCAATCAGTTGGTCGTACTGACTTTCCAATTCTGGATTTCGCAGTTTCAGCAGTGGCTCTCCCGGCAACACCGCCTGCCCATCGGACACAAAGACCTCAGCAACAACGCCGTTTTCTTCAGCGTAGTACGCTTGCTTGATTGCCGGATGAAGCGAAGCACTTGTCAGCACAGACTCTTGAACCGGAAAACATGCGATGGCGATCAAGATGCCCAGCAGTGCGCATCGCATCACCCAAGTTGAAATTGCAAAGGCGCGGCCTTGCGGCTTTCCAGAATGAATCAACCTTGCAACCACCCTCTCACTTGGCCGCAGGTGCACGGTTGGCTGGAGCAGCCCGCCAATCGCACGCATTTCAGCCCCCAGGTCTTGCCTTGGTTGTTTGGCCACGTCCAAGCCGATCAGACACAGGAAGGCCAGATCGTCGCGCATCGGGTACAGCCGCAATCGCTGGCACCCCAGTTCTTGTCCAAGCCGGACGGCAAGACCACTGAGCGTCCCCAACTCTTGCACGGTCTGCAAATGGTGCTCTTCAATCCCCTGCGACGAATCATCCCCCACGCATCGCAGGCAACTGGCCTGCCCATCTGCGCCGATGATGTTGAGTGTGATGCTGCAGCGTTTTTCGTCACTATCGTCTTTGCTGTCGCCCGCTGATTGAGTTGCTTTGTTGCCTGCTCGTCGATCAGGAAGTTCGAAAGCGAGTTCCCACAAATCGCGTTGGTTTAGACCAAGCGGACCGACGCTCCGCAACACCTGCTTGCAAAGCTGTTCTGCCTGCTCAACGATAGAGCTTCGCCGATCGAACGACCTAGCACCACTTACCGCCACCACGCGTCGGCGGCCAAAGGTAGCGAGGATCATTGCTTTGGAGGCCTCGGCTAGTTCGCACGCCGCGTCGGCTGCCCGGCCTAGGCATTGGTTCGGCACGTGCTCAGCGGCAACCTCACGCAAAGCTTCAGACAGCCGGTGAAGCTGTTTGCGTTGTTTGCCAACTTCCCGCAGTCGTTGCTTGCGGAGATAATCGGACAGCAAGTCGGCCATTTGGGCAACGAAGCGGAGGTAACCGCGGTTTGCCGTTGGCCCGCCACTTGGCTTGTGCACCACTTGCAACAGGTACTCAATTTCCGCTTCGACGCGTAGCGGTACCACGATCAAGGCTTCCGCAAGTGGGTTTTGCGGCCTTTCGGACTCGATTTTCACACTACCGGGTGGAACCAAAATTGGCTGACCTTCGGCGACGATGCAATCCAAGATACGGCGATGCGCACCGCTCGCCCCCGGACAGCCCTCGTCAATCGCCCGAGTTGCGACGTCCGGTTCGCCGAGCAATTCGCTGGGAAAACAGTGCGATGCCACCAGGGCGTACTTGTACGGAGCCGCCATGCCAGATTGTGGCGATTCACTTCGATCAACCGGCGTGTTCTTTTCGGTCCACCAAACTCCAGCAGCAGACGCCCCCATGGCTGTGCAAACGCGCAGTAGGAATCCGGAGTAGAACTCTTCCGGTTCGATGTCAGCGTCGGCCAGTTGGGCAATTTCAGACGCGAGAGCTCGAATCTCCGACTTGGTTTGCCGGATGAGCGAGGAATCAAGCGACGCGGCGCCAGCAGCCACAGGCTGGGCTGCTGAACCTCCACCGCCAACGACAGCGGCAGACCATGCCGTTTGTGGTGAGCCAGTGGATTCCATGGATTCTTGACCTACCGCCAGTCGAGCGACGGTTGTTGTTGCATTGATGTGTTCGATGGAGCGCTGTATTCAATCGGCGCTGGTTGGAACGAACCGCCGCGGGCATCGAATTGACTCTGATTGCTCCACACGTTTGGCTCGCTGTAGCTAGCCTGCGAAACTTGAGAGAGATCCGTTGTCGGAGTTCCCGTTTGGTAACCGGCAGCGGACACCGCACCAGCCGGCGCGGTTGTGGTGGGTGCACCGTAGTAGTTCCCAGTTGCGGGGTAGCTACCCGTTGGCGGTGGAGGCACTCGAGACGGGTTTGGGAGCGGATAAGGGTTACCCCAATTTCGACATCCAGGTGCAACCAGAAGCAAACTGGCGACCAAAAGACTGCTCGCGGCCGTGCGCGTGGCGGTAAGTGTCTTGCCGGCTTGTCCGAACCAGCGGGGCGAACTTCCCGTTGCGTTTGGGGGTTGTCGTTTCATTCTTGCTGCTCCGGTTTTGATTGCTCTGCTAGGCATGTCTTGCAATTGGCGGCCATCCCGCGCGGACGTAGTTTCTTTCGCTTTTTGCCCCGCTGTGGACAGTACTAATCAAGCAATCGGAAAGCTAGGCGGATTCTGCACATTGCAAGCAATCCACGTGTACAGCCAAATTCACAGCAATTTCGCGAGCCACCCGCGGCCCCCTGTATTGCTGAGCCATTGGGATAGGCCTGTGTGAAGTCGACTTTTGTGAATCCGACTGGTGCGAACCTGGATTCAAAGGGCTTTGTCTTTGCTTTCATGGCGAGACGGGTTTGCGTGGTGAGAATCCCCTGAATCAGAGCCCTGCTCGCATGCGACAACCTCTTCGAGTTGGCGGCAAGCGAGTTTTGGGCATTTCTGCACCTGACGGCAAAAGCGGCTTGCCGGAAGCGGTTGCTTGGCCGAAGATAGAGGGGTTCCGCCGCGGAGCGCAGAGGTACTCCTTCGGGTTAGCCTCTCGCTGCGAAGTGGAGAGACGCCGAGCTGCAGGCACCGCGAGACGACTTCGCGAGCGTAATTCTGCAGGGGGCGAAATGGTATCGACCGGATGGTGGAAGTGAGGGTGGCGTGCCGTGGTTGGTCAGTTGGCCACGTAAAAAGCTGACTAAAAAATTTAGTTGCAGATGAAAATCTAGCAATGGCCGCCTAACAAGGTGACCCTGGCTGAGGGGGTTCGTCGGAGACGCCCGAATGCCAGTCGCAATTCCGAATCGTTTGACGTCGTGTCGGGCACGCGGCAGACTAAATAAAGCTCCCGGCTGGTTTAGCTCGTAGCCTTGTCGATAGGCGACTTGCCGAACGAGACTTAAATAATCGGCTACGCACGTAGAGGCTCTCATGGAAATATCTCGGGACGCGGGTTCGATTCCCGCCGCCTCCACTCAATAAAGCCACCTTGCTCATCGCAGCAAGGTGGCTTTTCCTTTGGCGCTACACCGAGCCCACCGGGTACCCCAGGCCACCGCTACACTACTTCTAAAGAGACACTAAGATTCTAAAGAGGCACTAAGACGAGCGAGGATGGAACAATCGTGACTTGGAAGGAATGGTACGACTCCTTGGCAAAGCCCGATTGGACACCGGAGCCGTCCACGATTGGCACTATCTGGCAATGTCTCTACCCGATCATCCTTGTCACATTCGGCTTCGTGTTCGTTCAAGCGATCCGCAAAAACCTGCCGGGGAAAGTTGCCCTGCCTTTCGCCATCAATATCGTCGCCAACCTCATCTTCACGCCTATTCAATTTGGGCTACGAAACCTTCCACTCGCTGCGGCAGACATCCTGATCGTGTGGGGCACAATCATCTGGATGATGTTGGCTATCTGGACGCACTACCGATGGATCGCTATCGCCCAAATCCCATATTTCGTTTGGGTGTCGCTAGCGACTGTCTTGCAACTGTCGATCACGTTTGGGAATTATGGCCGATGATCCTGAGAATCTCACAAAAGCTGAACACCAAGATCAAAGTCGGAAAGCTGTCCGACCTGCCGCTGGATGAAAACCCTTACGCCGATTGGTCGAGCCACATCTTCACCGGAGGCAGGACACAATACATCATTTTGACGAACACGGCATCACTGTATTCGTGCGTCATGTACGGACGAGGAATCTCCGACGAAAGTACTTTCATCGCTCGATCGTTGGAAACGATTCGAGACTTCACCGCAGATGATGGGCAACAACTCATCTACCGAAAGCATATCGCACCATCGAGTGAATCGGTGATTTTTTGCTAAGGCCTTGAACCGCTCTGTCACGGGTTCGATGAACGATCACATCTTTGCGTCCAAGCTCAAGATTGAGAAGGCCAAAGACCCAAGCGAAATTGGTTACGAATTGAACGAAACGCCCATGTCAGCCTTGATCGCCGAAGATGGCAGGAATTATGCGCATCCCCGAGAAGTCTTCCTGAACCTTGCGGCTCGCATGCAGAATGAGTGAACGATCGGCCTCATTGTCCACCTGCTTGAGCGGTGGCTAGATGGACGTTGGCGGCTAGGTGATCAAGATTGGAAGTACCAACAATGGTTGTATCGCAAAAGGACTGCTGGAGCGTGTTGCGCAAGATGGTTTGAGCGGGGGTGAGGCCGCTGATTGATTGCCGGGTTGCGAAGTCTTGCCAAGCGGTATTGATGTGTTCGCGTTGTATTTCCGCGTCAGGGCCACCGTGGGCGATTCCTCCGCGGATAACAATCCCGATCCCCTCTGTATGTGCTCGCTGCAGCTCTTCGCCATGCGATGGCTCCAAGCACGAGTAAGGGGCTTGAATTACATCAAAGACGCCGGTGTCAATCATGCGAGTGAGTTCAGGGAGCTTGGACGAAACGCCAATGCAGCCGATCACTCCCGAGGATTTCATGTCCAAAGCAAACTGAATGAGCCCCGATTCTTTGAGCTCGTCAGCTTGACCACCATGAAAGAAGAGAATGTCGAGATGCGTCGTTTGCAACCGCGTGAGGCTTTCATCCAGGTTGCGTTTGACACGGTCGAGCGTCCACGTATGCTGGATCTCCAGGTGATCGTCGTGCTGCACCGGATCACAGCCACACTTGGTCGACAGATAGAATTCGCTGCGTCGATCTTTGAGAAATCGACCGATTCGTTCTTCAGCAACGCCGTAGTCTGGCGATGTGTCGATGAAGTTGATGCCGTGGTCTAGGACTGCATTCAGAATTTTTTCAGCATCTTCGTCGTCGACAACGCGTTTACCCCAGGTCCTGGGCCCGCGCAGTCCCATACTCCCATAGCCAAGCTGCGTGACATGCAGACGCGTTCTACCAAGCTGACGAGTTGGGAGATTCACTGTTCTGCTTTGTGTCTCGCGCCTTGAGTGTCTTGCCGCTCGAACGGTTGCCACTCAGTATGGCAACGCGGCATCAATCATTGGAGCAGTTGACTTGCACCGTCGCTCTGCAGCCCTAACGCTTCTTGGATTGGTTGGTCTTTGACAGCAGCGGCGCCGCGGTTGGTGTTTCGTCTTCGACCGATTTGGTAAACCGGAAGCTGGACGTCATCTGTTCGTCGCTGGCGGCAAATTTATCCGTGACGTTGCCACCCATTGTAAAGACCAAGAAAATGCGTCGACCAGAGTCATCGGACAAGTGATCATAGACCCACTGAATGGGCACATCGTCGCGCGTTCCCATGGCGACGACTCTCAAGCAACGCAGACCAGTGTGCGTGAGTTTCTCACTCGACTCAAGGAATTGTTCAAAGCCCTTGCCGATCGTATCGCGAATTTCTGCTTGCAGTGCTTCCAATGTCAACTGCTGGCCATCGCGCAGGGACTTCAGACGCATTATATTGCACTGTGAAATGATGGTATTATTCTCTACCATGCGTAGGATGGCTTCTTCGCCACCATCGATGAATGTTTTCCAACGACGATCGGCGAGCATCTCATAATTGCCTTTGCTCGAAACCAACTTGATCAACCAATTTGCATCGTTGGTTTGCTCAGCGGTTTTGCGGAAGGCTGCAACGCTCAAGTTTGCGTCGCGTTGGGCTTCGGCGCGGATCAGCCTTACGCGAGCATTGACGGTGAAACCAGGCTCGGTTTCGCTGATTGCACGTGTCTCCGCAATGGCGATTCCGAGCCAAGTTACGTAGGCGCCGTTTTTGCCAATCTCTACTTGATAGTTTCCATTAATTTTCAACGTCGTTGCAGCGCCGTGGGCGGAGCCATCGATCTGGCCTTTCAGACTGATGGTCGCCTTTCCCTTTTCTACTTTGACAATTTTCGACTCGAGGGTCGACTTCTGCACAGCTTCTAAGTAAAGCAACTGGGCCGCGTCGTCCTGACTAACAATCCACACAGCTTCTGGTTTGGCGGGAGTTTCAGGCAGCAGAAGCTCTAGAACAGTGGAGTTAATCGGAGCTTGCGTCAGCTCGACTTCTTCGTGAGTGAGCGTTGTGGAAGGGCAATACTGCTGCCACAAGCCATCCTTCTGCTGACAGATCGTTTCGTCTCGCGCAGTGTCAAGTTCAATGCTGGACCGACTGCCCGAGATCCAGTTTTCGGTGCCTGCGACTGTATATTGACGCTGTGCGACCACCGCCGTCGCTTTGTCATTCAAGGCTTGTTCGTAGTACTCAAGTGTCGTCTTACCTTTGACTTCGGCAGTTCGAACCTTGGCTTCTTTTTTGGGGTCAGGCTCATTGATCCGCAAATTCCCGTCCACCTCCACAACCAATTTGCAGCGCGTTTGTTGGACGAACGTGGATGTCGGCCGGGCCAACACTCCTTTGCGAGCCGCTTGCTTGCTCTCACCGGGGAATCCAAGTGCATTGCCTGTGCCACCAGCCGCGATAGTTCCCGCGAGTGAGGCGAGGAGAGTCCGACGAGAAATGCGTGGTGAGTATTTTGGGCCGGATGTCATCCTTGACTCCACTTGTTGAAAGTTCCTAGCGATCTTGCATGCCCGCAGACGATCGGATCCTGCGACTGGTCTTGTCGTCTTCGGCAGCAAACCGGTCCTTGGGGCAGACGAAACGGCACAGGCCCTACAGGTTATCACGACCGCTGTTCATCCCCGGGATCATCCCCATTGATCGGGGGGAGCCAGCGAAACCCAACCAACAGTGCCCGCCAATGTCGCGTTTTGCTAGCCTTTTGCCCTCGTTGTGTTTTTCGCACTAGCTTGGCCGGGTGGTGAATCGTCGATTTGTCCCCCAACCCCAATGGGAGCCGCTCACATGATCGACTGGCGCGATACAATGACACTCGTCACTTTGGAGCCGTCCGGCTTGCCGCTGGAAATCCATCAGGCTCGCCGCCATTTGAGGCTCGTGCCGCTCTCCGTTTCCCCAAAACCACCTTGTGTTTGCCCTACCGAAAAAGAAGGACAGTCTGATGCGAATCAAACTTCTCCGATATGCCGCCGTCGCCTGTAGTCTTATGATCACCGCCGCTTCGCTCAATCATTGCTATGCCGACGATGATGCGCAAGTGGATATGAAACTGCGATACGAAACGTTTTCGAAGAAGTTCTCAGGCGCGAAACTCAAAGGCTTGTTCACCATTGATGGTAAGCCGATGACGGACCTGAAGGACGAAGCGTATGAGATTGTTCGGGCCACCAAGATGCCGCAGGGGGACAAGTGGCAATTGGAAGCTCGAATTAAGTACGGCAAGAACGATCTTGTTGTCCCAATTCTTTTAGACATCAAGTGGGCAGGTGATACTCCCGTCATCACTCTCGACAACCTAACCATTCCTGGTCTCGGGACATTCTCATCGAGAGTTGTCTTGGACGGCGAGCGTTACGCGGGCACTTGGCAGCACGACGATGTGGGCGGGCATTTGTTCGGTAAGATCATCCTGCCAGACGCAGCCAAGGCAGACGCCAGTAAGCCCCAAACGGTCGGCCGAAAATAGTTCAGGACTAGAAATCACGAAACCGAACAATCGGATCCGTCGCTCCCTAGCGACAGAGTATTGACGAGGGAACCACACATGGATCGCCGACGCTTACTTTCGTACGCAGCTTTTACCGCAGCGGGTGCCTCGGCTGCAGCAATTGGCAATAAGACTGCCGCCCAACCGGCAACTACGCCTGCCAAGTATGACATGAAGAAGTCTATCAACCTTTGGGCTTTTCCGTATCCCGACAAAATGTCACTACGGGAGTGTCTACAACTTGCAAAGGACGCTGGCTTCGATGGTATCGAATTGAACTATGATCTTGAGAGTGATCTCTCACCAGGCAAGAACACCCGCGATTTTGAGAGCATCCGTGCTATGGCTGACGATGTCGGCATTGCAATTAGCGGTCTTTGCTCGTTCCTCTTCTGGCCCTACCCGCTGACGAGCAACGATCCGGCGGAACGGCGTCGCGGTGAGGAACTTGCTGGGCTGATGCTCAATGCTGCGGCGGATCTTGGAACCGAAAATCTACTTGTCGTCCCCGGTGCTGTGCACATGCCTTGGCGTGAAGACCACGATCCAACTCCCAACGACGTCTGCTTACGACGGGCCAAGGAGTCGGTTGGAAAGATGGTGGCGCAGGCGGAGAAACGAGGTGTGTACCTGAACATGGAGAACATTTTTTTCAACGGCTTCCTGATGTCACCGATGGAAATGGTTGACTTCGTGGACGGTTTTGGAAGTGAGCATGTCCAAGTTCACTTTGACACGGGCAACATCATGGAATACCAGTTCCCAGAACACTGGATACCGATTCTCGGAAAACGGATCAAGAACGTGCACTTGAAGGAATACACCAAGAAGGGGACCGATCATTCGCTTGAGGCATTCAGACCGCTACTTGATGGGACGACCAATTGGCCAGCCGTTATGGAGGCGTTCGAAAAAATCGGTTACAACGATTATCTAACGTTCGAGTACTTCCATCCTTATCAGCACCATCCGGAGGCCCTGATTTACCAGACCTCCGATTCTCTGGACCGCTTGCTAGGCCGCAAATAATCCGTCGACGCCGCGGCGTGTCTGGACATACTAGACTCAAGCGTCTCAAAGCCCCTCCAGCGAGTGCCCAACGCTCACGAGTGGCTTCAGAGAACTTGCATTCGACGGCCGCCTAGAGTCTTCGTGAGCTAGTTGAATTGTCCCGTGTCTAATGGTGCGTGAACCTAAGGTAACTTCCTTACCAAGAGCGTCCAAACCCGCCCGACGGCCTGCTGGACTGGCCCCCGCCCTTCAGCCGCCTTCGAAGCCTCAAGAATGAAAGTACAGCATGACTTCCCATGACTCGCCTAAGCCATCCAGCAGCACACGAGTCGACTACGGTTCAGACGGTGCGGCCGCAACGCTGCACTGGTCCCATCCCACCGACGCTCAGTTCCAGCGAGATGTTCTGGACGGATTGAGCAGATCGAAGAAAGCACTGCCATGCAAGTACCTTTATGATCCAGCCGGATCGGCGCTGTTCGATCAAATCTGCGAACTGCCAGAGTATTATCTGACACGAACAGAATCGCAGATCATGGAGCAGTCTGCGGCGGAAATTGCTGGAGCCCTCGGGCCGCGACCGGTTGTTGTCGAGTTGGGTAGCGGTAGCAGCACCAAAACCCGCATCCTACTGGACAACATTCACGACGCAGCATACGTCCCGGTGGATATTTCACGCGAGCATCTCCTCTCGACAGCCGACACGTTGCGAGAGGATTATCCAGAGCATGCCATTGCGCCTGTTGTGGCGGACTTCATGAGCCCCTTCCACTTGTCGGACCAATTGTCCCACTCAGACTTGGCAAGCTACGGCAGTGTGACTGTGTACTTTCCTGGTTCCACAATCGGCAATCTGACTCAGGCAGAAGCCCGTACACTGCTGAAGAATATCGCAGGGCTATCCGATTGCGATGGCGAAGAGTGCCACCCGGGACTGCTGATCGGCATTGATCTGGTCAAGGACACGTCGGTCCTGGAGGCAGCCTACAACGATGCGCAAGGAGTTTCCTCAGCGTTCAGTTTGAATTTGCTTAAACGGATCAACCGTGAACTCGAGGCTGACTTTCAGGTCTCCCAATTTGCTCACACGGCCTTCTTCAACGAACAGCACGCACGCATCGAGATCTATCTTGAAAGCAAGGTTGATCAAACGGTGACGGTCGCTGGCGAGGAGTTCGAGTTTGGGAAGGGGGAGAGAATTCACACGGAATTTTCCCACAAGTACACCATCGATTCCTTTGTCGAGATTGCCGCGCAAGCTGGCTTTGAGCTGAAGGATCACTGGACAGACGCGAAGAAGTACTTTGCAATCCTTTTGCTCACTCCAAAGGCTCAGTAAGTGCGCTCGAGAACAGCGGAATTGAAAACATGCTAGCAAGAACGCTCGAACCTGAAGAAATGGATTCCGCAGACGAAGCGGAGTGCTATGACCAGATGGACCATGCGGCCGTCAATCAGACATTTGTTGACGACCTGCTTGCAGGAGGCGATGTAGGTGAAACCATTCTTGATCTGGGAACCGGGACTGGCCTGATTCCGATCGTTCTGTGTGATGCGGTGGAGGATTGTCAGGTCATGGCGATCGACGCGGCAGCCAGCATGCTCCACGTTGCTCGGCACAATGTAATCAACAGTGGTCATGAACGACGCATTGAGTTGATGCAGGCAGATGCAAAGAACATTCGCTGGCTCGACGATCCATTCGACTGTTTCATCTCAAACAGTTTGGTACACCATCTGCCCGACCCAGCCCCCGCCTTGGCAGAGGGAGTACGCTTGGTCAAAGAGGGAGGCCGGATTTTTGTACGTGACTTAATGCGGCCAGAGACAGCGGAAAAGGTTGAAGAGTTTGTAAGGCTTTACACTGGCGACGAAAACGATTTCGCTCAACAGTTGTTCCGTCAGTCGCTTCACGCAGCTTTGAGCCTCGACGAAATCCGAGAAATCGTGGTCGCGTTAGGGTTTGCTGCCCATACTGTCCAAGCGACAAGTGACCGGCACTGGACCTGGGACGCCACCAAAGCAGGCTCTTAGCTTCTCCAACGGATTCGTCTTTTGACGGCCTTGCCT
>CAYPLE010000021.1:32255-43245 GCA_964411445.1 uncultured Pirellulaceae bacterium
CGCGAACGCCGGGATTTCTGCGAAATGGGGCCGAGTCGCTTTGGATGGATGAAATCCGTCTCCCAGCGGGTTATATTCAAGGCCTTCTACTGAGCCGACTCGACCTTACAAGGCGGCGTTCGCTTCGAATTACAGCATACGAGAAAAAAGACGATGAAATTACTCTGCATTCTTGCCTTAATCTTGGCCCCCGTCCCTGCGCTAGCGCAGTCAGCAACGGTTGAAGCTACACCAAAGAAGAAAGCCAAGAAGCCTGGCGAAAAGCCTGTTTTCGAAGAGCTCTTCGACGGCAAGACACTGGATGGCTGGCGTGGCAAGGAAGAGCTTTGGAACGTCGAAGATGGTGCGATTACCGGGACGACTACAGACGAGAATCCAATCAAACAGAACACATTTCTGATTTGGGACGGAGAGGTAGCGAACTTTGTGTTGAAGCTGGATTTCCGGATTAGCGAGCAAGGTAATTCTGGAATCCAGTACCGAAGCAAGGTGATCGACGAAAAAGAATTTGTCGTTGGCGGTTACCAAGCCGATATCGATCCAACGATGAAGTTCGCAGGCATCAACTACGAAGAAAAGGGACGCGGAATCCTTGCGCAACGCGGGCAACGGTTGACGATCGGCCCAGACGGAAAGAAAACCGTTGAACAATTTGGCGACAAGGATGAATTGGCAAAGAAGATCAAGAACGGAGAATGGAATGCGTATCGCATTGTTGCCAAAGGGAAGCGGCTGAGTCACTACATCAACGGCGAATTGATGAGTGAAGTCATCGATCATCAGAAGGAAAAGGCCAGTGAGAAAGGTGTCGTTGCTTTGCAAGCACACCGTGGCCCTGCTATGAAGGTCCAGTTCAAGAACATTCAACTGCGACGTTTGAAGTAGACAGCGGTTCTGACCCGCGCAGGCGTTTTACGTTGACAATTCATCCGACGCGTTGCCATTTAGCTTTGATTGAATTGCATGCTGAGAATCGGATGCTGGGTATTGACGATCTGGTCCACCCTAAACCTCATCGCATCGCTGAAGATCGTGCTCGACACGCTCATTTACGACAAGCATACGCCTGCTCTGTACTTGATCCTTGATGGCTCAGACGTGAGCGCATTGCCCAGCGACGTTCTGGCTACGATTGATTCAATCGCAGTATTCGCCAATGGCTTAAACGTAGCATTTTGCACGGTCACCCTGTGTCTGGTGTGGGGTGGCCTCGCACAATCGAAACTCTGGAGCTTCCCGTCGTTACTGGCGGGGCTCACCGCAGCGTGGCTGGCTGGAGTTGGCGCAGACTTCGCTGTTGGCAACGCTGCCCCTTGGGTCAATGCTGTCTCTCTGGCGATCATTGTTCTGGGGATTTCAACATCAGCCGCTGGACTGTTCGGCATTCCCTGGATCGGCAAGAAGGAACCAAGAGAGTAGCGGCTTTCACGGCACTACTGGCCAAGCTCGCGGTGTTTCAGCCAGTCGGCGATGAACGTCGCGGCGGCAAGTTCGATGCTATTCGTTGTATTCCGTAATGCGCCAACGACGCGGCACGATCAGCCGGGCTCCGCGGGAGAAGGTGATGTAAGACCACGACCAAGTCAGAAATACAAAGAATCGATTCCGGAATCCACTCAAGTAGACGATGTGGATGAACAGCCATGCTAGCCAGGCCAAGGTTCCCGTCAGTTGCATCTTTCCGGATTGGGCAACTGCCCGTCGGCGTCCGATGGTTGCCATTTGGCCTTTGTCGTAGTAGCGAAACGGTTTGCGATGCTGGCTCGTTGAATCTTTCTGTCGCCGAATTTCGTCGCGAATCAACTTGCCGACATATCTCCCCTGCTGTATAGCCACTGGCGCTAAGCCCGGAAGCATGTTGCCATCTTCGCTCTTCGCAGCCGCTTGATCGCCCACGACAAAGACATTTGGCGACTCGGGGATGGATAGATCAGGCCCCACGATCACTTGGCCACATCGGTCCAACGGCACACCTAGCTTCCCCCCCAACACACTGGCTTGAACTCCAGCAGCCCAGATAACCGTCTTGGCTGCAATGAAGTCTTTGCCAACCTTCACGCCTTCAGCGTTGATGTCGGTCACACGGTCTCCCAACCGCACGTCAACCCCCATGCTCTCTAAGGCGTCGCGGCCGTAAGCGGATAGCTTGTCGGGAAACTGCTTCAACACGCGATCACCACCTTGCACCAAAATGACTCGGGCACAAGTCGCGTCGATCGTTCGAAAGTCTCGCTTGAGCGTAAAACGGGCCATCTCTGCGATGGCACCAGCAAGCTCCACGCCAGTTGGCCCTCCGCCGACAACGACGAAGGTCAAATAGTGGTCTTGCTGCGCCCTTTCATGGGTGCGATCGGCTTCATCAAACGCAATCAGGACGCGTCGGCGAATCTCAGTGGCTTGAGGAATGTTTTTTAAGCCTGGGGCGAACTGTTCCCAGTGGTCATTTCCGAAATAACTGTGCTGTGCACCACAAGCGACAATCAAATAGTCGTAGGGAACCGCTCCAGATTCAGTCGTCACCAACTGCCGCTGCGTGTCAATGTCCGTCACTGCTCCCAGGAGCGTACGAATGTTCTTGTAGCGATGAAGCATCGAACGGATCGGCGAGGCAATTTCGGATGGATCCAGGCCTGCCATGGCAACTTGATAAAGCAGTGGCTGAAACAGATGGTGATTACGTCGATCGATAACCGTCACGTCTGCGTCGCGGCATCGCCCAAGTGCCTTAGCAGCATTCAGCCCAGCAAATCCAGCTCCGACAATGACGATTCTCTTGCGACTCATGACGATGCCTGATGCTTGCTTTTGCGATGATAACTGCAATAGTTGGCTACTAGGTGGTTGTGCCAGTCCAATGTATCGGCGGGAGTTTTTCTAGAAAGGGGCTACGGCGATGCGAATACTTGGGCGGCAGATCGCAAAGGCGGCGGATCGCTTCGCGACAGGGTAAAAGCGGAGGCGAACTTCAGGCCGGGAAACGTTACCAACGGGGCACCGACAAGCACACTGGGTGGGAAACGCGTACAATATCTCGGGGCAAACGGCCGGGAAACTCGCCTTGCAACCGAAGCCCCGCGGGCTCCTCCTCGAAGGCGTCTTGCCTGCCGTCGGGTGGAGCTAGTTGCATTTTCATGACGCGCAATCAGGTCTATAAAAGTCAGAAGTATGAATCGATATTTATTCAAATCATGGGTACTCTGTTTCATCGCCGCGTTTGGAGTATTCACCGTGGGGACACTTAATTGTGCGGCAGCGGAGCTCGATGTTTGGCTGGGCACCAGCAGCAGTCCTTTGAGCAAAGGCATCTACCACTGCACCTTTGATACCGAATCCGGCAGACTTAGCCCGTCGAAACTGGTGGCTGAGATAAGCGGACCTGGATTCTTGGCGATGCACCCCAACCGACAATTCTTGTACGCCGTCGGGACGCTGAACTCGGTGCCGAGTGTAGCCTGCTATGAAATCACTTCTACCGGCAAAAACGCCAAACTAAAATTGGATAGCTCGGCTGAGATTGGCGATGGCGGAGCAGCCCATGTGTCGGTTGGCCCAGGTGCTAAGTTCTTGATGACAGCCCAGTACGGTGGTGGTTCGACAGCCGTTTTCGCGCTGTCCGACGAAGGCAGCATTATGCAGCGGACGCAATTGCTGCCACATCAGGGCGGTTCGGGCGTGGTGGCCAAACGCCAAGATGCACCGCACGCGCATTGGACTGGCTTTTCGCCAGATGGAAGGTTCGCCTTCGTCCCCGACTTGGGGCTCGACCAAGTTGTAACCTATCAAGTAGAAGGCACCAATCTGTTGCCGGCTGGTGCTGCCAGCGTGCCTCCCGGTGGCGGGCCGCGACATATGAAGTTTCATACCTCTGGGAAATGGGTCTATGTGCTCAACGAACTTTCGCTGAGCGTCTCGGTGTTCGACTACGACGCACAAACCGGCAAGATGCAGATCAAGCAGACGATTCCAACCGTCGCGCCAGCTTTACTGGCAAAGGAACAATTCAAGAGCTGTTCGGAGATTCGCGTGCATCCCAACGGGCGGTTTGTCTACGCAGCCAATCGCGGGCATGACACGATCACCGCTTTCTCGGTCGACGAAGCAACTGGAGAGCTCTCTGTTGTGGAAATCGAAAATGCTCGGGCTGTTACGCCGCGCAACTTCAACCTAACCCCAGATGGAAAATGGGCCCTTGTCGGTGGCCAAGACTCGCACACGTTGGCAGCATTCAGTATCGACAGCCAGTCTGGGGAACTATCCTACAATCGAAGCGTCATTCACACGCCAGCACCAATCTGCGTTTTAATGGTGCCGGAAGATCGTTTGGTGGCGCTTGAGTAGGCGTGCCGCAAAAGCGACGAAGGATGAATTAGTCCGCAAATGGCCTTTGGAACCATTGCCCTGGTCCAATTCCGTCGGTACCCTTCATTGAGGCGGCGGGTTGGTGCGTCGCAACAAACCTTGGTCGAGCTTGTGCTGCGAGATCGCAGGGGCTCTGTCCGCCTGCTTTTCTTCTGGAAGGGAAAGATACGATGCGTTGGAAGGGTCGTGAGCAAAGCGACAATGTTATAGATAGTCGTGGGAAGTCCGCCGGTGTTGCTCTCGGTGGCGGGGGAATTTTGGCAGTCATCGTCGCTGTGGTCTTTACGCTATTAAGCGGCGGAGATGCTGGCGATGCAGCGCGGGTGGCGGCTCAGAAGCTACAACAGAATCAAGTCCAAGCTGCACAAGGCGGAGCTGCGGTAGCTGACGAGGCTGAGCAAGAACTGCGTGACTTTGTCGGCGTTGTTCTGAAAGACACAGAAGACGTTTGGACGCAACTGCTGCCTGAAGCACTTGGCAAGCGGTATCAGAAGCCCAAGCTTGAGCTGTTCCGTGGCAGCGTCCAGTCGGCATGTGGTCGAGCAAGTTCGGCGGTCGGTCCGTTCTACTGCCCAGGCGACAACCAAGTCTATCTAGACTTGTCATTCTTCGAAGAATTACGGACGCGTTTCAAGGCGCCGGGGGATTTTGCGTGCGCTTACGTCATCGCCCACGAAGTTGGCCACCATATCCAAAATATGCTTGGCCTATCGATGATGGTCCAGCAAAAGCAAGCTCAGCTAAGCAAGGCGGAAGGCAACAAATGGAGCGTAAGACTAGAATTGCAAGCTGATTTTCTGGCGGGCGTGTGGGCTCATCACTTGCAACGCACCAAGAATGTTCTCGAAGTCGGCGACATTGGCGAAGCCTTAAAGGCTGCTCAGCAAATTGGCGACGACACTTTGCAGCGAGAAGCAACGGGGATGGTTCGGCCCGATTCGTTCACACACGGCAGTAGCCAACAACGGATCTACTGGTTCAAGAAAGGCCTGACTTCTGGCGACGTCACCGAGATGGAATTACTCTTCTCCCTGCCCTATGAACAGCTTTAGTCGCCTAGGACTTGATGCTAGAGCCCACGCGTATTGCTAAACCGATGGTGGCGGCGTTGGTTGCGCAGGTGGCTGCATCCCGCCGGTGGTCCCCTTGGGAACTTCAACACTCTTCATCAGCGCAAGCAACTCGTCGTCAACGCGCAGCCCTTCGACCTCGGCTTCCGCCGTCATGATCACGCGGTGTCGCAACGCAGGCAGGAGGATTTCGGCGACATCATCTGGAATGGCATAATCGCGTCCCCGAAACGCAGCAAGCGTCCTTGCTCCTTGGACAAGAGCAAGGCCAGCACGCGGCGATGCACCCAAATGGAACGTTGGCCAGGTTCGCGTTTGGCGGACCAGGCGGTTTACATAGGCGAGAAGTTCAGGTTCAACTCGGACTTGGGCGTTTGCCTGAACGATTTGCATGATCTCTTCTGGGCCGGTTACCGTTTCCAACTCTTCCTGCATTCGCTTTGACAAATCCACTTGCTGCGAGTGCAACGCCAAAATATGTGCCTCCTCCTGCTCGCCGGGGTAGTCGACCAGGACTTTAAACATGAAGCGGTCCAACTGGGCTTCCGGCAAATTATAAGTGCCTTCGCTTTCAATCGGGTTTTGCGTTGCGAGGACCAAGAACGGACGTGTGAGTTCGTGGCTCGTCCCGTCAACGGTTACCCGATACTCCTGCATGATTTCCAGCAGCGCGGCGTGCGTCTTGGCGGGAGAACGATTGATTTCATCGGCTAGCAACAACTGAGTGAAAACTGGCCCCGGACGGAACTTGAACTCTTGGGTTCGCATGTCCAGCAATGGAGCTCCGGTGATATCCGAAGGCATTAAGTCAGCGGTAAACTGGATGCGGCCAAACTGGCAGCCTAAAATTCTGCCAAGAGCACGAACGAATAGAGTCTTGCCCATGCCAGGCAAGCTCTCGATCAGTACATGACCGCCGGAAAACAGGGCTACTTGCGTTGTAAGAACCAACTCGGGCTGGCCAATAAACAGTTTGGAGAGCTGCCCGGAAATGGCTTCGAAGATCTCTTTGGTGGTACGCATGTCCGTTTACTTCAATGATTGTTGATTGATCTATTCTTAAACGCGGAAACTTAGGCCGACGGTGGAATGTCGCCCGAATCACGCGGTACTGGGTTCGACGCTGTTGGATTCGACGCTGTTGGATTCGACACTCCCGACGCCTGCTGGCTGTGTAATTCTTCCCCTGGCGATGCCGCTTGCTCCGGAGAAACGACCACCGGTGGAGGTGCCTGCTCATTTAGTGTCGAAGACTTCGGCATCAAGGGTGGTGACGTCGACGCGACTGGGGCAGACTGAAGTGCTCTATTTTCACCTTTGGAAAGCAGCCGGGTTACCCAAGCTGGCGGTGCCTCCCGACGCACTCGACGAAAGTAGGTGCTTATCATCGAGGCAGCGAAATGCCAGTCTCGGGTTTCGTAAAGGAGTTGCCCAACAGCGTCTACGTGCAGCCCAAAGTCGCTGACGCTACGCGGCCGCAACCGTTGCGGTCGCCCAAGAATCGGCAGCAACGCGACGCAGGCAACAACGGCCAGAATGGCCAGCGGAACCGTCAGCACACTCAGCGGCCAAACCAGGAACATTTCCAAACCAGCGCCGCGTGAATCTTGCTCAGGCGTATCGGAAATCAAGATACCGCCAGCATCGTACGCGAACAGGGCAAGGCTATCGGCGGGCAGGCAGTTTTCGATAATCTGTGTTGCAATGTTTCGGTGCAGCGGCTCGATCAACGTCGCATTTAGGAACGGCGCACCGTTGTTCACAATGATAATTTGGCTGCCAGAAAACTTGGAACTGCTCAAACGGTAAACCAGCGGAGTACCATCGCTGCCGGCAAGCAGAACTTCAGAGTCCAAATCTTCATCAAATGCCTTGTCCCAGTCTTCCTGCGTGCTGAATTCGTCAATGTCCCACCTGGAACGATCAAAGTAGTCACTTCCACCACGGGGTCTGAAGACGTTTTTCGGGCCTGTACCCGCACCAATCCAGGACGGAACCTTTGATTTCCAATCATCTGCATCCGGGGGGAGAAGCACGGTGCGCACTGGCCAACTTCCATCCAGGCCTGAAAGTCCTTCCGCCCACGGACCGCGGAAAGTCCGAAGAGTGGAAGGTTGACGCGTCGTATTGAGATAAAACCATTGGCAAAAGGTATTCTCTGGGTAAGCTGCAATTCGCTGTTTCAACTCGTCGGCTTCAACACGAGCCGCCTCAACGATTGCTTCGTCGACTAATTCTGGGGCGATCGAAGGCATCGTTTGCTCGCGATAATATGCTTCCGCGTTGAAGTCTCGCCCAAAGTAAATGACGCTTCTTCCTGATTCTTCTGCGAGCCAATCCTCTAGCCAATCGCGTGCACTTCGCCCAGGCGGTGCGAATGTCTGCCCAACCAACACGATTGCGTCGACGGAGTCCAATCTAGGCGAAAGCTTGCTTGGGCGAATGCACTTCACGCCAGCGGATTCCCACATGTCGCGATGCAGCCCTAGACCGTTGAGGCTGCGATTCTCATCCGGCGGCGTCACGGCGCCAAACTGAGTGAACTCTGGCAGATAGCTGGAGCAGCCGCTCGTCAAAATGATGACGAGTCCGCACGCAGCAGTACAGATCGCTCGAGCGTAATTGTTTGTCATGCGGGGGCTCCTGTCAGAGCCGCCGTTGGGGCGACGTCCGTCTTGCCGCGTCGTACACAGGCGTGAAACAGGTCAAGCTCCTGCCAGACTTCCATAAACCGGTCCTTGCTGAGCGGATGTTTCCCGAAGAAACTGTCTTCGAATGCAAGAATCGCTAGTTCCAGGATCCGCCGCATTTCCGCTCCAGTCAACTCCCTCAAGTACATCCGATTCGTTTTTCCTTTTTGCAAATAGATGTGCCTGTGCTGATCCAGGGCGAGCAACATGTAACCGTATAGAAAAATGATCGCGGCGTCGTAATTGTCGCCAGCCATTAAGCGTCGCACTGCAGCCAGCGGATCGTTCCCCATTTCCGGCTTTGCCTCAAAAGGCAGATCAACGACCTTCTTGGGGTCAATCTTGATTTCGTCACCATCGCCCAACTTTGGTAATCGGCGCAGACCAGGAGCGAACTCGCGAACAATGAACCACACGATCAGAGCCACGATTGCAATCACTAGCAGCGTTGTGAAGATATAAAAGAGCGTGCTAAGCAATTCAGCGCCGTACTGCGATCCACTGAAGTTCCAATCTGGCCAGAAGTCCCAATCAGCCGCTTGTTCCACCGTCGGTTTTACAGCCTCCGCCTCTGTCCGAAGTGGATTGTCGTGGAATTCGTCCAGCCGAGGCGGTACAAATTCGACCGTATCTTCGTCATACCAGCTCGCATCCGGAAAATTCTTCAGGGCTCGATCCACATCGACGCCACGATCACTTTGCTGCGGCGCAGCCACTAGATCCACTGATGGCACGAACAGCGAGATTAGGATCGCCCCAACGATGCTCGGGAGGAGGATCCGCCTGAGTGCTACGTCTCTAAACCTCAATGTCGACCTCCTTGGCAGCGTCTTGTCGCTCGACCGCCCTTTGATCTGCAATGCTAGAGCCAGTTGAAATCGCTCTGCGTTTGCCTGAAAGCCGATCCCCCTCTGCACGCATGCGAAGCTCGATCTCCCAACCTTCCAAGCGGATTCGACTATCCAAATACGCTAGAAAACGGAACACACAAAAGAAAGTCCCCACAATCCACAGCGCAAACGGCAGCCACACGTAATCGCAGAAAGCAGACCATTGCCAGACTCCGGTGGATACGCCTGATCCCCACATCCCGATGCCTAGAACCATGGCCAGCATTAGCGAAGAGAAGAGCGCTGCGGAGAGCATTCGCCCCACGTGCTCGCCAGCCAAGAGGCCGTTCAGCCGACTGCTCCGGCGTCGATAGGTCACCGCGCGACTATCTTTGGCAGCCCGAAGAGGACACATTTCCAGCGCAAGAATTTCGGTGCCAAACGGAGCAACAGCTCGAATAATGAGGCCGCAAATGGGCATGGCGATCAGGATAAAAAATTCGTACGGCCAATCAAACGTAAACTCCCGCCGCACTAGTGGCTCCAGCAGAATTGGGACGATTCCCAGGCGGATAATGCCCAGAACAAAAATGCACGGAAACCAAATCTTGCGAATCCGAATCAAGATTTCACGATATGTGATTTTCTCGAAGAACACCAAACTGCCCAGGAGGATTGTCGTGGGCACATAGACGATCGAGTACTGCAATCCGAACAGCACAACCAAGTGTACCGCTCGGCGCCACCGAAGCGATGTCTGCGGATCATCGAATGAGTCGAAGGCCCATTCTGCTTCGGGCTGCAACATCCAAGATGTCGCCAACAAGTCCAACAAGAGAGCTGGAACCGCAAAAATCAGGCTGCTCGCCAAAATCACTTTCCAGTGCTTCTTGAACACCAGCAGCGTGAGGTCGTACAGCTCCAGCGTGGAACGGCGACGAATCGTAATGTCTGTCTTGTCGAGTTGCACTTGGCTAGTCTCCAGCCGCCTGGGACGTATAACCGAGCACAACAAAGTAGAACATTAGTATGCTGCTGGAGAATATCCCGAAGAGTGCTTTGAACATGTAGGGAACACCACTGGGCGATAGCAATCCTTCCGTCAAGGCAGCCAAAAAGAACAACACGCCCGAGGCGGTCATGACGGGAATCGCGTTCTGCGCTTGTCGCCGCAGTGAATCGACTCGCGTCAACCCGCGTGTCAGCAACCAACCGCTACCGATCCGCAATCCTGCGGCTGCAGCCAACGCAATGGCCGTTAACTCGAAAGCGCCGTGGGCCGTTACGAACTCCATAAAGGAATCCCCACCGGGGGTTGTCCCACGTGCCATATAACCAAAGGATGCCCCTAAAACGGTCGCGTTGTAGCCTGTCGTGTATAGCCCTGGCACGATGAGCGGCCCAAGGGCAAAGCACTGCAGCCCAATGCCCGTATTATGCTGGATATAAAAGGCCACCATAGCCAAGTTCGGCCCCACGCCGCTGTCGGATGAATTACGAAAGTCAACACTTTCGTACATACTCTCCAGCGACTCCATTTGTTCATCACCCAACATCCGCTCCGCAAATCCAGGGAATGTAGTGTCATGGTAGGCCATCAGGCCTGAGATGGTAAAAAGCCCGAAGAAGAGCAACGCACAAATGTGAACGCAGCGGTCATTAAAGATCTGACGAGGGGCCTGCCGAAACAGCAGATCACTCCACATGTGGTATTGGAAACGTCGCGAGCGGTAGAGCGTGTTGTGCCCGCGTCCAACCAGATCATGCAAGTACTGAACCGACTCGGGCGAGAGCCGATACTGATCCGCCATAGCCAGATCTGCACACGCGGCTCGGTAAAGACGAGACAATTCGGTGAGCCGCTGCCCGGAGAGTCCTGACAAGCTGCGCGAAGAGATCTGTCCCAGCATCTGCTCAAGGCGAACCCAGTCCGCCCGGCGTTTTTGCACTGTTTCAGCCGGAGTCGGCATCTACTTCTCCTGGGTAAACAAACTCTTGCAACTTGGCGGGTGGTGATAGGACTGAGTGCTATACTCTGAGC
>CAYPLE010000021.1:43345-64152 GCA_964411445.1 uncultured Pirellulaceae bacterium
AACAAACTCTTGCAACTTGGCGGGTGGTGATAGGACTGAGTGCTATACTCTGAGCAATACGCAGTGTCGCTATACTCTGCCGGCCACATGCGGTGCTGATTGCCGGAATCGAGCCATGCCCTCTTCCCGTTGCTGCTCAGACATAAAGATTCGAGTATACAGCGCACACATGAGTAGGTCTGGACCGGTGTCGGGCAGCATGCCAAATTCTGGCAGTAACTGGGACGAGACGTGCGAAGCGATCTCGTCGCGTCGCGGGCCGCTCAGACGCTTGCGGTTTTCCATATACAGCCCGACCGTTGTGGCGAGAGCGCGACTGGCAACAAAGTTTGCAGGGATCATCTCGCTCAGCCCAAAGGCCCGCGCGTCTTCGGGAGCTAGATTCCAGGGTTTCAGTTGCCCGCCTTCGACGACAACCATCGTCCCGGCAGCCATGTCGCCGATACGCTGAAACCGTCGCGACAGGAACATTGCAATCAGTCCAAGTGACATCGTTGGAATCACAAAAGCCGGAGCTGCTTCCGACGAAAGAATCTGCAATGGCAACAACACTCCCATATCTGCTAGTCGTAGGAAATTTCGAAGGGCAGCTTGCGAAGCATTGATCGGCCGGCCATCAGTCGAAATGGTCCGCAGCTTGAACACCATCTTTCCGAATGTTCGGCCATTGAACCGCGTCTCGCAAAAGATGCCGTAAAACCAGCTCAAAAAGAAGAAAAGCAGAATCAAGAAAACGGTCGCAATCAGCCCCGTTCCTACTGGAGCAAATGCAGAAAAGAGCGACAACAAGAAAATCAAGCCGACGAAGACAAAGACGCGAAACGCAAGGTCGAACAGAAACGCAGGAAGCCTAAGAAATGGTCCCGCCAACGCGTACTCAAATGCGATATTCTCCGGTGTAATTACCTGAGCTCGCGTGTCGATCTTCTTTTCACTTTGGTTGTCGATGGCCATGTGTCGTTCTCAAGGCAGTGATCGAACCGATCTGTACTTCTGTGTTCGCGTGATCGCATTGGGTCAAAGGTGCTTCTAACCGGTTGCTCAAGCAACTGGATCAAAACAAGGGAGCAGACATCTCCTGGTCCAATACTTGAAAACGTTGGATTAAGTCTTCCAGGACTTCTGGGCGCTGCGTCGCCAAGTCATTCGTTTCGGATAAATCCTGCTCAATATTGTACAGTTCCCAGCGGCGATTCTTTGCCGATCTACCAGGAGCGACAATCTTGTATTCGCCGCTCCGCAACGCGGCTCTTCCGCCCTGCCTCCAGAACAATTCCGAATGCAGCGAATCAGCCTGAGCATCGCTGGCAAAGCGTTCAAGCGAATGGCCGTCCAAGACCTGCGTTGTTGGGATCTTGAGCCAATCTTGACAGGTGGCGTAAATGTCCATTGAGCTGACGACTGCGTCGGAGACCTTCCCTGCTGAAGCAGCACTGGGCCAACGGACGATGAATGGGACACGCAATCCGCCTTCATACATACTCCCCTTTTCGCCTCGCAACGGAGCATTACTACTGGTCAATTCACGCGTAGGTCCGCCGTTGTCACTCAAGAAGAAAATCACTGTTTCATTCAGTACTCCCTGCTGCTCGAGCGACTCGACGACTCTCCCTACGGCTCTATCCATATCGACCAACATTGCCGCAAAGATCCTCCGGTGAATATCATCGATGTAGGCAAGGTCCGTCAGTGTTGAATTTTTCGCCTGAAGAGGGCTGTGGACAGCGTTGAAGGTCAACGCGAGAAAAAATGGAGTCGCCTTGTTGGCTTTGATAAACCCTGTCGCTTCGCGAGCAAGCGCGTCGGTCAAATAGGCGGCTTCAGCCACAGGCTGACCATCGCGTACAATCGGGTTATTCGCGTCGTACGCAGGTTCATCGTGGTTCATGTGACTGCCGTAGTACTTCGTAGGCGAAGCACGATAAGGCGAGCCCCAGGCCTTTGGTAACGAGCGTCTCCTTAGAAGCAGCGTCGTGTTCTCCCATGGGGCCGGTTCAAAGTAGTGGCCTTCGTGCGTGAATCCAAAAAAGAAATCGAACCCGTGGCGATGCGGGTGATAATCTGCCGCTCCACCCAAGTGCCACTTTCCGACCAGACCGCATACGTAGCCCGCCGATCGCAGGTACTCCGACAGCAGTTGTTCGCTTTTGGGGATGCCGGTCCCTGGATCCTCGTTGCGAGCGCCGATGGGGTTGAATTCATAGCCGAACCGCGTGGGGGTCCGTCCGGAAAAAAGCCCGGCACGCGACGGACTGCAGTTGGGACCAGTCACGTAGGCTTGGGTAAAGCGTACCCCAGCACGGGCAAGCGCATCTATGTGTGGCGTCGGGATCTGATCGTTGCCCTGGCAGCCAAGTTCTCCGTAGCCAAGATCGTCAGCCACAATGATGACGACATTGGGCCGCTTCTGCTGCGCGTCCTGCGCGCTTGCAAAAGCCGCCAAGCTCGCAAAAGCAAACGCGGCAATGCAGATCTTTGTTGTTGCGTCGAAGGTTTTCATGCTGACGATATCTACACGGTGTATTCGCGATCTTTCGGTACTCGCGATTTCTCGAAACTGGAGTCCCGCTCCACTATATCAGCGCACGAAAAAGAGTTGTCACGATAACTCGCGACAACTCTCTCGGAAAATGCATTCATCGACTGAGCGCTTCCGCTGCAGCAGACCGGAGAAGCGTGCTACTTCTTCTTCTCGTTGTGAATGGTGTGCTTTCGCAGACGAGGGCAGAACTTCTTCAGTTTGAGCTTCTCGCCGCCAGAACGTCTTCGAAGCGTGTAGTTGTAATCGCCGCACTCTTCACATACCAAGTGCACGACTTCCTTCTTCTTACTCTTCGCCATTTTAGTAACTCGTCGATTCGATGTTTTGTATTGATTAGCACAGGCCGACAATCACGCAGCCTGGGTCAAGGTAGCTGAGGCTACTCGTCTGATTTCTTTTCTGCGTCTTCAGCGCTGTCTGCCGACTCAGCGACTTCCTCGCCTGCCGTCTCTTGCTCAGAGCTATCTTCCGCTGGTGCGTCTGCATCATCTGATGCGAATGCTGGCTTCTGACTCTTTGCCGCAACT
Organism: uncultured Pirellulaceae bacterium; assembly: GCA_964411445.1. Taxonomy (GTDB): domain Bacteria; phylum Planctomycetota; class Planctomycetia; order Pirellulales; family Pirellulaceae; genus Aureliella. The sequence continues at coordinate 46,415 of CAYPLE010000021.1, forward strand.
CGATCGTTCTTCCCAACGAGCTCAAGGATTGCACGAACGCCAGCATCCCCAAGTCGAGGAGTCGCAAGACGCATGATTCGTGTGTACCCGCCATCTCGGTCTTCGAATCGTTCCGCGATGTCGTCCACCAAAATACGGACAGCCTCTTTGTCGCGAAGCGATTGGAACAAACGTCGGCGAGCGTTCACGGCAGGAGCCGTAGCTTCTACCCACTTTGCGTGCTGATCGCTACCGCGCCATTGCTTCCACGCTTCAGTGCCGCGTTCTGCTTCGGTAGCGAACTCAGACGCAGCCAACTCAGCAGCTCGTGCCTTCTTCGCCAACGTGATGCACTTCTCGACCATTGGGCGAACTTCCTTCGCCTTGGCAAGCGTCGTCACGATTCGACCAGGCACCTTGGGAGGATTCGGATCAAGCTCGGTGACTTCTCGCTCAGTTAGAAAAAGAGCAGCAGTCAGGTTCTTAAGAAGCGCTTTGCGGTGACTTGGGGAACGCCCAAGAGTTCGGCCGTGTCGTCTGTGTCGCATGGGTAAGAGCCGTCAAAATTCAACTGTTATAAGGTGTCGCGTGAGCCAAACTGCCCAGCGATTTTGAATTCAATGATTCCAGTGTCGCCTACCGAAAGGCTTGCGAGGAAGGCAAACGCATTCCAAGGTGCAGACCTAGTGTCGAGAGTCGGTCACGAACTTCCGTGAGCGTGGTCTCGCCAAAGTTCCGAATCTCTAGCAACTGATCTTCGTTCCGCTGAACAAGTTCGCGGATCGTGTGGATCCCTTCGCTCTCCAGGCAATTGCCAGCCCGAACGCTCAGTCGCAATTCTGCAACTGCCGTATTCAGCTTGGCTTCCAACTGTGCTTCGGCAGAACCTGGTCCGCCGCGAGCAGTCGCGTGAACTTGCTGACCAAGCTCGGTATACTGAACGAATGGATTCAGGTGCTTGCGGAAGATCTTTGCAGCTTCTACAAGTGCCATTTCGGGGCTGACCGAACCGTCAGTGTAAACTTCAAGGTTCAGGCGATCGTAATTCGTCTTCTGACCAACTCGAGTTTCCTCGATGTCATAACGAACACGTGTGACTGGGCTGTAGACCGCGTCAACTGGAATGATACCAATTTCATGATCGCGCGAGCTGTGCTCAGACGCAGGCACGTAACCGCGACCGTTCTCGACAACCATTTCCATTGTGAATGGAACGTCCTCGGTCAGCGTAGCAAGCACATGATGCTTGTTGATGATCTCAACATCCGCGTCGGTTTCAACGTCGGCACCAGTGATGTCGCCCGCAGTATTTCGCTCGACCGTGATGACTCGAGTGGAGTCGCTGTGATTTTTGACAACCAAGCTCTTGACGTTCAAGACGATGTCCGTGACATCCTGAAGAACACCAGGAATCGTCGTGAATTCGTGCTGAGCACCACGGATCTTGATTTGAGTGACGGCACTGCCTTCAAGACTGGATAGCAAAACGCGACGCAGGCTATTCCCTACGGTCGTGCCAAATCCACGCTCGAACGGCTCAGCCGTGAACTTTCCATAGGATGGAGAGAGCGTATTCAGATCAGGTTGAACAACGCTAGGCAGCTCTAAACCACGCCATTTGATGTGCATGCTGCAATTCCTTCAGATTTGATTCGGGGTAGGCCGGTCACGGAAAGGTGGCAACTCCCTACAGGTGTAACACCGCAGAAAATCGCCAGCCGTCAGCTCGTCGCCAATGCTTAGACTCGACGACGCTTACGAGGGCGGCAGCCGTTGTGAGGGATGGGTGTCACATCTTCGATGAACTTCACTGTCATGCCAGCGGTCTGAAGAGCTGTGATTGCACTTTCTCGTCCGGACCCTGGCCCTTTGACTCGAACCTCAAGCTCCTTGACACCGAACTTCGCAGCCTTCTCTGCAGCTTGCTGTGCAGCAGACTGGCCGGCAAACGGAGTGCTCTTTCGACTTCCCTTGAAGCCGCAAGTCCCCGAACTTGCCCAACAGAGCGTATCGCCCTTGTTGTCCGTGATGGTGACCGTTGTGTTGTTGAACGTAGAACGAATGTGAGCAATGCCCATCGTTACGTTTCTACGCTGCTTGCGACGTTTGACCTTCGCCACTGGAACCCCTCGTCTGACTGTAAAGTCTAATTCTGTCTGTACTTCTGAGAAGCCTTGAAATGCAAGCGATCAAACGACCGCGTCAAAGCTCCATGTGTAATGTCGTGCTACCGAACTGAAGAGCAAGCGAATCTTGCAAAGCCCACTTACACCACACCGCAGTGAATCCCCTTGCCCATGAATTAACACACGGCAAGCAAAGAAACGGATGATGCACCAAGCGGACTAACGCAAATCCTTTACACCCTTCTTGCCGGCAACTGTCTTCTTCGGACCCTTACGGGTGCGAGCGTTTGTTCGAGTACGCTGACCACGCACTGGGAGGCCCATCCGGTGACGCAAGCCGCGATAACATCGCACTTCACGCAGACGGTTGATATTCTGACTCAACTGTCGACGTAGCGGCCCCTCAACGGTGAAGTCCCGCTCAAGCATTGTCGAAAGACGGCTCAGCTCATCCTCGTCCAAATCACGAGCTGGCTTATCGCCATCGATGTTATTCTTGACGCAAACTTCCCGAGAAACTTGCGGGCCAACTCCGTACAAGTACGTCAGCGCGATGCTAACTTTCTTGTCGTTTGGGATGTCCACACCGAGTAAACGCGGCACGTAAGACTCCTTGAGATTACTCTAAACGCTTTATTTGAAACGACTTATCGCACACTGTGCAAGTGTCGCTACTGATCTATTCTTCTTGTCGAATCGAGCATTCTACAGCACGTGTTCACAATCCGACAAGCCGTAAATGCTATTCAATTTCAGGGTTTTCGCTCTTCCAGCGCCCCTAACCTCCAGCAGCTCCATCATCCAGCCACCCAAAGCACTATCTCTCCCGCAAAGCGGTGGCAATTCTTCGACTCACCAGCCCAATCTCTCCAGAGCCATCGACCCGAAGCAGCCTTCCGGACGCTTCGTAGTACTCCGCAATCGGCAGCGTCACACTCTCAAACACGCGCATTCGATGCGCGATAGCGGCATCGCTGTCGTCAGCTCGGTTCTCAGCAGTCGCTCGATGCCGAAGGCGTTGCTCAAGCTCAGATTGCGACAGCGTCAGCAAAATGCAAACGTCGATCGGTTCGCGGAAGTCGAAGCTACGGTCCAACTCTCGGGACTGAGCAAGTGTCCTTGGAAAGCCATCGAACAAACAAGTGCCCGACTCGGCCCGCACAGCGATCCATTCCGCCACCATTTGAAGGACAAAATGGTCAGGCGCAAAATTGCCATCGTCCAACCGATGGGCAATCCATCGCGACAACGCAGTGTTCTGACTGATGATCTCACGCAGGAGCTCACCGGTCGAAAGATGCGGAATCCCAAACTGCTCCCCAAGTCTGCGGCACTGCGTGCCTTTGCCAGAGCCGGGGGGCCCGAGGAAGACGATGTGTCCCAATGCGGCCTCGCTCTGTCCCGATGGGGCGCAAGTGTACATGCAGGACTACAGTTGGCCGGTTTGATAAGGCAACCCCGCCGACAACTCTGTCAGACTAGGACTCAAGAAGTCCCTTGTAATTCCGCATCAGCAGGTGATTGTCGATCTTCTGAATCAAGTCGAATGCAACGCTGACCGCAATCAGAAGACTTGTTCCACCGTAGAACGCGGCAACTGTAAATGGAACATCGAGCTGCAAGCTGATCAGGTTCGGAATCACCGCGACAATCGCCAAGAAGCCAGCACCCACATAGGTGATTCGCAGCATTACCTTTTCCAGGTAATCCGCCGTTCGCTTCCCTGGACGATAACCAGGAATAAACGTTCCTTGATCCTTCAGGTTCTCTGACATCTCCTTCGGATTGAAGGTAATCGATGTCCAGAAGTAGCAGAAGAAGAAGATCAAAGCGATGAATGTCAAAACGTAAGTCAGCGACTGGCCAGAACGAAATGCGTCAGCCAAGAACTGGAAAGTGCTTGAGAAGAACGTCATCGTCTCGCTCTCGGGATTCACGAACCATGCCGAGATGGCCGCAAAGAGAACTCCGGGAAGCATTAGCAAACTGCTCGCGAAGATGATTGGCATCACCCCAGCTTGATTGATGCGAAGCGGCAAATACTGCTTGGTGCCACCGTAGACTCGACGCCCACGCACGTGTTTGGCACTTTGAGTTTGAATTCGACGCTGACCAAGAGTGATGAATACGACACCGAACACAACGGCGATGAACAAGAATGCGAGGACAAGCAACTTGTCAGGGCCGATCTCACCCGAGGAACCGCTCAATTCTGTGGTCATATTGCCTTGCAGTTCCAGCAAAGCGCCTGGCATCTGAGCCAGAATGCTGGCCATAATCAACAAGCTGATGCCATTGCCGATTCCATACTCGTCAATCTGTTCACCCAGCCACATCAAGAAGACAGTTCCGCAGGTCATGATTGCGATTGCGGTTAACTGCCACCCCCAATGGAGCGTGCTTGAATTTTCATAGCAGAACTGAGTAGCAACGCCGCCGGGCATTACAACATACCGCAAGAAGACCCAGCTCTGGATTACGCAGAGGCCAACTGTCAAATACCGCGTGTACTCAGTGATTTTTCGCTGCCCCGTCTGCCCTTCTTTACGAAGACGCTCGATGGGAGGCCAAACGCTGCCAAGTAGCTGGAAGACGATCGATGCCGAGATGTAGGGCATGATTCCGAGACCGAAGATCGTCACTTGACGAAGATCCGTCGCGGCGAAGACCGAAAACCTCTCGAGGAACGAATCGAGCTGGCCACCGGTGCCGTTATCAGTTCCGATAAACGGAAGTCGGATTTGGTAGCCAATCCGATAAACACCCAGTAGCGCTAGCGTCAGAAGGATCTTTTGACGAAGCTCAGGTATCGTGAAAACAACCCTGATTTTTTCCCACATCAATCCTGTCCTCGTGGAGATTCTAGAGCGAGACGCTCGAACTAAGCCTTCTTGGCTAGATCAGCGACTCGTTGCTGCGGAGTACGCTTCGCTTGTAGTTTCTCGACCTTGCCACCCGCTGCAGTGATTTTCTCTTCAGCGGACTTGCTAAATCGATGAGCAGACACCGTGAGTGCCTTGTCAATAACGCCGTCGCCGAGAATCTTGATCTCGTCGAAACGCTTTTTGACGATCCCCTTTTCTTTGAGGATTTGAGGTGAAACTTCTTCACCAGCCTCAAAGACGGCCGCCAAATCACCCACGTTAAGAGCGATTACGGTTTGAGCGAACTTGTTGAAGAAGCCACGCTTGGGGATCCGGCGCATCATCGGCAAATCTTCGCCGACCTTACCAGGATGCCGCGAGAAACCTCGCCGCGACTTCTGACCATCTTGTCCACGACCAGCCGTTTTACCTTGACCAGACCCGTTACCGCGTCCGATCCGCTGCGCTTTTTTGCGCCGGCTTATGCCTCGATTGACGTCATCAATTCTCACGACAAGTTCACTCCACGTAGCAGTTCGACATCTTCCCGGGTACGCAGTTGCTCAAGGGCGTTGAACGTCGCCTTGACCAAAACGGATGGGTTATTCGAACTGAAACTCTTTGTCAAAATATCTTTAATGCCCGCTGCTTCACACACGGCACGAACCGCTGGGCCAGCAATGATACCAGTACCAGGGTTGGCGGGAAGCAGGATAACCTTCGCGGCACCGTACTCACCGACGACTCGGTGCGGGATGGACCCCTCGACGATTGGAACTTCAACCGTCTCGCGGTTGGCTTGCTTCTGCGCCTTTTGAACGCTTGGCGGTACTTCATTGGCTTTGCCATAGCCAAAGCCAACCTTGCCCTTGCCGTCCCCTACGACGACGAGTGCGGCGAAGCTAAAACGGCGGCCACCCTTGACGACGGCTGCACATCGCTTGATCTTCAAGACTCGTTCAATTGAGCCGTCTGCGTTTTGGTCTGATGCGTTGGACACCGGCGAAAACCCCGTTTACTTTTACGATGATTGCCTGCGGCCTATCTACGTGCCGCGAAGCGATTTTATTACCTAGAGTTCAATACCAGCTTCGCGAATTGCTTCCGCGAAAGCCGCTACTCGGCCGTGGTACTTGCACGAGCCGCGATCCAATCGAACCGCTTTGATTCCAGCCGCCGAAGCCTTCTCGGCGATCGTCTTGCCGACAGCCGCAGCCGCTTCGCAGTTCCCGCCACCAGCGGTCTTGCCATCTTTGCTCGATGCACTGGCTAGCGTTCGGCCAGTCTCATCATCGATCAATTGACAGTAGAAATGGTTGAGCGTTCTGTTTACGCAAAGCCGTGGACGACTCGCATCCCCACGAACCTTCTTCCGTACTCGGAAAGTCCGCCGCTTGCGTTGGTTGTTAATGATCTTCTTAAGTTTCACGGTACACCACCTTAGGACGACGCACCAGTGTGCGTCAGGCTCTGCGAATCTGTATTCTACGACTAGGTTGCCGACTTACCAGGCTTCAGCTTAACTTGCTCGTCCTGGTAGCGAATTCCCTTACCCTTGTAAGGTTCCGGCTTCCTCAGGGCCCGGACTTCCGCAGCAAACTGCCCGACAAGCTGCTTGTCACAGCCTTGAACGACAATGTGCGTTTGGTCTGGGCAAGTCACCTTGAGCTGTTCAGGAATCGTCTTCTTCAGCTCGTTGGCATATCCAACGCGAAGTTGAAGTTCGTTGCCCGATACCGCTGCAATATATCCAACCCCAACGACTTCAAGCTTACGCTCGTAACCGTCCTTCACACCCGTGACCATGTTCGCGATCAACGCCCGCGTTAGGCCATGCAGTTCGCGGGACGCACGATCGTCACCATCGCGACTTACCGTGACGGACTTTCCGTCGTCAGAAACCTCGACGGTTACCTGCGGCTGGTGTTGGTAGGACAACGTCCCTTGGGGACCCTTGACTGTAATAACCCGATCTTTCACCGATACTTCAACTTGATCGATGATGTCTACAGGCTTTTTACCGATACGCGACATGGCTCGGCCAACTCAAAAAATGTTTCTAATTCGTAACGGACAATGACAACTGTCGATAGGAAGCTAGCAAACTTCGCAGAGAACTTCTCCGCCGATGTTCTGCTGCCGTGCCTCTCGGTCACTGACCATACCCTTACTTGTGCTGATAATCGAAATCCCGAGTCCGTTCAAAACTGGACGCAGGTCACGACTCTTGCTGAACACTCGGCGTCCCGGCTTGCTCACACGTTGGATCGTTTGGATCACGCGTTCACCGTTGGGTCCGTACTTCAATTCAATTCGGAGCTGTCTTACTGGCTCGCCCTCGACTTCGGCGTAGTCCCAGATGTAGCCCTCACGCTTCAATACCTCAGCAACGCCCACCTTCACACGTGAAGTAGGCATGTCCACGTGTTGGCGTTCCACTCGAACTGCGTTGCGAATTCTCGTCAGCATGTCAGCGATTGGGTCGGTCATCATCGCGAAATGTAATCCTTATGCAACAATCTGGTGCGGGCTATCTGCCGGCTACCACTTTTACGCTGCTCGGCCAGGCCGAACGCTCAATTGTCATTAATTGCCAACGTTTAACTTACCAACTTGCCTTGCGAACACCGGGAATTAATCCCTGGTCAGCTAGCTTCCGAAAGCAGATCCGACAGATGCCGAACTTGCGGTACACACTACGAGGTCGTCCACAAAGCTTGCACCGATTCTCGCGTCGTACTGAGAACTTGGGAGTTCGATTTGCTTTCGCTATTTTGCTTTTGCTTGCCACCGGACAATTTTCCGCGTAATCATTGGTGAAATAATGCTGTGAATCGTCTTCAGACTGGCACCTACGCGGCGCTGGTCTTTTCTGCCTTGAACGGCATTCCAAACATCTCCAACAAGGCCAGCGCGTCGCTATTGCTATTCGCGGTCGTGCAAATGGTGATGTTCATCCCCTGAGGGCGAGTATATTTGTCTGGGTTCAGCTCAGGAAATACGAGCTGTTCGTTCAGGCTCAAGCTGTAGTTGCCATTCCCGTCGAACGCCTTGCGGCTAACACCCCGAAAGTCACGTACCCGCGGCAGAACGATGCTGACCAAACGGTCAAGGAATTCGTACATCCGCTGTCGACGCAGCGTGACTTTGCAGCCAATCGCCATGCCTTCACGCAACTTGAATCCCGCGATCGACTTTCTCGCAAGAGTCTGAACTGGCTTTTGACCGGCGATCTCGGTGAGGGCCGCGTAGGCGAGTTCGAGATTCTTCTTATCCGCGATGGCTGAACCAACACCCATGTTGATCACAATCTTGGTCAACCGAGGTACTGCCATTGGGTTCTTGACACCCAATTTTTCAGAGACCGCAGAGCGAATTTCGTTTTCGTATTTTTCTTGAAGGCGTGGGACCATCGACTCTGGATCCTACTCTTTATGTATGCTGTGAGTTGTTTCGTTTCGCCGCCGCGGAGACTAGCCCGTTGCGTACTTTTTCTTTGCAGGGGCGATCACACCGAGGGAAGCACCGCTCTTCTTTGCGAAGCGTTCCTTCGAGCCATCTGCGAGGTAGCGGACACCGACGCGTGTTCGACTGCCCGTCTCTGGGCAAATCAGCATCACGTTGCTGGCGCTAACCGGCATCTCTTTGCTTAGCCGACCACCTTGCGGGTTCTTGCTGCTTCGACGGACGTGCTTATAAGCCTTGTTGATTCCTTCGATGATGACGCGATTCTTCTCGCGGTCCACCTTCAGAACCTTGCCTCGGGAGCCTTTTTCCACTCCGCGAATGACGATGACTTCGTCTTCTTCTCGAATCAACATTTTGTTACCTCAAAAAGCCCAGCGGCCTGAGTTGTGTTTTCTTGTTCAATCCTGGGGGCAACCAAGCGGCCTGCTTGGAAGGTCCGAAATCAAACAACCTCGTTTGCTAGACTAACAATCTTCATGAATCGTCGATCGCGAAGCTCTCGAGCAACAGCGCCGAAGATACGCGTGCCACGTGGGTTCGCATCTTTGTCAATGATGACAACGGCATTGCTGTCGAATCGAATGTAGCTTCCGTCAGGGCGACGCGTCGGCTGCTTACAGCGAACGACCACCGCTCGAACAATGGACTTCTTCTTTACCTCGGAACCGGCCTGTACAGCCTTGACCGAGCAAATGATCACGTCGCCAAGCCCGGCATACCGCCGACGACTTCCGCCAAGCACCTTAATGCACATGACTTCTTTCGCACCGCTATTGTCAGCGACAGCCAGTCGAGTCTCTTGCTGAATCATGATCGAAAATCTTGGAAAAAATTTGTACGTTTACTACCGCGTTTGAAGGGCCAAAGTGCCCTAGCCTTCGCCACCGGCCGACTGCTCGGCGGCTTCGCCACCTTCAGCAGCCTCGTCGCCAGTCAAATCCTGAAGCGTCTCGGATTGCTCGTCGGATTGAGCACGTCGAGCAGCACGCAGTGCCGCCAAGTCGACTTCTTTGCTCTTCTCAACCACTCGAACCAGAGTCCACCGCTTCAACCGACTCAGCGGTCGGCTTTCCCGGATTTCAACGGTGTCACCATGGGCCGACTCGTTCTCTTCGTCGTGGACGTGACACACGGTACGACGCTTAACAAACTTGCCGTATTTCGGGTGCTTCACAAGACGCGGGATTTCAACGCGGCGTGTTTTTGAGCACTTATCGCTGGTGACGACACCAATTTCAACTCTGGCTGGCATTTCAAACTCAACAACAAAACAGGTGTTTTAGGAAGCGGCTGCCGTTTTCGCAGCTCGCTCAGTCTGGAGCGTTTTCACTCGGGCAATCAACTGGCGATTGCGGCGAATTTCCGAGGGTGAATCGAGCTTTTCCGTCTGAGCTTGCACTCGCAGTCGAAACAGCTGAGTTGCTGCGTCTTTTGCGGTCAGCTCAAGCTGCTCGTCACTCATCTCTCGAAGTTCACTAATCTTCATCTCAAACTCGCATTCAACAATTTTGGTGAGAACCAGAACCTGTCTGGTCTCGTTGGTGGGAGCATCGTCCGAACCTAGGCAGGACGTCGTGCAACCAAGCGAACTGGAATCGGCATCTTGGCCGACAATCGAGCGAAGCAAACCTTCGCCTGTTGCTCAGTAACACCAGCCAATTCGTAAAGAATCGTACCTGGTTTCACAACTGCCACCCAAGCTTCCGGCTCACCCTTACCCTTACCCATCCGTGTTTCCAACGGCTTGGAGGATACTGGCTTGTCAGGGAAAATACGGATGTACAATCGACCTTCACCGCGAACATACTGCTGTGCAGCAATACGTCCGGCTTCAATCGTTCGGGCCTTGATCCAGCCGCCTTGAGTCGCCTGCAGTCCAAAGTCGCCGAAGACGACTTTGTTGCCGCGAGTCGCATTACCTTTTATGCGACCTCTTTGGCTTTTTCGATGCTTGACCCGTTTGGGCATCAGCGCCATCGCTAGCGTCTCCCGCGTAAGAACCTTGATTAATCCAAACTTGTATTCCGAGGTTTCCTTGAGGCGTTTGTGCTTCGCAGAAACCGTAATCAATCTTTGCCTGAATCGTGCTCAGCGGCAACGATCCAGCACTGGCCTTTTCCCGTCGAGCCATTTCAGCTCCACCCAGGCGTCCGGCCAATTGCACCTTGATACCCTTTGCTCCGGCGTCCATCGCGGTTTCCAGAGCTCGCTTCATCGTTCGGCGGAAGTTAGCGCGACGCATCAATTGAGATGCAATGTCCTCTGCAACCAACCTTGCCTGAAGCTCGGGGCGACCGATCTCCTCGATCTTCAAATTCACTCGTCGACCAATCAGTGCCTGAAGCTCTTCTTGTAGCTTCTCGACGTCTTGGCCCTTCTTGCCGATAATCAAACCTGGTCGTGCCACGAAGAGGATCACGCGCACTTCGTCGCGGGTCCGCTCGATCTCGATTCGGTCAATCCCAGCGTTTCGGTACTGAGCCTTAAACTTGCCATCAGGATGGTTCCTGATGAACTGGCGGACCTTCTGGTCTTCAACCAGCAGCCCAGCATATTCTTGCTTGGAGGCATACCAGCGACTTTTCCATCCAGCGACGATGCCGGTACGAAAGCCGACGGGGTTAACCTTTTGTCCCATAACACAAACTCACTTGTTCGTTGGAAGCCGATCTTATTCTCGACTCGTGCAACCTATACTTCGTCGATTGATTCAAGTTCGACACTGATGTGTGCGGTGCGACGAAGAATGCCATACGCCATTCCTCGAGCTCGCGGACGAATCCGCTTGAACATCGGCCCGCCATCGACGCGGGCGTCGACGACTACCAGTCGTTCTGGATTGAGCGACTGACCGCGGTTCTGATCTGGATCTTGCGCGTTGCCTACTGCACTTCGCAAAACCTTCTCCAGCATTCTCGCACCACGGTGCGGCTGGAACTTCAGTAGGTCCAATGCTTCATCTGCGAACTTGCCTCGTACCAAGTCTGCCAAAGGGCGGACCTTCCGAGCGCTGATTCGAGCATATTTGTGTGAGGCTTTAAACGCCATTGCTGTAACCTTCAAACCACCGATTCAACAAACCAAACGCCGGTGAACTATTTCTTGCCCTTGCCAGTGTGGCCGCGGAACGTTCTCGTCGGAGCGAACTCACCCAACTTGTGACCCACCATATCCTCGGTGACCAACACCTTCAGGTGCTGGCGTCCGTTATGAACCATGAAGGTCACACCGACGAACTCAGGAACGATGGTGCACCGTCGGGCCCAGGTCGTAATGGGTTCGTGGGAGCCAGACTCCTGCGCCTTGACAACTTTGCCATACAGCCGCGGGTCAACGAATGGCCCTTTTTTGGTCGAACGTCCCATGCCTTAGCTCTGCAAAAAACTTCAATAATTGACTCAAATAACTTCCGCTGTTCTCTGTCGACTCGGACCAACCTATTTGAGGTTGAGCTGTCCGTATCGCTTCGAACGTCGCCGGCGAATGATCGCCGAGTTGGATGGCTTGCGTCGTGCTCGCGTTGAACCACCCTTGGTTGGCTTCCCTTGTGGAGTCACAGGGTGACGACCACCCTTTGTTCGACCCTCACCACCACCGTGTGGGTGATCCACTGGGTTCATGGCAGTACCACGAACATGTGGACGTCGACCAAGCCAGCGAGAGCGCCCAGCCTTACCAAGGACAACCGCCCCATGGTCCGGATTACTCGCCTTGCCAATCGTTGCCCGGCAATTGCCAGGAACACGCCGAATCTCACCACTAGGCAGTTGAAGCTGAGCCCAGTCAGCCTCACGAGCCATCAATGTTGCCAATGTACCAGCACTTCGGCAAAGGACTCCGCCTCGGCCTGGCTGCAGTTCGATGCAGAACACTTCGGTTCCAGCAGGCATCTTGCTCAGTGGCAAGCAATTGCCCACCTTCGCAGGAGCGTCTACTCCGTTGTGAACTGAATCACCAGCCTTCAAACCATCAGGAGCAACTACATATCGCTTCTCGCCATCGGCGTAGACCAGCAAGGCAATGCGACTAGAACGATTCGGATCATACTGAATCGAATCGACCTTCGCAGGAATGCCATCCTTGTCTCGCTTGAAGTCAATCACGCGATACTGCTGCTTGTGCCCACCGCCACGATGCCGCGCGGTGATCTTGCCCTGGTTGTTTCGTCCGCCCTTCTTCTTCTTGGGACGCAACAGCGACTTCTCAGGCTTCGCACCCGGCGTTAGCTCTTTGAAATCACATACCGACGCGTTGCGACGACCTGCTGAAGTTGGCTTGTATTTGCGAATTCCCATTGCTACCTACCTGAAGGCTACACGCCCGGTTCTTGAATCCTCAGGGGATGTTCTTACTGCTGTCTTCACCACCTACGCGGTTTAGAAGAAGTCGATTCGGTGCTCCGAATTCAGCTTCACAACAGCCTTCTTCCAATTCGTGGTTACACCAGCACGATTTCGGTACCGGCGAGTCTTGCCACGACGATTCTGTGTCATCACTTTGTCAACAACGACCTCGAAAAGCTCTTCGACGGCACGCCGAACATCGGTCTTCGTTGCTTGCGGATGAATCTCAAACGCGTAGTGATTGTTTCGAGCGGCTCGGTGTACACCTTTTTCGGTGACGAGCGGTCGAATGATCACTTGATGCGGCTCGAGGCTCAAGCCCTTCTTCTTTTCTGTGGTCGTCATTTTGCGTTACCTTGTGGCAGGCCAACGTTTGTTTCGCGTTTCAGAGCCCGAGCTTAAGCTGCGGACACTTCCTTGATCTTCTCGACAGCACTCTGCGTCAGCAGCATTCGCTTCGGACGGAGAACAGCCAGCGTGTTCAGGTCGGCAACTCGCGTTACTTCGACACCAGGAATATTACTGGCACTCTTAAGCACGTTTGGCGAGTAGTCATCCAAGGCGACTAGCGTCGTGACGCCTTCCAAACCCAACGCCTTCAGCACAGCAGCCAACTCTTTTGTCTTCGGAGCTTCCATCTGCAAATCGTTGATAACAACGACTTCCGAATCAGCAAATTTCGACGCGATCGCCATGCGTGTCGCAGCCCGAACAGCCTTCTTTGGAAGACGGAAATAGTACGAACGAGGCAGCTTCTGCATCGCATGACCACCGCCACGTCGATGCGGCGACCGGCGACTACCAACCCGAGCGTTACCAGTACCCTTTTGGCGATACAGCTTCTTCGTCGAGCCAGCAACTTCGCCACGAGCCTTCGTCTTGTGAGTACCCTGGCGCTTGTTAGCCAAGTACATTACAACCGCGTCGTGCAGCAACTGCTTGTTAATCTTCGGTGCGATTTGGCCCGGGTCGACATCGATCTTGCCAACCTCGGATCCGCTTCGGTCATAAACTGGAAAAGTAGCCATCACACACACTCTATTTGTATTGGAGAAAGCCGATACACCCTGGAGCCAACAGGCTTAACCAACTTTGTTTGTTTCACGCACGACAACGAAACCGCCACATGGCCCAGGGACTGCCCCACGCACCAACAACAGGTTGTTTTCAGCGTCAACCTTGGCGATTTTCAAGTTGCGAACCGTCTTCTTCTTGCCACCATAGCGTCCGGACATCTTCTGCCCCTTGAACGTACGGCCTGGATAGGTCGCCATGCTGGTACCACCGGCGTGGCGGTGACACTTCTTTACACCGTGTGTCGCACGCTGACCGCTGAAGTTGTGCCGCTTCATGACACCGGCGAAACCACGACCCTTGCTCGTGCCGGTCACATCGACCGCCTCAACACCCTCTAAGGCAGCGGCCGTGACTTCAGCACCGACTTCGGCATCGGCGGCACCACGCAACTCTCGGACGAAACGCTGCGGCTCGCAATCCGGCTTCACCTGAGCCTCGACACCAGCAGCCGAAAGTCGCTTCGAACGCTTGCTACTGATCGGACCAACTTGGCCACGCTCAGATCGCGACGAAAGTCGACGAGGCTTATCTAGAAAGCCAAGCTGAGTTGCTTCGTACCCATCACGCTCAACGGTCTTAACCTGCAGGACTCGACACGGCCCAACCTCCAGCACAGTCACGGGAACTACCGTGCCGTCTTCCTGGAAAATCTGCGTAGACCCGATCTTGCGACCGAGAATTCCCTTAGTCATCTCTGCTATTCCCGTTAAACGCTTGCTAGCTGGGACACGACAGAACCGTGTTACCCAACCAACTTCCGTACCATAAAGCTGAACTCAAGCCTGTAGAGCAAATCAATCCGACAGAGCGAACGTGCCCTATCGAGCATTTGCCTTGATTTTGATGTCCACACCAGCGGGCAAACTCAACTTATTGAGCGCCTCGATGGTCTTGGCGGTTGCTTGACGAATGTCGATCAAACGCTTGTGAGTCCGAATCTCGAACTGCTGACGCGCCTTCTTGTCGACGTGCGGGCCAGAGAGAACCGTGTATCGCTCAATCCGCGTGGGCAATGGAATTGGACCATGCACCTCGGAGTGCGTACGCTTGGCAGTATCCACAATCTCAAGAGCACTCTGGTCTAGGACCGAGTGATCATAAGCCTCCATACGGATGCGAATAACTTCGTGTGAACCTGCGGACACGATGAACCTCTCTTACACCTCAAGAACAACCTATAAATCGCAAGGACTGAAAAGGCCCTAACAGACCGTCAAAACGGCTTGCGAAGGGACCTGCGTCCAGGCGAAGGAGCAGAGTCTAAGAGGGGGCGTAGGGACCGTCAACGGCAAATTAACAAAGTGGCTTCAATTTCTGTTTTGCCTGGCGAACCAGCCGCTCAAACGAACATCCTGGGTAAGCCTTGCCCGTGGTAGCGAATCCTCCGGCCACTCCGCAACAGCCACCATTGCCTATTTTCATTACGCACGGCCCCACCGTCGACCTGACGTTGATTTCACTCGTTTACCGACCGACAGCTCTTCTACTCTCGGCCGCTGCCTTAGGTTGGCTGTTGTCGTTATGAACTTTCCGCCAGGAATCCCCATCCTTGCTTTACCCGCAAGCTTCCTGCTTGACTCTGTTTGCCTCTTGCCAGCTAGCAGCACTGGGGGCGAGATTCCGAACACCTGTCGGGATAGATTGGCAAATCTCGCTTTTCGCCACCTTAGGTAATGAGTTCGCGTTGACAAAAGGGGCGGATGAGGCAAATTTGTGCGGTCGATTGCTGCTACTTCCCCGGAAAGGCCTTTGGCCTAGCATGGAAATGGATGTCGGATGCGCAAAAGGCCTCGCAAGCACGGCTTCGACAACCATTGATTCGACGCTTTCCTCCCTGCTACAGAGCACTTGTGCTTGGCACCAATTTTCCGCTGGCCCTTTCACGCCTTGCAATTGTCTCAGTTCGCTATGCCTTCAGACGTACGGAATCCCGCTCCCATGCTCCATTCCCCTCCGATTTTGACTCCCGACGCGACTCTCGAGGATCTGCCGGCGATGATCACCATGAGCGCGACCGCTGCCGCCGCAGAGAGCGTAAACGCTGCAGAGGCCAAGGTCGCCGGATGGCAAAAGGCGGTTGACGATGACGACGACCTAGAGACCGACGATACATCCAGCACCGATGATGCCGAACCGAGCGAGGACACTCCGGCGACGCCTGAAGAAATCGTTCCAATCGAAGAAGAAGAGGAGGATGACCCCTTCGACGACTTCGACGATGAAGACTTCGACGACGATTTCGATGACGATTTTGAAGAAGAACTGGAAGATGACTACGAAATTGTTCCCGACGATAGCGATCTTTTCCCTGATCAACAGGACAACCTGCTGGAAGAAGAAGAGTAATGACGATCACGCCAATCGTCATACACTTCATCAACGGCGACCTCCGGGAGAGCAGGTCAGCCTGCGTTAAACCCGCAATACCATTTCACAAGCACGCTTAGCGAGTATCGGTAGCAAACATGCAATCTCACGAACACGACGTTGTAGTTGTCGGTGGTGGCCCAGGAGGATACGTCGCCGCAATTCGAGCCGCTCAGCTCGGGTTCAATACCGCGTGCATCGATGAAAACGAGCAACTCGGCGGCACATGCCTGCGAGTCGGCTGCATCCCTAGCAAGGCCCTGCTCGAATCCAGCCATTTGTACCACGTAGCACAAGCTGAAATGGAAGACCACGGCGTCGCGGCCGCTGGCGTCAAACTCGACTTAGCAAAAATGCTTGCCCGCAAAGACAAGATCGTCGGCCAGCTAACTGGCGGCGTGAGCATGCTCCTGAAGCGGAACAAGGTCACTGTTTACCAAGGTCGTGGTCGCATGGCTGGGGTCGACACCGTCGAAGTGTCCACCGCCAAGGGAGATATCCAACTAAAAACGAAACACACCATCCTGGCAACAGGCAGTCGCCCTGCTCCGATGAAAGGAATTGAGCAAGACGGTGTTCGCATTGGTGATAGCACCATGGCGCTCAACTTTAAAGAAGTCCCCAAACGCCTGGTCGTGATCGGCGGCGGCTACATTGGCCTCGAACTTGGAAGCGTGTGGAGCCGGCTTGGCAGCGAAGTCATCGTGCTTGAAGCAATGGACCGCGTTCTACCTGGCCTGGACCACGAAATCGGACAACTCGCAGCTCGCGAATTCAAGAAACAAGGTATCGAATTTCGCACCGGCTCCTGGGTCGAAGGTGCGGTTGTCGAAGGCGACAAATGCGTTGTTCGCTGTAAAGACGCAGAGCCTATCGAGTGCGATGCCGTACTCCTGTCTACCGGTAGAATTCCGTGTTCAGACGAGCTAGGTCTCGAATCACTAGGGATTGAAACCGATCGCCGCGGGTTCGTGCCCGTCGACGAAAATCTGCAGACTGCCGTCAAAGGCGTCTACGCTATCGGCGACCTGAACGGCGGGGCAATGCTCGCCCACAAGGCCAGCGAAGAGGGCATCGTCTGCGTTGAACGCATCAGTGGCATGAAGAGTCACGTGAACTATGATGCAATTCCGGCCATCGTGTACACGCACCCCGAAATTGCTTCTGTCGGCAAGACCGAGGAACAGCTTAAGGAAGCTGGCGTTGAGTACATCAAAGGGATTTGTCCTTACGGCGCCAGCGGCCGAGCATTGGCTTTAGGCGACACCTCCGGACGCGTCAAAGTGTTAGCTCACGCCAAGACGGACCGTGTACTCGGCGTGCACATCATCGGGGCTCGCGCCGGAGATTTGATTGCCGAAGCGACGGCCGCCATGGAGTTTGGTGCAACCAGCGAAGACATCGCTCGCTGCTGCCACGCCCACCCAACCCTCTCAGAACTCATGCACGAAGCCGCAATGGCCGTATCGAAGCGTGCGATCCACACTGCCTAGAGCGTCGGCCATATTTAAGTC
>CAYPLE010000022.1:0-54910 GCA_964411445.1 uncultured Pirellulaceae bacterium
GGCTATTTCCTTGCTGGGCGGTCGCTCTCGTTTCCGCTGATCGCTGGATCACTGCTGCTAACAAATCTCTCAACCGAGCAGATGGTGGGCCTTAACGGAGCCGCTTTCACGGATGGCTTGTGCGTCATGGTGTGGGAAGTGGTCTGTGTTGTAGCGCTAGTCTTCATGGCGTGGTTTTTCTTGCCACGTTTCTTGAAGAGTGGCGTTTCGACGGTTCCTGAGTATTTAAATATTCGATTCGATCATCAGACGCAGGTGATCACCAATATCATTTTCCTCGTCGCCTATGTAGGGATCTTGCTTCCAATCATCCTGTACTCCGGTGCAACTGGGATGATTGGCATTCTGGACGTTCAGCAGTTACTGGGAGGCGTTTCTTACAGCACGGCACTTTGGACGATCGTCTGGCTGGTTGGTATCGTCGGTTCGATCTACGCGCTCTTTGGCGGCCTGCGGACTGTTGCCGTTTCGGACACTCTGAACGGAGTCGGCTTGTTCGTTGGCGGCTTTATGATTGCCGCCTTTGCACTTGCCCAGCTTGGCGGTGATGGCGGAGTCGTTGAGGGAACGAAAGTTCTCTATGAGGAGCAAAAGGAACGCTTCAATTCCGTCGGCAGCGAAGCGTCCAGCGTTCCCTTCGGTACGATCTTCTCAGGTATCTTCCTGCTGAACCTTTTCTACTGGACAACCAACCAACAGATCATTCAGCGGACATTTGGCGCTAGTAGTTTGGCCGAAGGGCAAAAGGGCGTGTTGCTCACAGGTGCACTTAAGTTGCTTGGCCCGATCTACTTGGTCATTCCCGGCATGATCGCTTACTCCATGTTTGCCGACCAAGGGATCGACAAGGACAAGGCCTACGGTTTGCTTGTAAACCAAGTCCTGCCTGCTCCGCTGACCGGTTTCTTTGCAGCAGCGATGATCGGAGCGATTCTGTCAAGCTTTAACTCGGCGCTCAACAGTTCCTGTACGCTTTTTAGTGTTGGTCTTTACAAAGGTGTGTTCCGAAAAGATGCCACCGAAAAACAAGTTGTCATGTCAGGCAAGGTTTTCGGTTGGATCATTGCCATCGGCGCGATGATCATCGCTCCGCTACTGGACCATCCGGCAATCAAAGATCGGGGCATTTTCGATTACTTGCAAAAAATGAATGGGATCTATTTCATTCCGATCTTTGCTGTTGTGTTAGTTGGGATGTTGACGCGCCGCGTGCCAGCGATTGCGGCGAAGATTGGTCTCGTGGCAGGATTTGTGATCATCGCGACGGGTTACTTTGTACCGCCATTTGACTTGATCGTCGGTTCGCTACATGAATTCCATTTCTTGGGGATCGTATTCGCTTGGCTTGTGATTTTGATGCTTGTGATCGGAGAGATCTGGCCGCGTGAAACTGAGTTTAAGCAAGAGGATGTCGGGGCGGTCGACATGACGCCGTGGAAGTTGGCACCGTATGCCGGAATCGCTTTGATCTTAGCCGTGTTCACCATCTATGCATCGTTTGCGGACTTCTCTGTCCTGGAAAAGACTCCTGCTGATGATCAAGTTGCTGCGGCGGACCAGAATGCTGAGATGCAATCAGAACAGGTTTTCGAACCCGAGAAATTCAACGCATCTGAGTTCAGCGAAGCAGCCCCAGGTGTTTCGCCGCAGTAGGCACTCAGCACAGAATTCAAAATTTCGCAAATCGCAATTCAACAAGTCCGCTGGTTACAGGTTGCTCAACCATGAATGTTCGGCCGAGTGTTTGCATCGATGCTGTCTTGGAAGGCGTACCGCTTGAGCAGGCAGTTCGCCAAGTTGCGTCGCTGGGGTATCCAGCCATTGAATTCTGGTGTTGGTGGGAGAAGAACCTCGAGCAGGTTACCGCACTCCGCGACGAATTGGATCTGACCATTGCAGCAACTTGCACCAAATTCATATCGCTTGTTGATTCATCTTGCCGTGACGCCTACCTTGCTGGACTAAACGAGAGCATTGCGGCGGCTCAGCAGTTTGGCTGCCCAACGCTGATTTCGCAGGTAGGGGATTTTCTTCCGGGCGTTCCAAGGCAACAGCAATTTGACTCGTTGGTAGCGGGCTTGAAAGAAGCTGCAAAACTGTTGCACGGCAGCGGCGTGACGCTGGCGATCGAACCACTCAACGAACTAGTTGACCATGCAGGCTATTTTCTTATCCGCAGCGACGAGACATTTCGCTGCATCGAAGAAGTGGGTAGCGACGACGTGAAAGTGACGTTCGACATCTACCATCAGCAGATTAGCGAGGGCAATGTCATTCACAACCTATCGACGAACATCGCAAAGATCGCTCATTTTCATGCCGCAGGCAACCCGGGACGCAATGAGCTGTCATGTGGCGAGCTGAATTACGCTGAGATCGTCAAGGCAATCTCGGCTACGCCCTACCAGGGATTTGTAGGGCTTGAGTACTGGCCGCTGAACGCGGCCGAAGAAGGCTTGGCAGAAAGCCTGCAGCTCTTTCAACGGTAATCAACGCGTACAAGTTTGCTGCTTGCCCCACCTGACAGTCGGTTACCGATCGAAGGGTGTCGACAAATCTTCGTCTTCGCGTTCCCAGGCTATTTGATTGTCAACTTTGTCGATGCCAGGCTCCAGGAGTAAAAGTTGCTCGACGATTTTTGCATCCCGACGAACCGGCACATTTCCTGTGACGGTTGCGGTTCGACCATTGATTTCTAAACCCAGCCCACGAAACTTGGTTGGCAAAGGGATACGATCCAGTCGAGCGGTAATGTTTTGCTTGACTTGCTCGGGGGCCAACCACTCGCCTTGAAAGCCCAACTTGAGGGACACTTTGATGGGCGATTGATTCTGCTGCGAATTACCGCCAAAGCCGCCACCAAAACCTCCTCCAAATCCACCGCCGAAGCCTCCGAAACCGCCAAGTCCTAGGCCCGCACCGAAACCACCAATCGCGCTATTCAACGCACGATTAGTCTGTGCGTTTCCCGTCGCCGTATCCAAGATCGAAGAAGCTTGCGAGCTGGCACCGAAACCGCTGAGACCAAACTCAGGTGTGACCGTAGCCGAATCAAGGCCACCAACACCGCCCGTTGCCCCCGTCAATCCCGACCCTAGGCCCGTGGCTGCCGTCTGGTCTGTGGTGAATTGAGCATGGCTTCGGTTGGTCGAAGCAAGGCCTGCGATGAACGCGAGCGTGACAATTGCGGCTAACTTAGTTCTCATGTCTCAATTTCCATTTACCTGCTGGACCTGCGTTGCGACTCCCCGTAGAGGCTCAGGCAACTCGCTCGGCGTTAATTGGCCCCTATTTTCCCACTATTCGGTCGACTACGATTGTTTTTGCAATATTCGGCAAAGTCAAACGAAGAGAATACGTTCGCAGCGTCAGTCTACAATTAGGCCGTTGTTGTCATCGGCGTTGTGCGACTTGAATTCGCCTTCGAACTGGTCACAAACAACTCTGCAGTTATACGTTACACCATATCCTGACGAATGGTTGGATTCTACGCGGCGAATGGCTCATGATAGATGGGTAAAGTCGTCGGAATCCCAGCCTCAAGCCTACTTCAAACGAACTTAATGTGAGTCCCATGGGTAATCTTAGATCGATTCAAACCTTGCGTTATCGTCATCTGGCAGTTTCTCTTGTGGTTGCTTGGGGCTTTGCTGCAATGGCTTCCTCCGTTGCCGCCCAGGATGACCAATCGATCCCAAAACTGACGGCCCCGAAGCTCTTCCCGGAAACCACGCTGGCCTACGTTCGGATTGACGATGTTCAAGATCTAAAGGCCCGGCTGGACGAAAGCTCCTTCGGTAAGCTAGCCAATGACAATGAACTGAAGCCAATTCTAAGCGAGTTCTACGGCACGCTCGTACGATCCACGGAACAGATGCAGGACGTCATCGGGTTGAACCTGGACGAGTTACTTTCGATTCCGACTGGTGAGCTGGCAATTGCATTGCTTCCACCAGAAAAACGAACTTCGCGACGCACGGAAAATTCAGACGGTGAAGCCCGCGAGCGGGTCGATCGTCCAGCCGTCGTAATGCTGCTCGATGCAGGCGAAGAAATTTCCAGCGTAGAAGTCTTGCTGCAACGCGCCGAAAAAGCAGTGATGGATCAGAATTTCATTTACGAGAGTAAAGAAATCTCTGGACTGACGCTGCATCGCTATCGCAATCCGAATCGCCGAGACCAAGAGTTCAGCTATTTCATCGACGAAGGAACCATGATCGCCAGCAGCGCTGCGGTTTACTTGGAAACCATGGCAGCCGATTGGAAAGCAGGAAAAGCGTCGTGGGAGTCTTTGGCAGACAATCGAAAATTTGTCACCATCATGGGCCGTTGCGTTGGAACCGATGGCGAGCGGCCACAAGTGTCCTTCTTCGTGGATCCATTGCGGATCATTCGCGAACTGTCACCCAAGAATGCCGGAACCATGATGGCGCTCAGCATGATCGGGCCACTCGGCTTCGATGGCATCGAAGGCGTTGGCGGCAGTTGGATCGTCTCGCCGCCTGATTTTGATTCGATCTCGCACTTGCATCTGCTCCTGTCCAGTCCACGCCAAGCGGTGCTGAGTCTCCTGCGTCCAAAAACCGGCTCAACCACTCCCGAACCATGGGTGCCGGACACGGTTGCTGGCTACAACACGATCAACTGGGATATTGATTCAACGTTCAAAGGGGTTGAACAGTTTTACAATCGAATTCGCGGTGAAGACGCTCTTGAAAAGCAGGCAATTGCACCTGTGATGGAACGATTTGGCATCGACCTTCGCAATGATGTAATTGCTAACCTGGATGGGCGGATCACGTTTATCCAAGGCTTCGTGCGGCCAGTGACGATCAACAGCGGTTCCAACGTCTACGCCATCAAGCTGAAGAATGAAGACTTCTTCAAGAAGAATGTGGTTGACAAGGTGAAGAACCTGATTGAAACCCGAACGGAAGTAAAAGAAGAGTCGTTTGGGAAGCTACGAGCCTATGTTGTGCAAATCGGCCGAAATCGACCAGCAGCGGATGCCCCGATTCGTCAGCCTGAGCTTTGTTTCACCGTCCATGACGGTTATTTGCTGATAGCTGACAGCAGATACATGATGCGACAAATTGGTGCCTGCATGGCCGGCAACTCCGAAAAGCTGGTTGACTCGCTCGAGTACCAATTGATCTCGGACCGCATTTCGGCGCAGTTGCAGGACAAAGAATGTGCTGCAATTGCTTTCGCTCGACCTGAAGAATCGCTGCAGTTGTTTTACGAACTTGCACGTGACAAGAATAACCAAGAGCGACTACGGCAGATCTCCGACAATAATGGCTTCTTTAAAGCACTGTTGGCTGCCCTCGAAAAGCACGAACTGCCACCGTTTTCGGTTATCGCAAAATACCTCGCTCCAGGTGGAGGCTTCTTGGTGGATGAACAAAACGGCATGCACTACACCCAGTTCTCCATGCGACGCGATTAGTGTATCTCGGAGTCGCGAATTCGCAGCGATTGCCTGTGCTTGAACCGATCATCGCCGACCAGCCCCACTGGCTGATCGGAGTTGGGTCCTTGCTACGTCGGACGACTGACCAGCGAACCAACT
This sequence comes from uncultured Pirellulaceae bacterium, assembly GCA_964411445.1. GTDB lineage: Bacteria > Planctomycetota > Planctomycetia > Pirellulales > Pirellulaceae > Aureliella. The sequence continues at coordinate 5,573 of CAYPLE010000022.1, forward strand.
CGACTCAGCAGAAAATCTGACGCTGGAGTGCTATGATACGGATCACCGATTTGCACTCCCTTTCATAGCGTGATCCATCCATGAAAAAAATCAATCGCGTCGTTCTAGTTGCTACCGCAGCAATGCTGTTGCTGCCGCCCCCCGCCTACGCCGACGGCGTTCAGGGAAAACGCCCTAACATCATTCTGGTCATGACGGATGACCAAGGCATGGGAGACCTTTCGTGCCTTGGCAACGAAGTCCTGCGGACGCCCCATCTGGATCGTTTCTACGCTCGTTCCACTCGGTTCACTGATTTTCATGTCAGTCCAACTTGCGCACCGACGCGTTCCGCCATCTTCAGCGGAAGACATGAGTTCAGAAACGGCGTCACGCACACAATCAAAGAGCGTGAACGGATGGCTCTTTCGACAACCACGTTTCCGCAACTGCTCAGACAAGCCGGTTATGCGACTGGCATTTTCGGCAAGTGGCATTTGGGCGACGAGGAGCTTTACCAGCCGTACAACCGGGGCTTCTCAGAGACATTTATTCACGGCGCTGGCGGCATCGGGCAATCCTATCCGGGCAGTTGTGCCGATTTCCCACCCAATCGCGAGAAAGACGGCCGCTACTTTGACAATGTCATCCTGCACAACGACACAATCGTGCAAACAGACGGTTTCTGCACGGATGTTTTCTTTCAAGCTTCACTAGCTTGGATCCAGTCACGCCTCCAGGCCGAGCAACCATTCTTTGCCTACATCGCCCCTAATGCTCCGCACGGCCCAATGATTGCACCCGAGAAATACAAGCAACGTTTCCTGGACCTTGGTTGGGACGGAAACACGGCTGGCCGCTATGGAATGCTGGAAAACATAGACGACAATTTTGGAATACTGGTCGAAAAGCTGGACCAATGGGAAGCGTGGGAAAACACTTTGGTGATCTTCATGACCGACAATGGCCAAGCAGCAAGAAGCGGCAAATTGAACGGGAAGCGAACCGACGTTTACACGGCTGGATTTAAGACTGGCAAGGGTTCGCCCTACGAAGGTGGTACACATGTGCCCGCATTTTGGTACTGGAAAGGCGTGCTCGGCGAAGGCGTTGATATTCCGGCGCTCACCGCACACATCGATTTGTTCACCACCTTTTGTGAGCTAGCTGGTGTTGATGTTCCCGCAGACATCCAAGAAATTGATGGACGCAGCCTGATCCCGCTGCTCGACGATCCAAAGGCGACCTGGGACGACCGCCATCTGTTTATCCACAAAGGCCGGTGGGAATCTGGTGACGATCCGAACAAGAGCCAGTATCGGGATTGCGCCATTCGCTCGCAGCGCTGGAGATTGGTCAACAACCGCGAGCTCTTCGACATCCAAAACGATCCGTTTGAATCATCAGATGTAGCCGGCGAACATCCAGAGGTTGTGGCAGAATTGCGAACTGCCTACGACGATTGGTGGGAGAAAACGGTGCCGCTAATGGTTAACGAGAATGCGATTCCGACAACCATGCAGCCTCAAGCCGTTCGCTATGAACGGCAAAAGTCGCTTCGCGGCATTCCAAAATGGACGCCTCCAACGCTCTAAAGCCTACTTACGTCGTTGCGCTCGAGGGGAACGCTAGGCGGGCGACACCAGTCGTCGCCCTTCCGAATCACTTCGTAGGCCGTGCTAATTTGGCAACGTGGCTTTCGCGCCAGGCGGAGCCCAAGTTTCTTTAACGCGTGTGCGAGTGGTTTGCCAAGCTTCGGCTGCCTCTCGCTTGTGCTTTTCTGTCCGCCCAGTCAGCGGCCAGTTGGAGTCTGGCCGATGAGCTTCCTTCAAAATCTGAGCAGCTTTCGCGACGAGTTCAGGGTATTGTTCGGCTACGTTTTTGGTCTCGCCCGAATCCTGACTCAGATCATATAGTTCAATCGGTTTTTCGATTCCATTGCGAACTGCTTTCCAGTCGCCAAAGCGTGCCGCTTGGACCGGCTTATTGAGGTGCAATTCCCAGTAGAAGTAGTCGCGCTGGGGTGCCTGGCCACCTTTCAAATAGGACACCAGTGATTTGCCGTCCGTTTCGTAACCTTCGGGCGTGTCGGCATCCGCCAATTCTACAAAAGTTGGCATCAGGTCCCAGAATGCCCATGGCTGATCGTCAACGCGTCCGGCTGGCACTTGTCCTGGCCACCAAGCAATCGCGGCTTGTCGCAGCGCGCCTTCGTACATACCACGTTTGTAGCCTCTTAGTCCGTTGCTGGCTTGGTTGAACCGTCGGCCAATTTCCGACTTAGGATCGAACGAAGAACCGTTGTCACCTGAGAATACGACCAGAGTCCGTTCGGCAATGCCCAGAGCCCGCAGCGTATCCGTCAATTCGCCGACGTCTGAATCAACACGTCCAACCTGAGCCGCGTAGGCTTTCTGCTGCTCTGTCCAAGGTTTGTCTTTGTAGATTCCGAGATCATCGATTTCGTGACGGCCATGGGGAAGGGTGATGGCATAGAAAAGCATGAAGGGCGAATCTGCATTCTCCTTTACCCAGCGTATCATATCGTTCTGAATCAATTCTTGCGCATAAGTTTCACCGACGTCTCGCCCGTTGTTGCCCGGCAGCAGGAACGGAGTCGCGTCGTTGTACAAGTAGGTTGGAAAGTACGAGTGCGCATGACGTTGACAGTTGTACCCGAAGAAGTGGTCCACGCCCTGGTTATGCGGACTGCCCGTGGTGTCAAAGTAGCCCATTCCCCACTTGCCGAATGTTGCCGTCGAATAACCTGATTGCTTGGCAACTTCTGCAATCGTTACCGTGTCGTCCGGCAATGGCAACTGCCCCTCGGGTGGCACTTCATAGTTACCTCGCACTGGACAATGTCCCGTATGAAGCCCGGTGAAGAACGAGGAACGACTCGGCGCACAAACACTTGTACCGCAATAAGCTTGCATGTACCGCGTACCTTCGGCAGCCAACCGGTCGAGATTCGGCGTTTGGATAATCTCCTGCCCGTAGCAGCCCAAATCCCCTTGGGCGATGTCGTCACTCAAAATGAAAATGAAGTTTGGCCGCTCCGCCGCCGTCAGTGAACTCGCCAAGAAAACGAATGTTAGAAATTGCCCCGCCAAGATGAAACGCTTCATCGAAATCTCCGGTTAGTTAAATTCACGTCGGATCTTTTCCCACTTCGTAGCGGACATTTTCACTCATCCACTCTTCGCAGTGGATTTGGATGCGATCCTTTTTCGAAGTCGCCTCTGGCGAAGATCCGGCTTCGGGTCATAGATCCCTGGACCGCCAGTCCAATTTTCCCCGCGCCGCACCGAACGCCCTCGTATCAACAGATCAGAAGCTGCCGCACGCCGCCTCATATTTTATCTGCAGTCGGAGGGACGTGCCGCCGGGCAGCGTCTACCTTCGATATTTGCCGCCGAATGGCAAGCCGATCCAGCGGACGCAGCCACAACAAATACAACGCCGCGGCGCCAAGCCTCGGAAGGCGCGCAAGATTCCCTTCTCAAGAGATCTTTTCAGAAATCCTGGCATGCGAAGGAGCTTATGCTCCTCCTGTCGAAAGCATGACCTGCAATACTTTTTCATCGAAGTCCTTTTGGGCGTTTCAAGATAGCCACCAACCTCGTTGAAGACATCGATGTCAGTGTCGTTGTGGAACTCGGGAATCTTCTAGGATATTGACGGAGAAAAACTTGGCAATGCAAACTACCATTTTCCAGTCAATACTGACGTGATGACACACCCCTGCGGGGTGGTTTGTAACGCCTTGTATTTTGCTTCCGTCCAGCTCCGAATGGCGTCATTTGAAAAAGTGCTCGATGATCCGCCGTGGAGCACTGGCTCACGGTTTTCCGGGAAAAGCGCCCGCTAGCTGCGGTGACTGATGCCCAGCTTCAAACTTTTGATTGGCCCTGGCATGAGGTGCCCGCGAGTCTGCAACCGACGCGCGGGACTGCTAGAATTACGATTCTGCTCGGCCCACCAACGCTCTCTTCCTTCCCGCACCGATGTACCATCATGGCAAACCAAGCGCTGCGAATCCTGCTGGTACTTGTGGTATTCGCTTTCGGGGCTTTGAACTCTGAGCAAGGATTCATTTTCGCGCAAACCGACTCTCCGTCCGGTAATGCGGAAGTGAAGCGGGTTTTCGAGACCTTCCAACCGCGAGGGGTCATGTCAGATGGCTCAGCACCAACCCCACCCGACCAAGCATTAGCGACCTTTCGGCTCGCCGACGAAGCGGCAATCGAACTTGTCGCTGCCGAACCACAGATTTCCCAACCCCTCCACCTTAGCTGGGACTCCAAAGGTCGAATGTGGGTCGTCGAGTATCGACAGTACCAGTTTCCGGCTGGCTTGAAAATTGTCGAATACGATCATCACCTGAGAGCTGTTTTTGATCGGACCCCAGAGGCGCCACCCAACCATACGCCTGGCAAGGACCGGATCACGGTATTTGAGGACACGACTGGCGATGGAGTTTACGACACAAACCGGACCGTCATCGACGGACTGAACATTGCGACAAGTGTCTGCGTCGGAGATGGCGGGATCTGGGTACTCAATCCCCCTTACCTGCTACGGTACCCGGACGAAAATGGCGACGCCCAAGTTGACGGACCACCAGAAGTAAAACTCTCCGGGTTTGGCCTGCAGGATACTCACGCCGTAGCCAACAATTTGATGTGGGGACCGGATGGCTGGATCTACGGAGCCAACGGCAGCACAACAACCGGCGAGGTATTTTCGCGGGTCACCGATGCGATTCGTTTCGAAGGGCAGTGTATCTGGCGGTTCCATCCAAAGACGGATGAATTTGAGATTTATGCCGAAGGTGGCGGAAATACCTTCTCACTCGACATCGATTCAAAGGGGCGTGTTTTCTCGGGCACCAACGGAGGGAACACTCGAGGCTGGTACTACCCACAAGGCAGTTACTCGCGAAAGAACTGGGGCAAACATGGCCCGCTGACAAACCCACATGCTTACGGATTCTTTGAAGCAATGCGTTTCGAGGGTGACGGCCGCCGGTTCCCACAAGCTTTTGCGATTTACGAAGGTGGCTTGTTCCCGACCGAAACCTTCGACCGCACCATCATTGCACCTAATGCGATGCAAAACCTTGTGTGGCACAGCGAACTGCTACCCGACGGTTCCACATTCCGCACGATCGACAAAACAAATCTTCTAGAGTGCACCGACCGCTGGTTCCGCCCAGTCTACTGCGGCATTGGCCCAGATGGATCCATTTACATTGCTGACTGGTACGACACGCGTCTCTCGCATGTCAGTCCAACGGACGATTGGCACAAGAGCTCCGGGCGGATCTACCGACTGGTGCCGCGTAGTTCCAACGAAGCTGCTTATAAACACGGCGACCTTAGCGGAAAATCGCCAAATCAACTCATCGACCTGCTTACTGAATCACCCAACAAATGGGTGCGGCAACGCGCGGCGCTGGAACTGGGCTGGAAAGAAAACCTAGACCATGCACTCCTATCGCGACTCGAACATTTGGCCTCAAAAAAGTCTTGCTTGGAAGCACTCTGGGCATTGAGCATCCAAGGCGACCTGCCCCCAAAAAAGATCAATCGACTCCTGGACAGCGATTCGCCGCACATTCGACGCTGGGCTGTGCGTTTGGCGGGAGACCAACGTACTGCAACTCAATCAATCATTGACCTAGCACGTCGCGAGCAGGACGTCGAAGTCCGGAGTCAGTTGGCCGCAACAGCACGTCGTCTCGATGCACGCAACGGCCTGGCCATCGTCGCCCAATTACTTGCTTCGGCTGACGACTTGAGTGATCCGCACATTCCGCTGATGTGCTGGTGGGCGGTCGAAGCACATGCAGACGCGTTTGCACCTGTTGTCGACTTCTGCAGCAACGCATCCAAGACCGAGACTGCCGTTTTCAAAAATGTGATCGCAAAACGACTGGCACAACGATTTGCATCTGGCAGAACGCCCGAGGATTTCCAGCGTTGCGAACGGTTACTTTCGACGACTGACAATTTGAAGATCCGTGAGCAATACCTGCTGGGCGTTTACGAGGCGATCGATGGAAGATTGGACAAAGTGGACCTTCCTGAAAATCTGAACGAGCAACTCTCGCGTTATCAAGACAGTCTACCCGGATCCGCTATCACTCGGCGTATTGCCCAGGGCGAAGCGAAAGCCATTGATGAAGGAATGACGATACTGCAAGACAGCCGATCAAACACCGCGCTGCGTATGGAGATCGCACGTGCGCTTGGCCAAACCAACAGTGCTTCGGCTGAGAAAGCACTCTTGAAGTTGGCAACCACAGGTGCTACGCCTCCGGGGCTGCAACGAACTTGCATACACGCCCTCGCGAATTTCTCCAGCGACGCAATTGCGGAGCGCATGGTTTCTTCGATGGACTCGCAGATTGCAGAACAGTACGCAGTGCGCGACGCCTGCTTCCGCGTGCTCGCGTCCCGCGAATCCTGGGCCAGAATATTACTCGCACAAGTTAGTTCCTGGCGAGTGAAGGCCAAGGACGTTCCTCCGGACGTTGTTCAGCGGCTCAGAAGTTTTCGTTCCGACGAAACATCGCAGTTGGTGAATCAGATCTTTGGAGTGCCACAGGCGGTCTCGACAGATGCGCAGGCTGAGAGGATCCGCGAACTGAAGCAGTTCCTGCGTTCGGCGAATCAGGAAGTGGATCTTGCTGAGGGCCAGCGATTGTTCACAGCCAATTGTGGGATCTGCCACAAGCTGTTTGGAAAAGGGCAGGGGATTGGCCCGCCCCTGGACAATTATGATCGAGGCAATTTGGATTTCTGGTTACCTGCAATTGTTGCACCCAGCATCGAAATCCGTGAAGGCTACCAGACTTACGCTGCTCTGCTGGATTCGGGGCGAGTGGTGTCTGGAATGATAGTGGCCCAAACTTTGGAATCAGTCACCATCCGCACCGCAGCCGCTGACGAAGCGTCAAAAGAAGTCAAATTACAGCGAAGCGAAATTGAAGATCTTCACGCGATCAAATCATCGCTGATGCCCGAGAATATGCTCGAGCAGCTTTCCGCTGCAGAAATCCGTGACTTGTTTGGTTATCTTATGTCTGATCTCGGTCCGACAAAGAGCCCATAATGATTGGCACCATGAACAACACCAAGAACCCGCCACGACCGCCGAAGCATCCACTTGCCGTCATTCTGCTTGCTTTGACCTTCAATGCGACAGCCCTCCAGCCGCTGCGAGCCGCTCCACGTGAGAGCGAGCAGCCGGAGAAACGGATGAACGTCGTCATCCTTTACGCTGACGACCTAGGCTACGGTGATGTCGGTTTCAACAATGCAAAGTCAAAGATTCCGACTCCGAATTTCGATCAACTTGCAGCATCGGGCATGCGTTTCACCGACGGCCATTCCTCGTCGGGCATTTGCACCCCCAGTCGATATGCTTTGCTCACCGGACGTTACCATTGGCGTGATTTCCACTCAATTGTTGGGCCGATGGGGCCTTCGGTCTTCAAAGACGAACACTTGACAATGCCGGAAATGATGCAGCAACAAGGCTACTCAACGGCTTGCATCGGCAAGTGGCACCTTGGCTGGGATTGGTCGGCAATCCGCCATGCAGACGCGAAACCTAAAAAGGTGGGCCGCAATCCGGAATGGTTTGCCAATCAATTCGACTGGTCGAAGTCTGTCCCCGATGGACCTTTGAGCCATGGTTTTGACCACTACTTCGGCGATACTGTGATCAATTTCCCACCGTACTGCTGGATCGAGGACAATCGCGTTGTCACAGCGCCCGACATCCAAATGGACTCAAGACTGTGGCCGAAAATCAAGGAGGGCAACTGGGAGTGTCGCCCAGGACCGATGGCTTCGGGATGGAATCCATACGAGAACCTGCCGACTCTTGGCGACCGGGCCGTCCGCTACATTGAAGAACAAAGCAGTGCTGACAAACCGTTCTTTCTGTATTTTGCTTTCCCTTCACCTCACGCTCCGATCATCCCGAATGACCAGTTCGATGGCATGAGCCAAGCCGGAGCCTATGGCGACTTTGTTTACGAAACCGATCATGTAGCAGGCCGCATTTTGTCAGCCATTGATGAAGCGGGAATCGCAGAGGATACGATTGTTATTTTCACAGCGGACAATGGCCCCGAGCGTTATGCTTATGACCGTTTCCTCAATCACGAACATTGGTCTGCTGAGCCTTTTCGAGGGCTCAAACGCGATGTTTACGAAGGCGGACATCATGTGCCGATGGTGGTTCGATGGCCCGGCGTGACAACTGCGGGAGCCACCAACAAGAACATTGTTTCGCAAGTTGACATCATGGCAACGCTGGCGGATTACACGGGATTTCAACTTCCTGAGCACGCCGCTTGGGACTCGCATAGCTTGATGGAAACGCTTTCGAGCACGACTCGACAGGTTCGCGAATCGGTCATCCACAACACGTTTGCCGATCGTTGGGGAATCCGACAAGGCAAGTGGCTGTTGATATCCGGCCCGGACGGCTACCACTCACGACCAAACGCGAAAGTCGAATCACTAAGAGGCTATCCGGACAAAGCGGAAGATGCCAGCCAGGACAAGAGCACCGATTCAACGGAACGTTTCGAGCTCTACAATCTTGAAGCGGACCTTGGCCAGCGAAACAATATCGCTAGCGAGCATGCCGAAATCGTTGCGAAGCTTGCTGCAGCCTTGGAACATGCTCGCAAGCACCCCACGGCGCCTCGCTTAAACTGAGATCTTCCGAAGCGGCGAGCCTGCTGGGCAAGCGAACGGCGATTGTTCTACGGACGCGGGTTCGGCTTCGCTCAATAGGTTCATTTAACGATTTACCCTACATCACAGGCGGCTCAACATGAAAACACTCAAACGAATCGGTGGCGGTCAGATTGGCGGGCGTTCGTTGCTCACCATCATTGCCTTACTAGCATCTACTTCGATCTGCGCGGCGCAAATGAATACTATCGGGAAGATTGAACGACTTTCGGCAGAAGTTGAAAAGCTCTTGCCTTCAGACGCCAAAATAGAAGTTCTTGCCAACGGGTTTACGTGGACGGAAGGACCAGTTTGGATAGGCGGCAAAGATGGACACTTGCTGTTTTCCGACATTCCGCGAAATACGATTTTCAAGTGGGAACAATCGGGCAAGGTATCAACGTTCATGACGCCCAGCGGTTACACAGGCGTGACTTATTACGGCCTAGAGCCTGGAAGCAACGGACTGTTCTTAGATGGTGACGGCCGACTTGTAATGTGCGAACACGGCGATCGGCGGGTCAGCGTTCTAACGCAAGACGGCGGCAAGCTAACGCTTGCGGATCGGTTTGAAGGTCGCCGCCTCAACAGTCCCAACGATGGCGTTGTGAAGAGCAACGGTGACATCTACTTCACAGATCCTCCTTACGGCTTGCCTGAACGCTTCACCGATCCTCGACGTGAAATTGATTTCTGTGGTGTTTATCGATTGAATGCTGCGTCGGGCAAGGTTGAGTTGCTGACCAAGGCGATTGAGCGGCCCAATGGAATCGCCTTTTCGCCTGATGAGAAAACGCTCTATGTCGCCCAATCCAATCCAGAGCAGGCCAACTGGACAGCCTTTCCTGTCCAGGATGACGGTAGCCTGGGTACGGGAACAGAAATTGCAAACGTTACCGACCGCGTCGGCCTCGAGCCGGGCTTGCCCGATGGAATGACGACTGACCAAGATGGCAATCTTTGGGCCAGTGGCCCTGGTGGAATTTACATCATGAGCCCCGGCGGCGAATTGCTGGGACGTTTGGTAACGGGTCAAAGGACTAGCAACTGCACTTTTAGCCCAGACGGCTATTTGTACATGACCGTCGACTCCCAGCTCTGTCGCGCTAAGACAAAGACGTCCGGCGCCTCACATTAGCCCCTCCAAAGAACTACGCCAGGCCGTATGTGGCAAGCCTGAGCTGCAGTTCTGAGCCGAATCGCGAAAAAGCTTCTTACAAAAGACTTGTCGCCGAACGGGTGCCGCACATATAAAATAAGAATGGTCCTCGATTTGCAGGACAAGCAGTCGGATCACTTCGCGAGCTGTCAATTTGGCTCGCTTTACCGCTTAATGGCCGGGGATAAAGACAATGGCAGTAATTCTGAGCGAGAACGCCGCTAACCAAGTCAAGAAGTTCAAAGAAGAGAATCAGTTCAGCGATGAAATGTTTCTCCGAATTGGTGTAGCTGGCGGTGGTTGCAGTGGATTCAATTATACGCTTGCCTTCGATGACAAATTCGACGAAGCAAGCGACAGTCGTTACGAGCACCACGGCGTGGCCGTCGTCGTCGACAAAAAGAGTGCTCTGTATCTGGATGGCACAACCGTTGACTGGTACCACAGCATCGAGAAGCAAGGCTTCACTTTCGAAAACCCAAATGCTGTCAAGTCTTGCGGCTGCGGAAGCTCCTTCCAAGCCTAGAGCTCGTCACAGCATTCATTGAACATCAAGCCGCAGGTTTGCCTGCGGCTTTTTTTTCGCGCTGACGAGTGCTTCTTGACAGCTCTCGCAGAGGACCTTGCCGACTCCCGCAGGGGACCTTGCCGACTCCCGCAGGGGACCTTGCCGACTCCCGCAGGGGACTTGGTGTTTCAGGCAAATTCTGCGAGACTCACCAATCGTCAAGTGTGCAGACTTAGCACGCTGAACTTGGGACCGAACAGGGCGGTTTAAGCGGGATTTCGAGGGGACAGTGGTAAACAGCGACAAGATCACGATTATCGGCGTCGGAGATGATGGCATCGAGGGCCTTACGCGAGCCGCTCAAGCCACGCTGTCGTCAGCAAAGGTTGTCTTGGGATCAGCCGACCTACTGAAACAATGCAGCGGCGAGTGTGAACGCGTCTCACTGCCAACCGACCTGGATGCAATCGCGGCAGAGGTCGACAAAAAGCGAGAAGGCCCGGTGGTGCTACTGACCAGCGGCGACCCGTTGTTTTATGGCACAGCGAAATTCTTGTGCGAGCGGCTTGGTAAGGATCGCTTCGACGTCTTCCCGCACGTCAGTAGTATGCAATTAGCGTTTGCCCGGATCAAAGAGAGCTGGGACGATGCCTACCTGGGCAACTTGGCCAGCCATCCGATTTCCTACGTGTCCGAGCGCATTCGTACCGCATCTAAAGCAGGGCTCTTTACTACAGAACAGTGTCCACCGCAGGCGGTCGCGGCAAGCCTGCTGGACCGCGGAATCGACTATTACACAGCCTACGTGTGCGAAAACATTGGTTCGCCAAATGAGCGTGTTACCCGCGGTTCACTTCAGGAGATTGCTGGCGCGGAGTTCCGAGATCTAAATGTCCTGATTCTGGTTCGGCACCCAGATGCACCGGACCGACCGCCCAGAATGAGCGGGCGGAGACTATTTGGCAATCCCGACGAGTGCTTCCTGCAGAGCCAGCCCAAGCGCGGTCTGCTGACGACCAGCGAAGTGAGAACCATCGCCCTGAGCGAAATGGACCTTGGCGAAGGAAGCGTTAGCTGGGACATCGGCGCTGGAAGCGGCTCGGTTGCGATTGAAGCGGCTCAATTGTCCCCGCGTGGCAAAGTCTACGCGATTGAAATGGATCCTGAGGACTACAACCTGCTTGTCGAAAATGCGAAGCAGTTCGGTGTCGCGAACCTACAGCCCATTCTCGGCCGAGCCCCTGAAGCATGGAACGACCTTCCGGCTCCAGACGCGGTTTTCATCGGTGGCACTGGGCGTAGCGTGCTGGCGCTGGTTGGTGACATTTGGGCAGCGTTAAAAGAAGGCGGGCGGTTGGTGGTCAACATGGCCAGCATTGACAACGTTACCAAGCTGCGGGAACTGCTCTGCGAACTCGGCGTATCGCCTTCGGTGATGATGGTCAACATCTCCCGTAGCCAAGAACAACTTGATGCACTTCGGCTCGAGTCCGCCAATCCATCTTTTCTCGTGGTTGCAAGCAAACCTAGCAAAGCATGAATATCAGTGAAGCAGACAAGCTGGATGTGATCGCCGTCGGCGCCCATCCCGACGATATCGAGATTGCTTGCGGCGGCACCCTCGCAAAACTCTCCGCCCAGGGTTATCGGGTTGGAATCATCGACCTCACCAACGGTGAACCGACGCCGCGTTGCGATGACCCGGCGATTCGTATTGCGGAAGCCCACGCGGCCGCCGAAAAACTTGGGGTCGTTGTTCGCAAGATTCTGCCGCTCACAAATCGACGCCTCATGGACTGCTTCGAATCACGCGTCGCACTTGCAACGGAATTCCGCCGCCATCGTCCGGACCTGATTATAGGCTTTGGCACCAAGACTCCGATGGCTTCGCCCGACCACGACCAGGCCATTCAAATCACGGATGCAGCCGTTTTCTATTCGAGATTAACGAAGTGGGATGAGGTCTTCGACGGTCTACCCGTCCATACGATCCGTTCGCAGGTCTATTTCCAGCTCGGCTACGATGCACCTCGGCCTGCCGAGTTTGGTGCCAACATAACGGTCGACATCTCGGAGCATCTTGAACAAAAAATCGACTCAGTCCTCTGTTATAAAACTCAGTTCCCACCAGAAAAGCGTGGTATTTTGGAACGAGTACGGGGGCAGGCAATCGCGGCTGGAGCTGGAGCTGGCTTCGCGGCTGGAGAGGTTTTCTCGACCGTTCGCCCACTCGGGTGTCAAGATTTGTTTGCAGCCGTGGTCCCTGATCAGTAGCAGTAGTTTGCTCATGCACAGACGACTGAACGATAGCTGATTTGCGAAGTAGCTGTACTCGCCGCCCTTTTGGCCACTCAAGCAACGACCATCTACAACATGTTTGCACCGTGTCCTTTCCAAGGCCTGCACCGTGTCCTTTCCACTGATCCACCCGCACCTTCCCGCTAGACCTACTCTTGAGAGTGCTGTTTGGTTTCAGCAGCTCCGCTGGGTCGCGGTGGCAGGGCAGTTGGCCACGCTGGCATTCGTTGCAATCTTGCTGGGAATTTCGTTGCCGTCGAACTGGCTGTTGCTCCTAATTGGAACCACAGCAACCACCAATTTCGCCTACGCGTTTTGGCTTCGGCAACTTCGGTTCGCAGGTCTAGGACGCGACGATCGCTTGCCGTCGGAACAAGTCGTACCGCTGTTGATGCTGATCGACATCCTGGTCCTAACCGGGATGCTCTATCTGTCCGGCGGAATGGCCAACCCATTTGCTCTGTTTTATTTTGTGAACATCGCGATTGCTGGGGCACTGCTTCCACAAGTTTGGGCCTGGGGAATCTGGCTCGCGACGATCACCGGGGTTGTGTTCTTGCTACAAGTCAACATCCCTATTGACGCGATTTCAACCGGATCGAATTTGGCCAGTACGACCGTTGGCGGCAACTGGACAATCCCAAAGGTTGGATACATTGTATCGTTCGCTACATGCAGCGCGGTCATCACCTACTTTACAACAGGTCTTACCGGAGAACTCAGGCGTCGGGAAAAAGAGCTGCAGGATGCAGAAGATGAGAAGTTGAGGAGTCGACAGCTCGAAGGATTGGCGACGCTGGCCGCCGGGGCTGCTCACGAGTTGGCCAGTCCGCTGAGTACGATTGCGGTGATTGCGAAAGAACTAAGTCGCGCTCTGTCAAAACACGAAGTCGCCGATGGCATCACGCGTGATGTGGATCTGATTCGAAGCGAGCTAAACCGTTGTAGACAAATTTTGGACCGCATGACGAGTGCCGCGGGGGATGCAGCGGGAGAGCGTCTTCAAAGTATCACCATCGAAAACCTGTTGCGAGAATGCTTGCTCGGCCTCAGGGAACCGGGCAGGGTTGAATTGTCGATCGCCGATGGCGCGGCGGATTCATTGGCGATCCTTCCTGTCCAAGCCACCGCGCAAGCAATTCGAAACTTGCTTCAGAATGCCTTGGATGCTAGCCCGGGGGGTGCAACGGTTAGTGTTGAAGCCGACGCAGAAAGCGAAATGTGGGTGCTTTCGGTCATTGATCGCGGTGAAGGTATGCCACAAGAGGTCCTCTCTCGGATTGGCGAGCCGTTCTTCACCACCAAGGAGCCCGGACGCGGAATGGGACTGGGCCTCTACCTTACGCAAAACGTTTTGCGTCGTTTGGGCGGTGACCTGCAATTTGAAAGCGCTCTGGGCGAAGGCACCGTCGCAACCATCGAACTGCCTCGCAGCAGGTAAGCCTGCGCGGCTCGCAGCGTGTTGATTTAACGCAGTGGTGGCATCCAGCCGCCAATGTTGCACATGCGAAAGTAGCCTGAGCGGCAGGGACCGGTCAATTGCTGACCAACGAGCCGATCGCTTTCGAAGCTAGACGAGACACAGAGCGAACAGAACCTCCGGCTAGCGAATCCGTTGCAATGCAGACTACAATGCTACGGGTAGGGCAACGCTGGTGAATTGGAAAAAGACGGCTTTGATGAAAATGGCAAACCAGGAACCAACCACAGAAGAGTCCGTGATCGCCGCGGCAAGCAGCATTTTGCTCGTCGATGACAGTATTGTATTGCGCGACCGACTGGCGCTCGCATTCCAGGACCGCGGCTTTCGTGTTGCCGTAGCTAGCAATTACGACGAGGCGATTGCGGTCTTCAAAGCGGCTCCTACGGACTTGGCCGTTCTTGACCTTCGCATGCCGGGCAAACCGGGGCTGACGTTGCTCCAGGACCTGAAGGCGCTTAGCCCGGAGACAAAAATTTTGATTCTTTCTGGTTTCGGTTCGATCGCGACCGCCATCGATGCAATTCGACTCGGCGCAACCAACTTTCTTCCTAAGCCAGCCGACGTCGAAGACATTTTGACCGCCTTTGCGCGTGGTGGATCAGAAATAGAAGTGCCAGAGGCGGAAGAGGCGATTCCAGTGCCGACGTTGGCTCAGGCTGAATGGGAACACATCCACCGTATCCTTGCTGATTGCGGTGGAAATATCTCCGAAGCAGCGCGACGTTTGGGCATTCACCGGCGCTCACTGCAACGAAAACTCAGAAAACGTGCGCCCTAGGGCTGATCGTTGCGGTGAAGAATCTTCCAGGGGCCTGGGCAAACTGAGGCGTTTTGCGATACTGTTGTCTCGCTCTCGATTGTGGCGGTTATTTCCTCAGTACCCAATAACCAGCGACCGGACCTCGCGCACGTGCGGGCTCAACGGTCTTGCTCGACTGCAGGAATGTCCGCCAACACCCATCGAGCGTGTCGAATGACGCTTGGGCTAGGTGCACCATGCTCCCTAGAAGAGGTGAGAATCGGGTGCTTTGTCAGCGTCGAAATCGCTTTGGATGTGCGATACAGCAAAACCATTAGGACGACTTCTCGCGACTGTCCGTCGCCGCCGAAACAATTGCATTGTTGCTGGCGTCTTTCTCTTGTTGTGGATCGATTCGTTTGAACGTCTGCGGCAAAGACAACTAGGGAACTAACGTAGGGGATCTACATCATGCATAAGAATCTAAACTGTGAACTACTAAATGTTACCGGCCGGCAAAGCGAACTCATCGAGCTAGCATTGACCTACGGATTTCAAGCGATCGATCTCGACTTAGTGGATATGGTCAAACGATGCGCTCGAACTTCCTTCGAGAGTTCTTCTCGATTCTTGACCAGTTCGAAGCTGAAGGTGGCTGGCTTCGAAACGCCAATCGACTTGGACGCCAACGATGAAGAGTACGCCAAGGCTCTTGCTGCACTCAATGGTGCAGCGGAGATTGCTGGACGCGTCGGCGCGCAGTCGGCCGTACTGACTATACCTGCTGCTACCGACCGGCTGCCTTACCCTGAGTATTTCGAAGTCATTCGTACACGGGTTGGACAAGTTGCTGAAATCATGGCCAAGGAAAACGTCAATGTCGCGTTGACGTTCTCGCCGGAGGCAGCATCTGCAGAAGACAAACAATTCAAGTTCATTGGCGATTCTGAAGGCTTCTGTGCTTTAGTTCGTGCGATCACAGCTCCTAACGTGGGCATCATGTTTGATTCTTGGTGCTGGCATCTCGGCGGAGGCACGCTGGAGCAGCTTGAGCAACTGGGGTTTGAGAAGGTCATGTCGATTCGCTTGGCGGATTGCAAGGAAGGCGTTGAAGCAGCCGCAGCAACCGCAGACGACTGCGTGCTACCAAACTCAACTCAAGTCATCGACAACACAAGCTACTTAAAGGCCCTCAATGCTGCTGGCCTGGACCTACCAATCGCCGCCCGCGGCGGCGACTCAGGGCAACAGGTTCGACGCGATGCCTTCATCAGCATGGCGCAGGACGCCTTGGATGCAACGCTTGCAACCGCTGGTATCGAGTGCGAAACTCGCAAGCCCGAAGGCATCAACGGCAATCCCGCCGAAGTGGTCACTCCCGAAACCACCTCAGCCGACAGCTCTGTTGCGACAGACAGCCCTGTAGCGACCGACAGCTCTAGCTAGCATAGAGCATCTTGGCTGACGGGCGCGCCATCGCACTCGGAGCCTGATGAAGCGGTGACAGTTGAAAGCAGTCCGAAACAACCCAAGGCGCGCGAACTAGGTTTGCGTGCCTTTCTTTTTGCGCTTGCCAGGGCGGGGCGTAGCGTTCCCTACCCCGACTGCCGACCTGCCCCAGCATCCTTTGCATGTCAAAGTTTGCCGGTTCTCACTTCTGTAATGGTAGCAATTCTTGTTCGGCCCGCGTTACCCTCACATCGCATCAACCTCATCCAATGCGATACCGATTGGAAGGAATGGTTGGGTCCTATAGATCGTCCGTTTAATGCCAGCAAATGCAGGGCATGCGGCTCTGGCACTGGCTGCCCTGCGGTGCTTGAACGTTGGTTGTCCGAACCCAACCTAGCGAAATCTACTTTCAAAGCGAAACCATGCAGCAAACTCTCAGAAATAGCTTGCTCGCACTTGCCGTCTCGGCGGGAGCGGTTGTTCCCTGCCTGGCAGACGAGAACTTCATTCGCCAACCTGGTGCGCAGTCGCAGGCCAATCCGCCTCAGACACAAGCACCACTGCGACAATCGCAAACGCCCAGCACCGCGGGCATGATTCATCAGCCAGGGTACCCCAACCAATCTGAGAGAGCGAACAGCAACCAAGGCTGGGCCCAAAACTCTCGCGATTCGTCTCAGCAACCCAGTTCGGTCGGTCTTCCGCGAGTCTCCGTCCTTGAGCTTGTTCCACCAAGTACGTCCAGTAGCCAACGGCGAGAAAGCCAGGCAAGCGAAAGCCAGCTAGCGCGGCAAAACCGCACCTCCCCACCCGACGTGAATCGAACCGGTACGCCCGCAACCACCGACTCGAGCGAGCAAACGGGATTGAAGTGGGTGGCTGTATCGCCAAGTCGGAATCGAACCGGCGAACGACTTCACTCGCGTACTAACGGAGGTGCTTCGGCAGGGCAAAGTCGCGATCGGTATGCGGCGGTTCCCTTGCTGGACTCGCGATGGCAAAATGCTCCGCGCGGATCGCAAACAGACCAAAACAACACATTTCCGCAAAGTCGTTGGAAGAGTGCTTCTGGAAACACGCCAGCGACGCTTGCAAGCGCACAAACCGGGACACCGGAGAGTCCTTCCATTCCAACTCACTCAGCCACTAGTGATCGGCAGATGGAGCAGCGACTGAAGACTGCTTCGAAGATTTCGCTGGCAAACCTGCGGCACCGTCCGACGGGCAATGCTGCGGTGCCGCCTCCCGCTGACGCCCCCGAGGGCTGGCATCGCGTTGAAGATACGCTCACGCAACACTTGCGACAATGCGACAGCCTCGTGAAACGGCGTGCGTACTATTCCGCTCGTGACGAAGCCCTCAAAGCGGCACGCTACCTAGTTGCTTTGATCGACGAATGGGCGGGAACCCACGAATGTGCGCCATCGCTAGGCGCCGCCCTGCTAGCGCTTGACGAAGCGGAGCAGTTCGGCAACTTGGACCAGATTGCTACGGCTTCCGTCCGGGCATTGATCGAATCGCATTCAACACCAGCCCTGCACGGAGTCCAAGTTGACACGATTGCACCGTTGGTGGCAGCCAAACACTATCGTGTATTCGCGACCGACGCCTTGGTCTATGCCTCGCTCGAACACCCTTGGATGAGTCAGATCTACTATACACTCGGACGCATCTATCAGGCTCAAGCGGATTCTGCGTCGCCACAGGATCGATCTGATCTTCACTGGCGTGCCGTTGCTTTTTACCGAGCAGCCGCGGCAGTCGATCCGCAGAATGCCCTGGCGCTCGATCAACTGGGCTACGTATTCCTGCAATTGGATAACCCAACGGCAGCAAGAGAGGCACTGGTCAGTTCGCTGCGAGTCGACGGTTCGCTGAGTGCCTTACAAAACTTGGTAGAAGCAAGCCGACGACTGGGCGATGAAAAGACAAAGGCCTGGGCTCTTCAGAACCACAGTCAACTGGCCGCTGCCAAACGTGGGCTGCACGGCCGAGCGTACGTGCATGTTCCGCCCCAAGTATTTGTTCAAGCAACACCACGCGTTAGTCGGCCAACATACCCGGTAGCTCAACCAGGTGTGCAAATGCCGCCGCACGGCCTTCCCATGACCGGGCAGCCGATTCCAAGCCAAATGCAAGGACACCCCGCACCATCGCAGCAAATACCAGGACGAGTGGCAAACATACCAGGCTATCCAGCTCGCTAGCCGCGCCAGGGACCACAACGAGCAGGCTTCAACGGAAACGCGTCGAAGACAGTCGGCGGCGAGGACAATTAAGGCCAGTCCCCCAAAACACACTAGCCACTCAAAACAAACTAGGCACACGGAACAACAAGGCATTTTGGACTATGAGTCACAAGCGATCCACATCCTGCTGCTTCATCGCCATTTTGTTCCTGAGCATTGTGGGCTCAAGTGACGTTGGTGCGCAGTATGTTGTACAGCCGGGAATGCAAACGCACGTTCAACAGCATCCCGTGATGCAGCAGCATATGCAGCATCCCCAGATGGCGATTGGGCAGCCGCACCAGACGATTCAACAGCATCCTCACATGCTCTTGAACCAGCCTGTCGGCGGATCGTGCGACCACTGCGGCTACTCAGCGACCAACCCGCCTGCTCAGAATCAAGTGGCGCGCGGACGATGCCAAGCGTGCAATGTAGGCGTGGATTGTGCTGACAGTTGCGGAAGAGCTCAAACGATCCACGACTTGCATCGCTACAATTTCCAACCACTGGCCCATGGCGAATGGCTGGGACCGATTCGCACACCTTCGACGATCGACTACCGCATCCGTCCACGTGACCAACTCCGATTCACCTTCATTCAATCGCAAGAGGTGGTCCCAGACAGCTTCAAACTGAACGTTGGTGACGAGATCCAAGTCCGTTCGCTGATCGACGACTCGGTTGCCATCGGCTCGCTCGAAAAAGGTGCGTTGATTCAGACCGATGGAACCGTCTACCTGGAGCAAATTGGAGGCGTACCGGCTGCTGGCAAGACCATTGAGCAACTCGAAAAAGACTTGGAAGTAGCCTACGCGGAATACATCAAGAACCCGGCAATCTCGGTCATCCCAGTCAAGACAAATAGCCCGCTATTGAGCTTGATTGATTCTGTCGATGCACGAGCTGGCGTTGGTGGTACTAGCACGGCTGACACGGTCCACTCCGACGGAACGATCCGTTTACCTCGCCTGGGTGCAATCTGCGTCGTCGGCATGACGCTGGACGAAATCAAACGGGAGGTCAACCTGCGTTATCGTGAAATCGTAGCCGGGCTAGAAGTCGAACCGCGAATCGAAGTAGAAGCGCCTCACGTAGCGACCATCACTGGCGAAGTCCAGACTCCTGGAGTGATTGATCTCCAAGCGCCAACGAGCGTTCTTGCTGGGATCGGTAGGGCAGGGGGGCCGATCAACCAGCGCGCCAATCTGCGCAACATCGTGATTGTCCGTCGCGCAGAAGACTGGCGCATGCTAGCAACGGTCGTCGACCTTGCTTCGTTGCACTATGGCAAAGTGCTAACGCACCCGGATGATATTTGGCTGCGAGACGGTGATATCGTAATCGTACCACCCAAGACAGTCACGCGCATGGCTGACTTTATTGAAGAAGCCTTCTCGCGTGGGGTTTACGGACTATTTCCGCTGGCTCAAGTCGGCGCTGGCTTCGAGGCGAACGCCTTCGCTGGCAACTGATCCTCGCAGGGTTTCCAGCGGGAGAACTTGGTTGAGCGAACCACTGGCAAACCCGGCCAAGTCGAGGGTTACAAAGCGAAACCCCAGAGCCTTCAATTTGGCGACGATTTCAGCCTGGCCCGCCAGCACGCGCTGCATATCATTGGCGTGAACTTCAATTCGCGCCATTTCCCCCTCGTGCAATCGGACGCGAAACTCGCGCAGGCCGAAGCTTCGAAGATACACTTCGGACAAATCGATGCGTTCAAGCCGCTCGGCGGTGACTTCAACGCCGTAGGCGAGCCGGGATGCCAAGCAGGGACTGGCCGGCTTACTGGCCACAGCGAGCTGCCAATACTCAGCCAACTGCCGAACGACTTGCTTGCCAATGCCGAGTTCGGCTAGCGGAGCCTTAACGCTCGCCTGATCCGCAGCTCTTAATCCTGGGCGATAATCACCCAGGTCATCTTGGTTGGTCCCCGTGACAATTTGCGAGTGGGGAAACTGACGGTGCAGCGATTCAAAGAGATGACTTTTGCAGTGAAAGCAACGATCTGGTCCGTTTGCAACATATTGCGCCCGAGCCAATTCATTGGTGTCGATGACAACCAACTCGGCTCCCAACTGCTGGGCAACTCGGGCTGCATCTTCTTGGTCGCGTTGGGAAACGGCTACACTACGAGCAGTAACGACCGTTGCATTTGCTTCGGAAAGGACGGCCGCCTTGGCAACCACGGCACTATCAACGCCGCCGCTCAGCGCGACAATATATTGAGTCCCGGGCTCAAACCAACCAATCAGATGCGAAGCAACAGCTTCCGTGCTTGCCTCGGACTCTCGAATTGTCATTCGCCCGTATCGCGCTCTGAATCGAGGGGTTCCATTACTTTCGTGTTTCGTTCAACGGCAACAACGATGGTTCGCTGCCGAGTCCCATCCCGCGAACAGGCTACCGCAGGCAAAACCTGCCGCTTGTCTGGAAATGGCAATCGCATCACAAACGTTCCGTCAGGTCGAAGCGCGACTGGCTCGCCACTGAGCGTCAAATAGGTGTCGGGCGTGGTTGATCCGTAGAGAACCAGCTCGATGTCCATATCAAAGTGGAAATCACCGCGCCGCCGGAACGGGGCTTCCGCTCCAGCGCCAGCACCGAGTTTCGTCAGCGCAGGAGCTCCCAATTCACGACGCAGCCGCTGTGCGAGCATTTCTTCCATGTCGTTGGTTTCTTGCTCTTTGTCGTAGCCGCCGGAAAGCGAAAAGATGCGCTCGCTATCAGCCCCTGATTCGGCCCAATGAGTGTCCACATCGTCGTTGCTCCCAGCTTTTGGAGTACGGACAATGTTGCTTTCAGCGATTGCATGGAATCGATCACCTGGCGTCTTGTACCCAATCAGAACTCTCACTCGAGCAGGTTCGCCGTCCCAGTCGATGTACCAATTGCGCAGTCCGCCGTGAATCTCAACATCTCGTTCCACCGATTCAGCACTCGAGTTGGCATTATCATCCAACCGCAGGACTCTCAGAACTGGCGTCGCGCTATGCCACTTTTCAGCTAAGGCCGCTTTGGCGCGGTCGATGGCGCTGCGGGTAACGTCCCAAGCAGCTTGCAACCAATACGCGTCTCTGACGAACAAGGCAACGCGATCTTTCTGGGGTTCTTTCTCCCAGATTGGTTCGCCTGCCCCGGGTGGCTTGACGAGTGTTGGACGAAAGGCAATATCTTTGTTGGCTGCGTTTTGAAGCTGCAGCTCTCGGATCTTCTTTAGAACACGCGGATTCGTGGAAGATTTCTTGGCTGGTTTCTTTTCCTTAGCGACCAAGCGTTTGGGCTTCGACGAAACAACTTCCTTCTTGTTGCTTGACTTCTTCTTCGGAGCAGAACTTTGTTCCGAGGCTCGCTTCGAAGACACAGCTTTCTTGGAAGTGGCCTTTGAAGACTTTGCACTTGGCGAGTCTTTGCGTGTCGTCGCTGTCAACTTGGCCGTCGTCTCGGACGATTTCGACGAGCCGCCGTTCTTGGCAGCACTTGTGCGTGCCTTGGGAGCACTCTTTGTCCGTGCCGTACTCTTTGCAGCCGGAGACGAACTCTTCGCTGGTGAAGCGGCAGACTTGGCTACAGATGATTTAGAACTGGCTGCGGACTTAGCCTTCGGTTTCCTAGCCGGTTTGGGTTCAAGCTTGCTCGATGGATCAGCTTTCGACGCCGCCTTGACTCTCGGCTTGGCAGCCTTGGATTTCGAGCGTTGAGCTTTGACGACAACCTCGACCAAGTCATCCTTGCGAAGCCCTGAAATGCCTTCAAGGCCCATGCGTTTCGCGATGGCCGCAAGATCTGCTTTGGTATGGTTCTTTAGTTCCGCGGTTGAAATCACGGCGCGTCTCCAACTTGATCAAGTTTCCGTGGGGCATATTGGCCCGCAAGACACCAAAGCATGTCATGCGCATTGCGTCACTCTCACGGCAAAGAGTCGCCTCAGGTAGGTTGCCGTAGAGCCGCAAATGTTCCCGCAGCCGAAAGTGGGTTTGAATCGGCATAGACGCGCAATCAATGCCCGTAGAGCCGTCGCACGGTAGCAGGAACCGCCACTGTTCATTATGGCCAGAAGTACCAAAAATTACCAGCTTCCCCGTCTCTGTCGTAAACTCGCCAGAAAAAGAATGAGCCCAGGCTCTCCACAAAACGCCAAATAAAGGCCTTTAAGGAGCCTTCCTGCCCCTTGATCAAAACAGGCAAAATCAGAGCATTGTTCACCAGGGGGCAACCAAACGCCCCAAAAGAACCACTTCTGGAGATCTTAGCATGCTGCGCAGCCTGCTCTCGTGCCCCTTCCGACCACTGACCGCTGCGTCTACGATTGGGACTCTCAGTCAATCCCCTCAGTTTCGCGTCGTTGATGAAACGGTGCAATTGGAGAACCAATGCCCGCCATTTCGCCTGACGCAATGCAGTGGCTCTCCCGCACGATCGCCATTGTCCTGCTGATGATCGCGCCGGGCTTGGGAGGAAACTGGCTCGACAAACGTTTCGACACATCTTTCTGGACCGCCATTGGACTTGGTGTCGGAATGCTACTCTCGACAACTGTCTTCGTCATCATGTCCAAGGCGATGATTCCGAAAGCAGGCGGCAGACCTCTCAGCGATGCTGATTTTGAAGACGAAGTCTGCGAAGCTGGCGATGACGATGTCGATGACAAAGACGCTGACGCTGACCAGCCCGCTGCGTTAAAACAATTAAGAACGAAATCAAAGGGCGAAAGCAAAGATGGCTGAGGAGCCCACACGTCTCGAAGCGGTCCCGCACCAACCCGACCAACAAGCGCGCCCGACGCAGCCCCAGGCTCCAACGCCGCTCAAGCCGCAGCCAGTCGCCGGAATCTCCGCATTGATTACGGCCGCTTGTGCCCTGATTGGGGCGGTCATCTACATTGCGACATTTAGCCGCGCCCCAGGCGGAAGCCCAGTTCCGCACATCTTCGGCGCCTTAGTAACGCTGCTAATGATGTTGCCTCCTCTATGGATCTGCCGCATCAAATCCAATGCTTGGGCAGGACTTGTACCGTCACTTTGGCGATTTGGTGCGTTCGTCCCAGCCTTGGTTTTGATGCAGATGTTTGAGGGAGCAGAAAGAAAATACTACATCCTGACGTTGCTGACCTGTTATTTCGCAAGCTTGCCACTAGAATCACGGGCTCTAATTCGAATGGCGCAGAATCAGGCCAGCGAATCGAATTAGCAACTGCTACGAATTCTTCTCCGACCAGTCCTCTGCATGAGATCATTGCAGCATGTCGTCTAATCCAATTCTCCACATCAAGGACAGCTACTACTTCGACGTTCCGAAGACGTTTTGGAAGCCGTCTTTCGATTCGCCGGTAGCCTTCGCTGACGAAGTTGGCGGTTGGGTCGTCCGCAACGACTCGGATTATCAAGACTGGGAAGCAGACCAAATCATCGCCGCTTTGAGTGATGTGGTCGATTCGCCAAAGGTACTTAGCCAGGCTAAAGAAGCTTGGAAAGAGTGGCAACACGCTGAACCACTGCACCACGGCCGCCCCTTCGACCAATACGTTCACGACGCAGTCAAAGACCTCAAAGACACCGCTGGCGAGTGGGCCGCTGCTCGGCAGGAGCAGACGAAAGATCCCGCTAGCACGTATCTATCCGAAAACCCCGACGATCAGCTTTCTTGGATGTTGGATCTGGAAACCGATCCAGCCAAGCAAGACAAGTGGGACGATATTCGCAGCGAAATGAACAGCCGCGAAACTCTGGACGAATACCTAGGTTCGCCTCGCGGGCAATGGTCCGCTGAGAAGGTCGAAGAGTACAACTCGCACCTGTCGGGCAAAGTCTTCATTCCGCAGCCCTTTGCGACGCTGCGAAACGCTTACGAAACCCAATCCGGCTTCGGCATCAGCCGCTACATGATCATCGAAGTCGTCGTCGCAGTCATCATCCTGCTGGTTTTCCGTTGGTTGGCTGGCAAGGTCAAGAACGGCGACGCTCCCAAGGGCAAGATCTGGAACCTGCTTGAGAGCTTCCTCACCTTCCTGAAAACCGAAGTTGTCGAACAAGGCATCGAACCCAAGGATTCACCTCGGTTCTTGCCGCTGTTCTGGACGATTTTCATGTTCATCGTCGGTTGCAACCTGATGGGAATGCTCCCTTGGGTCGGCTCGCCGACGGCTGCTTTGAGCGTGACCGCCGTACTGGCAATCGTCGTCTTTGCCGTCGGAACCTTTGTCGGCATTAAGAAATTTGGCGTCGCAGGCTACTTGAAAAACCTTTGCCCCGAACTGGGCCTGCCCATCTATTTGGCCGTTGTCGTTGTCCCAATGGTATGGCTTATTGAGTTCGCGTCACTGTTCATTAAGCACTTTATTCTCGCCATTCGACTGCTCGCCAACATGGCGGCAGGCCACATGGTGCTACTGGGCATCATGGCATTGGCTTTCGGTGTACATGCTTACACGATGAGCACTCCAGCTTGGGGTGGCTTGTCGATTTTGGTTATTTTGGGCACGACGCTCTTGAGCTTCATGGAATTGTTTGTTGCATTCCTACAAGCATACGTGTTCACGCTCCTCGCTGCCTTGTTTGTGGGTGCAGCCACGCACCACCACTAAATCGATACACTTTGTTTCAACAGTAAACCACTTATTTCGTCTTTAGGGAGACACTTCTGTGATTAAAGCTGCCAAAGCTGTTCGTACTGCTATCTGGACTTTCGGTCTGCTTCTAGCAATGGCCACACCAGCCATGGCTCAGGAAGGATCGGCAATTCCTGCTCAAATCGGAGCTGGTCTAGCTGTTATCGGTGCTGGTCTCGGCATCGGCATGCTGGCTAAGGGTGCCGTTGAGTCGGTTGCTCGTCAACCAGAAGCATCCGGAACGATCCAAACCCTTATGATTATTGCTGCCGCTTTGATCGAAGGTGTTGCGTTCTTCGCAGTTATCGTCTGCATGTAGAAAATCACCAACTTCGGTGATTGACTTTTCCTTTGTTACGTAAGCTTTTTGAGCTAACGAGAATTCTGCAATGTTGTTGAAAAATCTTTGCTTTGCACTATTTGCTTTCGTTGCTGTGCTCGCACTGCCGGTAGCAACGTACGCGCAAGACGAAGCCTCAGAGGAGTCGGGTGGCTCTGCCGAGGTCGCCGAGGACGAAGACATGCATTCCGATGATGCGGGCGACGAGCACGCATCTGGAGAGCATGACGAAGCCGATCATAGTGATGAACACGATGATTCGCACAGCGGCGGTCACGACGCACACGACAATGACCCGACTCACGCCAACATGTCCGATGATGGAACCAGCTTGGTTGAGTTCCGTGCCGACATGGCGTTGTTCACAGCAGTAGTATTCTTGCTCTTGCTGGCTGGGCTAATGGCTTTTGCGTGGAAACCAATCATGGAAGGATTGGAGAAGCGGGAGAGCAGAATTGCTGGCAACATTCAGAAAGCTGAAGCGGACGCCGCCAGCGCTGCCGCCAAACTGGCTGAGTACGAGCAAAAGCTTGCTTCGGCAACCGAAGAAGCTCAGGCAATTGTCTCGACCGCTCGTAAGGACGCCGAAGCCGCTGGGCAGAAAA
Organism: uncultured Pirellulaceae bacterium; assembly: GCA_964411445.1. Classification (GTDB taxonomy): domain Bacteria; phylum Planctomycetota; class Planctomycetia; order Pirellulales; family Pirellulaceae; genus Aureliella. Next base: position 31,730 of record CAYPLE010000022.1, read on the forward strand.
TTGTTGCAGCAGCTCAAGAAGAAGCGGCGCGCTTGCAAGAGCGTGCTACTGGTGAAATTGAATCCGCGAAAAAGGTTGCACTCAACGAACTGGCTTCGCAGTCGACCTCAATTGCCATGTCAGTGGCTGGACGCGTAGTCGGTCGCGAAGTCAACGCGGACGACCACAACAGCCTGATTCAAGAAATGCTCTCCAAGCTGCCAAGTTCCAACTAAGCGGCCCAGCCGAGCGAGATTAGCATGTCAGAAGAAGTTCAACACCAGACTGCACTTGATAGCGACGAACAACAAGTCGGCGCACTGTACGGAAAAGCCCTTCTCGGGGCGGCCGGACAAGATGTCGACCACATCGTCTGGGAATTGGAATGCGTCGTCAAAGAATGCTTGGACGCGCACCCCAGCCTAGCAGATGCCTTTGAGTCACCGAGAGTGTCCGTTGAACGCAAAGAGTCGATGCTCAATGGCATCTTCGGCGGACGCGTTCATCCGACGTTGCTCAACTTCATGAAAGTGCTTTGTCGCCGAGGCCGCCTCGGCAACCTTCGCTCCATTCAGCTCACTGCAACTGAGTTGCGACAGGAACAAACTGGCAAGCTGCGTGTTCTCGTGACTTCAGCCAAGCCGCTGGACGACGGGCAACGCCACGAAATCAGCGAGCGACTTCGACAAACGCAGGGCAAGGAGCCCGTCTTGGTCGAGATGGTTGACGAAAGCCTCATGGGCGGCATCGTCATCCGCATCGGCGACCGTGTCCTGGACGGCAGCGTCCGCGGCAAGCTTGCAGCCATTGGCCAGCAAGTTGAATCGCGAGTGCACGATGCTGTTCGTGACAACTTCGATACATTGACGAGCTCGTAGCAATCCCTTGCTTGAGCGACGACTGAATAAATTTACAACACAACGATCCAACTACTTGTTTGAGGTAGGCCATGAAGTTCAACTCGGACGAAATCGCCTCGGTGATTCAGAAAGAAATCGAAACGTTCGAGAACCAGATGGATGTCCGCGAAGTGGGCACTGTTCTGGAAGTCGGTGATGGTATCGCTCGCGTCTACGGGCTCTCCGGCGTTATGGCTGGTGAGATGGTTCAATTCCCCAGCGGCGTGATCGGACTGGCGTTCAACCTCGAAGAAAACTCGGTCGGTATCATCATTCTCGGTGACTACCTGTCGATCAGCGAAGGCGACGAAGTCAAAGCACTGGGCAAACTGCTTAGCGTCCCCGTCGGCGATGGCGTCATCGGTCGAGTCCTCGACCCGCTCGGCAATCCACTTGACGGCCGCGGCCCTGTCGAATCCACCGAACAGCGCCCTGTAGAAGTCATCGCCACTGGTGTTGCCGAACGACAACCAGTAACCGAGCCGCTGCAAACCGGTATCAAAGCGGTTGATGCCATGACGCCGATCGGGCGTGGCCAACGCGAATTGATCATCGGTGACCGTAAAACCGGTAAGACTTCGGTTGCAATCGATACCATCCTGAGCCAAAAAGACACCGGAGTGAAATGCTTCTATGTCGCCATCGGACAAAAGGATTCGTCGGTCGCCCTGGTCGTCGAAACACTCCGCAAGTATGGCGCGATGGATTACACCACCGTCATCGTTGCCGGTGCCAGCACGCCAGCACCGCTGCAGTACATTGCTCCTTACTCAGGAACGGCAATGGCTGAACACTTCATGTTCAACAGCCAACACGCTTTGGTCGTTTATGATGACTTGAGCAAGCAAGCCACCGCGTATCGCGAACTATCCTTGCTGATGCGTCGCCCACCCGGACGTGAAGCTTATCCTGGAGACGTGTTCTATTGCCACAGTCGCCTTCTCGAACGATCGGCCAAACTATCCGATGAACTCGGTGGAGGCTCGCTGACGAGTCTGCCGATCATTGAAACACTCGAAGGCGAGGTGTCGGCTTACATTCCAACGAATGTAATTTCGATTACCGACGGGCAGATTTACCTACAGCCCGACTTGTTCTTCAAAGGTATTCGTCCAGCCATGAACGCGGGCATCTCCGTTTCACGCGTTGGTGGTGCCGCACAAATTAAAGCCATGAAGAAAGTCGCCGGCGGACTTCGATTGGACTTGGCTTCCTTCCGTGAATTGGAAGCATTTGCCCAACTGGGCACCGACCTCGATCCTGCTACTCAAGCTCGACTGGATCGCGGCTATCGAATGGTGGAACTGCTCAAGCAGCCTCTCTACCAACCGCTTAGCGTTACCGATCAAGTCGTTTCCATCTACGCTGCAACTCGCGGTCTAATGGACGATGTACCCGTTGAAAGCATCGCGGACTTTGAAACCAAACTTCGCGAGTTCATGCACGATCGCAAAGAAGACGTGCTGAAGAAGCTTGACGAAACTCAGGATTTGACCGACGAAGTCGAAGCTGGCATTAAGGCTTCGATTGAGGAATTCAAGAAGGGTTACACGCCGGCCTAGTGCCGACGGTAACTGCGTCTCTCCCGTCAGCAAGCAGTTTGTTGACGGGAAATCCGAGACGATTGATTGACCGACACACGGCCAAGCGCGGAACAGCACGACAACTGCTCTGCTCACCAGCCACGCGCTGGGCAGACACATCGATTTTTTTGCACACGATAGTTAGGCATTTCAATGGCCAACATCAGAGAACTCGACAAACGCCGCAAAAGCGTTCGCAACATCCGCAAGATTACGCGAACGATGGAGCTGATCGCCACCGCCCGATTCAAAAAGGCGATGGACCGAGCTGCTGCAGCGAACGACTACACTGAACGCATCACCCAAATTGTTCGCGACCTTGCGGCGGCAGGGCTGGAAGTTTCTCACCCACTGCTGGCTGAGCGTCCGACTGTTGAAAATGCGACGGTCCTGATGCTTACCAGTAACCGTGGACTCTGCGGTGGCTACAACGGATCCGTGATTCGAGCTGCTACGATTCGACTCAAGGAATTGTCTGGCAACAGCAACGTCAACTTTGAAATCAGCGGCAAACGTGGAATTTCGGCGATGAAATTCCGCAATGTTCCAATCGATCAAACCTACACTAACTTCGAAGACGAACCCGCTTTCGAAGAAGTCGCCGCAATCGCCGATCGACTGATGGAAGATTTCATTTCAGGCAAGATCGACCGCCTGGACGTGACCTACACACGCTTCATCACTGCAGCTCGCCAAGAGGCAGTTGTGGAAACGTTGCTTCCACTTTCTAGCCCAGCCGCTGAAACGGAAAGTGACGCGAGTGAAGCGAATCAGGATTTCGAATTCCTGCCGTCCGCGGAATCGATCCTGGAAGAAGTCGTCCCCGCCAGCTTCCGGGTGAAACTATTCAAGTGCTTCCTGGACGCCGCAGTTAGTGAGCAGATTGCTCGAATGATTGCGATGAAGAGTGCTACCGAAAACGCTGGCGAGATCATTAAGCAACTGTCGATGACGTTTAACCGCGCTCGCCAGTCGAAGATTACTCAAGAGATCATGGAAATCATCGGTGGTGTTGAAGCCCTCGAAGGCTAAACCACACTTCGCCAACAGGTTTCCGATCAGACAGTCAATTGAGCTCGCCACGAGCTTATTCCATACAGAACAACCATTGCAAAGATCCATCCGAGGATTTACCAGATGTCGACAACCACAGAACAATACGTTGGCCGCGTCTCGCAGGTGATCGGCTCTACTTTCGACGTTGAGTTTGAAGACAACCAACTGCCGCCGATTTACAACGCCGTAAAGATTGAGACCGAACAAAAGGGTGTGAAGATCAATCTGACTGGGGAAATCCAGCAGCACCTTGGCGGCGGCCGTGTCCGCTGCATTGCACTCGGAAGCACCGAAGGCCTACAGCGCGGATTGGACGTTGTTGATACCGGCAAGCCTCTCTCCGTTCCAGTTGGCCAAGCCACACTTGGCCGAGTCTTCAACGTTCTTGGCGAAACCGTCGACAAACGCGGGCCTGTTGAAGCCGAGGATTACTGGTCCATTCACCGTGCCGCTCCAACCGTAGATCAACTGTCAACAAACACGGAAATCTTCGAAACCGGCATTAAAGTTGTCGACCTGCTGACGCCATTTGTTCGTGGCGGTAAAGCCGGACTGTTCGGTGGTGCTGGTCTTGGAAAGACCGTTATTTTGACCGAGTTGATCGCCCGTATCGCTAGCTCGCACGGTGGTTACTCCGTGTTCGCGGGTGTTGGGGAGCGTACACGCGAAGGCACCGACCTTTGGTTGGAAATGCAAGAGACCGAAATCGGTACAACCGGTCGAATGGTTATCGAACAGACTTGCATGCTGTTCGGTCAAATGAACGAACCACCTGGATCGCGACTACGAGTTGCTCTGGCGGCACTCACGATGGCTGAGTTCTTCCGCGATTCAACCGGTGCAGATACGCTGTTGTTTGTAGACAACATTTTCCGCTTCTCACAAGCAGGTTCAGAAGTATCAGCCCTGCTTGGCCGGATGCCTTCCGCCGTGGGTTACCAGCCAACGTTGGCCACTGAAATGGGTGCGCTCCAAGAACGAATCACATCGACAAAGAAGGGTGCGATCACGTCTGTTCAAGCAGTTTATGTACCTGCTGATGACCCGACTGACCCTGCTCCAGCAACCGCCTTCGGTCAGCTTGATGCGTTCATCTATCTGGAACGGTCAATTTCCGAAAAGGGTATTTACCCTGCGATCGACCCACTGGCTTCCAACAGCCGGATCTTGGATCCACAGTACGTTGGCGAACGCCACTACACCATCGCTCGGCGCGTACAAACAACCCTGCAGCGTTATCGAGAACTGCAGGACATCATCGCGATTCTCGGTGTTGATGAGTTGAGCGAAGAAGACAAGATGATCGTTCACCGCGCCCGACGCATCGAACGCTTCCTGTCTCAACCATTCTTGGTCGCAGAGAAATTCATCGGCCGGCCTGGTGAAATCACGACCATCGAAGATACGATTCGCAGCTTTGAAGAGATCTGCGACGGTAAGTGGGACCATCTTCCCGAGCAAGCCTTCATGTACGTCGGTGCAATCGACCAAGCAGAAGCGCAAGCCAAGAAGATGGCTGAAGACGCCAAGTAGGATCGGTTTTTCCGTAGTCAGGTCGAACGATCGACCAGACTGAAGTTTTGTTGTCACACCTTCAAAGCAGTCAGCTCTTGAAGGTCGCATTGAATGCGAGCAGGAGTGGGTATCAACCCGTAAGAATGAGCGAACTACGTTGCATGGTTGTTACGCCGGAACGAACCGAGCTCGACGTGACGACAAACAGTGTAACCGTACCACTTTTTGACGGTGAACTTGGAATTCTCCCAGGCCACAGCCCGATGGTAGGCCGCTTGGGATTCGGTGTGCTCCGCATTGCGGAAACCTCTGGCGCGAAGGAATACTTCGTCGAAGGCGGATTTGTGCAAATCTCTGGTGGCACCGTCAGCGTTCTAACAGACCGACTGATGGGTCGAGCGGATATCACCAGTTCCGCCGCCAACGAAGCTTTGACGGCGGCTCAACAAATGCCCTCCGACCAGCCGGAATCTCAGGCAGCTCGCGACAAAGCCCTCGCGCGTGCTCGAGCGATGGCCCGAGTTGCTTCCTAGCGTCCTGCTTACGCCGGTTCCACAAGCATGCTCTTTGACGCAATGAATCGCTGACAGCACGGGCGTTGCAATGATCCAACGCAATCGACGCAGTGAGCTCTTGCACCTGCTTCTTATCGTCGGTTGCTTTGTCTTTCTTTTTCGAGATGGATTCGAGGGCCAGATCCCGGCCTTTCGCGATACGTTCCATTTCTATTATCCGCAGTACGTTTGGCTAGACGACTGCGCGAACCGTGGTGAATATTTCCCGAAGTGGAACCACTTGGAAGGGTTCGGGACAAGCACACTAGGGCAGGGCACTGCACAAATCTACTACCCAATGCGTGGGCTGTTCTTGGCTCCGTTTTCGCTAACCACGCGGCTAAGTCTGTTCATTGTCGTTCACCTAACCATTGCCGCCATTGGTATTCGCTACGCTCTTCACAGCATCGGCGTTGGCCATCGATCGGGCTGGCTGGCCGCATCAGCTTATGCACTATCATGCCCCGTCCTTTTTTCGCATACCAACATCATCTACTTAGTCAGCGCAGCCTGGCTTGGCTTCGTTGTCTCCGGGGCCGTCGGAGTCTTTGGTGCGCTGCGAGAGCCTTCTGTCAACGAGCCAAATTACGCGACCGATTGGCGATTGCAAGTCAAACAGAGCATCGTCCCCACGTTGATCATGACCACCGCAATCTGTCTCATGGTAGCTGGCGGAGATCCTCACACCGCCGTGAACAGCATGATCGTCATGACCTCAGCGGCGCTGCTGGTCCCCATCATAGCGCTGCGAAAACGCCAGCACGAGCCAAAATCGAATCGACAGCACCTTGGACGATGGGCAGTTCGTTTTGCAACTCCCTTTGTCGCCATCGGCGTCTCAGCAGTGCTATCCATCATCATACTGACGCCGATTTGGCGGCCGATGCTTACCTGGAGTGAATTGAGCCCAAGGGCAAATCAACTGGAAACGAGCTCAGACGCAAGTAGCTTGCAATCACGAACCGAAGTCGTCAAACCACAGCACAACATCTACGACTTTAGCCTCTCACCATGGCACTTGGCCACGTTACCTTTTCCAACGGTGGGCGGCAGCTACACTCCGGAGCATTCGCGTGTTTTCGGATTGATTCCCGCCGAAGGACGGATGTGGATTCCTTCGCTGTTTGTTGGCTCGATACCATTTCTCCTTTGCCTTTTTTCTCTGCGACGCCAATACGTTCGTTCGCTTGGCAACAGATCCCACGCCTTGCTCGCCTTCCAACTCATCGGCCTCGGAACTCTATTGGCCGCATTTGGCAACTACACGCTTGTGTGGCTAGCGAGGCAGGCTGCTGAAGCCGCCGGATCGATTTGGGTTGCAGAACACCTTCCTCGCGACCCCGTCGGCGGAGTCTATTGGTTGCTGTCCGAACTCGTCCCAGGCTATGCTCAGCTTAGGTATCCAGCGAAATGGACCGTATTCGTGAGTCTGGCAATGAGCATGATCGCCGGCATTGTGGCGGATAGCCTACTTGAGGGCCGAAGCTTGCCGGCCTCGCGAATTCAAACGCACTATTTCGCAAAATTTGTCCAACGCCTAAGCTGGATCTATGTAGCTATGTTTGCGTTGCTTGGAATTTCGTCTGCCACATTGTGGTTCACTGGGCTATCGGGCGGCAATGCTGTTATAAGCCAGCATTCCCAAGATGCTTGGCTGGGACATGCAACGATTGGTTCGGTCATGATGAGTATTTCCTTCGGCGTTGCCTTACCAACAGGGATCGTGTGCGTGCTCCGTCTGTTAGCGGGAAGCGGCCCGATACCCAACCTGTATCTATTGTCCATCGCGGAACTCACCATTGCAGCCACCTCATGGACTGCTTTCGTCACTCCCCCTGATTCATTCACGCCAGCGTTGCAACAAGAGACGACGTCGGAGCCAAGCAGTACAAGCCGACGATTCGTTTGGGCAGACGCGTCACAAGCCCGTATCGGTGTCAGCCCCCAAGTCGCAACAACTGTACGAGAAGTTACCCAATACCAATCACGCTGGGGCTTGGGCAAACTCTGGATGGCGGATGGATGTGCCGCCTTATCTCACCACAGCACGATTACACCAACAGAGATCTGGCTCCTAAAACAGCAGATTGCATCGCTAGATGACTTGTCCGCCGAGCAACCAAAGCTCGATTTGCTTTTATCCAGCCTGGGCGTGACCCACCGACGGACATGGATCAACGGTACGCTAGGCTGGCAACGTATTGAAGCATCGAGCAAACTCTGCACACTTTCAAAACCATCGGACGTAGATCTCAAATGGAGTTGGCGCAGCAACCAATGCCTGGAAATCCTTGTTGAATCACTCGATCCGAGCACACTAACTGTGCGGCAATACAACGATGGAGGCTGGCGAGCAGAAATGCACCGCACGATTGATTCTGAAAATGCTCCATTGCAGATTGTCATCGAGCGAACGGACTACGGTCTGATGAAACTGCAAGTGCCTCCTGGGGATTGGACACTGCGTCTCATACGAGAATTCTGAGTAGCTTAACGGCGCGCGTCGAGCGGCCTGCGACACAGTTCGCCAATACGGGCACGCAACGACCCAAAATACGAACACGCCGTTCCACCGTCTGGTGACCGCGGCTAGCTAGGGTGCTACTCCGCCATGGATCAATGTATCAAACTCATCCTCAGTAAGAACTGGAACGCCCAACTGTTGCGCCTTGACAAGCTTGCTACCTGCTTTCTCGCCTGCAACCAAGTAATCCGTTTTCGATGATACGCTACCCGACGGCTTGCCACCCAGCTCCTCAATCTTCTGCTTGATTGAGTCACGCGTGTACTTGACTAGCGTCCCGGTAACAACAAACGTCTTTCCGGCAAGCACTTGCACTGCAGCTTCCGCTTCGCTTTCAACAACTTCCTCAAAGAGCTGCACACCAACCGCACTGAGCCGAGCGATCGTGTTCTTTCCAATATCAGACGCCAGATAAGCAACTACGCTTTCGGCAATAATATCGCCAATATCTTCTAATTCCGCGATTTGCTCAGCCGTCGCATTTTGCAAGTTTTCGATGGTTTGGAAATTTTTGGCGATGGTCTTGGCACCACTGACACCGACGTGTCGAATCGCCAACCCTGACAGCAAGCGTGAGAGCCCGCGTGATTTGCTTTCTTCAATGGACGCCAATAGTTTCTGAGCCTTCCGTTGCCCAAACTTCTCCAGGGTCAACAATTGCTCCTCACCCAGCTCATACAAACTCGCAAAATCAACGACCAGCCCAGCCTCAACCAACTGATCGACAATTTTTTCGCCGAGCCCGTCGATGTCCATCGCATCCCGCGAAGCAAAGTACCGAAGTTGCTGCCTCAGCTTTGCTGGACAGGCCGGATTCTCGCAACGTATGTAGACACCTCCCTCGTCTTGCGCGACGCTCCCACCACATTCAGGACACCGACTCGGAAAAGGAAACGGCTCGCTACCCTCAGGCCTCCGATGCAATTCAACGCGAACGATGTGCGGAATGATCTTGCCAGCCTTCTCAACGACCACCCAGTCACCAACGCGAATATCCTTCCGCTCTATTTCCTCCGCGTTGTGCAAACTTGCTCTCGAGACAGTCGTCCCCGCCAACTCAACGGGCTCCAATTCAGCCACCGGTGTGATCGCCCCCGTCTTTCCGACTTGAACGCGAATCTCGTTGAGCCTCGTCGTGGCTTCGTATTTCTCAATCTTGTAGGCGACTAACCAGCGCGGATACTTACTTGTCGCGCCCAGTTGATCGCGGAAGGCGAAAGAATTCACCTTCAAGACTAAACCGTCTACTTCGAAATCCAGTTCATGCAATTGTGCTTGGATCGCATCAATCTGCGCAAGCGCTTCCGCCGTTGAACGAAAGTGAAAGACGTGTGGCGTTGCGGGCAGACCGAGTGATTTTAGCTCCTGCAAGAATGAAACGTGATCGCTACTGTTGAGTCCCTCGCAAAGCCCAACGCCATGACAAAAGAAACGCATGCGCCGCTGGGCGGCGATCTTTGGGTCCTGCAACCGCAAGGTTCCGGCAGTCACATTTCTCGGATTTGCAAACGGAGCTTTTCCTTGTTCGGTCCGTCGCAAATTCAGCTCGGCCAGATCCTGGTTCGTCATGTAGACTTCCCCACGGACCTCTAGCAAAGCCGGTGCTCCCTCTGCCAACTTGAGCGGCACGTCTGCGATCGTGCGAACGGTGTGCGTAATGTCTTCGCCTACCTGACCGTTGCCGCGGGTAACGGCATACGCCAAAACTCCATCTTCGTAGACGATCGAGGCCGCAACGCCATCAATTTTCAGTTCCAGCACCCACTCCAGCGTATCTACGCCCAATGTCTTTTGAGTTCGACTAAGGAACGCACTGAGTTCTTCGAGTGAGTATGTATTCTCAATCGACAGCATTGGAATGCGATGTTCGATCTGTGGCAGATCACCGCTAACTTCATCACCGATGCGCTGTGTCGGGCTATCGGGCGTGACAAACTCTGGAAAGGTGGTTTCGATCTCTTTCAACCGCGACAGCAGTCGATCGTATTCCAGGTCTGTGATCTCTGGAGAAGCTTCGACATAGTATTTGCGGTCATGGTAGCGAAGTTCATCGCGTAGTTTTTCCACGTCGGCTGAGGTCGGTTTGCTCATCCGAGGTCCTTTTGAAGCACACACATATAAGAGAAGAGTCAGAATCGCTGATTGTATTGAATCAGCCGCATACGGTGTGATTATGCGGTGAGGCTATTGTGCAGAAGGTTGCAGTGCCCGGCTACAGTGGTGATGACGATGCATAGCTGACTCGACGGGAAAATTTGCTCGAGTCTTCCCTAGAATTTATGCGTGTTCAGCCCGCACTAGCAACCCAAGTCATCCACGAAGTGTTGCTCAGGATAGACGCGGTCGTAGTCCACACCGAGCTGTTCGGCAATGATGCGGCGAACTTTCAATGCAGTTACTCGGCTCGTGCCGGGCGTACAGCGTTGCATGAATTCGTCATCGGAGATCGGTGGCCAACGATCCTCGCCCGGCGAGAACGCCATCCCCAAGAAGTAGAACAACATCAATAGTTGGCTACCCAGGAAAAGTACCGCTCCGAGAACGGCTGCAGCTTCCAGGATCATGCTCTCAATCCCTCGCATCTAAGCTAAGTCACGATCCTCGAACATAAGCAGAGCCAAGAACATACTGAGCAGCACATAGAGCAGGCAATATATCAGACTGCCTGACAGAAGCGAGAATGTGATTGAGTTTCCGGAATCAATGGCGGCTTGCATCGAAAAATGTTCCAGAATTGGAATGATCGTAGCAACCAGTTGAGCCACAAACTTAACAATCTCAAACCCCTCCTGCGTGCTACTCACCAATGAAGTCGTCAAATTCCCGACGATGTAAATCGCGAAACAAACAGCCAGGTTGGCTAGTTGTGGGAGACGCGTTGCCAGAGCAACACTGATGGCGGTTAGCACCACAGCTTGCATGAGTGCCATAGCCAGCCCAGGCACGGTGCTAAACATTTCTAGGTGACAAAGCTGCCAGACGGGGTCATCCTGCGACGCCTCGCGAGCCTCGTACAATGGCTTGTAGGCGACGGCGAACATTTCAATTAACCCGAGCACGACGAACATCAGGCAAATCACCCAAAAGATGCCCATGAATTTCCCGATGATGAAGCTCCGGCGGTGAATCGGCTTACTCAGAACCGTCAAAGCCGTCTTGCCCTCAATTTCCTCACTGATCGAGCTACTTGCTGACCAGATTCCTTGGAAGGCCGCCAACAGCATAATACTCGTGATACCACAGTCTTTGAGCAGCTTGATATCTTCGCCGAATGTGTTGAACGGTAAGAACACGAACAGCAGAATCACAAACGTCCCAAGCAACATCAACACAAGGAACAAAGGTTGAGCGAGCTCGTTTTTCAGCGTTGCGTGCGAGACGGCGGAAACACGCGGCGCGACCGCTTGCTGCAACAATATGCTCAGCCCGATTAGGGCAACCGCAATGGCGGTAATCAAGAACGATGTCGCCTGAGGCACCGGCGGACGCGTCACGGTTTTGACCGTGACATTGGCGTCGTAAATTTCCTTGTTCTGAATATAGAGCGTCGTCCCATCCTCGTAAGGAATCGGCAAATCTTCCATCCTCTGCGAATTTCTCCAGAAGACGGATTCACCAGCGAGCAGGTCAACGGGCACCCGGTTCAACTGCGTGCTCGCACCTGCATCGGCCAGCAAGACGTCGACATCGCTGCTAATCTCCAATTGGGACAGAAGCTCAAAGTCGATATTCAAATCCTGCTTCACAAACTCGGCTTCATCGCCAGTTGCCGCGGGAACCTTCAGCACAACTTCGGCAACTCCAGTGGTAAACAGTTTTGGAATACTACGAAACGCCTCAAAGGGCTCTTCGATAATCTTCCGGTTCGAAGCGGAACTGACGCCCCAAATCACGCCACCGATAACAACAACGATGCACGCCGCTGTCAGCATATATCCAGAAACACCGTCAGTCAGCGTTCGAATGGCATCCTTTGAGGCTTGCTTGCCGGAGCAAAAAACAAGACTCCAGCCCAAAATGGCACAGCAAAGGGACAACGCGATCGTCATCAGCAGAGGTTCTTGCAGTTCGCTTTTTCCGAAGAAGTCCTCCGGCAAGTTGTAAATAATGCCGACAGTGATAATCGCAGTGAGGATCGCAGCCACGATATGACCAATCGGCCCTCGCGAAAACTTCTCGACAGGTGTCGCCGACAACAACCGGAATAACAGCGTAAATCCAGCTAGGATCAACAGCCCAAACGCCACGCCAACGGCCAAGAACCAAATTGGTGTGAGCCAAGTTGTCACCCACCATTGTTTGACTTGTGCAGCTTGGCCGATCGGAAGACTCAGCAGAGTTGGGACCATCGATGAACTCGAGTATTTTCTTGGGTCAAACGAGACTGAGCCGTGGTTCGTCCTGCATGCCACGTCAGCGCGGATCTACGTCCCAGTGCTACGCAGCCGACAACCAGAAGGTTTGCTTCGGAAGCCAGAATATGGGCAATTTCATTGCTTCCGCCTTTCCGCTTCCCGAGTATCCAGCTCGAGAAGCTCCACAGCGCAGCGGCCGAGGTCGGCGGCACTGCTCATCTGGACTAGGCCAAAGGCCAATGTCCATCGCGGTTTCGGATCGCACCTCTAGCGGCGTGACGTCACCTAGAAAGACTTTCGACGGTTGGTCAAGCGCCTTTAAGGCTGAGATCGAATGCTGAAACTCGTGAATTCAGATTCGCCCGACGCGCATTTCCGCCAATTTTCATGCGAATTGACGATATTCCGAGCGCGGACGCGGAGAATCTGCTGCTTCAAAAGCTGCAATTCCGCACTTTCACCTTGAGCACACATGTGAACGGTGCCGTCGCGAGCATTCGCCACCCAACCAGTTACCTTCAGTTCGGCTGCAATGTCACATACCGTCGCCCGAAAACCGACTCCCTGAACTCGGCCTTCAAACACCATTCGCAGTTCTTCAGTCATGCTCAATCTGTCCTGCTGATGCGGATGCCAGCGGAACGAAAACACTCCCGTTCGCTGATCTTGACGCGCTCACGGGCGAAAACGTACTGTCGCAGTATGAACCGAAATAATCTATTTATCGCGTCATTGTGTTGGATCGCAATCATTTCGCCTGCTGCTGCGCAGGTAGGTGCTGCGAGCCGGTCCAATCCTGGAGATTCGTCTAACCACGAGCCGGTCGCCGAAGATCAGATGTCCTACGTGCTTGTTCGAGCTGCGAATGACAGTGAACAAGTCCAAAAGGGGCTGGTCATTGACGATGGCGCCCGCTACGAAATCCGCTTGGCCGAACGTTCGAGCTTGTGGGTGCCCAAACACCAAGTTCTGTTTATCGGCCAGTCGATTGACGACATCTACGCGTACCGCGTCAAACGAGTGATTCATTGGGGCGCTGGCGACCACTTTCAAATGTCGCGGTGGTGTCTTCAACATGGGCTGCTCTCTCACGCCGCAGAGCACTACTCGAAAGTTGCCGCACTCCACCCCGAGCATGCTAGCGTCCGACAACTGGGCGTCGAGATGAAAGAAAAGATGCTCGACGACAAGGGGTTTCGACAATTCCTTGGCCTGCCTGAACCCGAGCGACCTACGCGCCTAGCGAATCAAGCGGCATCCAAGCCTGGCGCAGCAGCCGACTCGATTGTCGTCCAAGCCTCCACGGCTTCCGAATCCCCCTTGGTACTTCGTCATTTCTCGCAAACGATTCAACCAATCCTAAAAAATCGTTGCTCCCAAGCAGCCTGTCACGGCTATCGCAGCAAGAATGGCCTAAGAATCATCCATCCGTACGGTGAACAAGCCGCAGAAATCACTGCTCGAAACCTGGAGCAGGTGCGGAAGTTTTTAGAATCCGATGGAACCAGCGATCCTCCGTTGATCCGTTTTGCAGTAACTGCCCACGGCCCAGCACGATCTCCAGCAATTAGCGAACGAGAATTACCGCTGATCCAAGAATTGTTTGGCTTTGCCGCTCTGCATCAGAATCGAGTCGTCCCGGCGGTTGCTCAGTCCGAAACGGATCCTTCCCGAGCACAAGTCGGTCATGCTGGCGGCATTTCGAACGCTCCAGTTACCGTGCGCCCCCAACCGGTGCCTGGTGGCGCTCAGCAATTGATTCCGAGCAAGAATGTTCAGCAGCAATTTCCCACCAACAGAGAAGGGCAGGGGAGCAGCATTTCTCCAACCTCCGCTCCCGGTTCTCAAGCGGAATTGATGCGAGAAATTGACGCCTTGGAGCTTGAACTCGAAAAGCAGTTGAACCAACCACCGGCCTCCAAGCCTCAAACGCCCGGTCTCAGCACGGCTGGCTCGCCACAAACGCCAGCCATCAATGAGTTGGATCCGTTCGATGCTGCCGAGTTCAACTCGAAGCGGAACCAGCGAAAGCAATAAGGGCTCGAATGCAGTTTCTCGCTCGCGTTCATTGCTACCATCGCCAGACGTGTGGACGTTTATAAATCGCACTCGCGCTTTCTTAAGGCGGCCCTAGATCGTCGCTTCGATGCGGCAGCAGTCTTTGCAGTCCGGGCCTCTCTCTTTTCAATTTTCTCTTTTCAATCTTGCCCAGGCCGCTCGACAATCGACTCGGCCACCAACGTACACAATGGTCGGAATCAGCACGAGCAAAGTGCAACTACTAGCCGATCGCGGCGGCGCCATTAGAATTGTGCTCCGTTGCGGCGGTGCGTGCCGGAAAACTGGCTATGACCGCCTGGGCACGTCAGTTTTTCACCTTGTGTGACCTTTTCGCGGAGCAGCGCAAGCAGACTGGTGTAGCGAAGACCCAGCGGCTCGCCCATTCCGCTATGCCCAAAGATGCCCCACCGTGAAAAACTGACCAGCCCAGGCCCGACCGGGTTTTCCCCGTCGCCTGGACGCCACAAATGAACTGCCGGCGGCTCCTATTTTTGCACGGCAACCTGAACGAAATACACGAACGGAACTAGTACCTTGC
Organism: uncultured Pirellulaceae bacterium; assembly: GCA_964411445.1. Classification (GTDB taxonomy): domain Bacteria; phylum Planctomycetota; class Planctomycetia; order Pirellulales; family Pirellulaceae; genus Aureliella. The sequence continues at coordinate 46,794 of CAYPLE010000022.1, forward strand.
TACGCTCGCATACCTGTGGTGAACTCCGCAGCTCACACGCAGACGAAGTCGTTACTCTTAGCGGTTGGGTCGACAAGTCCCGGGACCACGGTGGCACGATCTTTCTTGATCTGCGAGACCGCTATGGCAAGACGCAAGTTGTCGTGAATCCAGATTGTGGTGCGGATAATCTCGAGGTTGCCAAACGACTTCGAAATGAGGATGTTGCCAAAATCGAAGGCGTAGTCAGCCTGCGGCTCGTCGGTAAAGAAAATTCAAAGCTGCCGACCGGTGAAATCGAAATCCGCGCGACCAAAGTAGAATTGCTTAACCGTTGCAAGACGCCACCGTTTTTCCCCAACCAGGAAGAGCTCCCCGGCGAAGACCTTCGTCTACGACACCGATTCATCGATCTGCGACGTGAATCGATGCAATCAACATTGATCCTGAGAAGTCAGATCATCAAGTTGATGCGGGACTATTTTGCCGACAACCACTTCGTCGACGTCGAAACCCCAATCCTGGGCAGAAGCACTCCCGAAGGCGCTCGCGATTATCTGGTGCCAAGTCGGGTTCACTGGGGGCAATTCTTTGCTCTCCCTCAGTCTCCGCAACTGTACAAGCAAATCTTGATGGTTGCTGGATTTGATCGCTACGTTCAAGTGGCGCGATGCTTCCGCGACGAAGACCTCCGTGCAGACCGTCAACCTGAGTTCACCCAGCTTGACATGGAAATGTCCTTTGTCGACTCCGATGATGTCATGGGCATGATCGATGGGCTGGTCGCCAAACTTGCCAAGGAACTTCGCGGCATTGAGATTGACGGCCCACTGCCGCGCATGACCTATGACGAAGCGATGCGTCGATTCGGCAGTGACTGTCCCGACCTGCGTTACGGCATGGAAATCGTAGACTGCAGCGATCTAGCCAAACAAACCGAGTTTCGCGTTTTTCGCGGCGCAGTCGATAACGGCGGATTTGTTCGCGGAATCAAAGTCGACAGCCGCGCCGAGGAATTCTCTCGCCGGCGAATTGACGAACTAACGGACTACATGAAGAACGACTTTGGAGCCAAGGGCTTGGCTTGGTTCCGCGTTGAAGAGGACGGTTCGCTCTGGTCGCCCATCAGCAAAAATCTCGAAGCTCCTGTACTGGAAGGTCTTGCAACTAAGTTCGACGCCAAACCAGGCGACTTGATACTGCTGCTCGCAGATTCATGGCTGGTAACCTGCCGCGGACTCAACGGGCTGCGCCGTCGACTTGCATCGGAGCTCAAGCTCTTTGATCCATCCGAACTCCATTTTTCGTGGGTCGTTGAGTTTCCTATGTTCGAAAAGGACGAGGAAGGAGACCGATGGGTTGCCATGCACCACCCATTCACCGCTCCGCGCCCTCAGGACCTTGACTCCCTCGAGTCGAATCCGGAGAAGTGCAGAGCACAAGCCTATGACTTAGTCATCAACGGCTATGAAGCGGGCGGTGGTACAATTCGAATCCACGACCCGGTCACTCAACAGACCGTTTTTGATTTGCTAGGCATTACACCTGAAATGGCCGAAGATCGCTTCGGCTTTCTGCTTGACGCCCTCCGCTACGGAGCACCCCCGCATGGTGGAATCGCGCTTGGGATCGACCGAGTCGTGATGATCTTCGGCGGGCTAGACAACATCCGTGATTGCATCGCTTTCCCAAAGACCCAGCGAGCAATGGACCTGATGACGGGTGCCCCTGGTGGCGTCGAAACCAAGCAACTTCACGAATTGCACATCGAAGTGGAAACGCCCCCCGCAGCCAACGATTCCTAAGGCTAGCCGCAGGAACGCAGAGCTGTTGCACCCAAGGATCGCCATCGCAAATATGCGTCGAGTCCTTACCCTCGGACTTGGAACGCTCTAGGCGGTGCAAATAAGTGACAATAGCGTTCGCCGTAAAACTTCGGCTCCGCTTGGGGTGATCTAACCCTCGAGTATCTGATGGATCTGTTGAAGCAGGCGATCCGTCTGATCGTGTAGCTTTGTGGCTTGCCCAGCAACGAAGTTGTAGGACAAGCATTTCTCTTCGTCGCTGCGCGAAACACTCGTCAACATGACAATGACTGGCACTTCCTTCTCCGGCTGCCTCGCCAACATCTCGTCGTACCGCTGAAGAAACTCGATGCCATCCACTTTGGGCATGTTGATGTCCAACAACACCAAGTCAGGAACGGACTCTGGCTGAATCGAATCAAAGTAATCGAGCGCAAGCGAACCATCAAAGCATTCATCAATCTCAGCCTCCAGGCCCGCTTTCTTCAAGGTTCGCTTAAGTAGAAAGCGATCCGCCCGGTCATCATCTACGATTAAAATTTTCTTGTTTGTCACGAGAGCCTGTCCGCCGCTGCACAAAATTGGCACTTAAAACTCGAATCCATTCGTCCGCCCTTTATTTTCACCACTTGTCCAGTTCTTGAGAGGTAAGCGAACGTGGCAAAATCGCTGCAGACGGACAAAGCTCCTCCAAAGGAGGTAGGAATTTTGAGCATTTAGTCCGCGACGAGACTTCGGAATCCCGAATTAAGCAGGGTCTGTCCGCAGCGTCCCGACCGGTTGCATGATGCGTCCAACTTACCTCAACAAGCGAATTTCCCACAACGGCCTTCTGGCCCAATGGTCTCTGGTACCGCTTTCAAGCTTCATTATTCTGCTCACTTTCGCCGGATGTCTGAAACCGCCGCCGCAAATCGCTCGATCAGGCGAATCCAGTCACGCCCCAAAGCGGCATTCGATCCAATTCACCAACTTCGCAGCACAGCCGACTCCTCCGCCAGCTCCGCATAAGCGCTCAGACGACAAGATCGTCTTGGGAGTTGATGCAGATTTTTCGCACAATTCGACAACAGGGGGCAATGCAATTCTCCGCGGCGTGGAATTGGCTGTGGACGAAATCAATCAAGCCGGCGGCCTTTTAGGGCGTAAGCTGCAAGTCATCGTCAAGGACCACCACGGGAATCCCCGCCGTGGAATTGACAATATCGAGTCATTCGCCAATTTACCGAACACTTTGGCCGTCGTCGGTGGAGTACATACTCCCGTCGCCATCGAAGAACTGCCGATTGTCCACGCCCGAAAACTGCTGTACCTCGGCCCCTGGGCAGCGGGCACGCCGATCGTCAGCAACGGCTATTCGCCCAACTTCGTTTTTCGCGTATCTGTCCGGGACGAGTACGCTGGTGAGTTCTTGGTCGGTCGAGCCGTTGATCAAGGCTATCGACGCATCGGAATGCTTCTTGAACAAACGGGCTGGGGCAAATCCAATGAAAAGGCCATTCATACGGCCTTGGCTGAACGTGGTCTTGCACCATCTGCAACAGCTTGGTTCGATTGGAGTCAACACTCCTTCGGCGATCAACTGGCACATCTACAACAAGCTTCGTCGGACGTGATCATCTTGGTTGCAAATTCCCCCGAGGGAGCATCTGCTGTCAATGCCATGGCTGCGTTGCCTGCCGATCAGCGCATCCCGATTTTGTCCCATTGGGGGATCCTAGGGGGCAATTTCCAACAGATGACGCGTTCCTCCTTAGCCAAGGTGGACCTTCGCTTCCTGCAAACATTTTCCTTTGTCAACAACCAAAATGAAATAGCGCGGGAGCTCGGACGGCGATATCGCAGCAAATACAACCTTGCGCCTGAAGAACAAATTCCGGCACCGTTTGGAACAGCCCATGCCTATGACTTAGTCCAACTGCTTGCAGCGGCAGTTCGTCAATGCAACTCCCTCGACCGCCCAACGGTCAGAGCTGCCTTAGAGAAACTGCCTTCACAGCATGGCGCAGTCAAAGACTATGCGCCGCCGTTTTCGCCCTCGAATCACGATGCTCTGAGTATCGACGACTTTTGCCTAATGCGTTTTGACGCAGCGGGAAATGCGGTGCCTGCCGACACAATGGACGCGTTCTCTGGCCAAGAATCCGACGAGGCAATCTTCAGTGAGTGAGCGGCGAACTGTTGGAAACCTGATCTTGCGCAGAGTTGTCCCGGTAACGGCGATGACTCTGCTAGCGCTCGTGCTCGCGTCCAGGTTCTTTGCCGCACAAGTCCTTCAGCAACAAGCAGAAACAAGGATCAAGGTAGCCAGCGCACTGACGGCAGGACAGGTGTCGCGAGAACTTGATGATTTAACCGACTACGTTCGAGCCCTAGCCGACAATCACATGATTGTCCAAGCGCTGATCAGCAAAGAGCAGCGACGTTCGCAACTTCCCCCATTCTTTAGAACACTTCGCCTGCCGAATTCAGCCTTCCGCAGCATTGCGATGTTCGACTACGCTGGACGACGCCTGGTTGCCAATGCTGAGAGAGTCTCGATCGATTTGAAACCGCACATGCAGGCGCTGGCCGATGGGCAGGATATTCTCGAAATCACCGCTGACAAGATCCTGGTTGCCTGTCCGATCCGCTTTCGATCAAGCCGAAACGCAAGCACTGAGGGAGTATTAGCAGCAGAATACGACACGCACGAGTTCCTTCACCGCTTTCGCAGCTCAGACCAATCCAAGCGGCTGTGTGTCTATCTTGGCGAACAGCTACTTTATAGTGACAGACCAACGGAAATCGACTCCAGCGACTGGCTAACCGCCAGCTCGCAAACCCGCGGCCCGGTCTCACTCACTTTGCAACAAGGCGAATTGGCTTCGACGGCCTTTGCGGCGCTACGAAGCACCGACGTGTTCCTACTGTTCATCTTCCTCTGCAGTTTCGCGGCCCTGGGCATTACAATTCTCTACTGCTCGCGGCTTATCACGAATCCTCTGGCCAGCATGATTGCGCAGATCGGGCGAATCGAGAATCAGGAAGGCTTGTCACAACGCCTGACAACCGATGGGCCACGAGAATTCCAGCAGTTGGCTGTCTCGTTCAACCGAATGCTGCAGGATTTATCAGAAACGACCGTATCTCGCGACGAACTGCAGTTGACCAAAGATCGCCTGCAACTTGCTCTCAGCGGTGGCAACATTGGCCTGTGGAGCTGGGATGTTGGGGCTAACACTGTGTTCGTCTCAGAGGAACTGTCTGCTCAAGTTGGTGAACAGCAGGCCTTTGATTCCTATGAAACGTTCCTCGAGCGACTGCACCCAGAGGATCGTGAGCGGACAAACACCGCCGTAGAGGACTGTTTTGCTGGCAAGACGCCCGACTATGATGTCACATTTCGATTGAGGCATCACAACAGCAGTTATGTTTGGGTCCTCTCACGCGGAAGAGTGACGAGATGGACCAATGGAACGCCAGCCCACATGATTGGTGTCCATGTTGACATCTCAGATCGCGTCCAAGCCGAACAGCGACTGCGACGTACGAATACGGAGCTGGAACGCAGCAATGAAGAACTGGCGCAGTTTGCCTATATTGCTTCGCATGACCTGCAAGAACCTCTCCGCAAGATTCTTTCCTTCGCTTCATTGCTTAAGGAGGAGGTGCAAGGGGAGATCACCACCGATGGTCAGATGTTCATGGATCATATCATCGATGCCGCACAGCGGATGCGAACCCTGATCCAAGATCTTCTGGCATTCTCGCGTGTCGAATCCGAAGGCAGCGTAGCCAAGCCGACGGATACGGCTGCGTCGTTGCAAGACGCCCTCAACGACCTGCAGCTCGTTATCGAATCCTCCGGCGCGACGATTCATACCGAACAGCTTCCCGCCGTCATGGCTGACCAGTTCCAGTTGACACAAGTGTTCAACAACTTGGTCTCCAATGCCATCAAGTACTGCGAAGACCGACCTGAAATCCGAATTCGCTCAAGTCACTTTAACGAGCGAGTCGTGATTGAAGTCAGTGATAACGGGATTGGAATCGCCCCCTCCTATCGCCAACGCGTTTTTGGGATTTTCAAGCGGCTGCACGGTCGCGGCGTTTACACCGGCAACGGTATAGGGCTGGCGATTTGCAAACGCATCGTCGAACGCTTTGGTGGCCGCATTTGGGTCGATGAGAACCCGTCCGGTCGTGGCTCCAGCTTCAAGGTGGAGTTTGAAGCCGCGAACGGCACGGCCGAATCCCAGTCGTCAGCAACGCCGATTATCCTGGACACCAGCGCCTCTCTCCAAACACCAACCGCAACGCAAGGCAGCCAGCTCAGCTAGCCTTACGGCATGAGCCGCCTCCAAAAGCGCGTCAATGGCAATACTCCCGCGCGCGGTATTGCGTTTGGAAACCACCCTTAGTTCTATGTCCGCGCGAAAACCGGAAAACTTCGAACGTCGCTGCCCTGGCAAATGGTCTGGACACGCGGCAGTCGTTTTGAGATGGTTCGAAATGAACTGGGCCGTCATTGCAGATCTTGCTTACGCACCCATCGTGCAAGGCAGGGCGAGAGCGTTTCTGCGCCTATTGGGGCCAGCCATTCGCTGAGCGCACCACGTTAAATGACCGTGCGACTCGCACTAACGGTCTGTCTACAGAACAAGAACACAAGGGGCTATGCCATGATTCGAACCTTTGTTTTTGCATCCGCATTGCTGCTCACTCCAGGAATTTGCAACGGGCAAATCAACGATGGATCTGGAAAGTGGTTCAATCCTCTCGGAGCATTTCAAAGTGACTCAGCGCCGATGGTTGCCCAAACAGAGACGATCGAAAAAGAGCCAAGCTCCTACTCCTTCAAGCCACCGAAGTGGTTGAATCCAGTGGAAATCGGCCGAAGCACCAAGGCTGGAGTGCAGAAGGTTGCAGCCGGGACGAAGAAGGTCTTTATCGAAACCGCTGACTTCCTAAACCCGTTTGACAACAAATCGCTACCCAAATCGCGGTTCCAGCTCAGCTCCCAGGGCTACAAGCCGCAAGCGATGGAAGAGCCGAAATCAAAATTCAAATGGTTCTGGCAAAAAGAACAAGAAGAAGAGCCAGAGACTGTCAACGGCTGGCTTAGCCAACCCAACCCGCTGTCTTACGGCCGGCCGATGACACGCTAACTGCCGCGCCACACCTTCCAGCCACACCCATCCAGCCTCTTGGCCACTGCTACCTTCGTACCAGTGCGACCCGCAAATCACAAACATTCGTACCCGTTGGGCCTGTTCGCAAAAGGCCGCCGGTGCGTTCAAAGTACCGGTACGCATCGGCTCCGTTGAGATACGGTTGGCGCTGAATTCCGAGTCGCTGCGATTCGCGAAAAACACTTTGGTCAAACCATGCACCGGCAGCGTCAGTAGGACCATCTTCCCCATCGGTTCCACCGCTGACAAATGCGAAATCTCCAGGCAGATCGGCGGAAAGCGGCCAACCACTTTCGATCAGCCCGTCCAATACGCGAAGTGCTAAATGTTGATTCCGCCCACCCTTTCCAGGCTCAGCCGGTAGCGTTACGGACGGTTCTCCTCCGCTGATCCAACAATCGAACCCTGGTTTGGTTAACAACTGCTTAGCTACCCGCAACGCCTGCTCTGCCACCCGTTCAACGTCTCCCTCTGCCGATGTTGCAGCCTGCATGATGTACTGGTAGCCCAACTCAACCGCTCGAACGCCCGCTGCATCGACAGCGTCCGCATTGTTAGCCAAGACCACGTGCTGCACACTCGGTAGCGTTTTTCGCTGCTCAGCTACACAGCCTTGCTTCTCTTTCAAATGAGAGACGACCGCAGCAAGCCTTGGGTCGCCATCAATTCCAAGCTGCCTGAGCATGTCGAGCGCGCCCCGAAAATCCGGTTGTTGGTCAAGCACGCATGGGCCGGAAGCAATGGTCCGAAGTGGATCGCCCATCACGTCAGAAATCAAAACGGCGTACAAACGACGAGCATTGCAGTGCCTGGCCAAACCACCACCTTTGACATCGCTCAGACATCGTCGCAAGCCGTTTAATTGTTCAATATCCGCACCAGCAGCCGCGACCAGCCGCGCAACGGCCTGCTTATCCTGCAATGCAACTCCGGCTGACGGTGCAACCAACAGTGCAGAACCTCCTCCGGAAATAAGGCAGATGACAACGTCGGTAGGTTTTGCGCCGGCGACCAGTTTGAGGATCTCTTTGGTTCCTTGAACAGCCTTTTCCGTCGGAGCATTTACGCCCATCGGTCGAGCTTCAAAAATCCGCACTCCCTCGCCTGCGATATTACGCCCCAGAGTTAGCAAGTCGGCTTCGTTTGAGTCCTGGTTTGA
>CAYPLE010000022.1:55010-61969 GCA_964411445.1 uncultured Pirellulaceae bacterium
GTTTGAGTCCTGGTTTGAATGGTGACTTTCGGCAGAAGTCTGTTTGGCTGTACCCTCGGGACAATTGACCCATCCAACCACGGGTGGGACCGTATTTGCCGCCTGCCGCAACACGTCGACGAGCGACCTTGCCATCGCCGCTGAAGCCTTACCCGCTCCCACGACGACAAACCGCGACACCTCGGACAATTTGATTTGTTCTGAGTCGATAAACAGGTAATCACCGTCGATACGAATCTTGCGACTAACGACCGTCTCTGGCTTGACGGCATGGACTCCGGCTTCCCAAATATCCAACACATCACGCGCAACTTGACTGCAATGGGGCTTACCGGAGTTCAAAACGCTACCTCAAAGAGTGGCTAGAGTTGTCACAATTCAACTGCGGCCAAGCATACCAGAATGCAGTTGCAAACATAGCGAGCGGAGTGCCAAGAACAATGAGTCTTTCGAGCTACTTCCCGCCGAGGGCTGCAACTAAGACCACACCAACAGCCCCCAGTAGCAGCTATTGGCCATCGCCAATTGGTAAGGTATTCAATTCAGGGCCAATCGTCGCCGGCTCTGTTTGATAGGTCATTGTATTCTGCGCTGGCTTGATAATGCTGACGCGCAAATTCGTCAAAATGGCGTCGCACTCGCCTCGACATTCAGCAAAAATCCGGAAGCTCCCGTCGGCGGCCATGAATCGATACAGTTCAATCTGCTTCTCTTCGCCGGCCTGACCATTGACGAGCTGCCCCATGCTTGGGCCTGCTTGATTGTCGTATACCAGGATGCCAGCGTCCCACCGATCGTTGCTGCGTAGAATTTGTGCCGTAGCTGACACGCGTACGAGATGGCCGCCTGGAATTTCCGCAGCCGCACTTCTGACGAGCAGCGTTGCGCCTTCGTAGCCGCCTTCGATGATTTCAGGCTCCGCGCTGGGTTTACGATAGGCCGCCATTCGCAGGCCACCATTGCCGCCCATTGACACCGACCGCCCAGACGCAACCATTTGCCCCGGCGAGGATTTTCCCGCCGGAACAAGTTCCACGCGTAGGTCCGTTAAACCTCGCTGTCGACGCTGCTGCCCCCAGCCACCGTCCAGCATTGATTGCAAGTCTTCAAATCGGGCTCCTGGGATCACGACGTCACGCCAAGTTGACCGTTCGCAGGCTACAGCCATTTGCCAATGCATGTGCAGTGTCGACGGCGTCAAGACAAAAGGACTTGATTGAGGCGTTGAGAGGTTCTCGATGGCAACCTCGTGCGACTGGGCAATCACCGACTGAATCGAATCCCACGCAACTTCGCAAGCAGTCATAGCACCTGCTAAATCGCGACTTCGCATGCGGGCATTGGCACTATCGATCGCACGCTGAGCCACGGCCAGCCGCCGCAAGTACTCCTCGGCTGCCGCCATGTTAACCATTTCGTTCGGGCCACTGTCGAATCGAGCATCAACGATCCGAGAGGCAATCTGCAACTGATATTCCGCGATCGTCAGGCAATCGGCACTGTTGCTCGCCAGCGTTTCTCGCGACTTTCGCTGTAGATACCGCAGGACCAACGGATTGGATGTAATCACAAACGCCTCAACCGGAGCTGGCGTCTCCACTGCCCAGCTCAATCGACTGCCCTGGATGGCCGCATTAATCTCTTGCATTCTGCCAGAGGTGATTCTGTAGACCCGCCCGTCGTCGGTCAGTCGGTCAACGGCAAGCTCCAGTGGTGCTGCCGAGGTGGGCGGTACGCAGAACTGTGATGTTTCCGTGGCAACGGCCGCGATGACCAAACGGCTTTCCGAAACGCTCCAAGCGGTCGCGGCGTAGTCGGGCCGCGTCACTTGTGGAGGTGCAGTGATTTGACCGTGCGCGGTCCACGGCGACCAATGCTGCAACTGCATGTTTGCTAGCCGAACCGCAGCGATTTGGGCATGCTGCCCGGGCTCACCATCGACCAACTCCCGATTTGCACGCAGCATGATACTCCGCGCACCGGACACCACCGCTGAGATCGTTTGAAGATAGCTTTCCAGGGGACTTGCCAGTCGCTCAGGCGTATTCTTGGGAAAGATAGCTTGCTGTGCAGCGTCATATTGCGACTGCACTCCCGGTTCGACATCGGCCGATACCGTGACCCATCCACCGCTGCGAGGTCGAAGGGCAGACAACTTTTCGGTCATCCATTGCTGTTTGGCAACGGTGCTGCCAGGTGAAATCCGAGCGACTTGAGGCACGAAGACTTCGTCAACCACGCGAGCAAATCGCCAGTGTTCTTCCAGTGTTTCTGCAATCAAAGGACGAGCATAATCCTCGCCCAACCTGGCGACCAAGTGCGCTGTGTTCCGCGCATCGTCGAATCGATCCGCATCCATGGCTGTCCCGACCACCCAGCCTCGGATCGCACGCCGATCTTCAGCTACAAAATCAACCGGCTGCTCCGGCGGAGGTGAAAGAACCTCGATTCCGTTGCTAGCCGCCAAGGCCAGTTCGTCTGGAGTGGGTAACTGTTGCAACATCACACCGGTGATGCCAATTGACTTGAGCCACGGAAACGACTCTCCTCCGTGAGCTAACCAAACGCCGTATTGACTCTTGGTAGCCCAAAACCGCTCGTTGGCTGTCGGCAACCTCTCGCGCCACTGCCATCGTCGGCGCCAATCCGGTGCGACTGGAACTCCGGTTGCACTCAGGGGGACAAGTCCGTTTAACGTCAGGCTGTCAACTTGTAAGCGATACCGCCCAGGCCCGGTGTAGGCGTTCAGAACGATCGCATCAATAAAGGCCGCTTCCAGATCTACATCACCGCCGAAGCGTTGCCGAAGCGCGATGCCCTCTTGCTGCAGAAGTCCTTCAACGCCCGTAACGCCCAAAGCTTGCCACTGCCCCGGTGCATCATATGTCTCGCCCCACAGAATCGTCGTTAGCCTTCCCCCAGTAACGGGGTGGCGACTCGCTGGAAAGACAATTCGAATCCCGATACGCACCCCTCCGCTACTACATCGAGTCCACAGTCTAGGCTGAAACTCATCGAGGGGCAGCGTCTTCTCCAGCGGATAGGCCAACAGGGCTGCCGTGCCGTTGCGACACGCAAGTTCGATCAATTCGCTCGTTCGCCCAGAATGGGGAGCGACGCTGCTGATTTGTTGAGCAGCGATTTGAGCAGAACAGTCACTTTCAACCAACAACCATCGCGGCGGACCACCTTCGAAGGAATCAGACCGTTGCGCCAGGGCTGGACAAGCAAAGAAGCAGACAACCAGCCACAAAATCGGAAACCAGAAATGTGAGGCCAGGCGACTGGTCTTCACTTCGGGCCATGCGTATAAGGACACAGACCTCGTCCGATCGCTCGACGTTGAATAGAGTCGCCAGCTTGCTGGCAAGTGGTTGGGTCGGTTTCGCATCCTTGCTGCCCGATAGCCTGTTTGGGGTTTGTCGACCTGCTCTGCGGAGCTCATCGACCGAACTTGGAAAGGCAAAGTTTGCCCCGTGTGCACATTCGACAACAGACTTTTTCAAGTGAATATATTTTGCATCAAACACTTCAGTGATGTTGCATTTGACGTAAGTCCCCATGATAGCAGCACTTAGATCACCAACCTAGGTCAATTCATGTTGCGATTATGCAACGTCGGCAATTTCTCCGATTTAACCCGATTGAAGTAAGTCATTGATATTCAAAGACTTACGACTTAACATCCAACCCATGCTGGCTTTTGGTACTGCGAGTGCTTTATCAGAGCAAACATAACAGCGACATCAGCAAGTCACCTTGGGAGGCAGACAAATGAGTTCAGCACAAACAAATCCAGCGGACAAGAAGAACGACGAAATTCCTGCAGACCTGCTTGAACTGACTGCAGCCATTGAGGAGCTGCCGGTAGAGCACCGCGTTCGCCTGCTTCCTTCGCTTCGCCGCGTGACCGAAAGCAGCGTACGCCGCCGCAAGATCCTGTCTCTGGTTCAAGAGGCACTTGGGCAACTGCGACTCGACATGAAGTATCTCGTCTTTGATCTCGAAGCCACTCGTCGCGAACGCGATGAATTCCTCGAAAAGCTCAACGACCTGGGCGACGGAACTGGCGAAAACTAAACATTCGCCCGCGGCAACGCCACCTTGCCGCCCACCAGCAACGCCACTGCTGGCTCGATAAATGTCTGCAAGACATCAACCCACAAATCACTGAAAACAGCTCCCATTTTCAGTAATTTCCAGCTCCTTGCATAAAATCGCTTTGCTGCCACGCCACGGCATCTCCAAAGTAGAGCGGTTTGGCCTCTCCAGGAACGGCCGCGCCGAAGACTTCCTTCGACGCGGCCTTTCTTTTTGGATACAACTCTTTTTGGATACAACCGTAGCACCGCGATTCCCTGAACTTCAGCGGTGAATAGTTTGCGTTTCGCATTGAATTTGCTTAGTATCGAATGGTCTCCTTCAAACTCTCCGCTCCGGCGTACTCATGGCAGAATTAAACGCAACCCAACTTTCTCAGCGCATCGTCGAAGTCGGTTTGCTGGAGCCGCATGAGATTGAACAGACGTGGAGCGAGATTGGAAGCTTGGACGCCCCATGCGATGATCTGATCCGCGTCCTGCAGCGGAAAGAAATGATCACCAACCTGCAAATTGATCGCCTACTGAAAGGCGAGCGGACAGGTTACTTCTACGGCAAATGGAAGATCATGTATTTGATCGGAGCCGGTACTTTCGCCCGCGTTTATCGCTCCGTCCACACCGAGACTGGACGCGTCGCTGCCGTCAAAGTACTCCGCCGCCGACACCGCAACGAGCCTGAGCAAGTCGAGCAGTTTATGCGCGAGGCGAAAGTTGGATTGCAACTGCGCCATCCAAACATCGTCGCGATCACCGAAGTTGACCCGGATCCTCGCAATCCCTTCATGGTCATGGAATTTGTCGAAGGCCAGACACTCCGAGAACTGGTCAAGATCCGCAAAAAACTGGACCCACTGACCTCCGTTACGCTGACTGCCGACGTCGCCAACGGCCTCAAATACGCCGCTTCGATGGGAGTTTCCCACCGAGACATGAAACTCAGCAACGTTCTTGTAACCAGCCAAGGTAAAGCGAAGTTGGTGGATTTCGGTTTAGCTGCTATCGCTGACACCAGCAACGAAGCAGCGCTTGCAGACTGTCCAAGTGCTCGAGCCATTGACTACGCCGCACTCGAACGCGGAACAGCCGTCCGTAAAGATGACCCGCGAAGTGACCTCTACTTCCTCGGCGCGATGCTTTACCACATCCTGACTGGCGAATCGCCGCTGACAGAAACGCGCGATCGACTCGCCCGACTCAACGTCAGTCGCTTCCGAGAAATCCCGTACATCACCAAGGTTGCTCCCGAAATCCCCAGCAATGTTGCAGCCGTCGTTCACAAAGCGATTGAGTTCAGCCCTGACAAACGATACCAGTCGGCCGGAGAATTCCATGAAGACCTTCTGCTGACAATGGAACGCTTGAAAGCAGGCGACACGCGAACAACCGCCCCGGTCGCATCCGGCCAAGAAAAAGTGACGCCCAGAGCCGAAACGGAAGGCGCTGGAAAGACAATCATGCTGGTCGAAAGCAAAATTGAGTACCAGGACTTGATTCGCGAGAAACTGAAGAAACGAGGCTACCGCGTCCTTGTGATCAGCGATCCACGACGAGCTCTGCAGCGCTTCGATCCCGAGGAAGATCCTCCGGCCGATTGCGTCGTTTTCAGCGCCCCCGAATTGGCTAGCGCCGCTTTAGAAGCATTCAACCAATTTGGCACCGACGAGCACACTGCGGATATTCCCGCAATTCTGCTGGTCGATCGCAAGCAGCAGTTTGTGATTCGGAACGCGAAAGTTGGCCCCAAACGCGTCATGTTGGCAATGCCTCTGAAAGTCCGCGAACTTCGCGCCGCCGTCCTGCGTCTCGTAAAAGTCACCGAATCTGCAGCCGCCGAGTAGCCTCCCATCCCATCGGAACTCGACCCATCGATAGAATCCGACAGATCCCAGGCATGACCACCGTTTCTCCACGGAGTTTTCCAGCAGACAGTCTAGCGATTCTTGCCAACCTCGCTAAAATCTGCTGCGAAGCGACGCGAAACGGGCTAGGGCTCGTTTGAACACCAGCCGCGTCCAGCGAACAAACAAAATTCAAGAGGGTGTAGCTCAGTCGGTAGAGCATCGGACTTTTAATCCGTGGGTCCAGGGTTCAAGTCCCTGCACCCTCACTTGAACAAACCCCGGAAGTCTCACACTTCCGGGGTTTTTGTTTGCGCTCTTTCAATGCACGAAGTGTCGACCTCAAACAGTTCCCGGGCCCGCCAGCTTGTCACCTCTCCCTTCGAGAGAGGTCGGGCGTCAGCCCTGGAGGGCCCTTCCACTTCATCACTCGCCAATCCGTACGATGGCTTCCAAGCCAGTCAACGCAACTCAGTGCCTCGCACTGCACTCTCTTAGTGCCGAAGGCACGACATGCTCTAGCCACGGGCGCGAGCCGACGTCAGTCCGTGGTTGGGACATTCAATTTATCCCAGTGCCGAAGGTACGACAGGATCTCCTATACCGAACCCCACTTCACCTAACGCAAAATTAGCGTCAATCAGTGCAGATTAGTGTTACGCCACAATCCTTGCTGCGGAGAACGATTTACCCTCCCTTTCCGAGCCCGGCGAGGAATTAAGTGAGGGTCGGGCGCAGCCAGGTGAGCCGACGGCGCTAGCCGCGGGCACAGCACCCGTCGCAACATCATGCCGTCAAATTGCGACTTGCAAGCTTGACTTCAATAGTCCCACTCCGCCCTTGCACCGAATCCACTTCACCTAACTCAAGATTAGCGTTAATCAGTGCAGATTTGTGTTCCGCACCAATCCTTGCTGCGGGGATCGGTTTATCCTCCCTTTCCGAATAATTAAAGGAGCAAGGAGTGTTACGCGAAAGAGATTGGGCTCGAAGCCAGCGTAAGTTACATTAGCCGGTC
>CAYPLE010000023.1:0-14050 GCA_964411445.1 uncultured Pirellulaceae bacterium
GGATCGCGTTGAGTAAGGTGGAGGCCAGGGCCACTCATCTATTCAAATTACGATAGTGTACGAGGGCCTACCAAGGCCGTCGATTGACGCAAGTCGTTCGGCGACGGCCTTGGAAGGCTTCGTACGACTTCTCCAAGGCACCGCAAATTGAACTTTTGAGTTACCCTGAGGCGGAGGCATGTTGACCTGGGAATGATGAAATGGAGGTGTTTCGATGAGTAAATTTGCAAGGAAGATTCGGAAGCGTGGGGAAACGACTGGTTTGCCTTTGGAGTCGATCGCTGACTTCATCGCGATCTGTTGCATTGCCATTGCTGGGCTTGTCGGCTTTGCGATGACGCTGGCAGGTCTGCAAGCCAGGAATTTGCTGCCGGTCTCGGGTGCGTTGCTTGTCACGCTACTTGCTGGCTTTTTGCATTGGTTCATCTTCAGGGTGATTGCGGAAGTCATTCGTTTGCTGAAGAAGATTGCAGGACTGCAGCACTCTGGTCATGTCAGTGGACACCGCGAGCTCTATTTCTTAGCTTGCAGCAATTGTGGAATGCCTGTGAATACACCTACCCGTTGCGACGGCTGCGGGGCACAGTTCGAAGATGACGAAACTTCTTCATAGTTCTGCTAGCTTCGCTCTTGGCACCGCCATCCTGATGCCGCCAGTGCGGAGAAGCTGTTTCCCGTAGGTGGTCTGGTCACCGCCGGTTCGCAACTCCGTTACAATGCTTTGCTTGGTTTGTGCATCGGCAGTAATTGACTAGTGCGTCGAACTCTACGGCTGATGTGTCGAGCGGGGTTTGTGGTCGCGAGTTCAGGGCTACTCAAGGTTTGAAGCTCGGGCATCAGCCACCATACGCTGGCGTACGACTCACCCGAAAAGGCGCGAGCTCGTGCTGAAGGGCTGATCACCTAGGTTCAGACTCTGGCTTGCCCTGTGGGTGAGTGTTTGTCGCTTGCATTGTGGTTCCATACAAGCGAGAATTTAGAGCTTGGTCGCCAAAGCGGCTGCCGAACCTTGGATCACCTTCGATATTCACACTGGAACAAACATGCAACGACTTGCCGTACTTGTCTCACTGGCCATTTCCACAACAGCCTTTGCCGCTGATCCGGTTGCGGCGCCCAAAGAGCCCGCCGACATGAAGTCGCTGTTCGATGGGAAATCTCTGGATGGTTGGGAAGGTGATCCGCGACTTTGGAGCGTCGCAGATGGTGTTATTCACGGCAAGACGACCGAGGAAAACAAGGCCAAGGGAAACACCTTCTTGATTTGGAAAGGCGGCGAGCTGAAGGACTTTGATTTGCGTCTCTCCTTCCGCTGCTCGCGCGAAAACAATTCTGGCATTCAGTATCGATCTGAGCGAGTCACTGAGAAGCCGTCCAACGAGTGGGTGGTGAAGGGGTATCAGCACGAGATTCGCAACAGCAAGGATTTACCGAACGTCGCTGGGTTCATTTACGGCGAGAAACTTGGCCGCGGTCGCATCTGTTTGGTCGGCGAAAAGGCGGTTGCCAAGTCGCCCAAGGAGCGTGACATCGTAGAAACGTTGATCACGGCTGAAGAGTTTGCGGAGCTGGTGAAATTGGATGATTGGAATGATGTTGTGATCATTGCAAAAGGAAATCATATACAGCATTATCTCAACGGTCGGCTTGTCCTGGACTTCACCGACGGCAAAGAGTTTGGCCTCACCAAGGGCGTACTTGCTTTGCAACTTCACGCTGGTGTACCAATGTGGACCGAGTTCAAGGACATTCGCCTGAAAGATCTGAAATAACCCTTCGGGGTGTGCGTCCACGACTCACCTGCACGCTTTTTGCTTGGCAGAAATGTGCACAACCCAACATTCTGTTGGCGGACGTCTGCTATTTTCGTCTTCGCATTTCACAGCCCCACATTGGCTCGTCATCCACACCGGGATCGCGAGCCATTTTTATTGCTGGGTTACATCGGACTCTGACACGCACGCTCAAAGCGGAGATAATATTCGAAGAGCTGCTATTTGGCACACGAAATGTAACGTTGAGTCGTGCAGGGCGGCTGGAGTAGCCACTTTTGCCCTGTGCTGACCAATCCTTTTTCTTGTGAGGGCTCAACGTCATGCCATGGTCCATCGATAAACCCATTGTCGTTCCTTTTGACTTTTCTGAACATGCGCTGCTGGCAGTTTCCAAGGCAGTTGAGTTGGCCGAGGATGTAAGTCAGATTCACGTTGTGCATGTTTTGCCGTTCATGATTCCGACGGAGCCTGGTGTTGTGTGGGCAACCGTCGATGATGCGTCGCGAATCACTCACGCACTTGAGAGTCTGCAGGAAGTGTTGCCCATCGAGAAGTACGGCAACTTGAAATTGGACGTTCGCCTTGGCGATCCCGGACAGGTTGTGTCGGATCTTGCGGACGAATTGCGAGCTGAGTTGATTGTTGTTGGCTCACACGGCCGTACGGGCTTCTCAAGACTTGTGTTGGGCAGTGTGGCTGAAAGAGTCACCCGCCTTGCGCACTGTGCCGTCGTCGTTGTCAAGCTTGAGCCAGTGCCCCAGAAAGCACAAGACGTTTCGTCAGCGTCCTACTGTGTCGCTCCCGCCTGATCACTATTTGACGCGCCATGCCTCGAACCATCACTTGTTCGAGCAGCACCTTTGAGTTGTGACGGCCACCATAGGTGGGGTGTTGTTCGCGGTCGGATCGAAAGAAAACGTCAGCTTCCGGTTCAAATGATGGTTGCGGTACTACAGATGGGGTAGGATGTGGATGCCCTTTGGCAGCTTACCCCTACTGCTACCGCCAAAAATTTGGAACTGACCAGTGCATCGGATTTCACGTTGGACGCTCCTTTTGTTGAGTGTCATTGTCGCTCTTGGTGTCGTGACCAATCTCCTTTTCGAATACCGGGATTTTGCTGCGCAAGCGTATGCGGTGACTCCCGACGGTCAGAAAGTCGTTGACGTCAGCAGCAGTTTGCCCGAGGTTAGTTTAGCCGGGTTTCCGCGAACCTTTTACGTCCGTACTTCGGTCGAAGGAACGCCTGTCCAAGGGACATTTTCGTTCTTCAATTTGATGATCAATGTTGGCTGTTGGCTGGCAGTCGCACTGCTGTTCTTCGCTTACGAGTGGTACATGCGTGGTAAGGCAGAAGGTAAGCGCAGACTTGCATTGCCCGATTTGCTTGTGGCGATGTCGCTCGTTGGCTGTCTCTTTGGCTATTGGCAGCAATTAGGACGTAACCAGCAACGGTTCGAGGCTCTACAGCAGGCAGTGTTCGCGTCCGGGGGTAGTTTGGAAAGGCAAACCCTCTTACCAGCGGTTATCGGTGATTGGATACCATGGTTTGCAACGAAGCGGTTTGAGACAATTCAGTCCATCGTTCTGACAAGCCCCACGGACGACCTGGTTCGCCAAGTTGCTCAGGCGCCGATGCTGCAGGAGCTTTCTTTGCGCGGTGGCAACTACTCGGCGGACTTGATCAATCTTGCGCTTCGCAACCCCATGCTTTGCCGATTAGAGGTTGCCGGGCGTCCCTTGACCGCTGAGAACGTTGCGGCATTTGCCAACGCGAGAATGCGGTTGCAGCACTTGCATCTGAAACGCACGAACATTTCTGTGGCGGGGTTAAATTCGCTGGGGGAAACACCGCGGTTGGTGTCCTTAGACTTGGTCAAGACGGGGATTGATCTAGCGGAAGTTGATCTGCTCAAGCTCAAAGGCACGGTCCGGACGCTTCGGTTGCCACATCCTGATCCTGGCGAGTCGAGTGTTTGCACGCTTTCGTCATGGAATAGCCTTCGCGAGGTGGTCTGCATTGAGGATGATGTTCTCAAGAATTCAACCGCAATGCAGCTCAGGCTAATCGACTTACCCCGTTTGCAGAGCGTTCAACTGGATTGTTTGCAACTCTTTGCTTTAGAAATCAGCAATGCGCCAGAGCTTGAGAGGATCGTGAGTCTGGGCTCACAGGTTGGAACACGCGTGGGTTCGCTCCGCGAGGCGCCGAGGGACCTGTGGATATCGAGACTGGACCTCGACGGGATACCCAAGCTGTCCGCGCTTGACGTCTACGCGTGCGATTTGCAAAGTCTGACGATCGGGAATAGTCCAAGTCTTCAACTGAATTTGAATACGATCAACCAAGATTTGTCGACTGCTGAGTATTCGGTTCCGTTGGATGTTCGCCAAGCTTGGATTGATCAGATCCCAACAAACGAACTTGGCGGGGTAGGGTTGTACGAGATGGACTTGCTCGGCCTCGATTTCAGCTCGTGGAATCAAGTAGGAGGCGTCGAGAGACTTGTCATTGATGGTTGTCGTTTGGAGGATGAGTTGTTGACTCTCAAGGCGGCGCCGCGGCTGAAGCACATCACACTTGAACGGTTCCCCGTTACTCCTGATTTGCACAGTCACCTGCTCACTAGCCTGCCCGGTTTGACAGAATGCTGTGTAAATGACGTTACGGTGACAGAATTGCGTGTCAAAGATCATTCGTTGCTGAGTCGCGTATTCATCAACGGGGCGTACCCTCTGCAGCCATCTCTTCGGTCTGTGCGTTTGGAAAATCTTCCGCAGCTAAGTGACACCATCGATTTGAGTCCGGGAGTGCTTGATTGCAAGCTTGTGAACCTCCCATCGCTCCGCGGCGTCAGCTTTCGTGCTCCACTTCAGCCGGCGGCACAGCTCGGCGGATTCCGTAGCCTTGAGTACTTTTCTGGAGGCGGGCCAATCGTAGATGAAGTTCTCGTTCGGGAAATCACGGCATGCAAGCCGCTGCGCCGCCTGAATTTGGCATACAGCACCGCGCCTGAGTCGGCATTGATGACGATTGAACAAGCTACTGAACTCGAAGAGCTGATGCTGTACGGTTGTGACGTCTCTGATGAGTTCGTCACCCGTGTGATTCCCCGCCTGAGCAAGCTACGAAAATTGGATTTGAGCTACACAAGAATCTCACGCGACAGTTTGCCAGTGATCCTGAACAACCTAAAGCTAGAATCTCTCTCGGTCAGTGGTACGGGAGCAGTTTCTGGAGACTGGGAACTGCTTACCACCAGGAACCTCATGCTGCAGACTCTTGGCGTTGGCGGAGCGCACTTAGATATTGAGTTGGCTACAAATATTGGAAAGTTGGACCAGCTAACCGAACTGGATCTCACAGGTTGTACTTTGCGCCAGGACGCCTTGGAGCATTTGGAACAGACTGTAAGCGATACCCTCACGCGACTGGTTGCTCGAGACGTCCAAGGAAAGGTGTCGCTCAATAACTTGGCCACGAATGTGGGGTACATAGATATCACAGGTGCAATGATTGATTCTCGATCGATAGATTGGATTGTCGCCAATTGCTACGTCGATATGGATGCGCCGCCAACTCAGACATTGGCGGCTTTGTACGAGGGCATGAACAATTATGCGGGCTCCGACACCGCGGGGCTGCCGGAAAAGGGGGGCATCGATCCCGAGCTATTTGATCCGGAGATTCCAAAGTCAATGCTCGCATCTGTCGAACAGCAGGGGTACATGGAGATGTTCCGATTGCGTACGAGCGGGCTTGGCAAGTTTTCTAGCCTTTACGCGGATGCCGACGTATACAGCTATTCTGGAAGCTACAGCGTCACTTACGGCGGTGCTTCTTATGGCGGCGAGTCTTACGGTGGTGGGAGTTTTGGTTATGGGGGAGGAAGTTACGGACCGTCATTCTTCTTCTCTCCATGGGAATGGGTGGGGTATCAACTCGGTGAAGTGTTGAAACCGCGGCGTACGCTGGAGGAGTTCTGAGGCAGATCACCGTTGATGCGCCGTCTCCTCTGCCCCTTTTGATCTTGTCTATTTGGTTGTCGCCATGAAAACGCTGAACGTCCTATTGTTGTTGTTGGTTGCCTTGCTGGTTGGTTGTGGAGAGATTCCTGCATTGCCAGAAGTTGACTTGGGGGCCGATCCGAGTTGGTTGGACGACAGTCGCGGAGGGCACGATTGGAATGCGACCTCCGGAGTATTTAGCGTCGATGCGCCGTCGCGTTGGACATTTTTTGGAGACATCGATCGCCAATTGGTTGCGCAAAACTTGCGACGTCCTGAGTTTGTGCCACCTGACGGCCCGCTAACAGATTCCGACATTCCTGAGGGAGTCGACCAATTCAATTATTTGCGTTTACGTGAAAAGCAGCCTCCAAAAGCTAAAGCAATCGCATCGTTACCAGTAAACGGGGCTGTCCGACATTTGCAGATGACCAGCGAAGGCGGACATTTGCTGGTTCACACGGAAGAAACTGCGATTTGGACGCTAGATTCGCCGCCTAAGAAGCGTGTCTTGCCTCTGACAGTTAAAAACGAAATCGACCTATTTCTTGCCGATGGTGGAAAAACGCTCACTGTTGTCAACGCGAACGAAGTCACGCAATTCGACACAGATTCGATGGAAATCCGGCGTCAATGGAGGCCCGTCGGCGCAAAAATTGTTGTGTCGGACTACGCCCGAGTTGCGGGGCGTTTGCTTGTTGGGCAAAGCGATCGACGCGTGGTGTTGTTGGATGAGAATCTGAGCGAATTGAATTTCAAGATGGTGACAGGCGAAGAGATCGAAAGACACGACATTGATGCCTTGAAAGAGGTTGCCATCAACGAAACAGGCACGCTGTGCGTCGCGAGCTTTGGTAATTGTTGGTTCCAATGCGTCAACCGCGAGGGGCAACCGTGGGCCCAACGCATCACCTCCGATGCAAGAGTCGGAAATGCACGCATTGGCGTGGGGGCAGGATCGGTAGTTTTTTGGGAGGATGGATTGTTGGTCGACAACCGTACGGTCAACGCTTCGTACGACAGCTTCCCTCGCTACGAGTTCTTGATTCCTGGCGATGTGGTCGACATTTCTGTGGCTCACATCACTGAGACATTCCAGTGGGCTGTTATGCTCACCCAAGCCTACTTGGATGGGCAATGGCAATACGTTGTACAGGACGCTGGGATGCACTACTGGGCAATCGGTGGACCTCTGCCGTTGGGGACGCAGCGACCGAAACAATTCGTCGCCGATGCACCACACGAACGGCTGGCAGTCCTGTATGACGATCGAATCGACCTGATTCCACGACGACGATGGAGTGACTCGACAATAAAAGCCCACTTTGACAATCTGATTGCAGATATGAAGGGCGACAACAAGCTGGCAACTATCCGCGCCTTCGAAGAGGCAGCAGCAGCGCAGCCTGTCCTGGCTCCTGGATATACCAGCGATGAACTACTCGCATCGGCGGCCAATTACATTGCGAATGGTATTTTCAATTCTATGCGCTCAACCAGCGATGTTGAGCCAGCAGTTCAGGAGTGGCTGGACAAGGGAAGTCGGCTTGCAATCGCCACTGAAATTGCTCTCGAACTTCACCGAAGGATGTATTGGTACTTTGATGATAGCCAGGAAGAGAAATACGATCGGCTGATCCGGAAACTAAATCGCGATACCCCCGACTCGTTATTAGCACTCGTTTGCGAAGCTCGGTTGTTGAGTCATGATATTGATGGAAATGAAAAGCGATTGGGCGAGTTGGCTGCCAAAGCCACAGAGCTGTATCCGTACTGCGCAAACGTCCACGTTTATCTGCACACATCAAACGAAGAGGAAGGCAACAATCTGACGGCCGTCAATTCCTATCTCGTCGGGCTCACGCAGTGTTATCCTGAAGCCGAGCGCGATCTTATGTACGCAGTGTTTGGGCTGGCGTTGTCGAAGAGCTTGCGAACGGGCTACGCCAACCCAGGAGAAAGCCTGAATCCCAAGCGAATGTCCGCAGGATTCCAGGAGTATGCAAAAATTCGCAACATGCAAGTTCAAGATTTGGCCAACGCGTTTCAGTTCGCATTTGATTCGAATGACACAGAACTGACCAAGACGCTCGCGGAGCACCAGCTTGGCACGCATCCGCTATTGCCGGTGTCAGAGTACGATCGCCAAATCTATCAACAAGGGATCGAGTTCTATCGCCAATTGGGCAGCAATTGAGGGCAGGACATTAGGCTGAAGCTGCTTTGATTCGCCCACGCATCTGCAGGCGGGGAGGCGTTAGAAATCTCGAAATGGCCCGCGTGGTTCGGCGGCTTCCATTTCGGTTTCCCAGTCTTCGAAAGCTGCGATCATCTCGGTTAGTTTCGCGGGACGCGCTTTGCTCAGGTCGTTGCTTTCCCCGACGTCCGTTTCCAAGTCAAAAAGCCCGCCACCAGACTTGCTCTGCACCCACTTCCACTTGCCGATCCGGGCGGCTTTGTCACTACGGCGTTTCCAGAACATCGAGTTGCGTGGGCTGGCTGAAGCTCCACTGAGGAGGCTGGCCAAGGTTTTCCCGTCGATTACGACGTCAGGCAATTCGGCGGAACACCATTCGCAGATAGTGGGGAAGAGGTCCATCGATGTGCAGAAGGCGTCATTCGATGTGGCTTCAGGTACGACCTGCGGGTAAACGATTATTGCCGGTACGCGAATTCCCCCTTCCCACAACTGTGCTTTTCGTCCGCGAAGTGGTGTGTTGTCAGCAGCACCGCCGCCACCGTTGTCACTCATGAAGATTACGATTGTCTCTTGCGTCTTCCCCATCTGGTCGACTTTGGCAAGCAATTGGCCGATGGCAGCATCCATTTCCGAAACCGCCGCCAGGTACTCGAGCCGTCGCGAGGCTTTGTTGCGAACCATCGCTGGTTTTCCGTATTTGGTGGCGGGCTGAACGTCTGCTTTGGCGCCTAGCTTTGGATACAGAGCTTTGAACGAGTCGGTTCCCTGAGCGCCGGAGCGGATGGTTGGATCGAGATTGGATGCATTGTGAGGCGCGTTGAAAGGCACATACAAAAAAAACGGTTGTTCGCCAGCGGTATCTAGGAAGCGGAGCGCTTCGCGAAGGAACAATTGCGTACAGTAAGTGCCCTTGTCTTCCTCGGTAGGAGAGTTGTTGCGGTACATGCTCGGCACACCGTAGCGCTGGTGTGTAAAGTAGTCGATGCCTGTGTTGACGAAGCCATAAAAGTCGTCGAACCCTCTTGCCAAGGGCAGGTAGCGACGCTGCATTCCCAAGTCCCATTTTCCGTAGATGCCACTGGTGTAGCCGGCCCTCTTGAGGACTTGCGGCAAAAGAACCTCGCGCGTATCCATGCCTCCGATGCGTTCGAACGTTACAGCATATTCCTCGGGCGGATACTTGTAGCCGTAATCTGGCGCTTCATTGCGGATCATGTCGTAGAGGCCGTTTCGCTGTGGGTATCGGCCCGTGAGCAGCGAACCTCGACTGGGTGTGCAGGCTGGCCAGCTAACGTAGAAGTTCGTCAGCTTCGTGCCGCGTTTGGCGAGCTTGTCGAGATTTGGCGTCAAGGCTTCCCCGCTACCGAAGCAACCGAGGTCGGCGTAGCCCTGATCATCGCTGACAATCAATACGATATTCGGCTTCGCCGCGTCGGAGTGTCCTTGAGTTGGGGCATCCGTGTCCTGGGGAGCGGCTACGGCTGCCGAGTTGCCTAGAGCCAGGAGAGTCGCAAATGCAACGCAGTGAATGAGCGAGTTGGAAGCAGAACGTGACGGAGTGGTTATGACGATAATCTCACGGGCTGCGGTTCGGATAAACAACGGTTGTTTCCCAAGTTTTCGCATCTTCGGAGCCTACTTTGCTGGGGCAATTGAACGAAACGGCAGTGAGTCGTGTTGGGTTGGAGGCAACGCGAATCTGCGTCCACAGTCTATCCGATTGGGGGCTGCAGAATGAGTTACTGCGCAAGTGTGTCGTGTGTCGGAATCTGTTGCCCGCAAAGGGGGGCTTGGTGGCGCGCCAGACGCTGCCAAGGCGATTGTGACTCCTTGCTAGCACTGCAAAATTGGCGTAGCATAAGCAAGTCCGACTACGCTGTGACGGCGGATGATTTGCCCACTGCGGGCAAGCTAGCAACGGTCGGCAAGCGAAGAATGAAGACACTTCCACGCATGTGGAGCACCGAATTGGAGCGCCCTCCTGCCCTCGACGAAGCGACTCCGCACGCGCCTTGTGTCTCAAGATCCAAATCAACGCCCTAAAGATTAGCTTGGCGAACTTCCCAGCACACATCCACCACTCCGCAAAAAACTCTTAGGAGACGTCCATGGCAGACAGGAGTCGCATTATTGTTTCCGTCGTTGGCGAATTGGCAACGGTTCGGTTCGCTGACACGAAAATTGTCGATAGCGCCAACATCGAAGAAATGGGGGCCGAGCTATTGTCACTCGTCGATGACGAGCACATGAAGCACGTCTTGCTAAACTTCGAAGGTGTCGCTTTCATGTCATCGGCGGCCTTGAACAAGTTGATCGTGATGGACCGACGCGTCAAGGAAGTGGGTGGCATCCTGCGACTGTGCAACTTGGTACCAGAAATCATGGAAGTCTTCACACTGACTCGATTGAACCAGGTATTCGACATTCGCAAAACTGAGGCAGAAGCCAAGCGGGCGTTCGGCGTATCTGAATAAAACAGTCGGCAAGCAGCTAGTGCATTTCACGACGCATGGTGATTGGACTGTATCGCTTCTTGCTGCCAGAGGCCGACAGAACGCTGAATGATGGTCAATTCAGTTGCATGGTCGCGTGCACTGGTTGGCTAACTGAGAAGTGACCGTGTGAGTGCTGGATAGGCACAAACGAAACGCCGGGAATTAGAACCACGGAGCGGAACATGTCAGAGTCAGAATGGAGCTGGACGCTCACGACCGACATCCCAAGTTCTGTAGACGTTGGCCATGAAGTCATTGAGAAATTGCTCAGCGTCTTATCAGCCGAGGGATGGGATGGCCGCGACTTCTTCCATGTTCAGATGGCTGCCGAAGAGGCGATGGTCAATGCTGTGAAGCACGGCAACAAGGAATCGCCTGACAAGAAAGTGAAAATCGAGTTCAAAGTGTCTCCGCGAGAGACCTACCTCCGATTCACTGATGCTGGCGAGGGATTCAATCCCGCCGACCTGCCAGATCCTCGTGAAGATGAATACTTGGAGTGCACCAACGGCCGCGGCGTGATGCTTATCCAAGAAATGATGACCAAGGTTGTCTACAACAAACGTGGAAACCAAGTTGAGATGTGGAAAGAGCGTGCTTCGGAATCTTCTGCTCAGGCATAACTGAAGTTTGATGAACCGCCTTATTCAACCGACCAACGCATCTGGAAACGAGTTGCTCTGCAATCAAGCGATTGTCAAGCGGCCGAGTCGCGATAGGCGCGTTCGCATCATTCCGGTGTCCATCATTGCATCTTGGCTAACCTTGTCAGCTATCGTGTGCATCGGCTACCAGACGTCTTTGGCTGCCAGTCCTATTGTCGAGGAGAACACTCTCGCCGAAGTCGCCAGTTCAGCGGAAATGGGCATTCCCGATCAACGTAGCGAATCAGACGGTCAATCGGGATCAGACGGCGGCGAGAGAGCACAGCCATTCGACGCAGATGATAGTTCGGCTGGCAACTCCCCGGAACCAGAGGATGCCACCCTTCAACAGCCACCAGTTGATACGGTCGATTCCGGGGAGGATTCAGCAAGCGAATCAGCGAGTGGCAATCCCGAAAGCAGCGGTGACTTTGAGCCTGCAGCCACAAATGCAGCCACAAATGCAGCCTCAAATGCAGCCTCAAAATCATCACCGAGTGCATCACCGAACGCATTGGAACGCCCCCGCGAAGATCCGGGCAGCCCCTCGAAAGAAGCTGGCCAGTCGAAGGATCAATCGACTGCAACCGTGGATTCCGACGGCTCGATAGGTTTTCCTAGTCATCCTTGGTGGAATACACCGACCAGCATTTTGATGGGCGCTGTGCTTGTAGTGCTGGGCATTGCCACATTGGTTGGGCGCTATTTGCGTCGCCAACCCACAGAGTACGTCAATCCAGCTCTGGTCAGACGTTTTCGCCAACGCTTGAACGTATGGTGGTTAATGTGTGCGATCCTCGTTTTTGGGATTGTGCTGCAGCAAATTGGAACTGTGATTGTCTTCGCGATCGTCTCATTCTGGGCGCTTCGCGAGTTCATCACGATGACTCCGACGCGACGCGGTGATCATCGGGCTCTGTTTTGGGCTTTGATTGTGATTACACCGGGGCAGTACCTGTTGATTGCCCTAGAGAATCGTGTCAGTTGGCAACCTAGTTCGGGTTTTTATGGACTCTACTCGATCTTGATTCCGGTATATGCCTCGCTGCTAATTCCAGCCCGCGTCGCTTTGTCCGGCGATCACAAACGCTTCCTGGAACGTTCCGCACAGATTACGTTTGGACTGCTGATTTGCGTATACTCGCTCAGCTTTGCTCCCGCTTTAATAAATCTTTCACTGAAGGATTCTTACGGGAACGTGTGGAGTGGCAGTCCAGCGGGCCTTTTGTTCTTCTTGGTTCTGATGTCGCAGTTGTCCGACATATTGCAATGGACATGGGGACATTTCGTTGGAAGGAGAATGATAGCGCCGGAAATTAGCAGCAGTCGAACTTGGGAGGGCTTCATTGGCGGCACATTGTCGACGGGGATGATCGGTGCGGTGCTCTATGGAGTGACGCCCTTCCGGCCGTGGGAGGCCGCGTGCATGTCGATGGTTGTAGCCGTGATGGGAATGTTTGGAGGCATGACAATGAGTGCTATTAAGCGTGACCGCGGAGTGAACGACTACGGCAGCCTGGTTGTCGGCCATGCAGGAGTGCTGGATCGGATCGACACACTGTGCTTTGCTGCACCGGTGTTCTTTCACCTGACCCGCTTCTTCTTTTCTTGATGCAGCATTTTGTGAATCGCGTTATCTGAATGGCGTTATCTGAGGAGGGCGCATGGTGAAGTTTGGACTTTCAGATCTTTTCGGGCTGAATGTCTTTTTCGCGGTCCTTGCATTTATCTTCGCCTCTGCGGAAGGCGGAGCGATTGGCGTCGTGATTTTTCTTCATTTGGCAGCTCTCTTAATCCCCTTTGCCGTTGGGGTGTTCGGTGCGGTCGCGGGAACACCCAACGCAGAGCAGCTTGAATGGCAGTTTCGACCTGCCGTGGATTTTGCGCTGCGGTTTGCACTTTATTGCCAAGTTTCCGTTGGACTTTTCTGGCTGTATGTTCTTTTTGCGGCGGCTCTGAACGTTCTTTGGCTGGATGGCTCGTGATTCCGCAGAAGCGCAATTGACACTTCGCAATTCGCGAGAATTCTAATGTGCGTAGGAATCCAGCGTTTTTCCTAGGTGAATCTGTGTTGTATGCTTTCGATGGCAGCCGGAAAACGGTAATCTTGGGTGTCCGGCGACCCGCCGAAGGTCAAATGTTGATTGGCACGAATACTCGCGTTGAAGCCACATAACGTGGCCTGAGCCGGGTTTACATGGAAAGTGCCAACCGTGGACTACCACTAGAGCAGATAGGAATAAGAAGATGAGTGTTGATGATGTAATGTTAGATGCTGAAGAGCGGATGGAAAAAGCGATCAGCGTACTGAAACATGCATTGAGCGGCATTCGCACCGGACGAGCGACTCCAGGTTTGGTGGACAGTGTCCGGGTTGAGGCTTACGGTTCGCAGAGTCCGCTGAAGCAGCTTGCGTCCATCGGTGCTCCTGAGCCGAGCCAACTGGTGATTCGTCCCTACGATGCCGGAACAATCAAGGACATCGAAAAAGCCATCGTCGCTAGCGATCTTGGACTCAACCCGCAGAATGATGGAAAGATCATTCGCATCAATATTCCGCCTCTCAGCACCGACGTGCGAAAGAAAATGGTTTCCCGAATCAAGGAGCTGGCTGAAGAAGCCAAGATCTCGATTCGCAGCATTCGCCGTGACGCAAACAAGGTGATCGAAACGGCTGAGAAGGAAAAGGAAATCAGCGAGGACGATCGTGATAAGCTCAAGGAAGACGTTCAAGAACTGACAAAAAAGTACGAGAACGAAGCCACTGAAGCAGCTAAGACACGAGAAGCGGACGTCATGGAAGAGTAGACGTCCACAGCACAGAAAAATCAAAATGAACGCACGAGCCTGAGGGCAACCCCTCGGGCTTGTTTCGTTTGGCTTCGCCGGCTTTTTCGCTCGCGTGCCTACAGTACACGTTGTAGCCGC
>CAYPLE010000023.1:14150-61634 GCA_964411445.1 uncultured Pirellulaceae bacterium
GTTTGGCTTCGCCGGCTTTTTCGCTCGCGTGCCTACAGTACACGTTGTAGCCGCTCCCCCAGCCAACCAAAGCAGCCCACCCAAAGCAGCCTGAGTAAACAGCTTGCTCGACCAGCTACGCCGCCGCACTGTTCAAGGATCAGTAACTTGGCTAACTCCCACCTCGAATCTCGTCGTCCCCAAATTTGTTGCGCTGTGCTGTGCTTGCTGATTTGTAGTCTTGCCGCTGCCACAGCCGTGTCTCTGGAGCCAGCGATACCACTAGAACGCACACGCACCGCGGACGTGGTTGCTTTCCCAGCGGCCGACTCGAAAAAGGGCCTGCAGGTAGAGGATCTTGAGGATGCGGTTGCGTTGGGTGTGAAGCATGCAGCCTTTAATATCGCCGTTTCATCCCTACTTTCTCGGACCGAACGAAAGGACGACATTCTTTGGACGTATCGTGGGAAGACGTATCGCTTGAACGCATCGTACTTGGCCAGCCAGCGCCGCCGCATCAAAGCGATGACCGACTCTGGCGCCCTCGTGTATCTCATTGTACTGAATATGCCAGGCTCAATGACAGCGGCTGATTCAGCGCTGGTGCCCCCAAACTATCGGGCCGATTCTCCCAACGGAATCGGTGGCTTCAATACCATGACCGAGGAAGGAAGAGCCACATTTCGCGCTGTCATGGCTTTCTTGGGGCAATATTTCAGCGAAGGTATAGAGTCCGTGGGTTCGAATTCTGCTCAGCAAACTGGGAAGCCCAATGGAGCGAGGTCTTGGCCGAACGGACGCGTCGTTGGCTACATCATCGGCAACGAAGTGAATTCGCATTGGTGGTGGTACAACATTGGCGAAGTGACGATTGAAGAATTTGTTGATGAATATGAAACGGCCGTGCGATTGTCCAACGAGGCTATTTCCGAATCTGCACCTTGGGCGCGAGTCTATGTGTCACTCGAACACCACTGGAATGTCAGGCATTCGCCCGAGCAGCCACTGCGTTCATTCCCGGCGCGTGATTTTCTAGAACGCTTCGCAAGCGTTGCTCGCCAGCGTGGCGACTACGCTTGGCATGTTGCCTTTCACCCGTACCCCGAAAACCTTTTTGACCCCAAGTTCTGGGAAGACACACAGGCGACCTGGAGCGAAGATACGCCCAAGCTTACATTCAAGAATCTTGCCGTCTTATCTGGGTTCTTACAACGCGAAGAGCTCCTTTACCAGGGGCAGCCGCGCCGCATCATCTTGAGCGAGCAGGGTTTTCATACGCCGAAGGGGGAAGACGGCGAGGCTGTACAGGCTGCTGCGTATTGTTACGCCTATCGCATCGCCGACAACTTGCCCTTGGTCGACGCGTTCATTCTACACCGCCATGTTGATCATCCTCGAGAAGGAGGTCTTGCGCTTGGGCTTTGGAGCTATGACAAAGACAAACGTCAACGAGCGCGGAAGAAACTCTCCTACGAAGTTTTCAAGCGGGCAGACACCGCCGACTGGGAAGGTGCATTTCAATTTGCATTGCCAATTGTTGGTCTAAAAAATTGGGACGATGCGGGTCAGCATCCAAAGCGGCCCGTTGATTGACTTCAGTGAATAGGCTGGTGCGTCAGTGAGCAAAGGTTGGTTGCATGCAGTCACGATTCCTCGCTAACATGCCTGGTATCCAGGAAAGCGAAACGAGATTGCGTGTACGATTACACGCTAATGACCGAGGTTGTGGTCGGTGTTGCGTCCGCAGTGAAGAGACTGTTGAAATAGTTGCCGCGGACCAAGACTCGAAAGCGAAGCAGTCCCCGAGACATACGCCGTCCGGCCAAGGCGTTGCGCTGAGCCAGCGTTCAACGCTCTAGTAGGCGTTCTCTTGTTTAAAGACCACAAAGAAGGTTCGCAAGATGATCTTTATATCCAACCAAATCGACCACTGTTGGATGTAACGGTGGTCAAAGTCGATGCGCTTCTGCATCTTATCGAGCGTTTCTGTTTCGCCACGATAGCCTTCCACTTGCGCAAGTCCGGTGATTCCAGGTTTGACTTTGTGCCGCAACATATAGCCGTGAATCAGTTTTCGGTAGTGTTCATTGTGGGCGGATGCGTGGGGACGTGGACCGACCAACGACATCGTACCTTCGATCACATTGAACAATTGCGGCAGTTCATCCAGTGACGTTTTGCGGAGAACTGCACCCACGGACGTAATGCGACTGTCGCCACGTTTTGCTTGCGATACGACTGGACCGTTGTCACACGTGGTCATGGAGCGGAATTTCCAAACCCATATCTCTTTTCCGTCTAACCCGTAACGTTTCTGACGGAAGAACACGGGGCCCTTGGATGTCGCCTTCACCAGAATTGCGCAGATCAGCATGACAGGCGATATGGCTAGTAAGCCAAGCGTTGCGACAGTGAAATCAAACGAACGTTTGATCCAGCTATCAACACCGTACAGCGGAGTTTCGAAGACGCTAACGGCTGGCAAATCGCCAACCATTCCCCATCGCGAGTGGAGCAGTTCGAAGACGAAGAAATCCGGCACAATATAAGCACTTGCCGTTGTATCGGCCAGCTTGTCTAGTAGCCACTTGATGCGTGCTTCTGCTCGCATCGGGAGCGTTACGAAGACCGTGTCGATCTCGCCTGCTTTGGCCCGCTCGACCAGGGTATCCAGCTTGCCATGATACTTGGCTTCATCCAATTCGACATCCCAGCGATTGGGTGTTCGGTCATCAAAGAAACCGACAACTTGCATTCCGCAGTCTGGATTCTGCCGAGCATTGTCATCGAGGCGGACGCCCAGTTGATTTACGCCAGCGATCGCGCAGCGGCGGCCCGTTAGCCCGGATTTGAGCAGCAGTTCTGAGGCAAGACGGAAAAACATGCGAACTAATCCGAGACTTGCTCCGCCTAGGAGAATCCAGCCGAACACACTACTTCGTGCAAAACTAAGGCCGTACCGGCTGAAGAACGCAAGGACGGCCATCACAAGCACCGTGATGCTCCAGCTCGCCAATACGTTTAGCAGTTCACTTGTTGCCGTTTTGCCAATCTTGGACTGAAATCCGACAGCAGCCTCGCTGGCGAGCATGTAGACAATGATCGCGGTGGTCACCGCTAGAAGCGTTGTATCGCTTCGATCTTGTCCAGCCAACCACTGGGCAGCGTACAGTGAAACGGCAATAACGATGGAATCAACAATCCGCTGGATAAGTGCAACGGAGTTTCTCGCAGATTTGATTTGAACGTTCGGCATAACTATGGGACGATTCGGGTACGCGTGTTCATTGATGGTAGCCAACAGTTGAAACATAGGTTGCAACTGAGGCGGACAAACACGGCCATTGAATCGCCACCAGCTTCCCCTAAGCTGGTGGTGTGGCTGTAGCGGATATAACGAACAACCGAGAGGGCAGCCTGCCTCGATGACGAACCGACTTAGCGGCCAAACGTTCATCTTGAACGTGCTTGCTGTGGCTGAGGTGTCCGCAGTTGGCTCACTCTGGTGGTAGCCCGCGAGTTATTGCACAACCATCGCAACGTCGTCATAGAAAGTGCCCCTCCTCGCCAACGACTTGGGGCCGAAGCCTGTCGGATAACAAGAAGGGGCTCGCCCGACTCATATGGATCGGGGCGTTGGGGAATGGACTCTTGTGCGAGTCGCACGGACGTATAGCGTTCTAGGGAGCACCGGCTCCACGAACTGATGCTCGAGCCTGAATGGCCGGTGCACCCATCTGTCGGTTGGCAATGGAGAGTTTGCCTGCTTGTCCATCAGCGAGTGCCCAAGTAGTTTTGCCCGAGGTGGTGTTTTGGCGATTCGCAATTCGTGCGTAGAATTGCATCGGTTCTTGGTTCCCACCGACGGAATTCCTTGCCAATGCGAAAATTTGTCCTAAGAAATCCCCTTCCGCGGTGGTGAAACGCACCTGTGTTCCAACCGCTTCGCGTGGTGACACTCTTGTTTGGCTAGCGTCAAAGGTCACCAACAAAAAGCTCTCGAAATCACGACTTTGCAGCACTTGATTGTTTTCGGCCGCCGACAAGTCAGGATCAAATCGTACTGGCGGGTGGGCCGAACGATGGACTTTGACCTTTGTGGTCATTACATCGGTCCACTGCACTCGGTTTGATGCGTCTTGACCAGCAGACAATGCAGGTGCCGACGCGGCAAGGATCGCGAAACAGGCCGCAAGAAATCTCATGTTGTCACTCCGGGGGGAAAATCTCAGCCATCTGAAACCTACGTCAATTTCCCTCGTGAGGTCAGCCAATTTTTGCGATTTCTCCGCGAGTTGGTGCTCGTGTCCCGATGAGAAGCTTGAAAATGCACTCATCATCGGAACAAACGGCGAAAATAGCATCGGAGACTGGCAGCTAGTGCTTCTTTGCATTTAGCTGGGCAATGCAACCATCGCGGTTCCACAACGGCCCCAGCTATACAGCGGCCCCGCTATACAGCGGCCCCGTCTATACAGCGGGCCAGTTCCTTAGCAGCACTGTACGCATGAGGCGGTTGTTAGACAAATTCGAAAATTCTCAGAAGTGACTACTGAAGGAGCGCAAAACCCCCTCGGCAGCGGACGCGGCATTCTTCAATTTGACTAGCCCACTCGCGGTAAATACGCAATCGCGAGCGTCGGACTTGCTCTTTTTCCTTCTCGAAACCGGTTTTTTTAGGGGGTGCGGCAGACTTTCTGCAACTCACAATCCTCCTAATCGCGCACAACGCACGGTCGCGTCTCGCTGGGCCAGGAGCGGTTCCGGTTTTGGATACATGAACCCCTATTGAACGGACGATTTCTAGTAGCAAGCGAGAATTGTTGCATCTCGCTAAGCAAATGATCGCCCCATCATGAAGCGAACACCATGAACCACCAAATTGTGCGGCGCGACGCCGTTCTGTCAGATGTTGTGTACCTAGTCGATGATCGCCCCACGGATATGTTGATGATCCGTCGCTTGTGCGAAAGCGTCAACATAGAAGCTCGCGTCTTTCATAGCCCCATCACTTTCCTGGAAGAAGCCCCACGCGATGCGACCGGCTGCCTGATCGTTGATCTACTGATGCCTGAAATGAGTGGGCTCGAGTTGTATGAACAACTCAAGAGACGCCACATTGAATTAACGACCGTCATCATCACCGGCTTCGCCGACGCTACGTCCTGCCGCACCGGTTTTCAAGCCGGAGTCTTCGACTTCATCGAGAAGGACTTCAGTCCAGAAGAATTGCTAAGCGTGATTCGGCAAGCGCTGGACCACAATCGAACTACGGTTCGTGACCGGCAGATTCGTGAAGCACGATGGAAGCGAATCGAAGATCTGACGACGCGTGAAATGGACGTGGCTAAGCTGCTTAGCGAGGGCAATGTTCTCAAAGAAATCGGTGCAAAGCTAAACATCTCGGTTCAGACTGCATCCAAGCATCGTAGCAGCATTTTCGACAAGCTAGAGGTTAGCAACGAAGTCGAGTTGCATCAGACGTTTGCTGACTGCATGAGCCTCATTGATCAAGCAATGTGAAAGCGCTCAACCGAAGAGGAAGCTGATCGACGCGGGCGATTGGACAGAGAGTCTACCGGCCGTAAATGATCGGCGCGGGCGTTGGTTGCCGTTGGATCGTCCCCGATGGAAGAACACCGGAACGCTGCTGAGGAATCGGCCGCGTTCCCGTTGCTGGCTGTACGCCACCTTGTGTAACCGCGCTCTGTCCGACTGGGCTCTTCTCGACCAAGGCCCAGCGCTTCCGCCCTAGCGATTCACTGGATTGCCAAGCAAGACCGGGGACGAAGAGCAAGTCGCCGATCGCATCGCCGTTAATCTTGGCGCTGCCCCACGTTGTTTCAACGCTGATGAACTTCAGGTCAGTTGCTCCGGTAATGGAGTCTCCGTTGAGCATCACGACAGTTGTCCCGCTGTCATCACCGGTAGGAAAGCGAATACCTGCGACTTCCGAAAGCGGCAGCGATGCCTCACCAAACGCAGTTCGAATGTTCAAACTGGTGGAATCCAACAGAGTTCCCGTAATCACCGACTTGTCGGTCAAGCTAGCCGCCACGGTTAATGGCCGAGCGGATCTCTGTGCTCGGGCTACCGCTGGTTCATTGTCGTCACTGGGGGCTTCTTGGCTTGCGGCTGGAACGGCTTCTGCAATCGCTTCATCTTGAGCGGCTGCCGGCGCTGAGCATAGGACCGGCGCTGCGCAAAAGAGTAGTACTGCCGGAAGTAGGCCTATTCGTTGACCGGAAATTGTCATGCTTCTCTCCACGCCAATATTGGCAGGGGCGTTCAAGGCTGGCAATCACGCAGACGCGATGCCGCCAAGATCGGGAATTTTGGACGAAATCGAGCGTTCAAAACCGCGGGTGCGCGGCCGAACGCAAGCTTTCAGAATAATTCCGAGAGTTGCGAAGTGGCAAGAATAATGCCCATTCGTGGCATTTCCTGGGCCGGTGGAGCCGGATTAACCGTCAACAACCGACCTTCAGTGGCATTGTTTGACCACTAGGACGCCTCAAGTCTGGGGGGAGTGCTTTTGCCGATGAAGTATTAGGGCAACACGTTACACTGCTGAGCGAATCGCGCCAGCTAGGCAGCTTGTCGCGAAGCAACTTCGCCTTCGCCGAATGAGATCGGCAGCGCCAATGGCAATGAGTCCGTCGTGATAACTTGGCAGGCGAGCCGCTTGGTTAGATTAACGACGATCGGGCTGCGCAGGTTTGCCGTCAACGTTCGCCCGGACTTGCTGACCACGTTCAAGATGTAAATGCGGTCCGTACTCTGTACTTTGAGAGTCGCCAATTGTCGATTTGGCACATTGACTTTGTAGTCGGGAGCGAATTTTCTTGGGCTGATCAACGGCAATGCAACTTGCGAATCCGAAACCGACTGCAGCCATGCGACGTCGCCGTTTTCGGGATCAGGAAGAATCACCCACTGGCGAGAGGTTTCAAAACCAATCAAACCATTGGGGAAAATGATGATCTCTTCGGGCTTGGCTTCGACCTTCCCAAATCGGCTTGTTTGTACAATCATGGCCAACCCTTGTGATTACTCCGTTTGAAACCATTAGAGGTATCGGCATGTGCTGCCTGCCTACACCACAAACTTTATCGAATTCCTGAGAATTCCTGCAGAAGTTCATCGAAGTCTAACACTTCATGGTCGCCAAATCTTGTCCAGTTGCAATCCTTACCAGTCACCGCGTGAGTACGATCTCTCCAGCAAATTTGAAGGTCCGACATTCCTGACCGCTTCAATGGCTTTGCGCTCACGAAAGGTCGTCCAGCGATTCGCGATCTTCAACATCGCATGGCCCTTCGTGGCTGGCATCGTGACCGACGATATCTGGCTCGATTTTGTATCGGCAGCATTGGCAGTTCGCGCGACCGCGATTGGCCGTACATCGTTCCGATCCTTTCCGTGGTCGAGTCTTGTTTGTGGTCTCTACGCAATTCTGTTCGTATTTGACTGTT
Source organism: uncultured Pirellulaceae bacterium (assembly GCA_964411445.1). Lineage (GTDB taxonomy): Bacteria > Planctomycetota > Planctomycetia > Pirellulales > Pirellulaceae > Aureliella. The sequence continues at coordinate 21,605 of CAYPLE010000023.1, forward strand.
TCCAAGTGCCGATTCTGGATTTAGGCACGTGGATCGCACGCCGGAACTCTCCTGTGCTATTCCTGCGAATGGTCTCGGGCGTGTGGGGGGCTTACGCGGCGGCATGTATACTCCGATGCTACTTCACTCACAGAAAACTGCGCAGCGGTCGAGACAGAGAGGGTGAATACGCTCCGGTGCATTCCGGCGCGGAAAACTAGGCTAGCAAACACAGTATTGCAACACCTGCGACGCCGATGATTGCTGCCCAGCATTGTTGGGACGTCGGTCGATTGCCCAATATCCAGGAAATGGGCAGGACCAGTAAGACACTTGTGGCGATTAGCGTTTGAGAAATTCCCGCAGACGTATACTTCAAGGAGGCTTGTTGGCAGACGATTCCCAAAATCGTACCCAGAAGTGTCGCTGCACCGACGCAAGTTAGCGTTCGTCGTGTCAGCAAGGTAGCCAGGTTGTTGGTTCGCCGCCGCAGATCAAATGGTAGCAATGCCATCAAGATTAATTGGCCACCGATCATGCGAACTAGGCTGCTCTGGATGGGCCCGAGATCGCTGTCTCCCAGGAGCCAACGTGAGATGACAGCTCCGAAACTCTGGCAGGCCGCCGCCACAAAGGCAAGGCCGATTGCAATCACCACTCCGCGACTTGGCCATTTGATTTCATCGGTTGTTTGCAACCCCTGTGGGCTGTCCACAACATTCGCAACGCTGGCATCACTACCTTCGACCGAAGGCTCGCGCGGCATTTGTCTGTTCCTACCTCGCTTCTTCCGCCCAACCAACCCCAGAGTCACGGCGATCAGCGTCAACGCGATGCCGACAAAACCAAAAGGCGACAGGGATTCGTTCATCCAGGCGAACGCAAACAGTACGGTCATTGGAGGAGCGGAGGTTTCCGCAATCAACACAGCTCTTTGTTCACCGATGCGATTCAAAGCGGCAAAGAAAGCCGTGTCGCCAATTCCGATTCCAATGGCACCAGACACAAGCAACCAAATCCACTGCGTTGCTGAGATATTGACGAAGGCTGCACCCGAAGAGAAGCAAAGCCATGCGCTCAGGGCGGCGATCGCCAGGATACCTTTTGAGCTATTCAACAGAATGGGAGAAACGCTTGCTCCGGCCGCGCGAAACAAGAATGAGGACACGGTCCACAGCATCGCAGCCGTCAACGCAAATGCCTCGCCCACTTCTTGCACCCCGATTGAAGAGAAAGGGGGGGACTTAGCGAGCTAACGCATCGCAACCGGTCCTTGCCCAATGGAAAAGGGGCAAGCGTACCAATTTGCTATTCCACGTCGAGCCACGAAGTGCCGTTAACGAGATAATATTGGCTCGAGCTTGCTGTGCTGTGCCACCACATTTCTGTTTTGGTTTTGTTTCAACGCTGGGACCATCGCGGGAGTTTCCAAATCACAGCCTTCGGTCAGTCCGAGAAGCTCGCCGAGCCACTGCTGTTTTTGAATTGCCAGCTCGCGCCGCCGAATACGCTCTGGCAGACTCCACCCCAAACCTCCGGAGTCCGTTCGCCGCCGTTGGCGACTCGCCCCAGCTTCTTTCTCCAGTAAGTCGTGCATCCTAACTTCCCTCGGTTGTCTGAATCAACAGTTTCGAATGCCCAATGACATCCTATGACTGTATTCGCAGATGCCTGCCGATTGGATGCACCAACTCTGCAAATATCTCGCGGCTGGACCGAGCGCTGCGAGGTCAAATCCGGCGGAAAGAAAGCGAAGCGGCTCCGACAAGAGCCCGGCCTTAGTAGTGCAGGGCACGTCAGTTTTTCAAGCTAACGTCGCGGGTTTTCATTGACTCCGCCCGCTGTGATGCTTCAAAGTAGCACGCTACGATTTGTCGGGGCAGTCAGTGAATTCGCCGCTGACGACTTAACGTACGGCAGAGGCCTTGGATTCGGTGCGAGAAACCAATTTCGCCTGTGATAGCAGGCTTTCAATTCTTGGTTTGAGAACCGTAGCGGGGAGAGCGTAGGTGGAAACGCGGCCCGCTCGGGCGATATTGATGCCGACGACTTTGCCGTCGAGATTCACGATAGGACCTCCGCACTGATTGGGCGAGATTACAGAGTCGTGCATCAGAACGCTTTTGAATCCGCTGCTTCGATGGCTCACGCGTCCGCTGACTTCCATTTCGGTTTCATCAAGCAGTTCCTCGGATAAGTCCATTAGACGCGCGTTGATGGTGATGCGGCGGTCGTTGCGGACAATCGCCAATTCGAGGTTTTGCCCGCCCCAGCCGTCTTGAACGTGTCCCATGAAGGCGCTGTGGGAATCGATTGCTTTTCCGTTGACTCCGATGATGACATCATCCTTGAGCACGCCTGCTTCGCGAGCACCGCTGGTGGGCAAAACGTCTCGCACTTGTGCACCACGCTGCACTGCACCGTTGAAGAGGATTTCCGCGTCACCCAGCATAACGCCGAGTACTGCACGCGACCGCGGCACCTCTTGCAAGCCGACACTGGCAACACCAACAGAAGCGGGAGTTCGATAGACGTCTGTGGAAGCAAGCCAATTGCCACGATCTGGTACTGCAGAATCCCAAGCGACTGGGGTCAGGTTGGTAGCGTTTACTTTCAACAACGCGATATCCAGCTCCTGATCAACCGAATGCACCGTCGCGTCGTACGTAGCGCCATCGGCAAAATTACAATCGATCGGACGCGTCGAAGTCTGGTGGACGAAAGGCAACTGTGACGCTTTGGTAACAATCCATCCATCGCGATCGACGACGGTCGCCAGCGCAACTTGGACGCCTTGTACGCTCAATCGAGCAGTGCAGGGAACGCTTGGCTGGACAACTTCTTCGAAAGTCTGCAGCATCAGGCTGTTCGAACGCTTGTTGATGTCGCCTGGCTTTGGCCAAATGGGACGGCGGCTTGTTCGGCGCGGCGGTTCCTGCACCATGGCAGCAAATCCACCGTTTTCATCGTTGCCGACCAGCATCTCGGCTCCGAAGCCTTGTTCTGAATCGCCGCCGCGTGATACAGTCGAGGAGCCATCCACGCTTGGCTTGACAAGCTGGTCAGCGATCAAGTGACCTGCGGCGAAGCAGACGACGATCGACAATGCGAATCCAGTTGATTTTGGAATGACTCTCAACGCTTACATCCTTACCAAGGAGCGAGGCTTGCGACTGCGGTGCAGACGAATATATGCATTATTCTAATCGATCGTTTCGGCAATGTGTTTGCACAGCAGCCGTCGGACCAGCGAACTGACGATTAACCCCCAGCGGCGACACGGACATTCGCACGCAATCGCTGGCCATTGCGTTCAACAATGATGCGAAGCATGTCACCCGGTAGCGCTTCGAGCACAACTTTCTGAAGATCACGAAAAGTTGGCGTGTCTTTGCCATCAACGCTCACGATCAAGTCTCCAGCCTGAATGCCGGCGCGAGCTGCTGGGCCGTTTGGTTCGACGCTTTCAATCAGCGCTCGCGGGTCTTCGTCGCTGCCGATGACACCGATCAAGGGCTTGTATCCGGGCAGGGTTCCCCAGACTTCACCGGCGAGCATTCGGTCCCAACCATCCGAGAAGACATCGACGGGGACATGCATATTCTCCGTAATGGACGAACCGATCCGGGAATGAATTGCAACCAGTTTACCGTCCAGTCCGAACAATGGTCCGCCGCTATCTCCGCCGATCAGAGCACAATCGGTCAAGATAGTGTGCGGGTCATCGTCACTGTCCGTTAGAACTCGCAGAATTCGGCCCACGCGAATGTACGCCTCTCGACCAGGATGAAATCCGCCCGGGAAGCCGGCTGCAACGCACCACTGCCCTTCTCGAACGTTTCCTTTCACCGAGCCAAGGCTGGCATGCGGCCAAGGTTGGTCGGTCTTGCTGGTGATCCGCATCAGCCCCGCGTCTTTGTTTCGGTTCATGCCCAGGGTGACTGCCTCGAACTGACGTCCATCACTGAAAACAACGTTAGCCTTTTGCCCTGGGCGACCGGCTACGTGGGCGGCCGTGAGGATATATCCACTGGGCGTAATAATGACGCCGCTGCCCTGAGCCAGTCCTTGTTGAATGTTGACGGTTACCTTTTCGATGGAGTCGATGACTTTCTTCTGCTGTTCTTGCAAGAGCTTCAGAGTGCCAGCGTCGCGCGGTTCGTACCCGCGAAAAACTCGCTCAAGCCCTGAGGCAAGGGCAACATAGGTGTCGCCTTCTGAGCGCGAAGCATCGGTTACGCGACCGTCAGGCCCCTTGATCCCTCGACTCGGCAACGCTGGCTTAAGGGAGGAGCGGCTGCTGTCGTCGCGACTTTGGGCGACCCGATCTTGAGCCACGCAGGTACTAGGAATGCTCAGAGCGGAAACCAAAACGGCAGCAGCCATCGCTGCTCCGATAAATGTTGCTTGGCGTGATGGCATATTGTGGGAGGTCCGCAGACTTGGGGTGAAGGCTTCTGAGCTGGAGCAATTCATCGTGTAGCAAATTCCTGTTCTGCGATCCCGTTTCACTACTCGCCCAGTTGGCTGGCAGGTCGCGTTTCGAGCCCGTCCCATCTTGGACTCGCCATCTTGGAATCCATGTGACATTTCGAGGCGAGTTGATGGCGGAGCGTGATTTCGAGTCTAATTAGGGCTCCGGCGAATCCCGAGTGTTCGAACACGGATTGCCGTCGAACTCTGGCGAGGACGTCGGTTGCTAGTCCATTTAGCGATCGAAGTGATTATTCGCTTTATCACGATGGAATTAAACCCTCCGGACGTACCAATGCTGCCTTTTCAACGGACGATTTTAGCCGAAACGGTAAGCCTTGAGGGATGAGGCGACCCTTCCGATTGGCTATTGGACGTGTCGACGTAAGTCCGCCACCTGCGGGACAGTTGTTCAAAGAGGCCGAGCGAGAACGGCAGAGCGAGAACGGCAGAGTCGACTCGGTTGGCGACGCAGCGATGCGACAAGTACTTTCGAAGGGGCTCCTGTGGGGGCTGTTAGTGTCACCTTCGAGTACGAGTTTCCGCAAACGAGGGATTGGGCCGCTTTCCCCAGTGTTTTCCACCGCATTTCACCAATGAAAGGAAAGCCAGAACACAAGAAAACGTGTAGACTAGAGGGAATATCAGCTTGGCGTGCTTCAATTGAACGGCCAGGTTGAGGTTCTGGGGAGTTTCAAATGAGGGCGGCGATGACGAGGTAGTTATGGAACTGCCAGGCGCCCAGATTGTGGAAATGCCCCGGCAACGCCCGCGAATTCATTTCCCTAAGATCGTTAGACCATGGCACTTTTAATTCTTCGCGTCTTCTTCATCTGCGTGACCGCTGGGATTGCCACCCTGCTGCTGCGCGTGGACATCAGCGGTCCGTCCTACATTCCGTTCCTGGTGATCTTTGGCACAGTCCTGCTGTCCATTGGCGTGATCGCCGTCGACATTTTCACGCCTCGAAAACAGATCGAGGTGATTTCGGCGATTTATTTCGGGCTGCTTGTGGGAGTACTGCTCACATACATCATGTACCTTGCACTTGCGCCGCTGATTCCAGCTCAGAACCAGTATACGGCTCCAACGCTGCTTCTGATGGGGGCAATCCTTTGTTACGCTTGCACGAGTCTGTTATTACAAACCAAAGATGATTTCCGTTTCGTAATCCCCTACGTGGAATTTGCCCGCGAACTGAAGGGCTTGCGACCAATCATTCTGGATACCAGCTCCATCATTGATGGACGCCTTGCCGAGCTCACGGAAACGAACATCCTCGAAAGCCAGCTCGTCATGCCAGGCTTTGTGCTTGCAGAGCTACAAGCAATTGCTGATTCCAGCGATCGATTGCGTCGAGCACGTGGGCGGCGGGGATTGGATATTTTGAATAAGCTGCGAGTGCAACCGCGGATCGAATTCCAAATTTACGAACGTGAGCTACCGGAATTCGCGGGGCAACCGGTTGATATGCGGCTAGTGATCCTTGCCAAACACCTTGAAGGCAAGATTATCACCGGCGACTTCAATTTGAACAAAGTTGCCAAGGTCCATAATGTTCCGGTCATCAACCTGAATGAAATCGCCGCTTCCCTTCGTCCACAATTTTTGCCGGGCGAGACGTTTGATGTCCGCGTCGTCAAGGCCGGCGAGGGACCTGAGCAAGGCATCGGTTACTTGGATGACGGAACGATGGTCGTCGTCGAAGGTGGAAGACACCGAATTAACGCAACGCTGCCAGTTGTCGTGACCAGCACGCTTCAGACGCAGGCCGGACGCATGCTGTTCGCAAAAGTCGATGACGCCGCAGTCCGATCAAATACCTAGTTTCAGCCAACCACCTCGTCCAACCTTTGCTCAGCTCGAAACTGCACGTCACGGCTGGAATTGCCCATCCAGCTTCCCCTATTGCAAGCGTTTGTACATGTTCTCTCAAACGGTTGAATATGCTCTTCGGGCAATGGTCCAGCTCACCTACGCTGCCCCAGAAGCGTCTTCGACCGATGACCTTGCTGGCTTTACCCAAGTTCCCAGAGCCTATCTTTCAAAAGTACTTCAGGAACTCCGCCGCGCTGGCTTGGTCGAGTCGCGGCGTGGCATCGGCGGCGGAATTACTCTCGCCCGCGAGCCGAGCGAGATTTCGATTCTTGATATTGTATCCGCCGTTGATCCCATTCGCCGCATCGCAACTTGTCCTCTCGGACTGAAGTCGCATGGGACGCGCCTTTGCCCATTACACGGCAAACTGGACAATGCATTGGCTGAAATAGAATCAACCTTTGCCGAAACCTCTCTCGCCGACATCGTCGCTGCTCCCCACCACGGGTCCAAACCGCTGTGCGACTCCATCGTCGACGCGAATGGCTAATGAGTGCTCGGTCCGCGGCCTGATAGCCAGAACTCTCCCCGCGAAGCTGCTGCGCAGTGCGAGCGGTGACAAGCTCGTTTGCAAAGCCGGACGTTCTGTCCTCTAACGCTCTACGGCTGATCACCTAGGTTCAAAATCTGATTCGCCCTGTTGGAGTAGGTGGGAAAGGCCCCGTCGAGAAGGTTAAACATGCTAAACTGACCTTCGCATATGGACCAGCTCTTACGAGGACGATTAATGAATACTCGCAGAAGATTCAATCAAACCATTGCGGCAGCCGCTGTTGCCGGTGCAACGCCACTGGCAAACGCTTTGAGTGCAAACCGCACTGCCCAGAACGACAAAATACACTTGGGCGTGATTGGCATTGGGCCGCGTTGCACTTACGATCTCAAATCCATGCTGCAGGAAACCGACATTCAGTGCGTCGCGATCGCAGACGTGCAACGCAGCCGACGCGACGCTGGGAAGAAGTTGGTTGATGACCACTACGGAAGTCAAGATTGCAAGCTATACAGCGATTTCCGTGACCTGCTCGCCCGCGATGACATCGACGCTGTTCTGGTAGCTACCGGCGACCGTTGGCATGCGGCCGCTTCGATCGCTGCCGCTGAAGCAGGCAAGGATGTCTACAGCGAAAAGCCCTGTGGTATCACGATTTCCGATTGCCAGCGTCTAAGCGAGACGATGTACCGAACCAAGCGTGTCTTTCAAGCTGGAACTCAACGCCGCAGTGTGCCAAACTTTGCACAAGCAGTTGAGCTCGCGCATTCGGGAGCACTCGGCGAATTGCGCGAGCTGCACGCATCGGTCTATTTGCCAACACTCGACAACACCTGGTTGCCTGCTGAGAAGACGCCGGCGAAAGATGTCTGCGACTGGAACATGTGGCTCGGTCCTGCCGCTTGGCGACCCTACAATGAACAATATGTCCGCGGGCGCTGGCGAGGCCAATGGGACTTTGACTCTGGTGCTCGATTGTTGGACTGGGGGGCGCACACTGTCGACCTTTGCCAGTGGGCCGCGAACTGTGATGACACAATGCCAGTTGAATACGAACCCGTCGATGGTGGCATCCATTGCACTTACGAAAGCGGCCTCAAGATCGTTATCGACTTTCTTAAAGATCCGTTCGGTGACCGATCTCCGCAATACCTCACGCGGCTTGGCACTTGCCCCGTTCGCTTCGTCGGCGAAGAGGGCTGGGTCGAAACCGGTGACTCAGGCGAAATCGTCGTTTCTGAAAAACTGAGATCTGTCGCACCGCAGTCTACCAAGAGAGTGCGTGGTTTGGATGTTTCTGCACACGGTCGAAATTTCTTTGATTGCATTCGCAGTCGGCAAGAAACCAACGCAAATCCGACCGTCATGCGACGCTCTCATATTGCCTGCCATGCTGCTGCTATCAGTTGGATACTGGGGCGTAAAATACGCATCAATCCAGAGACGGAAGAATTTGTTGGAGACGCTGAAGCCACGATGCTGCGTAGTCGCCCAAGCCGAGAATGGGCTGCGTTATGACAAGCATGCCTGGATAAGCCTAGCATGACTGGATAAACTGTTGCCACTCGGAAGAGACTACCAACGTTTTTGGAGCGCAGTGAGCCAATGGGTCGCAGTTTTGAAGTTCGCAAGGCGTCGATGGCCAAGACGGCCGGACAAAAATCTAAGCTTTACTCGCGTTACGGCAAACAGTTGTACGTGCTGGCAAAGAACAGTGGCGCAGATCCGGTCGCCAATCCGTCTCTGCAGAGTCTGATTGACCGTGCAAAGAAGGAGCAGGTTCCAGCGCACGTTATTGAGAAAGCGTTAGAGAAAGCCAGTGGTGCAGGCGGCGAAGACTACGTTCCTGCCCGATACGAAGGCTTCGGTCCGGGCGGTTGTGCGGTTATCATCGACTGCTTGACGGACAACAACAATCGCACCATCACCGACGTTCGCAATTGCTTCACAAAAACGGGGTCCAAGATGGGAGCCCAAGGCGCTGTTGCACACTCTTTTGATCACTTAGCGATCCTGCGCTTCGCCGGTGATGACGGCGACGCAGTTCTGGAAATCCTACTCGGAGGAGACGTTGACGTTTCAGATGTTGAATGCGAGGACGGACAAGTGACCGTTTTTGCACCAGCGGCGGAGTTCAACAATGCACGCCAAGCGATCTTGGCAGCCAACCCCGAAACCGAATTTGAGGTCGAAGAAATCAGCTTTGTCCCGCAAACGCGAACCGAGATTCCCGCCGACGACGTCCCCAACTTTGAGAAGTTCATGAACATGCTCAATGATTGCGACGATGTCCAAGACATCTACCACAATGCCATCCTACCGGAAAGCTGACCGAGGCGACAATTAGCGTCGGAGCGGCGTTTGGTTTGCAAGTCGCTGGTTTGATGGCGATGCAATTGAAGTGACGGTGTCCACGATCTTTTTTGCGTTCGCCATTACATTCGACAAGCTTTCCGATGCAACTGATCGAATGACCGACGCTGCGAGCTTGACGGAATTCGACTCAAGTGCATGCTCTTGTTGTGCCGCCAATTGCTTCGCACGCCACGACTGTGCAAGAAGCTCCGGCACAAGTAGCATGTCGCCTCGGGAATTCTCGACCCATGCGTAATGCGGCAGGCGAACTGCTGGTTCTGCAAACAACTGGACCGCGTAAGCATGCGAATAATCAATGCTCGTTCGGAGCAGCAGGTCCTTTTGCACGAAGCTTGTCATGCGATTCGTGAGCGCTGCCAAACGGAGTTGTTGGTCAATCCGAAGCCGAAAACTCTTCGCGTTCTCAACAAACGAAGCGAAACTGTCCATCGCGACGCATTGTTGATCTTCCGTTAGCTCAGCACGGGGTTCAATGCCAATCAAAGGAAGCTGAGTGTTGCGAGCGAAATCTGCTTCGACCATCTCGTAAGGACGATACTCTTCACTGTTGCAGTATTCGGTGTTCAGCGAATTGAAGTCGACGTCCTCTACCTCGGCCTTAACAATCTGTAGAACGGTCGGAATTGGCGGCTGCGCGTCGCTCGCCTTGCTCACCAAGATGCGTTGGCTTCGACTTGCAAGCATGTCTAGCAATTCGGCCGTCAGATACTGAGGGGAAGGCGCAGAGTTCGTTCGCGCCATCGGACCAAACGATAGTGGCAAGGCCTTGCGTGGCTGATCAAGTGGCAAGAGCACCGTCGTTTCATGGGGCAAGCTGTCATTGAAACGAAAGCAATTCACATGGACAGTACTCGGAACGCTCAAGCTCGATTTCCAACTTCCATGCCAATCGTGAGCATGGACGGAACGCGAGCCGAGGACGACGCCCAGCAGTAAAGCGAGTGCTAGGGTGCATCGAAGGGAGATCGATGCGAGGCGGGGAAGGATTTTCATGGCAGGTCTCCAATGACTCCGATTGTCGGGTCATTTTTCGCGCAGTTCCACCGACACCCCTTGTAACAACGTAAACAACTGGCGACACAGTTGGCGTGGTGCGTGTTGAGGGACGTAAAGACCGGAGGCAGTTTCCGGCTTTCACGCTATTGGGGATGTCGGTGACGGTGCGGAGGTGGATTGGGATAGACTACAGCCTGGGGAACTGAGTCCGGCAAAAAACGTATCGCGGTCAATCGAGACCGCAGTGCTTTTGGTTGGAGTTCTTCTCAAGATGTGGAGCTCAGAGTTCACCGGCGTTTGGAGGTGCATCGTTCGTTTGTGGCAATCCAGTGCTACTGCAGCTTGCATTTCGCAAAGTTGGGCAGCGAAGGCTCCGAACAAATGACACTTGCCGAAAGGAACTCTTTCATCGTGTGCGTTAGTGTTTATCGAGAACGCACGGCTTGCCCCACCAACAAACTCGAGCTTGCCGGACGACTTTGGCGGCAACGGCCCCATCTCTGACGTGTGTGCATCTCGGTTCGGTTGTGACGGATATGTGCGGCGATCCCAGCACCTACGGCGATCGGTTAAACTGGTCCGCAGGAACTTTTGCCGCAATTTCCCACTTGAATTGCGACGTCAGGCTCACTGCGGCATAGCGTGCAAGCGGGATTGGAGCTACCTTTTGAAAGCAGTCTCGTTTGACGTTAGCCTTTTGTGGGGCAACACTTAGGAGCTCATCGCGAAGCAACTGTTCCAGGTGCCTCCAGCCTCCTTGAGCTCTCTCTCTTCGTCGCTGGAGCTTGCCGCGTGTTGTTCCTTCCCTGATTTTCAAGCCTGTAGTTGTTGCGTGTCGCCTCAAGTCCAACAGTTCATCGCCTTCGCCGTCATCCTGATCGTCTTTTTGACGATGCAGATCAAGCGGAACGCGCCAACGGACTTGCTCTTTTGCCTCGCACTCGGCGTTTTTTTGGTTTGCGGAATCACCCCAATGAAGAGCGCGTGGGGCGGCTTCGCTAATGAAGCCATCATCGCCATCGGGGGGCTTTTGATTGTCGCCGCAGCACTGCGTAACACCGGAGCACTCGACATCTTCGGTGCAAAGCTGCTGGGGAATGTGAAAAATGAACGCTCCGGTTTGTTTCGGCTTTCATGCGTTGTCATTCCTGCTAGCGCATTCCTATTAAATACTGCCATCGTGGCGATGCTGCTGCCTGTTGTTATTGGCTGGTGTCGGCGACTCCACATTTCGCCCTCTCGCGTGTTGCTGCCGATCAGCTACCTTGCCATCCTTGGCGGTACGTGCACGCTGGTCGGGACCAGCACCAATTTGGTCATCAACCAGAGCTTGTCGGATTTAAAGAGCGATATCGCTGAACTTCCCTCTAGCGACCTCTGGCCAGCAGAACGGGCCGACTACTACAGTTGGCTAGCCGACAATGCCGACGCGGTTCGGCCCATGTGGTTGTTCGAAATCACCGCTGTCGGCCTGCCATGCGCCTTGGGAGGGGTGCTGCTCATTCTGTTGACATACAAAAAATTGCTTCCCGAGCGCGCGGAACTGCTTGACAGCCTGGAAGATCAGCGGCGTGAGTATTTAGTTGAGATGACCGTTAGCGCCAATTGCCCGCTGATTGGCAAGAGCGTTGAAGAGGGGGGGCTACGAAGCCTACCGGGGCTGTTTCTGATCGAGATTGATCGCGATGGCGAAGTCATTGGGCCAGTTTCGCCGCGGGACCGCATCCAACAAAACGATCGCCTCGTTTTCGCAGGCGTGGTGGCGACCATCGTTGACCTGGAGAAGATCCCTGGGTTGATTCCCGCTGCCGACATCAACTACGAGATTTCACCGGCGAAAGCGGATGCACGATCCCTGGCTGAAGTTGTCTTAAGTCCGTCGTCTCCGTTGGTCGGATTGACGATTCGGCAGGCCAATTTTCGGCAGTTGTACGGTGCAGCCGTTGTCGCAGTCCATCGAAATGGCGAGCGACTGCCGCGGAAAATTGGCGATATTGAATTGTCGCCAGGCGACACGCTGCTCTTGCAGACCGGGCACGGTTTTGTTCGGTCTTTTCGCAATCGTCCAGATTTTTACTTGGTCAGCGGTGTCGAAGATTCGAGTAGCCGTAGGCATGACAAATTGATTCCTTCGCTGCTGATTACGGTGGGCCTTGTCATTTGGTTGCTCCTGCAACCTTGGTTGGCGGGCTTCGCATTGCCCGAAGCATTCTGTTCCCCACCGGCGGCGATCTTCGTGGCAGCACTGATCTTGGTTGCAACGCGTTGCGTCTCGCCTGCAGAAGCTCGACGTGCGATTGACTTGCCCATGTTGATTACCATTGGGGCTGCGATTGGAATTGGCATTGGATTTGCCGAATGTGGCGCAGCGGAGAGTGTCGCTGGGCTGATCTCCAACGTTATTGGAAGCTCTGGTCAGTCATGTTACATCGCCCTCGCCGGTTTGTTCGTCGCGACCATTTTGTTGACGGAAATGATCAGCAACATTGCGGTTGCTCAAATGATGTTCTACATCGCCGTCAGTCTTGCCAGCCGGTTTGACGTGAGCCCACGCCCCTTCATCATAGCGATCACGCTGGCAGCCTCATTGAGCTTCATTTCGCCGATTGGATACCAAACCAACTTGATGGTTATGGGACCCGGAGGCTATCGTCCTCGCGATTATCTGAAGGCGGGTTTGCCGTTGAGTATCATGGTTACAGTCGTGGCTGTGACGCTGATCCCTATGGTATGGTCTTTCTAGCTTCACTGCTTGATCGCGAATATTTCCTGCAACTCGACGGTTGAAAGCAAGCACTGATGCAAACAAGTGACTTTTTGATCGTCGGCGGTGGCATTGTCGGACTTGCCACAGCACGCGCTCTTAGCCTTCGATTCCCGGACGCAAGTATCTGTCTGCTTGAAAAGGAATCGGACGTTGCACAGCATCAATCGGGCCGCAACTCAGGAGTGTTGCATTCTGGAATCTACTATAAACCGGGCTCAATAAAAGCGCAGACTTGTCGCGACGGTAGATCATCGATGGTTGACTTCTGTCAGCAAGAAGGGATCGACTTCGAGATCTGTGGAAAAGTCATTGTGGCAACGCAAGAAAGCGAGATTGCCGCGCTGGAGCGGATTTACCAGCGGGGGCAAGCAAACGGGATCGAGTGCCGCGAGATTGACCGCATAGAACTCACGGAGCGCGAGCCGCATTGCTCCGGCATCGCAGCAATTCACGTCCCTTCCTCTGGCATCGTAGACTATCCTGCTGTCTGCCGCCGCATAGCAGAAAATTTGAGAGTTGCAGGACACGCTGTCGAATTTTCACGGCAAGTATCCGGGATCCAGCGAAGTGGTCAGACGGTCGCGATCGAGTGCACCGATGGCAGCAAGTACCAAACAAAATTCCTGGTGGGCTGCGGTGGATTGCACAGTGATCGAATCGTACGCATGTCAGGCTTGCAGCCGCCGGCGAAGATCGTTCCCTTCCGCGGTGAATACTACGAACTGAAGCCTGATGCTCGGAGCCTCTGTCGACACTTGATCTACCCCGTCCCAGATCCAAATTTTCCGTTCCTGGGAGTCCACTTTACTCGCATGGTTTCTGGCGACGTAGAATGTGGGCCGAATGCGGTTTTCGCACTCGCACGGGAAGGCTACTCTTGGGGTAAAATCAGCCCCGGTGACATTGTCGATGCGGTGCGCTTCAAGGGCTTTCGATCGCTTGCTTGGCAGCACTGGAAAATGGGACTCGGTGAAATCCATCGTTCGATCTCAAAGCGTGCCTTCGTGAAAGCCCTTCAGCGGTTGATCCCTGAAGTGCAGAGCGAGCATCTTCGTCCATGCCGAGCTGGCGTTCGCGCGCAAGCGATGACAGTGACAGGTGAAATGGTTGACGACTTCCTTTGGGTAAGTGACGAATCCATGCTGCACGTTTGCAATGCTCCCAGCCCGGCCGCCACAGCATCCCTGGAAATCGGAAGGCACATCGTTGATCAGATCGAAAGTCAAATTAGCAGCTAGTTACCACCAAGTGTGCGCATCGATGTCGATCGCGATGCTGCTTACTTTCTCGACAGGCATCAATCTCAGCATCGCACGAGCTCAAGCTGCACCTGCAGACTCGAATCTCGTAAAGTGGCATCACATTGCGACGCAGCATTCTGTTCAGATGGTAGCCCCCACGCCGGTTGCTGCAAGCTTAGACGATAAAGGCGGCCGTCAACCGAAATTGCTCCTGGCGGGTGACGGAGCCATCTCTGAAGTCGCGTTCGACGTTGCGTTCCTCGCGTTGGGAACGATTTCGTCCTCGGATCCCATAGAACCACTAGTAAACGAATCTAGCTGGAAAGTACAGGCTATTGCTAGAGCGCCCGTACCCAACAACGGATTTTGTTTGGCCGGGGCTAAGGACGTCGAGTACGGATTTGTGGCCGCCTACAACTTGGATGAAGGCCGTTTTGCATGGCGCTCCGAAGCGCTTGATGCTCCCGTTTGTAAAATCACAGTCGGCGAAGAACTGGTCTTTGTCGCCTTTGCCGATGGCAGTGTTTCGGCTCTGGATCTCCACACTGGAGCACTCCGCTGGAACAAACGCCTGCACGCAAAGATGGTCACGGCGATGACAGTTGTTGGGGACGAGTGGCTTGCCAGTGGCGACTGGTCTGGGAAGTTGATTCTTAGTCGCCAGGATAACGGCGAAGAAACCACAGCATTCTCGCAACACCGCGATTGCATCACCCATTTGCTGCCAATCCCCACCGAGCACTCTGGTCGGAGGCAGGTGTCGCTCTACTCGAGCAGCAAAGACGGTACGGTGCGGCTTTGGTATCCTGAAAGCCGGAGATTGGTTCGTTTCGTCTCCATCGATCGCCCGATTCGAACCATTGCCCTTGCCGGCGAAGGCGGCGTGTATGCAGCTACCAACGATGGAAAGATCCATCTATTAGACATGCTCGACGCCGAGATTGTATCTTCGATACCTGCAGGTCAACAATTCATTTCGTCGATGGTCGTGCTTTCGAAACACCTTATCTCGAGCAACGGCGGACGCGGCATTGCTTGGATACCGACCTCTACATTTCATGCCACAGAATGACATGGTTGCTTTTTTCCAGACAGTGGGCTGAGCGCCCCGGTTGGAGGCAGGTGTAACGAAAACAGCAACAGCCTAGTGAGCTTCAAGCCAGTTTTCGCCGGTGCCGGTCTCGACTTTGAGGGGAACCTTCATCGTCAAGACGCCGGACATTTCGGCGATGATCTTGGGCACGACCTCTTCCTGTTCGCTGCGGTGCAAGTCAAAGACGATTTCATCGTGCACGGTGAGCAGCATCTTTGTCTTGTAGCTACCTTGTTCGAGCATTCGGTGCACTTGGATCATGGCAAGTTTCAGGATGTCTGCAGCGGTGCCTTGAATGGGACTGTTCATGGCAAGTCGCTCTGCTGCACTTGCAATATTTCGGCTTTTCGAATTGATGTCGCGAATGTAGCGGCGGCGCCCAGTTTGAGTTTTGACATAACCGTGTTCTCGAGCGTATTCAATCGTGCTATCGATGTACTCCTGCACCATTGGGTACTTCTCAAAGTAGTTATTGATCAACTCGGACGCTTCGGCTCGCGGGATATTCAATCGTTGCTGGAGGCCGAAGGCGGAAATGCCGTAGATGATTCCAAAGTTGACGGTCTTTGCTTTGTCCCGCATTTCGCGAGTCACGTCGTCCAAATCAACTTTGTAGACCTTTGATGCAGTGATGGCATGAATATCGGCTTCAGCGTTGAAGGCTTCGATCATTGCCGGGTCACCGCTCAGGTCGGCCATGATTCGCAGTTCGATTTGCGAATAGTCGGCGGCTAGAATCACGTGGTCCTTGTCGCGAGGAACAAAGGCGGCTCGAATCTCACGTCCTCGCGCTTTACGAATGGGGATCGTCTGTAGGTTCGGATCCGACGATTGCATGCGGCCGGTCGCCGTCCAGCTTTGCCCATAGTGTGTATGGACCCGTTGCGTCTGCGCGTTGATGTAAGTTGGCAACTGATCCACGTAGACGCTTTTCAGTTTGACCGCGTTTCGATAGTCTAAAATATCGGCGATGATCTTGTGGCGATGAGCTAAACGCTGCAATTCTGCCTCGCGCGTTGAGTACTGACCAGTGGCAGTTTTCTTGGGGTTCTTCTCCAGCTGCAAGTCTTCGTAAAGAACGATGCCAAGTTGCTTTGGGGAATCGATATTGAACTCCCGACCTGCGGCTTCAAAGATGTCTTTACGAAGCGTATCAATTTCCTTGTCCAAGCGGGCGGAGAAATCGGCAAGAGCTGACTCGTCAAGGCGGATTCCTTCGTGTTCCATGTCGACCAAAACGCGTACTAGCGGGCACTCCACTTCGTAGCACACTTTGCTGACACCACGCTTCTCGATATCTGGCCGGATCACCTGGGCAACTTGCAAAGTGATATCGGCATCCTCGGCGGCGTACTGAGCCAATTTTTCGAGCGGCACATCCGCCATGCTCTTCTGCTCAGGTCCCTTGGGGCCAATTAGATCACTGGTTGGAATCGTTTTGTAATTCAAATAGAGCTTGGCGAGATAGTCGAGACCGCCAGGCATTTCCGGCTCTTTCATCGAATGGGCAAGCATCGTATCGAACAGCTCGCCACGCACTTCGATTCCCTGCCATTTCAGAACGGTCAAATCGTATTTCAAATTGTGACCGATTTTGCGTATGCTCTCATCCTGCAACGGCTTAGAAAGCAACTCCCAGTACCGAGAGCAAGCATCAGCGTCATCTGGCAAAACAATGTAATACGCCGAGTGCTTCGCGAAGGAAACGGCAATGCCCAGAGGTCGTGCTTCGCGGGCACGCGTCGAGGTCGTTTCTGTGTCGAAGCAGAATTCGCCTTGCTGATTCAGCGCTTGCACTAGGTCTTTCAAGTCGTCTTCGGACTGAATTGTCTTGTAGTCTGTCTTGACGTCCTGAATCGTCAGCTCTTGCTCTGTATCGTCGAACAGAGTTGCTTGAATTTCTTTCTCGCGTTTTTCACGGACGACTTGAGCACGATTGGCGGCCGAGGAGAATGACTTGCCGAAGATACGCTTGCCGATCGTATCGAATTCGAGTTCCTCCAAGAGAGGTTTGAGTTTCTTTTTGTCGAAGTCCAGCCAAGCCATGTCGTCTAGGGTCGTGGAAAGCGGAACATCAAGCTGAATCGTTACGAGCTTTTTACTCAACCGCGCAAGCTCTGCGTTCTCTTTGACGCGTTCTTTCTGCTTGCCTTTGAGGTTGTCTGCTCCGGCGATCAACTCCTCAATGGATCCGTAATCTGCTATCAGTTTTTGGGCTGTCTTCGGACCAATGCCAGGAATGCCAGGGATATTGTCGCTCGAATCACCCATCAGCCCGAGCACGTCGATGACTTGACTGACCGAAGAGATCTCCCACTTCTCCAAGACTTCGGCCGGTCCAAGCAACTCAACCGAACCGCCTTTACGACCAGGCTTCAGGACGCGAATGTGGTCGGTGACGAGTTGGTCGTAGTCCTTGTCAGGAGTCACCATGAGGACTTCCAGTTCTTCAGATGCAAACTGGTGGGCGAGCGTTCCAATAATGTCGTCTGCTTCGTATCCGGGGAGCCGAATGGAATGAACATTGAAGGCATCGAAAAGCCGGTCAATCAACGGCAGTTGGCTTTCGATATCTTCAGGCATTTTGTCCCGCTGTGCCTTGTACTCAGGAAATTCCTTATGCCGTGCAGTGGGCTCGGATGTATCGAAGGCAACCGCTAAGTGGGTTGGGTTCTCCTTTCGGATGATGTCCTGAAGCGTGTTGAGCACTCCGAAAACCGCACTCGTGCATTGACCGCCTGACGTGAACCTGGGGCTGCGAATCAAGGCAAAATGCGCGCGATAGGTTAGGGCCATGCCGTCCAGCAAGATCAGTTTTGGTGTGTCCAGGAGCATTCTGGGTGTCCAGAGTTAGATGTTCGGCCCTTAAGGATGCGAAAAACATCTAGGGCGATGGAGAATTTGACGAGATTCTGGCTCCGAGAGTTTGCAGCAGGCAAGGTGATTTCGCAAGCCTTGCCACCCCGGTCTGCGATGAAAGCTCTTTCGATTGCCCGGCGGTTATCGGTTGTTAGTATCCGCCAGCAAAATGACGAAGGTGGAAAACATCTGGCAGGCAGCCAAGCCTAGACTTGGATTCGCTTGGTCAATCGAGTAGGTTACACATCGGTTTTTCCGGTTTGATAGCTAAGAACCAGTTCGATCTTCCGCTTTGGCATTTGTGACCCGTTCTCTTCCGCGAGGCGGAGACGTTACCTTGCTTGCTCGATTCTGTGCCAACTCATTCGTTGGCTGCGAGCGTCGCATGTAGCAGCGTCTTCGCGCGGGAGCGTTGGAACAGTGTACGCAAATCATCCAACGCAGAGCTAGGCGCGAGCGCGCTGCGGCTCAGGAGCGTATTGATTTGGTTCATAATTTACAGGAAGTAAACGTGAGGCAATCTCCCACCGCCGACGCACTCTCGCCGTTCTCGACCGCATTGTCAGCTTGTCTCCCCAAAGCCCTGCGCGACATGAGCTGGCTGGTGATGCTAACAATTGCTTTCACCGCACTGCCTGCGATCGCCACAGCGGCTCCTCAGGATACCGTTGAACCTGGGCAAACCAGCGAAACGGACTCTGCCCCTGCTGACACGGCGACAGAAGGTCCAGCCGAAGAAGGCGGGGCAGACAATGCCAATAGCGAAGAAGCGGGTGGACTCGATGCTTGGATCGATGCAAAGTTTGCGCCTGTAGCCGATGCATGGGAAGGACTCGTTCTCACGGCGGTTCCGTTTGGCGAATCGAAAATCCCATTTGTTCTTATTCTACTTGTGGGAGGAGCTTCGTTCTTCACCATCGCTTTCGGGTTTATCAACCTGCGACTATTTCCGTTTGCAATACGCGTCGTCAGTGGAAAATACGACGAGATCGAAAAGGCGGGTGCTGAGCCTGTCAACAAAGTAGAAGTTAACGAAGCAGATGGGGACTTGGTCGATACGATTCGGGATGAAGGTGAGCATGGCGAAGTTTCCCACTTCCAAGCGTTGGCCACGGCTGTTTCCGGGACCGTTGGCCTTGGCAACATTGCGAGTGTCGCAGTTGCGATTTCGGTAGGTGGACCAGGTGCGACATTCTGGATGATCGTCTGCGGTCTTTTGGGGATGTCAACGAAGTTCGTCGAGTGCACCCTTGGTGTGAAGTATCGAGACATGGAGCCCGACGGAACGGTTCACGGCGGACCAATGTATTACCTCAACCGCGGACTCAGTTCGATAGGCCTAGCACCTTTGGGCATGGTCCTGGGCGGTGTCTTTGCTGTACTGTGCGTCGGAGCATCATTCGGTGGTGGGAACATGTTCCAGTCCAACCAGGCTACGCAGCAAATCATGACCCTAGCCAGTGCTGAAGGCGGCTCGACCGGTGCTTTGATCGGACTTGGCATGGCTGTGTTGATTGCGGTTGTGATCATTGGCGGCATTAAGCGGATCGCGACGGTAACTGAAAAAGTCGTTCCTTTCATGGCGGTCATGTACGCACTGGCCGCGTTGACGGTTATTGCAATGAATATCCAATACCTGCCCGACGCCGTGAGTCAGATATTCACCGGTGCCTTTAGTGCGACCGCCGCCGTTGGTGGCGTGATCGGAGCCATGATTCAAGGCTTCCAACGTGCAGCTTTTTCGAACGAAGCTGGCGCTGGTTCTGCCGCAATTGCTCACTCTGCAGTCAAGACTCGCTACCCAGCCAGCGAAGGAGTCGTTGCCCTACTGGAACCATTCATTGACACAGTCGTCATTTGCACGATGACCGCGCTGGTCATCATTTTGTACAATGGCGAAGGACTTTTCGAGTACGCGCAAACCAACCAAGCGGGAGTCACGGTTGGAGACGTAACACTCAATGGTGTTGACTTGACTTCAGCGGCGTTCGATACCGTGCTGCCTGGTTTTAAGTACTTGCTAACCATCGCCATCATCCTGTTTGCGTTCTCGACCATGATTTCTTGGTCTTACTATGGACTCCAGTCGTGGAAGTATCTGTTCGGTCGGTCCAAGGCTGCTGACCTGTCGTATAAGTTGCTGTTCTGCTTTTTTGTTGTCGTTGGAGCGGCGTCGTCCTTGGACGCTGTGATCAAATTTTCCGATGCGATGATTTTGGCGCTCGTGTTCCCGAATATGATAGGCCTCCTGCTCTTGTTCCCGAAGGTTCGTGAGGAGCTGAATCGCTACATAAACGCGACCAAGAGCGCATAGCGCGGTCTACAGCAACAAGAAAGATGGTCAGGATGCAATTTGTTGGTTTTCTGCAAGGTCTAAGCACTTGAGCGAATCGCCAAGTAAGTTTCAACTGTTCTTCTCGGAACTCGTGGGAACCTTCATCCTGATTTTCATCGGTTGTGGTGCTGTGCACGCCGCCGTCGCCTACGGCGCACAAGCTGGGTTGTGGCAAGTGGCGATTTGCTGGGGACTGGCGATCATCATCGCCATCTACTGCACTGCTTCAATCAGTGGCTGCCACATCAATCCCGCCATTACGATTGCCATGGCTGCTTGGAGCGACTTTCCCGCAAAGCAAATACCGCTGTACATCGGTGGCCAGTTCGCGGGAGCCTTCTTGGCAGCAGCAGTCTTGTTTGGACTGTTTTCTCCGGCACTAGCCGAAGTGGAACAGCGGAAAGGCGTCAAACGAGGACAGCCTGGAAGCGAGATTACAGCAAGTTGTTATGGCGAGTTCTATCCGAATCCCGGAGGCATGGCCGGTGGAGATGAACCGTACTCTGCTGCAGAACATGAAGACCTTCGCAAGCTAGTTCCCCACGAAGTTGCGTTCTTCGCGGAGTTGATTGGTACTGCTCTCTTGTCTTTGGTCGTCTTCTGCGTGACCGACGATCGCAATTCCCAGCGTCCTGGACAAGGACAAGCAGCGATCTTTATCGGCCTGACCGTTGCCATGCTGATTTCGGTTATTGCTCCACTGACGCAGGCCTGTTTCAATCCGGCTCGAGATTTTGCACCGCGACTATTCGCCTTCCTTGCCGGCTGGGGAGACATTGCGTTGCCACTTGGAACAGACTGGGGCTGGTTGACCGTCTATATCGTCGCGCCGATCCTTGGCGGACTGCTGGGCGGCGGGCTCTACCGTGGCTTCTTCGCCGCCGCCTACCGTAACGAGCAGGCTCAGCCTTAGTTCGTGCACTGCAGATAGATCAGGAGGATCCCGGCAGATGAATCGTTCCGTTCCCAAGATCAGCGCTTTTCCCAAATGCTATCTGGATGACATCTCGCACGCACGAACGATGACCGTTTTTGAGTGGATCGAGATGGCTAAGCAGCTTGATGCTGACGGGCTTGAGATGTACGAAGGGTTCTTCGAATCCACCGAGGACGCCTACGTACAGCGCGTAGCCGATGCGATCGCCAAAGCCGGTTTTGAAATGCCCATGCTTTGCTGTTCACCGGATTTCACTCACCCAGATCCTCGGCATCGAAAAAGAGCCATCCAATATCAACAATCCATGATCCACATCGCTCACCGTTTGGGTGGTTCCGGCACGGTTTGCCGCGTGCTCAGCGGACAACGATGGCCAGAATTGAGCGTTGAACAGGGAATTGAATATGCTGCCGCGGGGATTCGTGCCTGCTTGCCCCTGGCGGAGCAACTTGGCGTTATTCTCGGGCTAGAAAATCATTACAAAGACGGACATTGGCTGTACGCTGAATTCGCCCAAAAAATGGATGTCTTCTTGCAGCTCTTGGAGGCAATTCCCGAGTCCGATTATTTTGGTGTTCAGTACGATCCAAGCAATGCGGTTGTGGCTGGCGACGATCCAGTTGAACTGCTTGAGAAGATTAAGGGGCGAGTCGTTTCGATGCATGCCAGCGACCGCTTTCTGGTCGACGGGGCTTCGCTAGCAGAATTGGCAACTGCCGAAGGAAGTGCTGGATATGCAGAAATCCTACAGCATGGAGTCACTGGCAAAGGCATCAATGACTACGATGCGATTTTTAGAATACTTCGCGACTCTGGTTATTCCGGTTGGATCAGTATCGAAGATGGCATGAACGGCATGGACGAGATGGCTCAGTCGCTCCGGTTCCTTCGCGAGAACATATCGCGATATTGGTCCCAATCAGAATAGTGCAAGCTGATGACGGCAGTGGTGGCTTCCGCCCGCCAACCAGCAAGCTACCGCACAATGCATGCACCCGAGGGCTTCCGCCCTGCCACCAAGACCCCAGAACCAAGATTAGAGAACAAAGAGCAGATCGCTCATCACGCAACAAAGGAAACGACACGATGTCCACCGATGAAATGAACCGCGCTGACGTAGCCGTCGAAGACACTTGGGATCTCTCGAGCCTCTACGATTCGGTCGAACAATGGGAAAAGGACTTTGCCGAATTCTCAAAAGTGATCGAAGGCTACACGCAATTTCAAGGCCGATTGGCCGAATCACCTGCGGTGATGGCTGAGATGTTCGAGTTTGACAAGAGCGTTGACCGTCTTGCTGAGCGTATCGGTACATACGCGTTTCTTCGCACTACCGAGGACCAGGGCGATAGTGAACGGCAAGCCCTGGTGGCTCGTTTTCAAAACGTTGCCGTCAAGGCGGGACAACTGGCTTCGTACATCCGTCCCGAGATCATGGCGATGGATGAAGCTCGCTTGGCAGAATTTGAGGCGGCTCCAGAGTTGGCCGATTTTGCTCTCGCGCTCCAGCGAGTTAGCCGTTACCGCAATCATACGCTCAGCGACAACGAAGAGCGTTTGCTGGCCATGCAGGGAGAAATGGCGCAGACAGCGAACAAGGTCTTTCACGGACTGAACGACGCTGACATGAAATTTGGTGAAATCACCGACGCCGATGGCCAAGTGCGCGCCCTCACCAATGCTTCTTATGGTGAATTCATGATCTCACCTTCACGCTCAGTTCGCAAGAACGCCTTTCATCAATACTACAAACAATTCGAAGCACACGAAAACACGCTTGCCGCCACACTTGCGGGCAGCATTCATGGCGATGTTTACTATGCGCGAGCCCGAAACTACGCCTCCAGCCTCGATGCGGCTCTCTACCCGGATAATGTGCCAACAGAAGTGTATGACAATCTTACCAGCACCGTTCGCTCCCATTTGCCTGCGATTCACCGATACTTGGATTATCGTAAGCGAACGATGAAGATCGATGAAATCCATCACTATGACACCTACGTGCCGATTCTGAGCGATGTAAAGCATCAGATGGATTGGAACACGGCTGTCGACACCATCGTCGAATCGCTCTCCCCGATGGGGTCGGAATACCAAGAGACCCTAGCGACTGGATTACGCGGGCGATGGTGCGATCGTTATCCAAACAAAGGCAAACAGAGCGGCGCCTTTAGCTGCGGAACCTTTGATGGCGATCCTTACATTATGATGAACTACAAGCCGAACGTGCTCAACGATCTGTTTACACTCACGCACGAAGCTGGCCACTCGATGCACAGTTTCTACTCAGCAGGAAATCAGCCGTTCCAGTACTACAATTACACGATTTTTGTTGCAGAAGTCGCCAGTACTTTCAATGAGCAACTTTTGACGCATCATTTGTTGAACACAAGCGACGATCCTCGCTTCAAGGCTTTCTTGCTGAATCACGAAATCGACAGCATTCGAGCAACCATTGTGCGACAAACAATGTTCGCCGAGTTTGAACGCAAGACGCATGAAATGGCCGAAGCTGGCGAGCCTTTGACGGTTGACTCTTTCAAGGCCGTCTATCGTGAGCTGTTGGAGGCGTATTTTGGGCCAGATTTTGTGATCGACGACGAATTGTCCCTGGAGTGTTTCCGCATCCCGCACTTTTACCGCGCGTTCTACGTGTACAAATACGCAACCGGATTGTCTGCGGCCATCGCACTTTCGCGACGCGTGTTAGAAGGCGGCGAGAGTGAGCTTGCGGACTATTACAGTTTCCTGAAGGGGGGCTGTTCCAAAGATCCGCTCGACCTGCTTCGAGACGCTGGAGTCGACATGCTCAGCCCAGAACCAATCGAAACCGCCCTCGGGCACTTCTCATCGCTGGTGCAACAACTCGACGAGCTAACCCAGTCGTTGTCGTAGCGGGTAAGTTGAGGATGTAACCAGATCTGCTACAAACGCAGCGGTTACATGCGGTCGACGACGCCAATGCCGAGAAGGCTGAGTCCGAGCTTGAGTACTTTACCGGTGGCAAAGCATAGAGCCAAACGACTGCGTAGAATCGACTCTTGCTCCGCCTTCAAGACGGGACATTGGTCAAAGAAGGTCGCAAAGCTCTTGGCTAAAGCGTAGAGGTAGTTGGTGAGAACGTTCGGGTAATAGCCGTCGACACATTGATGTAGTGCATCTTCTAGTTGCAGGAGCTGTAGCATGAGAGCGCGTTCGGCAGGCTCGGTGACTTGCAACTCGACAGCAGCAGCCGACTGAGCGTCCAGGCTAATACCACTCTTGCCTAAAATGCTTTGCGTGCGAGCAAACATGTACTGGATGTAAGTCGATGTGTTGCCGTCGAGCTTCACCATCTTCTCTGTGTTGAATTCGTAGTCGCTGGTTCTGTTGTGCGAAAGATCCGCGTACTTGATAGCACCCAAACCCACGACGCTGGCAATATGCTTCTTTTCCTCGTCGGTTAGGTTCATCCCGGACTTTTCGAGGCGTTCCGGATCGCAGACTACTTGATGGGCACGATCGACTGCCTCGTTCAGCAGGTATTCAAGCCCAATGACAGTGCCGCTTCGCGTCTTGTATGGTTTGCCGTCCGGACCGCAGACGGTGCCAAAGCCCACGTGGGTGAGTTCTACGTTCTCAACGCCGCATTTGCGGACCGCGGCAAATAGTTTATCGAAATGCTCGCCTTGGCGATGATCAACGACGTAAAGAATCGCGTCGGGTGCAAACTCTTGCATCCGGTAGTCGATCGTGGCGATGTCGGTTGTCGCGTACAGATAGGCGCCATCGCTTTTCTGAATAATCATTGGGGCATCGAACCCATCAACGAAAATGCAAATCGCGCCGTTATCTTCCTTCGCCATGCCCGATTCGGTTAGGCGTTTGACGATGCCTGGAAGCATCGGATGGTAAAAGCTCTCGCCGAGCGTATGATCGAAGCGAATGTCGAGAAGGTCATATACCTTGTCGATGACTTCAATTGCAATCGGCATGAATTTGTTCCACAAGCCGACGTTTTCATCGTCGCCTTCGTGGAGCTTTGCTGTTTCTAGTTGGCATCGCGTCTGCAATCCATCATGGGCTTGGGCTGCGGCAAACAACTCGGCGTCGTTCTCGACTGCTTGAATCTTCCCTTGAAGCGACTCGAGATTCTCTTCCGCGGAACGAAGCGAGCGGTTCGCTGCTTTGAGCGTCTTCTTTCGCGATTTGTCGTCAGCCGGCAACGCCTCGGCTGCATCCAGTTGACCCTTGGCCTCAGCAAGGGCTGTTCGAGCGACGTCAATTTTCCCGGTCGCTGATTGGTAGCCGATCACGGCCTGGATAAGGCGATAAATACGACTTAACTCGGTCACTGGAGCCGCTTCGTACGCCACTTGATCAGCGAAATGCTTGTAGCCGTAAATAATCATCCCGAACTGGGTGCCCCAGTCGCCGAGGTGATTGTCCGTGATCACGTTGTGGCCGAGGAATCGCAGGATTCTTGCGAGTGCGTCTCCGATAACCGTGGATCGAATGTGCCCGACGTGCATTGGCTTGGCAACGTTGGGCGACGAAAAGTCAACGACATACGTCTTCGGATCTACGGCTTGGACACCAGCCCGATCGTCGCCGGCCAGCTTGGAGCAGGCACCGGTCAGCAAGTCGTTCTTGATTCGCAGATTGATGAACCCTGGCCCGGCAACTTCGGCTGGTTCGCAGATGTCATCAATCTTGATTCGACCAATCAGATCTTCGGCGATCTCGCGCGGTGGCTTGCCAAGCTTCTTGCCCAGTGGCATCGCAACGTTTGCTTGGTAGTCTCCGTGCTTTGGATCTCGTGCCGGCGCGATCTGCTGCGCAAGGCTAGCAGCGTCATCGGTGAGTTCGGCTAAGGCTACTTCAAATCGACTTCGGAGTTGAGTTAAGAATTGCATCGTGCGATCTAATTGAACAATCGTTTGAAACAGGTGCCAGGGAGATGCTACAAGTGCTGAAAACGCGTGGCCAACGAAAGGGCTCCCGACAAACCAGAGTTTGAGGAGCGGCTAACGTTCGGCTGCACTGTCAGCTTGGTTGCCGTGCGAGTATCAGCCGGGTCGCCGCGCGGGTATGCTTCGCGTCGGTGATTGGAGTACTCGTTTTGCTACTGCTGAAAGCGAGTCATCGACGCGCTTGCGGCTTCAACCACGGCCGTGATGTCAACTGGTTTTCCGTCGGCCCACAGCGATTCAAGGTCGTAGTACTCGCGAGTCTCTTCGTCGAACAAATGAACAACGATGGAACCGTAGTCCAGCACAATCCAGCGGCTTTCGTCGTAGCCAGCCGCGCTCATCCGCTGCTCACCAAGTTCGTGTTTGAGCACGCGGTCAATTTCGGTGCCCATGGCTGACAACTGCCTCCGGCTCGAGCCTGAGGCAATGACAAAGAAATCAAACAGCGCAGTCTGCGAGGTCAGGTCCAGCAGGATAATGTCTTGGCCGCGGTTCTCGGCTGCCGCTTTGACTGCTGCAAGTGCCAGTTCCCGAGAGCGTTCAATTTGTTCGGGAGGAACGTGCGCTGCCAGGGAAGCTGCGTGCGGGAGCGGGCTGGCCGGTTTCGGGGCATTGTCCCTCGAGTCACCGTCTCTTGTGTCACCACTCATTTTGATCCCGCCTGTTTACAACTATCTAGAGATTTCAAAGAAAGACAGCCTCACGAATGCAATGTTCACGATTCATGCCCCACAAAACGCAGCAAAACGGACTCTTGTGCGTCTCCAGGCCGGACCTTCGGCGCTAGACCGTCGAATTATATCCGCACTGCTTCATTGCTACTACCGTTCCAAATCCCATTGCGGCATCTCATTGTGGCAACTGAGTCTCGCCGCCGTCGCAGGTTGCCGCTCTGCAAGAACCTTCCTTCAGTATCAGGCTTTTGGGCCGAACTCACGTTTTACCTACTGGGCCTCATTGTCAGACTGTCAGTAGCACTACAATATCGGGCTAAGCAGGGAATCTGCGACTACCAAGCTGTGGGCGTGCGACGACCGCTGAATTTTGAGCGGCGGTGCCCGACAAGTCTATAACTGAGGAATTCATGAACAAGATGCTTATTCCAGTCCTTTTTGCCATCGGCACGGCGATTTTCTGGGGATGTTACGGCCCGACGATCGGCAACGCTCAGACGCCTCGCGTCGACGGCAAACCTCTTCTACCTCCCGATGGTTGGACTCCATTTAAGCCCTATGTGTTTATCGGAATCGCTTACTTGGTCGTCGCCATCGCCGGCGGGCTAGTAATGATGAAGCTCAAAGGCGACAGCTTTGCGTACAGCGGCCCTGCTGGCACAAGTGGCTTAACGCATTTCGCCCCGGCCAAATGGGGCTTCCTGGCGGGAATCCTCGGGGCAGCAGGAGCTCTCTGCCTCACTACGGCGATGATGACCAGTCGCGGCAATGCTCTGCTCGTCATGCCAATCGTTTTCGGAGGCGCTGTGTCAGTCACGGCCCTCGTATCCGTGCTGCGACTTCATGAAGGCGAAAAGGTTAGTCCGATTCTTTGGGTCGGCATGGCGTTGACCGTACTCGGTGTCATCGTTGTTGCCTTGAATACTCCGCATGGTCATGCACCGAAAAAGCCAACCGCGTCCGCTGAGCAAGCGGGCGAGGCCGAATCGTCAGTCTCTGGCGAGCCCGCAGATGATGGTCACTAGTGCCGACCGTCAAAAATCGATGCCGTCGCATTGGCGCTTGCTCTGCAGGTCGTTGCTCGTCGTTTGCCGGGAGAAGCGTCCGTAGAAGCGTCCGTACGCATGCACCAGCTTCAACTTTGATTGGCCCTGATGCCACGAATCCTTGAACGAAAGCTACCATCGTGTTCGTTCGTCGATCCACTATTCACGCTCGAAGCGTTGCGTTCGGAAGTGTTCTTGTCGCGGTACTTGCTCACTTTGCCGACGCGCAGGAGCCGTCTTCACAGAAGCAAACTGCGCAGAAGACGCAGGCTGCTGAGCAATCAAGTGTTCGTGAAACTCCGGCGACAACAACTCAGTATGAATCGGAGAAGAGCGTGAAGATCACGCGCGATATAACCTATGCGACTGTAGTTGAACCCGATGGCAGCGAGACGCCACTGCATTTGGATATCTACTTACCCAACCCAAATGTTGGTGCGTTGGAGGAGTCTCGTGCGAGGGTGCAGGGCTCTGAAAAGCCACCGTTGCTGGTCTGGATTCATGGCGGGGGGTGGCGAGGGGGCTCGCGCGGGAAGCCGCCTGTTCGAAGACTGGTGGAGCACGGCTATGCGATCGCCAGCATCAGCTATCGGTTTACAGACCAAGCGATCTTTCCTGCGCAGATCCACGACTGCAAAGCGGCCGTTCGGTTCTTGAGAGCTCATGCTGGAAAATACGGTTACGACGCCAAACGCATCGGTGTCGGCGGAAGCTCAGCAGGCGGACACCTTGCCCTGTTGCTCGGCATTTCGTGCGGCGTGCCTCAGCTTGAGGGCGATCTTGGCGAGCACCTGGAAGTCTCGAGCTGCGTTTCGGCTATCGTCGACTATTTTGGACCCAGTGATTTTGTCCTGCGAGGCAAATCGCAGCCCGAGATGGCCTACAGCGATCAGGCCGGAAGCTATGCCTTGCTTGGAGGCAAGGACGGGAAGATCGATTCAGCCATCGAACTGGCCGCCAGTCCTGCCGAGTATGCGCGGCGAAGCAGTCCGCCACTGCTGGTATTCCACGGTGAGTTGGATAGTCGAGTGTTGATGGATCAGAGTGAGCGAATCGTGGAACTCTATCGGACCAACGAGCGACCCGTTGATTTTGTCCGAGTCCCGGATGCGGGGCACGGAGGTTTGAAATTCTTCATGGACGACAACTTTCGTCGGCTGGTCGATTTCCTCGACAAATATCTGCGTTAATCAGTGAGCGTAGAGCCAGGTTCAGCGGGCCGAATCACAATGTGAAATTTCTCGCCTGGCAGCTCCTTGCAGGTCGCAACGCCGAACCAAAATTCTTGGTACGATGATGAATCTGATGTCCCAAGAATCCCGCGCGAAATCCACCCATGTCCTTTGCGTCAAAATCGAACAACCCAGATGAGTTGCTCTCGCCGGAGTTGCTAGCTCGCCTCGAGCAAATGGAACTCGTCAGCCGAAAGATATTTCGCGGCCGGATGAAAGGGGAGCGACGCAGTCGCCGAAAGGGACAAAGCGTAGAATTCGCCGATTATCGGAATTATGTACCCGGTGACGATCTCCGCCGAGTCGACTGGAATTTGTACGCACGGCTCGACAAATTGTTCTTGAAACTCTTCTTGGAAGAAGAAGATCTGCACGTGTTCTTTTTGATCGATTCCAGTCCATCAATGGATTTCGGCTCGCCGACAAAATTCTTCGCGGCGAAGCAGATTGCGGCAGCGCTGTCATTTATCGGGATGTGTCGCGGCGACCGAGTCAAGATTGAGTTCCTCGGAGCTGAGAACCGTCCCAGTCCAGTACTTCGCGGCCGGAGCTCGCTTCCTAGGCTGAAACAGTTCATTGAGTCGGTGGAGCCGGCCGAAGGGTTCAATCTGACAGAATCCGTGAAACGATTCTGCATTCGAAACACCAGTCGCGGAATCGTGGTCCTTCTTTCTGATCTGATGGACAAGACAGGTTACGAGTCCGCTCTGCGTTTGCTCGCTGGCCGGCAGATGGACGTGTTTGTTATGCAAATTCTGTGTCCCGAAGAGATGAATCCAGATATCACCGGCGACTTAAAATTGGTCGACTGCGAAGACGACGACGAAGCTGAAATCTCCGTCAGTGGAGCACTGTTGCAGCGATACAAGAAAACCCTGGCCCAGTTCATTGAACAGGCCAGGACGTTTTGCACGCGTCGCGACATGACTTACTTGCTCGCCCAGAGTGACCAAGGCGCCGACACGATTGTCGGGCAGTATCTCCGTCAGCGAGGGCTTGTCCGATGACATGGATCAACATGCTGACACCGTTTCAGTGGGCATTGATGGCGCTCGTTCCGCCAATGATCATCATGCTCTACTTTCTCAAGCTCCGGCGGCAACCGCTGGTCGTCCCAAGCACTTATCTCTGGCAGCGGGCTGTTGAAGACCTGCACGTCAACAGCATTTGGCAGCGGCTGAGGCATAACATCCTTTTGCTTTTGCAACTGCTCGCGATCCTAGCCCTTTGCATCGCTTTGCTTCGCCCTGGCTCGCGTGGTGCGGATGACGTCGGGAATCGCTCCATTTTCCTAGTCGACAACTCGGCTAGCATGAGTGCTACCGACGTTGACGGATCGCGTTTGAAGGAAGCCAAGAACAAAGTGCTGGACCTGATAAGCGCGATGAAGTCCGCCGACGTTGGTATGATCATTGCCTTTTCCGATCGAGCCGACATCAAGCAAGGGTTTACTGCCGACAAAGCACGCCTTCGCGACGCCGTTCGCTCGATACAGCCAACACAGCGTATCACCGACCTCAACGAAGCCCTCAGAGCTGCTGCGGGACTGGCCAATCCAGGGCGAACCAGCCAGATGGAAGACCTGAACGACATCCAAGTAGCGGAAGCGGTGCCGGCAAATCTGTACATACTCAGCGATGGTTGCTTTGCGACTCCGCAGCTCGACCTGGGCAATCTGACCGCAGAGTACCTGCCGATCGGCACGGCCAATCCGGACAATGTTGGCATTGTTTCTTTCACAGTGGAACGAAACATCGAGAGCGATGGGCAAATTGAGGCCTTTGGAAGGATTCAAAATTTTGGTGAAGACGATGTTATCGTTGAAGCTTCGTTGTCGCTGGGCGGGCAATTCATCGACGCCAGTAATGTTGAAGTCGCCGCCGGTGAAAGTGCTGGTGTCAGCTTTCAACTTGTCAACATTAGCGAAGGCGAGATGCAGCTCGAGATAGATACGCAGGATGATTTTTTGCTCGACAACAAGGCGTTTGCGGGACTTGATCCACCGAAGGAATTGGAAGTCGTTCTTGTCACGGCTGGCAACTCGGCATTGGAATCTGCTCTGGCCACATCGCAAGCCGCCGCGCTGGCTCAAGTACGAATCCTTGCTCCAGATGAGCTTGCATCAGATGCCGCAAAAGCGTTGGCTGAGTCTGGCGACATCGACCTGTTCGTCTACGATAATTGCGCTCCCGAAAGCATGCCCGCAGCAAATACGCTCTTTGTTGGGATGCTACCACCGGGTGATCAATGGTCCGCAGCGGAACCAAGTGGGCCTTTATTCATCATCGACACCAATCGAAACCACCCGATGTTGCAGTACGTCGACATGGGCAGTGTCAGAATTGTTGAAGGCCGTAGTTTGACGATCCCCAAGGGTGGTACGGAGTTGCTTCGCACTGAAGAAGGTGTCCTGATGGGCGTCGCCCCGCGTGGAGCTTACCAAGATGCCGTTGTGGCCATGCCACTTTTGAAGCGTGGTGAAGCCGGCGTGATTCCGAATACGGATTGGCCAATCAAACGAAGTTTTCCCGTCTTCTTCTTCAACTCACTGTCCTATTTGGGCGGAGCCGTCACGACGGCTGGAAGTGCAACAGCCAAACCAGGCGAAACAGTTGCTCTCAGCACCGCCAATCGGTATCCGGTGTTGGAAGTCGAATCGCCCGATAGTCGAACAACGACCATCGATCGTTCGGGAATGCCGCAAGTCTTGTTTACGCAAACGGAAGAATCAGGGTTCTATCGAGCAAAACCGGCGGGCGAAGATCGAGTCTTGCAACTCTTCACTGTCAACCTCTTCAGTGACCGGGAGAGCGACATTCGCATTGCCCCAGACGTTCGTATCGGGGCAGAAGATGTTGCAGCGACTGATCCTGCTTCTAAAATTGTACGTCGCGAGTATTGGCGATGGATCCTGTTGGTGGCACTCATTGTTTTGGCCGCTGAGTGGCTTATTTACAATCGCCGCATTACCGTTTGAGATTGATTCAACCGCGCATAAAAAAACCGAAGCAGTCACGCGACTGCTTCGGAATTCTCTCTCACACCGGATCGTCAATGCTCTTAGTTGAGCATCTTCTTTACGGCCTTGGTAATTGCTTCAGCGTCCAGCTTCTTAGCTGATTCGAAACCGAAACTCGAAACAATCTTGCTGTTGTTCGCAATGACGACTGTTACTTCGGCCTTTGAATTCAAGCCGTAGTCCTCTGGACCATTCTCGAACTCAACGGGTACGACGAAAGGAATCATCTCAGTCTTGGTTGCCTTGGCGAGCTTCTCAGCTTGCGCGGTGGCTGCATCTTTGCTCTCACCCAACACATTGACGAATGCACGCAATTGCTCTTCTTCGAACTTCTTCACATGTGTGTCGAGAACTTTAGCAAGCTTCTTGACTTCATCCCCGGTCGACTTGGTGAACACAATGACTTGAGGGCGTGAGCCGTTCTTGCAGCGGTAGCAGAGCTTCTTGCCGACTTCGACATTGTCATCCTCAGCGCCAGCACACTTGACTACGTCGAAGGCACCCAGCCTTTTTCCTGCTTCTGGGCCACTCTTGAAGTCCGCAGCAAACGCGGTGGATGCGAACAATACGGCAGAAAGTGCCAATCCTACGAAACGCTTCATCAGCTTCTCCTTAAGAGAACGAATCTTTGCAGGTAAATTCCTGCGGGGGCAAATCTATTGGCCAGGAAACATCACCGGGCCGCAACATTACTTCTTCACAACTCTACGCGGCTTGCTCGAAACACGTTCATCGCACGCACGCGGAACTTTAGTCATGGTAGAGGATGGCAAACCCGAGAAAAGTCAGCAAAGGCCGATTTTCGATGACTTTTATTCCGATTTTCCGCGAAAGCGAAATGCCTCACACACCGGCCTGCCTCCGACGATGTATCGAAATCCCGACACATAGTGAGGAATTTTGTGCGGCGGAGTTGGACGGCAGACTGTAGCCCGCTGGATGAACCGCACGACGATTCTACAGAGGTGCCACTATCAAAATTCTTGATACCAATTCGAATTGCCCTAGCAGAATCACAAAATGCAGAAGGATAGTTGATTTGGCTGTCCCAGCCGATTCCTAGCAATTCTCTGCCGGGGCGGCCGAATTATTTTCCGAGTCTGAAACACGGACTGGCCTGATAGCTGAAGTAGGGCCATTTGGGGCAAACAAAGTTCGTGGTAAATTAGCGGCTTTCCATGACGAAGATGTTTCCATGACGAATATGTCAGAAACTGTCGTTGCGGAGCCTATCCACATACACGTGCCCCGAAAAAGTCCGGCGTTGCAGTCCGAGACGCTTTTGGATAGGTCATTTGGTTTGCCCGCCGACAACATTTCACGAACCCCAAAGCCAAGTACGCGTGGACTATACGCTCGTTGAGAACGACGCACAGCTTCAGGCAGCCATTGATGCTGTCGAGGCGGCTGATGTGATCGGAATGGATACCGAATTCGTAGCTGAAGATTGCTATCAACCAGACCTCTGCCTACTGCAAGTTTCGACTCGCCAAGAAGTTTTTATTGTCGATCCGCGAACCGGACTCGACATTAAACCTCTGTGGGAGTTGATGACCGACGGCGAGAGGACGGTGATTGTACATGCCGGACGCGAAGAAATTCTGTTCGCGTTCCGCGTTACCGGCAAACCAATTGGCCGACTTTTTGATATCCAAGTTGCGTCAGGTTTGCTAGGCGGTGAATTTCCGGCATCGTATGGCAAACTACTGCAGCGGCTGTTGGGTGAGACTGCTCCAAAGGGCGAAACGCGGACGGATTGGCGAGAGAGACCACTTTCCCGTGCTCAACTCGACTACGCAGCCATTGATGTTCTGCACCTACCCGAGATGTTCGATATCCTTACAGAACAACTCGAAGAAGCAGAGCGATCGCACTGGCTCGAAGATGAATTGAATCGTCGACAAACCAATTTGCTTGAGACACAACAGCAAGAGGGCTGGTCGCGTCTGTCCGGCGTTCAGTCCCTACGTGGAAAGCAGCTAGGCGCTTGCCGCGAGTTGTGGAGATGGCGAGACGAACGCGCCCGCCAGCGTGACATGCCCGCTCGTCGCGTCTTGCGAGACGACCTCATTATTGAACTCGCACGACGTGGCGTTACCGACACGCGTCGCATCGGTCAGATCCGCGGCCTTCACCATTCGGGCTTTCAGCGTTTCCTGCCTGAGATTGCTGAATGCGTCAAACGCGGCCAGGAAGGCAAGCCGCCGGTGGCGCCGTGGAGCAGGAATTCGAGCCAAGGGCGTCCACCACCACTACTGCAGCAATTCATGACCGCCGCTCTTTCGTTTCTCTGCCGAACGAATCGGATTGCCACTACCATTGTTGGAACCAGTGATGACGTCGGTAAGTTGCTCGGTTATTGGATGCGTGGCAACAAGACGCAAGGTGACGAGATGCCACTTCTACTCACCGGCTGGCGCAGAGAGTTGGCTGGTGAACCGCTTCACGAAATTTTCACTGGCCAGCGTGCTTTGCGCGTCGTCGATCCGGATGACGAAATGCCACTTGGCTTGTGCAAGTACAAAGACGACTGAGCTGAAATGGACGACTGAGCTGAAATGAGCGAAAACGAAGGGCACCCAGCCAAATGGTCTGACGAGCGGGAATTGCCCGCCCTCTCCTTCGATGGCCCTGACGTCGATCTGCCGCAAAGCGATGTGATCTCGCTGTCCAGTGTTTGGAGGATGGAAAGTCCAACTGCCGCTGACGCTGCCCTGGGCGGCGAATCAGATCGATTTGTCTATCGTCGTGACGGTCATCCCAACGATCGCTCCCTTGCCAATCGACTGTGCCAATTGCACGGTGGAGTTGCGGCGGTTCTTGGTGCACAAGGCATGAGCGTCATCGGCGCAAGCTGCCTTGCGATGCTCAAGCCGGGCGATACCGTCTGGGCAGGCACGGAGCTATACGGACGAACGCATCGGCTGCTGAACTCTGACATGAAAAAGTGGGGCGTCAAGACGATTCAGTTTGATGCCACGTCGAAACAGGCCATTGAGCAAGTCGCAGCATCAGAAGCGTGCAAGCTGGCAATCATCGAGACCATCACGAATCCATGCATCCGAGTGGCTGACATCACCGCAGTGGCGGAGCAGGTTCACGCAGTTGGTGGGACACTGATGGTCGACAACACCTTCGCCTCGCATTTGATCTGCCCTCCACTGTCTCTCGGCGCCGATCTCGTCGTCGAAAGCCTCGGCAAGATCGTCAATGGTCACTCCGACACAATGCTTGGCCTCCTGGTTGGCAAGGATGCAGCGCTCGTCGACGAAATTCGAGCCGCCATCGGTACTTATGGCATGGCCAGCAGCCCCCTCGACTGCTACCTCACGCAGCGAGGCCTCATGTCGTTGGGAGTGCGTATGCAGCGAAGTTGCCAAAACGCACTCGCCGTTGCAGAGAGCCTTGCGGCAAGTGATGCAGTTGAATCTGTCAGCTATCCTGGTCTTGCGAACCATCCACAACACCAGCTCGCGTCGAACATGCTGACCGGCGGCTACGGGTGGATGCTGACCGTTGAACTGAATCAGGATGGTCCTGTCAAAGGCCCGGAACAATTCATGCAGCAACTAGCACCAGAAATTGGCTTTGCTCCGTCGCTTGGTGATGCGATAACCACGGTATCTCACCCACTCTCCACCAGCCACCGCTCTCTCTCCCGCGATCAGCAACGGGAGCTTGGCATCACGAACAATACGATCCGCATCTCCTGCGGCATTGAGCCAACGGACTGGCTCGTCCAACGCTTCGCCCAAGCACTCTCCGGCTACTAGTCACCCATTCTGCAAGCACTTTGGTGGCCCAGGTTCGAGTGTACAGGTGCGCCTGCACCAAGCGATTTCCACGCTAAGTCAGATGACAAGTTGGACGGGTCCTTTGTTTCGAAATGTTCGTACTTCGGCTCCATCGCCCGACAAGGCCCTGCTCCTCCATTAAGTCGCTTGATGGTCTAGGAGCTCATCCTTCTCTGAGTCGCCAAAGGTAGTCGCGGGTGCATTCTTCTTCGGCGGGAATCCGACGGCCAACAGGAAGATGCTTAGTAGCAAGCTAATTGAAATCCAAAAAGCCAGCGTATCAAGTTCTCCGTAGGGAGGGTCTACTACAAAAGCAACCGCCATGCTTGCCAATGCTAACGAGCACCAGCCGATGGTTCCAATCCACGTCAAACGGCTGTAGCGCACCAAGCCAATGAAAGCGGCCGTTGCACCCAGAATCGCACAAAAGGAACAGGTACAAATGATCTCCATGAATTTGCCACCTGGCGGATCAAGGATTTGCGTAACTGCTCCCCCAGCGGACAGGAGCAGTAGTACTCCGATCGGGACGAGCAGAAATCGTGCCGGGTTACGAGGCTTGGAGACGCGGTCCTCTTTCCTGCGAGGGCAGTTCTCGACCGGTGCTGCATATGGATTTGTCATAGAGCACGCCCTTTGGCTCCGGATAGGAGGTGCCTGTTGTGGCTGCGGTTCGCTAAGAACACGCGATCTTTAACCAGGTCCACTAAGTTGTTCGGACTGGAAGTATACGAAAAAAGCGAGCACCATTGGGTACTCGCTTTGCATTCTCCCGCCAGGGAACGGAGTTGAATCTGTGCCGTTAGTATGCTGTCTACTTCGGAGAAACGGTGCACATCATGCGTTTACCCATCTGCCGAGGACTCGACTCGAGCTTGCCGTGCTCAAGCAATTCCTCCAAGACGCTATCCATCACGCGCCGACCTTCTTCGATATGAGCCATTTCACGGCCGCGGAAGATGACGGACACCTGGACCTTGTCCTTGTGCTTCAGGAAGCCAACGGCCTGCTTCACTTTAAAGTCGATGTCGTGATCACCCGTCTTGGGACGAAGCCGAATTTCCTTCAGCTTCACCTGGTGCCCAGATGATTGACTTTGTTTCTTACTTTTCTCGTACTTGTATTTGCCGTAATCCATGATCCGGCAAACTGGCGGCTTTGAACTTGGAGCTACTTCCACCAAATCCAAACCTACATCACGCGCTCGGTTGAGAGCTGAATCAATATCTAGAACACCGAGCTGTTCACCAGTCTCACTAATTACACGAACTTGACGCTCGCGAATATGATTGTTGATTCGGGTCTCGTCATTCCTCTCGTTTCGTCGATCTCTTGGTATCGCCACTGTGTTTAGAATTCTCCTGGGAACCTAAAAAATTGGTTGGACTTGCCCAACGCAAATCCTCTAAGTGCTGGAGCGAGTTCGCGCCCAGCGATGAGCTATCCGAAGCGGAGACGAAGCCGCGTCTTTTGTCCTTACGCAGCTTTCCGCCTATTTCCAATCCGAAGTATCCCATATTCTAGGCCATTAAGTCAACATAACGCTTGCAGATCCGCATTTTCGCCCCCCAGCAAGACAGGGCCGCAATTGCGATGCGTCCGCCAACAACCTGGAATTTTGCCATTCCTCAAGCAATTGCCTGCATTTTATGAGAATTCCATTCATCGATACCCATACCGCGGGTGAGCCCACCAGGATCTTTTTCGACGTTCCAGGGCTGTCTCTGCCAGCCGATTTGTCACTTGCGAAGCGACAACTTCGAGAAAATCACGATTGGCTCCGGCGGGCCGTACTCCAAGAACCGCGCGGTAACGACGTCATCGTGGGTGCCTTGCTGCTGCCCAGTCAATCACCCGACAGCGCTGCTAGCGTCATCTTCATGAACAACGTGGGCTACCTTGGGATGTGCGGGCACGGGGCAATTGGAGTCGCTGCAGCACTTGAGCACTTGGGGCGACTGAGCTCCGGCACCACCTTGCTCGATACGCCTGTTGGCACAGTCAAGCTGACGGTGAGCGAACAGCATGTGCAAATCAAGAATGTTCCCAGCTACCGGTATCGTTCCAACGTGCAAATTGATATAGATCGTTACACGCTATCAGGCGACATTGCCTGGGGCGGGAACTGGTTCTTTATTACTGATCTTCCAGAACAAGAATTGCAACTCGAAAATGTCGCCGAGCTCACTCGGCTGACGTTGCGCATTCGCCAGCAACTCAGCCGTCAAGGAATCACCGGTGCAAGCGGTGAAGAGATCGACCACATCGAACTGTCCCGAGCGACGTCGCAGTCTGGCTATCGTAACTTCGTTCTCTGCCCCGGCGGGCAG
Organism: uncultured Pirellulaceae bacterium; assembly: GCA_964411445.1. Taxonomy (GTDB): domain Bacteria; phylum Planctomycetota; class Planctomycetia; order Pirellulales; family Pirellulaceae; genus Aureliella. The sequence goes on from CAYPLE010000023.1 coordinate 60,079, forward strand.
TACGACCGTAGCCCTTGCGGAACCGGCACCAGCGCCAAGCTTGCCTGTTTGGCGGCAGACGGAAAACTTGCCGCCGGTGAATCGGTCACGGTCACCAGCGTCGTTGGAAGTAGCTTCGAAGGTCAATACTCATTGCCGACAGAATCGGAATCGCAGGAATTTGGCTTAACTAATCCAGATGCAAACGGATGTTTGATCCTGCCGGCCGTGTCCGGGAAGGCTTACGCGACGGCCGCCGGGGAATTGTTGCTTGACCCCAATGACCCATTTTGCCACGGGTTTTCGAGCACCGCGACGAAAGCCGTTGAACCGGCACAATTGGGAGACGACTCATGACAATGCGAGTGACGATCGTTGGTGGCGGAGTCATCGGTGTAGCCTGTGCTTGGTACCTCACCCGCCGCGGAATTCAGTGCACGGTAATCGACAAAGGCAAAGTAGGTGGTGCGTGTTCACGGGGCAACTGTGGCTTGATCTGCCCAAGCCACGTTTTACCGCTGACTGAACCCGGAGCATTCAAAGAAGCGCTCAAGGCGATGGTTTCGCCAGGTAGTCCCTTCCGAATCCGCCCTAGAGTAGACAGGCACCTGTGGAGTTGGATGTGGAATTTCGCAAGACGTTGCAATCGCCCCCAAATGCTGCAAGCAGCGACTGCCATCCAAGCTATGTTGGCGTCGAGCATGAAGGAGTACCAGAGCCTGATGCACGACGAAGCCTTCGACTGCGAATGGCAGAAACGAGGGCTACTATTTGTCTACCGCAGCCAGCGAGCCCTTGAATCGTACGCTGAGACGAACGAGCTGCTGAGTAAGAACTTCAACGAACCCGCGACACTCTTAGACCGACGTCAATTGCTTGAACTCGAGCCGGCACTGAACGACGAAGTTGCCGGAGGTTGGTTCTACGAGCATGATGCGCATTTACGTCCAGACCGGTTGATGACGCATTGGCGAGAGCGTTTGGAGATCCTCGGGTGCCGCTTCATCGAAGATACTGAAGTGATCAGCGTTGATTCAAATCGCGCAAGTGTCACTGCAGGCAATCAAACATTTGCAGGAGACAAGATCCTTTTCGCCAGTGGTGCTTGGTCACCCAAACTTGTCGATATGATCGGCTGCAGGGTTCCGATTGAACCCGGGAAAGGCTACTCAATTACGATGCCACGGCCCCGAGTATGCCCCAGTATTCCGATCATCTTTCCGGAGCACCGTGTTGCCGCCACTCCTATGGAAACGGGGTACCGTCTGGGGTCGATTATGGAATTTTCAGGCTGGGATGAGACGATTCGTCCGGAAAGGCTTGCTCTTTTGAAGCAAGGCGCGAAACACTACTTGAAAGAGCCGTATTGCGATCCAGTGGAAGACACATGGTTTGGTTGGCGTCCCATGACGTACGATAGCGTTCCAGTCATCGATCGCAGTCCAAGAGGAAACAATGTGTGGGTCGCAACTGGGCACAACATGTTGGGCTTAAGCATGGCAACCGGCACGGGGCGTCTCATTTCGGAACTCATCACCGACTCAGAGCCTCACATTGATCCATCACCCTACTCGCTC
>CAYPLE010000024.1:0-37334 GCA_964411445.1 uncultured Pirellulaceae bacterium
CTGGGACCTCGTCGTTATCAGCGACGCGCTCTAACCAACTGAGCTACACGCCCGTCAGCAATGCTGAAGGCATGGCGTTCTGCCACCGCCGAGCAACGCCCCAATTCAAAAGAACCAAAGGACGCCCACTCAAGGAAGGCAAATCGTATCCAAAGGTTCGCGCCTGTCAACACGAAGTTCACAAAGCAATCGAGCATTTTTGCCGAGCGGCATTCCGTTGCTCATATAACCGGATTGCGTTCTATCGGCGTTCGTGGCGGCCAGCATTAAGGCATTCTCCACAATTGTTCCCGCTGTCCGCTATTTCCATGGCTTCTTTCCGTGCTGCGCTGTCCCGATCAGTGGCTTTTGCACGCGAAGTTCATAACCGGGGAGCTGGTTCAGCCTCGGGGCGTTTGGCGGCGTTGGGCGGGCCTGCGAAGTTGAGTTTTCCTGGCCGCTTCCGGTAGCTCTCGAGGATGCAGTGAGGAATTCTGTAACCAGATCCACCTTCGGGAAATCGGCTGGCAACGGGTCGTGTTTGATGCGGCATGCCACGGAAGGTAAACATGATATGGATTGAAAACTGGGCAGCGCAGGCAAGTTGGCGTGTGTGTTGGCTGGCTTTTCGTGGCGGAAGCTGCCCACTTCCCTAGAAATTTCGATTCCTCCCAATCCAAGGAGTTGCTACAACAGGTCGAGCGGGGTCCGCGAACCACTGAATGGACGAATGCTGCAGTGTTCGCCGGCAACGTGTCAGTCGATGAATATCGTCGCTGCAACAATAGAATTGATCCCAACCGCTGGCCGAAATGTCGATCCCAGGCCAAAAAAGTAGAGTTGCTTGCTCTCGTAAAGGAATGAAACTGCAATGATTCGTAGCAAGAAACAACAGATGTATCGTCGGCGCGTTTTCGCACGTGTGTTGCTTGGAGTCACCTGCGCAGGAGCTTCCCTACTCTGCGGACCCTCAGCATTCGCGCAGTCGGGCGCCTCGAAGCTGGAGAAGGCACTCGCTATTCCGCCTCGGCAGCCGGGTGTTGAAATCGAGCAAGTGCCGGAAGGCGAGATCCAAGACTGCAATCTTGACGAAGGAAAGCGGGACGGCATCCCCGGTTTCTTCGTGACTGGTCCTGCTGGGCAGCCGCTGCGTTGGTTTGCGGACACCAACGGCGACAATAAGTTGGACCGTTGGAGTTTTTATAACGCTGGTGTTGAGGTTTATCGCGAAACCGATACCGACGCCAACCGAAAAGCAGATGAATACCGCTGGTTGAGCACGGCGGGAATGCGACGTGGGATCGATGAGGACGAGGACGGTACGATTGATCGATGGGCGGCCATTTCGGCTGAAGAGGTCAGTGCGGAAGTGATCGGCGCCACCGCCCAACGCGATCCAGCTCGCTTCGGTCGTTTGTTGATCACCGAAGAAGAATTGTCCAGTCTCGGCCTTGGGGCAGCCAAGCTAGAAAAGTTGACGCAGCGTGTTCGGGACGCTCGCAATCAGTTCGAAGCCTGGGCAGCAGGACAGAATGTGGTCACGCGATCAAGCAAATGGACCAATTTTGGCGCCGACAAGCCTGGTGTTGTGCCTGCCGGGACCGAAGGTTCGGAGCAAGATGTCGTTGTCTACGAAAACGTGGTCGCGCTATTCGAAGATCAAGAAGAAGCCAAGCAGTTGCTGGTTGGTACGATGGTTCAAGTTGATAATCGTTGGCGGTTGGTGGATTTGCCACGGGCTGTGACCGACGGTGCCGTCCTAAACGAAGAAGGGATGTTCTTCACCGCCACGTTTAGCTCTCGGGGCAATGCAGGCAGCAGTGCGGCTACCTCTGGAGTTAGCAAAGTACTCGTGCGTTTGGTCGGCGAACTGCAAGACGTCGACGCGGAGCTGCTCAGTGGCAACGCCGGTGACATGGAGCGTCTGCACGACGAGCGAGCCACGATTTTGGAAAAGTTGGTCGCCGAGACATCCGACGCAAACGAGCGGGCGAATTGGATTCGGCAGCTAGCTGACACGGTCAACGCAGCCGCTCAGGCAGGTGAGTACAAAGGTGGTGTCGACCGTCTGGAGTCGTTTGCTCGACGCTTGGCCAGCAGCGGAGCCGAAGAGAATGACGTTGCCTACGTTGTCTACCGTTCGTTGGAGGCTCGGCATCAACAGGCTTCCGCCGCTGCCAAAGAGACCGACTGGGAGGAAGTTCAAGATGCTCACGTGAAGCGGCTTGCTAAGTTTGCAACCGAGTATCCGGAAAGCCCCGAAGCTGCCGATGCGATGATTAACATCGCATTGTCTGCAGAACTTGCTGGTGACGCTACAGAAGCATCGAAGTGGTATCGTCAGGCGGCGACCCTGTTGGGCGATTCGCTTGCGGGACGCAAGGCAGCCGGCGCATTGCGACGCCTCAACCTAGAGGGCCAGCCCATTTCCTTTACCGGCACGCGGGTCGACGGTGGGCGATTTGAAGCCGGGGCCTATCGCGGCGGCCCTGTCATCTATCATTGCTGGGCCAACTGGAGCACTCAGTCAAAGTCGGAAATGGCCGTGTTGAAGCAAATCGCTGCCAAGTATGCTAAGGATGGTGTGCGTGTTGTCGGCATCAATTTTGACGTTAGTCCAGCCGACCAGCAAGCTCGCGATGCATTCCTGCGTTCAGGCGGGTACACTTGGCCGCAAATTGCCGAAACAGACGGCCTCGACGGTCCCTTCGCAGTCAATTATGGCGTCCTTTCTTTGCCGTTGAACATTGTTGTTGGTAAAGATGGCCGGGTCGCCAAAGTTGGGCTGTTCTCGCTTGAGATTGATTCGCTACTTGAAGAAATGCTCGACAAGTAGGCATGCACCGCCAGGTCGTCGCTCGGCATATCCAGTTTAGACGCTGTAGAGCTGACGCCGGATGGTCTCAATAACGATTGCGGTCGCGACAGCGATTGTGGATCCAAAAAAGGTTGGCTTTTGCCAGCCTTTTTTCGTATTAACCGCGAAGGGAATCCTGGAGAATCGCGACGAAAGCCCTTGTTCCTGCACAAGAATTTTTGCTAAAAGTGAGCTGTCGAACAGAAAAGATTCAAGTTTGCCGCCACACGCGTGTTCAGCAAAGGATTGCTCGCACGTTGCGCCGCGGTAGGCATGAGACGCTAGCCTGGCGTCGCTTTCCTTTCGGCCTTCTCATCTAATTCATGTGGCGAAAGGAATCCGTGCATGGAAAGTGTTATTGCGGCAGCGGCTGTTGGTGGTGGGCTCTTGGCACCAGTTTTGACCATGTGGGCTATTACAGCACTTTACACCCAGAAACGTGGCCATGATTGTGCCATGACGCAAGCCCTGTATTTCTTTTCGCTAATGGCCGTTGCTGGACTTACCATCCGAGCTGTCACCGCGGATGATGGTTGCTGGCTGACGCATACCGCCAGTCTTGGAGTGCTGATCGTTGCTGGCGTGATGCGTCGACCTGCCGCGATGCAATCGCACTATGCCGAGCCGGTCACGCTGCAGTAGCCTCCCCGGCACTGTTTCCGTCCTGGTCAGAGAGCCGAAGACGACGAGATCAACGTCATCGGAAGTGAAGCCACGAAGCTTTTCGTGAAGCAACATCAAGACTTCAGCGGCATCTGCCTGCGCAGCACCCCCGCCCCGCCCTGCTCTGCCGAGGGAGCAACTGGAAATTGTTTTGAGCGCCCTGGGCTGTTTGTTTGGTGAGCAAATTGCACGGCGGAAGCGAGGCGGGTGGTTACTTCTTACGCTTCTTGCGGTTCTGACGATTGCCTTTTGAAGAACCACGGACGGTCGTTGAGTTGCTGCCTTGCTGTTGCTCCATCATGCGGCGTAGTTCTTCAAGCTTGCTGAGCTTCTTGGGTTCGGCTTCGGCACTGCTTCGGCGACGATTCTTGCTTGAAGACTTTCCAGATGACTTGTTTGGTTTCGACGTTTCCGGCGAGTCGTCGATTGGTGTCGAGGGAGGTGGAGTCATGCGTTTGACGAGCTTGCGTTCAAGCAGTGACCAGAGGCTAGAGGTAATGAAGTAGATGCACAGTCCTGCCGGAACCTTGAAGAACAATACGCCCATGAAAACAGTCATGACCTTCATCATGTTCTGCGTGATTCGTGTTTGATCGTCCGTCGCCTTTGGCATCAGCATTTGTTGCTGCAGCAGGAATAGGGCAACGGTCACCATGGGCAGTATGTTGAAATAGGGTCCGAGCCACCCGGTGCCACGACCGGCGATAAACTCAGGCATCCAACTGCTCCAGTTGATCAACTGGTCAGGGCCGGCCAAGTTGGAGCACCACTCCAGGCCCGGGATCAGCGGCTGCTGGCGAAGCGAAATGTCAACGCTCAAACAGCGATACAAGCCTAGGAATATTGGCAACTGGACGAACATGGGCAGGCAGCCCGCCAGCGGTTTGAAGTTGTGCTTCTTGTACAACGCCTGCATCGCTTGGGCGCGTTCCATGCTGTCGGAGTATCGCTCGTTGAGCTTCTTGATTTCCGGCTGTAGCTCTTGCATTCGCTGTGCGTTCATTGCGGCCTTTCGGCCGAGCGGGAACATGCAGCCACGCACAAGAACGGTCAGCATGACAATGGCCAAGCCGTAGTTGCGAACGATGTCGTAGAAAAAGTGCAGGATCCAGCCCAGCGGCTTTGCGACCCATTTGAACCACCCATACTCGATCGCCCGGTCAAGGCCCCGATCTTCCAGCATTTGGGTGTCTTTGGGCCCCAAGTAGACGATGTAACGCTGGGATAGCTCCTCCCCGGGGGCCAGCTTTTGTTCTTGGGTGTCAAACCAAAACGATGTGTTCGTTGCTTGTGCTTGACTCTTGTTGATCAAGCTAGCGTCGGCGACGGCCATCGTGCCAGCTCGACGAAGATCCGTTAAGGATTCTGGGTCGTCTGGGTGCGAGCGAATCGAGGCATTGAAGTACTGAGCATCAACGCCAATGTAGGAAAGGGAACGGGCTTCGATAGGTTGGTCTTCGCTGAACATCATGATGCTCGGCTTCAGCGGGTTTTTCTTGGCCCGATCCTGAATTTGTCGTGTTGTCTGCAGTTTGTGACCAGCGGCACGGCTATTGGAAATGACGTCTCGATTGCCAGCACCGGAGAACATGTAGGGGCTGATCTTGACCGAATACCACCAGCCTTCGAGCGTTAGGCCTGAGAGCCCTTCTTGCCGCAAGGCAACGCTAACCTCTTCGTCATTGCGGTTGCGTACAAGTGTTTCGACGTCCAGGTCGTAGCCGCTGCCGGGCGTGTCTCCCGTAACCAAGCGATAGCGTTTGACGAGAACTAGGTCAGAAGGACGCCCGGTTCCCTTCAGGTATCCAGCCAAGGGAATCGAGAATTCGTAACCCTCGCCGTTTGCCACATCAAGCGGCTTCACTTCCCAGTTTTCTTCAAATGCTGGGGCGAGGGCGGGAAGGCTGGCCTGCGTTTCCGGTACTTTGGTTTGATTCAAGGCACCCAGCGTTGTCATTAGCGCTCGCCGCGAAATGTTACCGGGGACCTGTTCACTCGACCAAGGAGTCGTTCGAACCATATCCAACGGCGGGGCTGTCGTGGTCGCGGTCAAAGTCGAAGGGGGGCCGTCGCGGCTGACCTGGATCTCCAGTTGTGAGCCCGGTTTGATATCTGCCAAGATGCCTTCTAAGTCCGCGGGAACAGTTACTGTGATTCCGTTGACTTTGGTGATGGTATCGCCAACATTCAGGCCCGCAGCTTGGGCGGGGCTACCATCGGGAATGGATCGGACAAGTAGTCCACTGGTCGTCTCTTTTCCGCTCAAGTAGCCGATGTAGCTGCCGTCGAATTCTAGCGCTCGGAATTTAAACTTGCCAGGCTTTTCCTGCTCGACCAACTCGACTCGCTCAACTCCTGCGCCACGACTGGAAATCGTAACCAGCAGCTTTGAATTCTTGGTGGGGTCTAGCGAACCGAGCGTGACAACTTTTTCAGGGAAGACTGCCGCTGGCACCTCCGCCGCGTCTCCGCTGGTCTCTACCGTGGCCTCTGGAGATTCGCCCGTTTTGGGAGCATTCGGATTTAGCAGTGGATCGGTCGATTTGGCGGTCGGATCCTTGGGGGGCGGTTCCGGAGCCTGTGGCCGCATGCCCATATAAAGGAAGCAAAGGGCCATCGTGAGCATTAGCCAAGTGAAGAATCGTCGGTCCACGTTTTAGGCTCGGTGTCAAATTGAATGGAGTTAGAGTGGGGAGCGCCAGAGACGCCTGTGTCAGTGCTCCCGCAAAGGCGAGAACCCCAGAGACACGAAGGGACATTCTCTAGGCATGGCTGCATCTTGCCTACCCTGGATTTTTTTGACGCGAAACGGCCCGTTTTCTCTTCCGCAACAGCTATCTTGAGCGAATGGCTGCCGCAATTACCCAGACAACGCAACCATAAGCTGCGAGGACACAGTTCAGCAGCACGCCCTGCACGATTGTGGTTGCGAAACACGCCACGAAACCAGCCTCATCAAGCACCGCTGTTGGATTTGATAGACGTGGGTCCAACCCGACTGCTTGCATGGCAGTGAACGTGATGCTGATCGACGCCATGCCGACAAGGGCATCGACGAAGCCAGCGACTGGAAACAGCACGGATATTGCAATCCGCGTCCCGTAGGTGAACCGAAGGGCGATTTGAGTGTTCCGGTTCTGCCGTAGGCGGTGCGCAAAACGCGATTGGTCGGCACAGATGTATCCGATGATGAAGACTAGTATTCCAAGCAGCATTGCCAGGACTTGTTCTTGTGCGACCGTGCTCCAGCCCCAAAAGAAGCTTGGGGCAGCGCTGACAATGCAGATGAATGTCCAGGTAGAGATGGAGCGAGCCAGGCTTGGGCGGCTCGCCGGACTCGCATCCGTTTCGCTGGCCGCCGCATAGCTTCCATCCACGTCCGATGGTGGGGCAAAAGGGTTGACTGGCGGCGACTCTCCCGGCGGCAAGCGGCTTGCCAGTGCCCCAAGTTCATCCACCGCAGGTTCTTCAGCGTCAGGTTTTCGCGCCCCATTCTCCTGCTGCGCCAGCGATTGGGCTTTGTCGGGCTGTTCTGAAGTCGTCATCGAGTGCTCGATTTTAAGGGGCTATTAACGATTCGGGGGCGTCGGCGTCCGATTCTAGCATTCTGTCCGTCAGCCTGTTGGCGTCTTGTTTCCGAGGTGAGCTTGCGCGCCATCGACTCGCTTGGTACGCAAAAATTCTAACTGGCACGCTACTTGCACGTGAGGGGCAGCAACTTGCGAAACTGCCAGAGTGGCGGACGTGCTACCGGTTCGCGAGCTGAACATTCGATCGTGATGCGATGACGACCGCCGGTCAGCCGGCCTTTGAATCGCTAAGCAACATATTCCGTGAACACATGTTCCTGGGTTTTATCCACATTGGAGGATATTGAACGTGGCAAAACAGATGGTATTCGATGATGACGCGCGGCAGCCGCTATTGTCGGGTGTAACGAAGTTGGCGAGAGCCGTTCGTAGTACGCTCGGTCCTCGCGGTCGAAACGCTGTCCTCGACAAAGGTTGGGGCTCTCCGAAGGTAACTAAGGATGGCGTTACAGTTGCTGAGGATATCGAGCTGGACGACCCGTTCGAGAACCTTGGTGCTCAATTGGTCAAAGAGGCTGCCAGCAAGACGAACGACGTTGCTGGTGATGGCACCACGACTGCCACAGTTCTTTCGGAAGCAATCTTCCGCGAAGGCCTGAAGATGATTGCCGCTGGGGCTGACCCGATGGCGCTTTCTCGCGGAATTGCAAAGGCGGTTGACGCTGTCTCTGCTGCTCTGACGAAAATGTCGATCAAGATCGACGAGAAGAGCAAAAAGGAAATCAAGCAAGTTGCCACGATTGCCGGGAATAACGACCCTGCCATTGGCGACGTTCTGGCTGACGCATTCCTTAAGGTCGGCAAAGACGGTGTGATCACTGTCGAAGAGGGCCGCAGCAGTGAAACGACTGTCGAAGTTGTTGAGGGAATGCAGTTCGACCGCGGCTTCCTGTCTCCGCACTTCGTGACCAATCCTGACGATGTCACTGTTGAGCTGGATGACTGCCACATTCTCTTGTTCGAAGAGAAGATTAGCTCCAACAAGAAGCTGATTCCGTTGTTGGAAGCTGCCAGCAAGGCGAAGAAGCCTCTGTTGGTAATCGCTGAAGACGTAGACGGCGAAGCTCTTGCGACGCTGGTTGTCAATAAAATGCGAGGCATCTTGAGCGTTTGTGCCGTCAAGGCGCCAGGCTACGGCGATCGCCGCAAAGCAATCATGGGTGACTTGGCTGCTCTTACGGGCGGCCAAGCGATCTTCAAGGATCTTGGTGTTGACCTCGAAAGTGTCAAGTTGACTGACCTGGGTCGCGCAAAGAAGGTTCGTATCACCAGCGAAGAAACGGTAATCGTTGGTGGTGGCGGCAAGAAAGAAGAGATTACTGGTCGAGCCGAGCAGATTCGCCGAGAAATTGACATCACTGACAGTGACTACGATCGCGAGAAGCTGCAAGAGCGTTTGGCCAAGCTGGCTGGCGGCGTGGCTCAAATCTCCGTTGGTGCTGCAACCGAAACTGAAATGAAAGAGCGTAAGGCTCTACTCGACGACGCCAAGGCTGCGACGCAAGCAGCTCTGTTCGAAGGTATCGTCCCAGGCGGTGGGACAGCTCTGATTCGCTGCGAAGGTGCTTTGAAGAAGTTGGACGTCGAAGGTGATGAAAAGCTAGGTGCAGACATCATTAAGAACGTCCTTGATGCTCCGCTGCGAGCTATTGCAAATAACGCTGGTCTAGACGGCGCTGTGGTCGTCAATCGCGTGCGTCAGCTCAAGGGGAAGACCGAGGGTTACGATGCAAACGCCGATAAGTACACCGACATGGTGGCTGCTGGCGTCATCGATCCAGCGAAGGTTGTTCGCACAGCACTTCAAAATGCTTCTAGCGTTGCCTCGCTGTTGTTGACCACCGAGTCGCTGGTTGCGGACATTCCTGTAGAGGAAGAAGATTCCGGCGGACATGATCATCATGACCACGGCATGGGCGGAATGGACCCAATGGGTGGCATGGGCGGCATGGGCGGCATGCCTGGAATGGGCGGTATGCCCGGCATGATGTAGGTCGCTCCCGATTCAAAACTTGTTCAGGGCGGACTGACGTTCCGCATCAAACACATAAAACAATTCACAGGATTTAAAGACTAATGGCAAAGCTAAAGATTCGACCTTTGGACGACCGTGTTGTGGTTCAACCAGAAGACGCTGAAGAGACCACCGCTGGTGGCATCGTGCTTCCAGATTCCGCTAAGGAAAAGCCACAGCGTGGAACCGTTGTTGCGGTTGGTCCCGGACGATTGCTTGATAGCGGAAATCGCGGCACCCTTTCCGTGGCTGTTGGTGACGTTGTCATCTACGGCAAGTACGGCGGAAGCGACATCGAAGTGGACGGTAACGAAGTCAAGATTCTCCGCGAGAGCGACATCTTGGCGAAGGTCCTCGCTTAGTTGCGAACACGGCGCTGAATCGAGCGCCATGTTCAATCAGCCTGTGCCAAGCAGGTGAATCTAGCAATCCAAATCATTGAAATTCAAAGGAACCTAAAGCGTGGCTAAACAGCTAATGTTTGAGGATCACGCACGCGCGAGAATGCTGCGTGGTGTTGAAAAGCTCGCCGATGCTGTCGCAGTGACAATGGGACCAACCGGTCGCAATGTTATCATCGACAAGAGCTTCGGCGGACCGACGGTAACCAAAGACGGTGTAACTGTCGCCAAAGAAATCGAATTGGAAGATCGCTTTGAAAACATGGGCGCGAAGCTCGTCGTCGAAGTCGCTCAGAAGACCAGCGATTTGGCCGGCGACGGGACGACCACAGCGACTGTCCTGGCTCGTTCCATCTTCAAGGAAGGTCTGCGAAACATCGTCGCTGGTAGCAACCCTGCTGCGATTCGTCGCGGAATCGAAAAAGCCGTCGAAGCCGCGGTTGAAAAACTGCACGAGCTCGGCAAGCCCGTTAGCGACCCATCTCAGGTTGCTCACGTGGGTGCCATTAGTGCAAATAACGACATGCAAATCGGTGAACTGCTCGCCGAAGCTCTCGAGCGCGTTGGTAAGGATGGCGTGATCACGGTTGAAGAAGGCAAGACTGCCGACACGACCGTTGAGTACGTCGACGGGATGCAGTTCGACAAGGGCTACATTTCGCCTTACTTCATCACCGATCCAGGTAGCATGACGACGGCGTTTGACGACGCTTTGGTCTTGCTATACGAGAAAAAGATTAGCAACATTCGCGACTTGGTGCCTGTCCTTGAGAAGGCAAGCCAGAGCGGTCGTCCGCTGTTGATCATCGCTGAGGATGTGGACGCGGAAGCTCTGACGCTTCTCGTTGTCAACAAGCTGCGTGGAACGCTGAACGTCTGTGCCGTGAAGGCTCCTGGCTTTGGCGACCGCCGCAAGGCCATGATGGGAGACATCGCGACCTTGACCGGTGGCACGTTCATCAGCGAAGACCTTGGTATTCAGCTTGAGAATATCACGCTTGAACACCTGGGACGCGCCAAGAAGCTGACCGTCGACAAGGGGTCTACGACGATTGTCGAAGGTGCAGGCGATCGCAAGACGATTGACAAGCGTGTCGCTCAGATTCGAGCTCAAATCGAGCAATCGGACAGCGAGTACGATCGCGAGAAGCTGCAAGAGCGTTTGGCTAAGTTGGCTGGTGGCGTTGCGGTCATCAGCGTTGGTGCCGAAACCGAAGCTGACATGAAGCAAAAGAAGGCGCGTGTAGAAGATGCTCTTCACGCGACGCGTGCTGCAATGGAAGAAGGCATTCTCCCAGGCGGTGGCGTTGCTCTGATTCGCTGCACCGAAGCGGTTCAAGCATCGATCGCGAAGTGTCGCGGAGACGAGAAGACGGGTGCAGAGATCATCCTGCGTTCGTTGTCTGCACCGCTTCGTCAAATCGCTGATAACGCTGGCATCGACGGATCCGTTGTTGCTGACGAAGTGAGCCAAAAGCCACTTTCTCAGGGCTACAACGCGAACAAGGGCGAGTACGTTGACATGCTCAAGTCGGGTATTATCGATCCGGTAAAGGTTGTCCGCACTGCACTTGCGAATGCCAGCAGTATCGCCGGATTGCTTCTCACCACGGAAGCGTTGGTGACGACGTTTGACAAGGAAGACAAGGAAAAGCAGCGAGCCGAAGGTTCGATCTCTTAATTGAATTCCTTTCCGCGGCAGAAACACTGCATGTGAGAAAAATTAATGGGCCACGCTTCGCAATGGAGCGTGGCTCTTTTTCAAGGTCGGCCTATTTTCGGGAGAACACCGAACACCCGTCAGGCTTTCAACTCACTTGCGACTGCTGAATGGATCAACCAGCGCAACAACGCGTTACGACGCCCCAGTCGTGATGCCTATTGGATAATTGCAAATGTCTGCTACCAAACGCGACTACTACGAAGTCCTCGGTGTTGACCGTGGAATTTCGAGCAAGGACTTGGCGAGAGCTTATCGCAAGTTGGCGATTAAGTACCACCCCGACAGCAATCCGGATAACGAAGAGGCGGTTGCGAAATTCAAGGAGGCCGCCGAGGCCTACGAAGTTCTCAGCAATGATGAAAAACGTGCCGTCTACGATCAATACGGTCATGCTGGGCTAGGACAAGGCGGCGGACATGGCTTCCAAGACGTCGGGGATATCTTCGAGTCTTTCGGCGATCTGTTCGGTGGGACGATCTTCGAAGACTTTTTTGGTGGTGGGCGATCCCGCTCAAGGGTTCGGCGCGGTGCAGATATTCGCTGCGATGTGACGCTGGAGCTTGAGGAGGCGGCCCGGGGTGTTCGTAAACAGGTTTCATTGACCCGGCACGAGGCCTGTGGTACTTGCTCTGGATCCGGCGCACGGCCTGGTTCGGAACCTCAGGTTTGTGGGCATTGCCGCGGTCGTGGACAGGTTGTCCAAGCTACTGGCATTCTCCGGGTCCAAACAACATGCCCGCAGTGTCGTGGCAATGGCAAGGTAATTAGCTCGCCGTGTCACGATTGTGATGGCAGTGGTGCCATTCCGAAGGAAGTCTTGCTGGACGTGACCATTCCTGCCGGTGTCGACGATGGCATGCGAGTGCGATTGGCGGGAGAGGGGCAAGTGAGTCCCGATGGTGGGCCTCCAGGTGATGCGTATTGCTTCATCCAGGTGCGTAAGCACAGCATGTTTCATCGCGAAGGCAGCGACTTGGTGCTTCAAGTACCGCTTAGCTATTCCCAAGTTGTGTTGGGGACTGAACTGGAGATTCCAACCCTCTCAGGACGCCGCACACTCAAGGTGCCAAGTGGAACGCAGAGCGGTGAAGTGTTCCAGATTCGCGGTGAGGGGATGCCGGATCCAAGATCTGGCGTCAAGGGCGATATGCTTGTCCAAACCTACATCGAAATACCGAAGAGGGTCAGCGGTAAACAAGAAGATCTGCTTCGGCAACTCGCCGAACTAGACGAAGAGCACGTGACGCCGCATCGCAAATCATTTTTTGAACGCGTTTTCGACTACTTCCGGGTAGATGAGGCCGAGGATGCGAAAACGTCAGAAACGTAGTGCCAAGAGCACTTGTGATTTCGCTACTGAGCATGGCGTGAATTGTTAGGGAACTACAGATGCAATCTGAAGAAAAACAAGTGGAAGAATCAACAAGCGAAGGCGTAGATCAAGCAGAGCTAGAGGCTGCAATTGACCAAGCCGTTGAAGCGGGAGCTCAGCAAGAGGCTGCCGCTGAGCCTGAACGCGAACCGACAAATCATGAGAAAGTCGTCGAGGCTCAGCAGGAGGCGTTGCGGGCTAAAGCTGAATTGGAGAATTTTCGCAAACGCATGCAGCGTGAGCTCGACACGCAAATTAAGTATGCGAATCTTCCATTGATTCGCGACCTAATTGAAATCGTTGACAATCTCAAACGAGCGGCCGAGGCAGCTAGTTCGGATGCTGCTACGAATAATTCACTCCTAGAAGGCGTGAATATGGTGACCGGCCAGTTTGTTAGCGTCCTTGGAAAATACGGCTGTAGCCCAATCGCAGCCCTTGGGGAAGAGTTTGATCCCAACTTCCACGAAGCAATCGGGCAAACCCCCAGTGAAGAATATGCCAGTGGGAAAGTTGCTATCGAAGTTGCTGGCGGTTACCGTCTACACGACCGTGTCGTGCGGCCAAGTTCGGTGATGGTCAGCACCGGCCCTGCGGACGGTGAGTAGACGGTCCTAACAATGTCTTGCTTCATCAAGAGAACTAGGGAGAATTTCCATGCCGACTTATGATTATGAATGCGATGCCTGTCAGCATGCTTTCGAACTCTTTCAAGGCATCAACGACGCAAAGAAAAAGAAGTGCCCAGAGTGCGGTAAGCTCAAGCTGCGGCGGTTGATCGGAACCGGTGCGGCGGTTGTTTTCAAAGGCTCAGGGTTTTATCAGACAGATTATCGCAGCGAGTCCTACAAGAAGGCTCAGGCGGCGGACAAGCCGAAGTCGGAATCTAGCTCGAAGAAGTCTGAAAGTAAGTCATCCAGCAAAAAGTCTGACAGCTAGGCAGAGACGGTATTTTACATGCAGCAGGAATTGCTCAAGAAAGAACTTGATTGCGGCCTGATCGTCCTCGGCGAGCAGATGCCTTGGCTGCGGTCTGCCGCCTTTTCCATGCTGCTGCCAGCAGGGACGTGTTACGAGCCCGATGGGCTGGATGGCCTAGCCGGGTTGACGTCCGAGCTTATCCAACGCGGCTGTGGCGACTTGGATAGTCGTGCATTTTTAGAACGGCTTGATGAACTGGGGGTCGAGCGCGGCTGCTCCATCACCACTGACCACACTGCCTACAGTTGTGCTATGCCGAGTGAATCACTCTGCGATGCGCTTTCGCTTTACTGCGATATGGTCGTTCAGCCGCACATCCCTGAACCACAAGTCGAAGATGCGAAACAGTTGAGCTTGCAGGAACTCAGGGCGCTCGACGATGAGCCTTCGCACCGTTGCTTTAGCGAGTTAAAGCGATTTCGATTTTCCCTCCCCTATGGCCGGATTTCACAGGGAACACGCGAAGGCATCCAGGGAGCTTCGCATCAGTCCATTACGGATTTCTTCAAAGCGGCTTACCAGCCAACGGGTAGCATCTTGGCTGTCGCAGGTAATTTTGATTGGGACCGGGTCTGTGAACGGTTGGAGACGAAGTTGGCAGGTTGGCAACCTCAGCCCGTGCCAACATTGCCAAAGTTAGATTCTCGCTACGGTAGTCGTCATGTAGATCATCCTAGCAATCAAACGCATTTGGCCATTGCTTATGACTGTCCTGCCTACGACCACCCTGAATACTACTCTGCCCGAGGGCTCGTAGGCGTCTTGAGCGACGGCATGAGCTCCCGGCTATTCACCGAAGTGCGGGAAAAACGGGGCTTGGTTTATTCGGTCTTCGCCACGTGTTTTTCGCTCGCCGGCCAAGGAAGTGTGTTGTGCTACGCCGGAACGACAACCAACCGTGCCGAGGAGACGCTTCATGTGCTGTTGGAAACTGTAGACTCATTGAGAGACGGCATCTCCGAAGATGAACTTGCCCGCTTAAAAAACCGGATCAAGAGTTCACTTGTCTTCGAACAAGAATCATCCTCCGCTCGCAGCAGTCAAATTGCAACCGATTGGTTCTACCTGGGGCGCGTTCCCACGCGAGATGAGGTTTGCGAAAAAGTAGATTCACTATCCTGTTCTGGACTGGTCGATCACTTCGTTGCCAATGCACCACGGAATTTTTCATTGGTAACCGTTGGGTCTCAATCATTGGAGTTGCCCAGTGCAGTTACTAACGCATAAAGAGGGTGACGGGCCGGAAATCGTCTGCATTCAAGACCCGACCGCATTTACTATGTCGCTCGGTTGGTTCGTGAAGACGGGTGCGCGGCACGAACCGAAAGAAATAGCCGGTGTGAGCCACTTCTTGGAGCACATGGTCTTCAAAGGGACGCCTACGCGGACGGCCGAGCAGGTGAACCGCGAACTGGATGACCTAGGCGCCCAATCAAACGCATATACATCCGAAGATTCGACCGTGTTTTACGCCTCGGTCCTGCCGGATTGCCAGAAGCAAGCGGTTGATCTGTTGACGGATCTCATGCGGCCGACGCTCGAGGAAGCTGAATTCGAGATGGAGCGGAAAGTCGTGCTCGAAGAGATCGCGATGTACGATGATCAGCCCCCCTACGGTGCTTTCGAAAAAGCCAATGAGCTGTACTTTGGCGATCATCCACTCGGCACCCGCGTGTTGGGGATTGAGGACACGGTTGGAGAAATGACCGTTGACCAGATGCGCCAGTATCATCAGCAACGCTATACCTGTGACAATATGTTCTTGGTGGCCAGTGGCAATGTTGATTTTGCGCAATTGACGGATCACGTTGCCCGCGTTTCCGAGCAGTGGCCGCGGACACGCATGGAATTGCCTGCACCCGCTCTGATTCCGGGTGCAGGCACGGCGACGATTGAACGCGAGTCGACGCATCAACATTATGAAGTGATGGTTTGGCCTGGTGTCAGTCGAAACGATGCCCGTCGTTACGCCATTCGAATGCTGTGCTACATTTTGGCAGATGACACGGGCAGCCGTCTGTTTTGGGAGTTGATCGATACCGGCAGAGCGGAGACGGCCGCCATTTGGCCACAGATGTTTGACGATTGCGGGTGTTTGTTTGGATATCTTTGTTGTGCACCCGAGGATGCTGCCGAAAACAAGCAGGTTATGGCCGACGTCATCTCTAAGCTATGCCGTGACGGTGCCCTTGAGAAAGAGCTTGAGTTAGCGCGTCGAAAGATCTCGGCCAGCTTGGTTCTTTCTGATGAAAAACCAGCCAATCGACTGTTTGCCTTGGGCACGTCTTGGCTCAATCGTCGCAGTTATGAGCCACTGGATGTCGTCTTGGGACGCTACGCGTCGGTGACAACCGAAGACATCATCGAAGCGGCAAATCTTACCTTGGCACAACCCAAGGTCAGCGTTGGCGTCAGCGGATCTTAGGTCCGCGGGCCATCTGATTCCATGTCGCCAAGAGAGTCCAGGGATCTGGAACCAGATCCACTGCGGTCGCAGAAACGCTTCCCCAGGCTTGAAACGCACTAATGCAAATACTTGGCGCGGGTTGTTGCGATTTTTCGAATGAGCGGTTTGGGGTGCCCCTTCTCGTCCCAAAGCCCGTTCTTGGTCGCTTCGGTTGGTGAATCGATAAGTGAAGTCCAAATCACCGCGTGCACGCAAGGTTTCGAGAGCAGTAGATTGAAGATCGATTCAGGGGCAAGGGTTTGATCGCCGGTGGTGTCGTTTGCTTCGGTCGCTGGAACCTTGGATCCCAATTGCACCATCAGCGGTAGG
Organism: uncultured Pirellulaceae bacterium; assembly: GCA_964411445.1. Lineage (GTDB taxonomy): Bacteria > Planctomycetota > Planctomycetia > Pirellulales > Pirellulaceae > Aureliella. The sequence continues at coordinate 16,357 of CAYPLE010000024.1, forward strand.
CCAAGCATGGCCCAGCGGTCAATCAGTCGGCTGATTTCCAATAGGTCGCGCGGATACGACTCGCCAGGGCCGTTTCCAAACCTGAGGTCCAGAGACAGGCCGCTTAGACCGAGGTCGGCGCGGATGAGGGCGTCGGCAAAGTGCAGCGGTGAAATACCGCTGTTGTCCTTGCGAAGATATTCACTCCAAGGTTGATCGATCGTCAACAGGACGGGGCTGCGATTGTCAGCCCGGCGGACCGTCTCGATCACCGCTACAGCCATGCGAAGCGTTTCTTCGTCGGTCCATCCTAGCTCGCTGGGCATGTTGAGGCCCGCAGCACAGTTCCAAATATGTGCTTTGCCACGATAGCGCTGCACGCAAGCTTCAGCATGCTTGGAGGCAGATTTCATGATGCTCTCGAATCCTTCGTCGAGCAACACCATCCACCGGGGTAATTTGCCAGTTGCGAAATTTACCAGCGGTCCCACGCACAGCTTCTTCGCCTGTTTGCCAGCCCATTCAATGTGGCTGTCGAAATGCGTGAAGTCTTGTTTGCCAGCGTCATTTTCGACAGCACCTAGGTCAACGGGAACACTGACCAAGTTGAAGGCGCTGTCGATGTTGCCGTAGACTGTCGACAGAGAGCGGTTGGCAAGTTCAATCCCGGAAAGCGTCGACAAGCGTCCTTCGCTTTGCTTGCGAGCTTCCAACGCTTGGGCGCTGTAGGTATCGCAGAGTTTGACTGATGCCTGCATGCATCCATCGATGGCCAGTTTGGCAAGTTCAGATTGTTGTTCGCGATCCCTGCAGGTAACGCTCTTGAGAAACTGCTCGAGAGTGAGTTCGGCGGCTGGAAAGTAGTCCTCGGGTAGCCTCAGGCCAATCCGCTGCCACTCCGAAGCCTGGGTTCTGAGCCGATTGACCGTGCCACGAGCCAGTTCAACATCTAGTAGGTATGGAGTTTCGACCAACCTGAGGCTAGTTGTCGAAAGGCAAACGTCGCCGAGACTCTCCGTTGGCCAAAGTAGGTTCAGTTTGCCAGACTCGTCAATTTCGCGACCAATGCTAAACTGGTCTCCGGATAAGCGGCAACGACTTTGCCAAGGAATGCCTTCGATTCCTGTCAGATAAGCTGAATCCAAAAGTGGAGCTGGAGCGCCAGGCGAAGCGGGTAGCTTGAATTTTAGATCAGCCATGCGTTCGCAATCTGGAAGCCTCGAGTTGCCAGGTCAGTCGAGCGATTTTCCTGTTCCCGAATGATGTTCGCGGAAACGAGAAATACAACTCGCGGAAAACAGACGGCTCGGCGCAAAACAACTTCGCTCGTGGGATGGCTCGCTGTAAAAGGAGCCTACACCAACACTTTTTGAACCGCGAATCTAACCCAAATACCTTGTAAATGAAAGCGGTCGCGGGCGATCCCGGCTGCTAAAACGAATCGTTTATACCTTCTCTCAATCGTGGTGAATCGTTCCATGGCCAGCCCAGCAACGGCAGTGACGCAAACCTGTCTTCCCTTCCCGAAACGTCAAGGGAAGGTTCGCGACGTTTACGATCTCGGAAACGAACTGTTGATCGTTAGTACGGATCGAGTCAGCGCGTTTGACTGGGTATTGCCCAACGGAATTCCCCACAAGGGCGTCGTTCTGACTGCGCTGAGTCAGTTCTGGTTTGAGAACATTGACGTCCCAAACCACATGCTTGCAACCGAGTTGCCTGAATCGCTGGAGTTGAGTCCAGGAACGCGGGCGGAACTGATAGGCCGCAGCATGGTGGCAAAGAAGGCAAGTGTGGTGCCGTTTGAGTGCGTCGTCCGAGGGTACCTTGAGGGATCGGGCTGGAGGGAGTATCAAGCAAGTGGCGAAGTATGTTCGGTGAAACTCCCTGCTGGGCTGAAGCAATGTGATCGGTTACCAGAGCCGATCTTTACGCCAGCTACCAAGGCGGAGGAAGGCCATGACGAGAACGTTAGCTTTGAGTTCATGGCAAACGAGATTGGGCAGGAGCTTGCCCAGCAACTTCGCGACCTGAGTATGAAGGTTTACGAAGACGGTGCACGCATTGCCGCCGAACGCGGCGTCATCATTGCCGACACAAAATTCGAATGGGGCCACGCCGATGGTGAGCTGATCCTGATCGATGAAGTGTTAACGCCCGATAGTTCTCGGTTTTGGCCCGCTGATCAGTATCAGCCCGGTGGCCCCCAACCCTCGTTTGATAAGCAGTTTATTCGAGAATGGTTGCAAGATACGGACTGGGATCGCAACAGCCCGCCCCCTGCCCTGCCCGACGAGATCGTTGCCAAGACGGTTGAAAAATACCGCAGCGTTTGTGAGCTGCTGACCGGAGTGAAGCTCGTCTAGACCTTGGCGTTCAAGGACTTCACCAGTGGGACATGCGAACGCAAATGCGCTAGGGCTTGGACGTGCTTTTGGGCTCGAGAGAGGTGTTCGTTCCTTCGCTTGCTGCTTGGGCAGTTGCTTGTTTCTCTGCCGGATGGCGGGCGAACACGCGACGGCAAATGAGTATCGCCGTAATAAGCAGTGCTGATCCTACGAAAAAGGGAGCTCCGGGGATTTGCATAGGTGCTTTAGCGCTGGTGAAGAAGCTAAAGAGTCCAGCGGTAAAGAAAAGCGGAGCAATGATACTGGTCAAGCTCATTAGCGATGTCAGTGCCCCTTGCACCTTGCCTTGGTCCGAACTGTCGACGCTGCCCGCAACAAGGCTTTGCAAAGCTGGGCCGGTTAAGCCCCCAAGACTGCCAAAGGTGATGATGACGGGCACAACCCATCCAGTGGATGCAAGGCCGTAGCCCAGGAAGGCCGTTGCTGAAATGGTAAGACCGAATAAGACCGTCTTCCGTTCGCCAAAGCGTTTAACTATCGGACGAACGAGACCGCCTTGGACAACCGCTGCGGTCAGCCCAACTAGGCCCAAGGCTAGGCCGTTTGTAAGTTCGTCCCAGCCGAAACGATAGCCTGTGTAGTAAACCCAGACGTTCTCCAGGCCTCGCTGAGCAAGCGACATGCACGCGAACGCAGCCGCCAAGCTGTACACGAATGGGTAACCGCGTAGTTGTTTGAGTGTTCCGATAGGCGTCGCGTGGGCAAGCGTGAAGGAGCGCCGTTTCTCCGGCGGTAGCGATTCTGGCAGAATGAGTAGTCCGTAGAACCAATTCAAACAAGCCAGGCCCGCGGCAACAAAGAACGGTAACCGCAGGTCGATACTGCCCAAGAGGCCGCCCAGCGTTGGGCCGCAAATAAACCCAAGTCCGAACATGATTCCCACGAGTCCGTAGTTTCGGGCACGGTTCTCGGGGATGGAAACGTCTGCGATGTAGGCGTTGGCGGTGGTGATGCTGGCACCGAAAATGCCTGCCAAAATACGTCCAGCAAAAAGCCAGAAAAGGTTCGGGGCAAAGCCTTGGATCATGAAGTCGACGGCCAATCCGAACGATGTACACAGCAGCACTGGTCTGCGACCGAACCGATCCGAAAGAGCGCCAACAACTGGTGCGAACACGAATTGCATCAGGGAGTACGATGCAGCGATGATCCCACCGTACCAACTGGCGAGAGCCGTAAGATCTTCCTTGGAAAGACCGTCTCGACTCGAACCAAGTAGCTCGATGATTAACTCGGGAAGGTTTGGGATGATGATCCCGATGCCGAGGATATCGATAAAGATGGTGATCAGAATGAAGGCAATGGCCGCCTTCCGCTTGCCAGTCCCAGGCCCTTGGGCATTGCCAGGCCTCTTGCCTACATCAGATGGGGAAGCGTCGTCCGGGGAGTCAGGAGTCTTACTCAAATGGATGCTTCCCGAAGTGCTTTGATGGGGCCTGTTGCAGCCCAGACCAAGCGGCTCGTGTCGATAAGCCTTGGAATGGACCGCTAGTCACGTCAACTGGCAGGCAATGCGAAAGGTAAATGCACAGCCTGACTACGAAGCTTTCTGCATCGCAGTTTGGATAGCACTACCCATGTCTGCAGGCGAAGGAGCAACGGTGATTCCGGCTGCCTCCAAAGCAGCTTGTTTCTCACTGGCCGTTCCCTTGCCGCCGGAAATGATCGCGCCGGCATGGCCCATGCGTTTTCCTGGAGGGGCTGTGGCTCCGGCGATGAAAGCTGCCACAGGTTTTGTGACATGTTCTTTCACGTAAGCCGCCGCTTCTTCCTCAGCATTGCCGCCGATTTCGCCAATCATGAGAATGGCTTCGGTTTGGTCGTCTTCCTGGTAGAGCTTCAGCAGGTCGATGTAGGAAGTGCCGACGATCGGGTCGCCACCAAGGCCGACACAGGTCGATTGGCCCAGGCCAAGGTTGCTGGTCTGCCATACCGCTTCGTAGGTCAGCGTTCCACTACGGCTGATGATGCCGATCTTGCCTGGATTGTGAATGTATCCAGGCATGATCCCGATTTTGCACTCACCGGGAGTAATCAGCCCTGGGCAGTTCGGGCCGATGAGAACGGAGTCGCTTGCGCGGACTTGACGATAAACTTCGACCATGTCCAGGACGGGAACGCCCTCGGTGATGGCTGCGATGACGCGAATGCCCGCATCAATGGCTTCGAGGATTGCGTCGGCCGCGAATGGGGGCGGTACGAAGATCATCGTTGCATCTGCGCCGGTTTCCTGGACTGCTTCTTCAACGGTGTCGAAGACGGGTAGACCTGCTGCGGTCTGTCCACCTTTGCCGGGAGTGACTCCGCCAACCATTTGCGTGCCGTATTCGGCGCAACCGGTTGTGTGGAACGTTCCAGCGCTTCCAGTGATCCCCTGGCAGATGACTTTCGTATTCTTGTTAATCAGAATGCTCATGGCTTTACCTGACCGAAATGTTGTGCGTACTAAATTGCACTTTGTTTTTACTGATTGGCAAAAGTGCAACGGAATTGAAATTAAGCGTTGACTGCGGCGACCACTTTCTTGGCTGCGTCAGTCAGGTCGTCTGCCGTCGTCATCGCCAGGCCGCTGTCGGCCAGCATTTTACGGCCCTCTTCCACTTCGGTTCCCTCGAGCCGAACGACTAGAGGGATCTCAATTCCGATTTGCTTGGAAGCTTCGATGATTGCAGTTGCAATCGTTGTGCAACGGGCGATTCCGCCGAAAATGTTCACCAATACGGCTTTTACATTCGGGTCGGACAGGATGATGTTGAACGCTTCAACCACTTGTTCTGTTGTTGCGCCGCCGCCGACGTCCAAGAAGTTTGCTGGTTCACCGCCGTGATATTTGATGATGTCCATGGTGGACATAGCCAGGCCAGCACCGTTGACGAGGCAGCCGATGGAGCCGTCGAGTTTGACGTAGGACAAGCCCGTGTCCGCCGCTTTGACTTCGGCTGGTTCTTCCTCCGCCAAGTCACGCAGTTCCGTGAGTTTGGGGTGCCGGTACAAGGCGTTGTCATCGAAAGTGATCTTTGCGTCCAGTGCGATCATTTCGCCGCTCTTGGTCAAGACGAGCGGGTTGATTTCGGCCATGGAGCAATCGAGCGAAACATAGAGTTTGCAGAGGTTTCGCATGAATTTATCTGCCGCACGTGCGGCAGGGCCGCTAATGCCAAGCTTCTTGCACAGTTTTCGCACTTGAAAACTCTGCAGGCCCACGGCAGGATGGAAGTTCTCACGGAAGATCTTCTCTGGAGTTTCCTCGGCGACTTTTTCGATTTCCACGCCACCTTCGCTGCTCACCATCAAGACTGGAAGAGCGGTGGCACGGTCGAGGACGATTCCCAGGTAGAGTTCGCGATCGATATCGCAACCAGCTTCGACGAGTACTTGGTTGACCGTCGCGCCTTCAGGGCCAGTTTGGATTGTCTCAAGTCGATTGCCGAGCAGGTTTTTCGCGACTTCAGCCGCCTCTTCGGCACTCTTGACGAGTTGCACGCCACGCTGATCACGATTCTCGATCACGGTTCCCTTGCCGCGACCGCCCGCATGGATCTGAGCCTTGACGACTGCAATCGCACCACCGAGCTTTGTGTAAGCTTCCGCCGCAGCTTCAGGCGACTTGGCAACGATACTGTCTAATACAGGAACGCCCGCTTCGCGAAACAGCTCCTTGCCCTGGTATTCGTGGATCTTCATAGCAGAATCAACTTTTCAAAAACGAACTGAAATATTCGATACGCAAGAGATTCCTGCGACGCTCTGGCGCGAAGCAAACGGAGAATTTGGCCTCACGGCCAAGTCCTGGAGTTCTCGACAGAAGTCAGAATGGCAAGAGTTCCGCGGCGATTCCTATCCTAGGGCGACAGTTGCGAAAAAATGCCTGTCGTGCGAGCCCGAATTCCTTGCCAGGTCTGCCTGTCTGCGCACCCGATTATAGGGGTAGCCCAAGGCGCGAAAAGGTGACCACGCTAAATCCGTGGGCTTCTGCCAGAAAGCGTCCAAGCCAGAGTGAACCAACCAAGCCTGGTCGCTCGCTTGAGTCTGGCCGACATGCGAGAGTCGCCAACAACCAATCGTCGTGAGCCAGTTGGCCGACGACGAGCAGACACTAGATGAGCGCTAGGATGAAATGAAAAATCGACCCGTCGGCTGGGAACGGCACGTGAATCGATCACTCAGTCGTTCAGGAGCAGATCGTCGATGCCTAGACGCTTCATTTTTTTGTATAGCGTGGTTCGATTGATTCCCAGTTGGTCAGCCGTCATATTGCGACTAAAGCTATTGGCCTTGAGCACGTCCAGAATGATCTGTCGCTCGGGCCCCTCAAGGGCTTCACGCAAAGTTTGCCCACGCCGGATCGTGGCCATTGCACTCGACGCGGCTCCGCCGCCGCCAGCGATCACGTTGGGGGGGAGCAAATCCATCCCGATCACAGGGGTTTTCGTCAACAGAACGGCTCGTTGAACCAAGTTCTCCAGCTCGCGGATGTTACCGGGCCAGGAGTAGTTCATCAGCGTTTCAAGTGCTTCGCCACTGAAACCTTCGACCGGCTTCTGTACTTCTTGAAGCGATTTCTGCAGGAAGTGCTCAACGAGAACTGGGATATCACCCACGCGTTGACGAAGAGGCGGCAATTCCAGGTGAATGACGTTGATTCGGTAGTAAAGGTCTTGGCGGAAAGAGCCGTTGGCGACAGCCTCTTCCAAATTCTCGTTCGTCGCTAACACGCAGCGTGTGTCGACAGAGATCGTCTCATTGCCTCCGATGGCTTCGAATTGGAATTCTTGCAGCACACGCAGCAGCTTCACCTGCATCGCAGAAGTAGCGGTGCCGATCTCGTCTAGGAAAATTGTACCTTTGTCAGCGTGCTCAAACTTCCCGACCTTGGCCGTGTTGGCACCAGTGAACGCGCCTGCGGTGTGCCCGAACAACTCGCTTTCCAGCAGGTTTTCTGGCAGTGCGCCACAAGCAACTTCGACAAACGGGCCGGCTTGCCGACTGCTTCGCTTGTGGATGGCCCGGGCGATCATGCTCTTACCAGTTCCGTTCTCGCCAGTGATCAAGATCGTTGCTCGTGTGTCGGCCACGCTATCGACGATATCAAACAGCTCAATCATTCGCGGGTCATGGCTGAGAATGTTCTCAAGTCCACTGCGGCGATCGAGTTCTTGTTTCAGGCGTTTGTTTTCTTCTGCAACGTTCGTCTGTTCAACAGCTCGCTTCAAAGCACTGAGCAGTTCTTGGTCGATGATCGGTTTGGTCAACAAGTCAAACGCACCCGCGGAAACGGCTTCGGCGCCCGTGTCCGGTCCGGCATAGCCGCTCATCATCAACACGGGGGCTGCGAGCAAGGCACTTTTGCTCCAACGCAAGAAATCAAAGCCGTCTTCGCGTTCCAGGTTGATATCAACCAAACACACGTCTGGTTGCCGATTGCTAATAGCCTGTTTGGCTTCCCCGATGGTTCGGGCTGTTGTGATGACGAAGCCCTGCCCTGAGAGCCAATCGGCCATCGATTCCAAGAGCCAGGAGTCATCGTCAACAAGCAGGAGATTTGGTGCAGACATAAGGGTTGCGAGAAGCCATCTACGTTGTGGTTCGTTTCCAAAAAGGCACATCAACGTTGCGTTGACGCCTCATTTACTTAGGTCGCGGTCGGGCTACGGGCAAGCAGCAAAGCTTAAGAAGGTCTGCAAGAAGTGAGGTTCTAGTGATTGTGACGGCAAAAGGAGTCCGCTTGGGGGGGGGCGACATTAGTAGCTATACTGCTTAAGCTGCAGCAACTGTGACGTGCTTGCGCCGTGCTGTGTTCTATTGCCCCTGAAAATGGCGATGCGCAAGTAACGTTCTGAAGCTTCTACCAATGCCGCCGGGGCAGAGCCAAATTGTTGGCCCTGCTTGAGTGGTTTTGCGGATTGCCGCACTTAGGGAGGCAAAATGGCGAGCTACTATTGCTTGGTTGTCCCTTCTTATTGGTTTCAGTACAGAACATTGGTGCGCAGGCGAGTCTCGTCTATTCGTTAGAAGGTATTGTGTCGTGAGTATTAAGCTATTAGTTGCCGACGACCATGAAGTTGTGCGCAGAGGAATCGGAACACTACTCGCAGATAGCGAGGTGCAAATAGTCGGTTTGGCTGGGACGGTCAATGAAGTCATTGAGCTGACAGTCGAGAAGAAGCCCGATGTGCTGCTACTGGACGTGCGTCTGGGGTCTGAAGATGGCTTGGCCGCTTTGGAAGTGATCCGTGAAAAGGCGCCCAGTGTCTCGGTCGTGATGATGTCCACCTATGACAATCCGACCTACGTTGCCCGAGCAATCGCTTTGGGCGCGACGGATTACATTTTGAAGGACTCTTCGCGACTGGATATGTTGGACACCGTTCAGCGAGCCGCCAATGGCACTCAGCCAACGGAGAATAGCATCCTCCGCCGCGTTCAAGTCACGATGGAAAAGCGGCGTGACCGAACAGATTCAAAGGACATCCCACTGACCAATCGCGAGCTCCAGGTCTTGCGACACATTGCCCTTGGACTGAGCAATCGTGAAATCGGTACGTCTCTCGGCATTAGCGTCGAAACCGTGAAAGAACACGTGCAGAACATCCTCCGCAAACTGGACACCGCAGATCGTACGGCGGCGGCCGTCTGGGCGGTGAAGAGTGGGCTGATTGCCACCTAGCACGAATTGCACACACGTCTCGCCGAATTGTCGGTGGAGTGATTTGCATTGCCGGCGGATCATTTGCTTGCTCGGCGCACAACTCATGTCAAAAGACAATGCACAAAAAAAGCGATGGCCGTTCAGCCATCGCTTTTTTCCATGATGCGTTTTCTGCTAGTCAGCAGCAAAGGCGATATTACCAGGCGTGAACCGCTCGAATATCAGTCCCACCACCACTGGCCGTCGGCTAGGCCTTCGACAGTGGTTGCTTCGCGACGCGATGCAATCTTTCCATCGGTCTCGCTCTTGATATTCTCATCCATCAGAGCTCGTTTCGGTTGAATGGCTACTCCACCACCAATTGGCGTGATCAAGCGTCGCCCTTTCACGATTGCGTTGATCGCGTTTTCTACTTGACGCGGTTCAGGAAGAGTCGCAACGCTGAGCGAGTCTTCGGAGCCTAGAACGCCAAGATCCCAATCAACTTGCTGGTAGAAATCTTCTTGCTTGATGAAGGCTGCTGCGATGCTCAGGTCCACCAAGTTGCGAAGTTGCCCGTAAACCGGATCGGCCTCAGCCGCCTTCGCGAAGTGCTTGGTGAAGCTGGTCGTGTAGCGTTTGCTTGCGCGATTTTCACGCTGGCTTGATACGCGGGTACCATCAGATTTGACAACTTCGTTTTCGCCAACCAATTTCAAGCCCTGGCCGGAGAGTCGAATTGCAGTCCGATCTGAGTTGGTGGTGATCGATTCATAATCGGGAACGAAGAACCAACGAACCAAAGCGTTGGGGCCCGCGTTGGCGTCCAACTGCGACGCGTAACTGATGATGCCAGGCACGGGAGGCTTTTCCAAACCGATACCGATCAGCTTCATGCGGTAGTCTGCTTCGGTGAGCACATGGGCAAAGTGGGTTCCAGCGGGAACCCCCTTGATCGTAACAATGTTGTTGCCGAGGCTCTGCTTGAACGTTTGTAGAACAACAGGGATGTCGCCCGGGCCGCGATAACGATTGGCTAGCTGAGCGACCGCTTCACGAAGTCGAACTAAACCCTCTTCCGTTGGGTAGATGGACACCGAAATGGTGCCGACCGAATCAGCCTGTGGCGAAAAAGCGCGTAGAGCGATGACTAGGTCATCCAGTAGCAATGTCGGTTGGCCGGATTGAATGCCGACAGTTCGTCCAACTGAGTCCTGAGCGTATCCTTCAGCCGGACCTGCGATCACAATGTCGCCGCTGTCGGGATACACGAAGACGTATTCCAGTCGAGTCAATCCCGCCAAGGCAGCCATGTCCGAATCGACAGCCTCACCGTGAGCCAGTTTCTCCGAAATCGCCGCTTCCAAACGCGTCAGCGAGACTTTTCGCATCTTGCTGGGGCGAGCGATTTGCTGCGACAGATTCTGGCGAGCTGCCATCATCTTCTGCATCGTCATCCGACGGTTTGGCTGCATGACGCGCAAAACGCCCTGAGCATCGATCGAGACACCCGCAACCGCACCGCCGCCGTTGTTATTGTTGTTGTTGTTGTTGTTATTTCCGCCGCCATTATTGCCACCGCCGTTGTTTCCACCGCCATTATTGTTGGCGAGGGCCGCAGGCGTTGCCATCAAACACAGCATGGCTGCGTAGAAGGACGACTTGATGAGTGAGGAGTGAAGGCGAATCATTCGTGCTTTGCCTTGGCTGAGAAGACTGTTTGGCCGCCGCGCGTACCGAAAGGAAGCAACCCGAGGCGGATTGTGCGCTCATAAGTACTTATGAGATTAATTGCTCGACCACAGAAAGGCAACAAAGCTGGGTGTTTTGGGCAGCATAGCGGACTAATTCTGCTGGCGAGAGCGCCGTCTGTCCTGACCTTGCTTGGGTTTTGGGGGCGAAACCATCAAACGGTGGCTATTGCTGCCCAGCAAATCATCTAGCCTTCCCCTCAGTTCGGGGGTTATTTGGACGCGGTGTTTTTTGCTTTTCAACTGAACGAGGTCGCCCGACTTCATTTTCAGCGCCACCAGGACATCCATTTTGCCTGGATAGCCTCGGAGCACTTCATTCAACTGCCCAATCAGCTCTTCGGCATGAGTCTCTTGGTTGAGATGGATACGGATGCCAGCAGTGAATCTCTCGTTGGCTTCCTCGATCGGGATGATCTCGTTGGCCATTAGGTTAACTTCGTCATTCCCACCGCGTTTGTCGACGGTAGCGCGCATGATGACAACATTCTCGGCCTGAATGTGTTCGCCGTATTGTTCATATCCTGCTGGCCAGCAAATGCTGCGGACCGCACCGTCCATGTCCTCAAGGTCGAAGTTGGCATAGCGGCTGGATGCACCGGGTTTAGGATTCTTCGTGTTCGCCAGCTTGATCGACGAGATCATGCCGCCGACGATAACTTCTGAGCGGTCTTTGACATCCTTAAGCTGGCTGGAAGTGTGCGAGCAAAGCGTCTCCAACTGGGCCTTGAATTCGGCCATCGGATGCGCCGACAAGTACATGCCGAGAACTTCCTTCTCCATCATCAGCTTCGTCTTGTCAGGAAACTCTGGGATGTCCGGCAAGTTTGTTGCGGGAGCTTCCTCTTCTTCTGGCTCATCGATCTCTTCAAAGAAGTTCATCTGGCCGCTCTTCTTGTCGGCTATTGCCGATGCGCCAGATTGCACAGCTCGTTCGACAACGGCAAGCAACTGGGCTCGGTTGGCTCCGCTGAAGTCGAATGCTCCGGCCTTGATGAGTGTTTCGATCGTGGAGCGATTGCAGTCGTGTGGGTCGACGCGTTCGCAGAAGTCGAACAGATCTTTGAAGGGGCCGTCCTTTTCGCGGGCCGCAACGATCGACTCGCCCGCCGATCCACCACAGCCCTTGATGGCAGCGAGGCCGAAGCGAATTTCGCCATCGCGGACGGCAAAGTCGACGAAGGAGCGATTCACGTCAGGAGGGACAACTTCAATGCCCATCCGATCGCAGTCTTCCAAGTGCTCGACGAGGGAGTCTTTGCGTTTGAAGTTCCGCCCTGGAATATCACCGGTCAGCAGTGCTGCCATGAATTCGAGTTTGTAGTGCGTCTTCAGGTATGCCGTTTGATAGGCGACAAACGCATAAGCGGTCGAGTGGCTCTTGTTAAAACCGTAGCCAGCAAACTTGAGAATCATGTTCCACAAGTCTTGGGCCTGTTTTGGCGTTAGGCCCTTCTCTGTGGAGCCCGACATGAATTGCGATTCGTTGGCCGCAATGATCGCTTCTTTTTTCTTACTGATCGCCTTAATACAGGTGTACGCAGAAGCCAGCTCGATTCCACCCAGGCGGTTGAGAATCCGCATGACCTGTTCTTGGTAGACCATCACTCCATTGGTCTCGGCCAAGATCTCTTCCAGCACCGGGTGAAGGTACTCGGGTTGTTTGCGACCGTGCTTCACGTCCACAAAGTCGTCAACCATCCCGCCTTCGAGCGGACCTGGGCGATAAAGCGCATTGGTCGCGATGATGTCGGTGAATTGGTCGGGCTTCATCCGCTGCAATAGGTCGCGAATCCCCCCGCTTTCTAGCTGGAAGACCCCTTTTGTTTCACCGCGTTGCAGCAGAGCGAAAGTGGCTTTGTCGTCGATTGGAATTCGGTTGAGGTCAAGATCGACGCCACGCGTTTCCTTAATGATCTCCACGCACTTGGACAGGATCGTCAAGTTCTTCAGGCCCAGGAAGTCCATCTTCAGCAGGCCAGCATCTTCGACGTCATTCATCGACCACTGGGTAATGATGTCCGTCTTCCCAGGGACGCGGGTCAGCGGCACGTATTCGGTCAGCGGCTTGTCGCCAATCACCACAGCCGCAGCGTGCGTGCCGACGTTTCGGGCATTGCCTTCTAACTTGATCGCAATGTCCAGCAGTTCCTGGATCTCCGGATCGGAGTCATAGACTGCTTTTAGATCGATGTTTTTCTCGAGCGCTTTCGGAATGGTGATCTTCAGCTCGTCGGGAATGAGCTCCGTGATTTGATTGACGCGCATGAGCGGAATGCCAAGTGCGCGGCCGACATCCTTAATCGCGGCCTTGGCGGCTAGCGTCCCGAAGGTACCGATCTGGGCGACGTTTTCTTCGCCGTATTTATCCCGTACATACTGAATGATTTCGACGCGACGATCTTTACAGAAGTCGATATCGATATCAGGCGCTTCCATGCGATTCTCATCCAAGAATCGTTCGAACAGCAAGTCATACTTGATCGGGCAAACGTGACTCATGTAAGTCGCGTAACACACGATTGCACCAACACCCGAGCCCCGAGCCGTGTTGGGAACGTTGTTGTCTTTGGAAAAGCGGACGAAGTCCCACACGATCAAGAAGTAATCGGCAAAGCCCAGCCGCTGGATGACGCCCAGTTCGCGATCCAGTCGAGCCTGGACGACCTCCGACAGTTCGCCGCCCGGGAGCATCTCTTCGTTGCCGGCGTAGCGATCTTTCAGTCCTGCGACGCAGATTTCCCGCAGATAATCGTCGGCGTCTTTTTCCTTTGGCATCGGGTACTTGGGGAAGTGGCGGTTGCCGAGCTCGATTTCAATATCAACGCTGTCGGCAATTTCTTGGCTTCGGGCAACGGCGTCTTCCATTCCAGGGAAGCTCGCGTACATCTCCGCGGGCGACCTCAGGTAGAACTGGTCGTTCTCCATCTTCATCCGAGAAGAGTCGGTGCGGTATTTTCCAGTGTTGATGCACAGCAGAACATCTTGGATTTCGGCGTCTTCCTGGTCAGCGTAGTGCGCGTCGCTGGTGGCCACGACTGGCAGCCCCAGTTTGTTGGCGATGTCGACAGCGCCCTCGAGTTGTGCACGCTGGATTTCGAGCCCGTTGTTCATCACTTCGACAAAGTAACGGTCGCCGAAGACGCCATGAAACCACTGTGCGATCTGAGTCGCTTGCTTCTCGGCCTCGGACGTGTCTTTAGCGTTCATCACCGCGCGAGAGAACTCGCTGGAAACACAACCGCTTAGGCAGATGATTCCCTCGTTGAACTCTTGCAAGATCTCCCGGTCGATCCGCGGCTTGTAATAAAAGCCCTCCAGAGAGGCCAGCGACGCAAGCTTCAGCAGGTTTTTGTAGCCGGTGTGGTTCTTGGCTAGCAGCGTTAGGTGGAAAGCTGCTTCCTTCTGACTGGTGGCGCCTCCCTTACTCTTTCGACTGCCTGGAGCAACGTATGCTTCGTAGCCGATGATAGGATTGATCTCCGCAGCTTTTGCCTTGCGGTAAAACTGAAGTGCGCCGTGCAAGTTGCCGTGATCGGTAAGCGCCAGCCCGTTCATGCCCTCGCGTTTGGCTTTCGCGACCAGTTTGTCAATCGAACTCGCTCCATCGAGCAGGCTATAGTGGCTGTGGCAATGAAGATGCACAAAGTTGCCACTAGAGCCAGTTGGGGTTGCCTCGGTCGTCATAACCGTCGTCCTTCATCCCAGAGAATCGGCACAGCAGGAAGTCTCGCCGTGCGTTGAGTAACATTGTAAAAGGCGCGTCCGCACGAAGTGCCTCGGCACCAGTTGGATCAGCTCAGTTGGATCAGCCCCGGTCGATCAGTCACATTGGAATCGAATGGCGAAAAACGTACGGCGGAGATGCACGCTTGCTAGTTCGCTGAGCCACGATCCGGTACCACTTAGCATAGCGATATTTCGCGAGCCTCAACAGGATCGGCTCGTGTCGGAAATGCGCAAAACGGACCTTGCAGGACGCAGAGCTGGTGAAAAAGAAAAAGTCACGCTCGAAATCGACTACGCAACCGCAGAGAAAATCCGCTGGAAAATCTGCTGGCCAGTCCAGCGCCTCGCAACAGTCGAGCTCCAGTGAGCGAAATGGTCAGCTCGATACGCTTCGCGGACTGGCAATTGTGCTGATGGTGGTGGACCATGCGGCCGATATGTTGTGGCAAGTACGGATTGCTCCGGATACTCTCCGTATCGCGACGCGGCTGGCAATGCCCCTATTTTGCATGCTCACCGGCTATCTCTTGTATCGAAGTCGACTTCCCCGCGTTGGGCGATTGGGACAAGTCGTTGTCGCATCAATCCTTGCCAACATCGTCTATTGGTCGCTTTACCAACGGCTCGAAATATTGGCATCCATCCTGCTAGCGTTTGTGATTTACTTCGCGGTGCGTCGGTGGATGCCTGTCTGTATCCTTTTGGTGCTACTGGCTCGCGTTGATCCAAGTGGAGCCCTACTGGACTATCCGCTGTTGGTGGTCACGTCATGCATTGCGGCCGGATCGGCCCTGCGCTGGGCAAGTGATTGTAAGAGAAGCGTAGCAGTCAAAGACTGTGGAAGCATGCGTTTCAGAAATCATGCCCTCGTCGTGCTGGCTTGGTTCTTTCTTGCAGCCAGTTCGGCCTTTGTGCCACGCCCAACAGCTTACGTGCTTTGGTTTGTGCCAGTGGCGGGGATGTTGATTTGGGCTGCGGCTTCCAAGCGGTTGGTGAACGTGGTGCCGCTGGAATTCCTAGGACGTTATCCGCTGACCGCTTATGTCCTGCAGTATTTCGTGCTGTGGGGGCTTAGCCGCGCGATCGCAACGTAAAGTCGCTTGGAATTAGCCCGAGAGAACTTTGGGTGGGCTGAGAGAACTTTGGGAGGGCTGAGAGAAAGCCTACGCTTTAGGGCTAGGCGGAACATTTACCCTATTTTCCGAAGCCGAACTTCGAGCTCTGGCTACTTTCCGGATCCTCGATGGCGTGGATCAATTCAGCAACGGTGCTTTGCGTGCGGAGAAGCGCTTGCCAGGCACGCAGGTCGATGGTGACCTTGTTTGTCTTTTCGTCGACGGTTGCATTCTCCAAGATTCCTCTCATTCCGTCATGAATGCTGTCAAGCAGCTCACGCAGTTCCGCGCTTTGCCCTGGCGTTAAGCCACGAGGAAGCGAACAGCGGCCAGAACCTTCACCTGCCGTCCGGGCAATTCCAGTACTGAGGTCAAAGTCTTCGTTCTGGCTTGCATCCAAGTAAGCATCCGCACTGGTCTTGTCGGCGCTGCCCGCGCTGTCGTACCACGCAGCAACTTGTTCGCTGGAGCCGACTAACAAGACCGATCGTCCAACTGAAATGGTATCGCCGTACCGCAAGATCTTGAGGTTGCAGACATTGCCGTTGATGCGGGTCCCGTTGGTGCTATCCAGATCCGTTACGACCAAGCGACCGTCGTCTTCCTGGATCTTCACATGAAACCGGCTAATCCGTTCGTCATTCAACTGGATTGCATTGCCTTCTTCACGCCCGATGGTGACAGGCGTCTTCAATTCGCGGAAAATCTTGCCGCGATCCGCCCCCGAAATGACACGAAGAGTAATTGTTTGCATCAGTCAATTCGCAGTTTCAAGCGACAGCGTTGATTGGAATTTACAAGCTATTTGCCAAAGTCGCCGACTTCTGAAGCAACAAATGCAAACGGGACGGTTACGCGATTTGGTTAGAATCGGCACTGTCTCCACAGGCTTCTTTGCCAAATTCGCACTTTCCTGCTGAATCCCGACCGGTTTTTAGATTGCTGGTAGCCCCATTAAGACTACGCAAAGGACCGCCCACTGGATTCAATCCGTAACCGCATTCTGACGTAAACCTGAATCAAGTGCAACTTTGTCGTCAGATAATGCTCTCAGATGCGGTAATTCCGGGCTACTGCTCGGTGATAGTAGTGGAGAAAATGGCAGTAGTTTGGGGGGATCCCACCAGTAGGAGGGTGATTCCCGGTCGATGCTAACGTCCGTCGCGCAAGCGATCGCCCAAAAACGGATCCAGATCCGGTTCAGCATGAATGGCCGAAACAGTGGCTTCGATGTCGTAGTCGACGCGGCGAAAGCGGATCCAAGGATCTTCAAAAATAACATAGCAGCTTTGCCAGATTCCATCCCTCGGCTGGCCAACGGAGCCGACGTTGACCATCGCTTTTTCGTCGCCCAACTTGTATTCGTGGTTGATTTCATCGGGACGAGAGAATTTCATGTCCGACGAAAACACGCCGGGAACATGTGTATGCCCCTGAAAACAGACGTGCTGCACCATGGAGAATAGCTTCTCCATTTTTCGACGATTGTAGATGTCTTCCGGGAATACGTATTCGTTGACCGGATTGCGAACAGAGCCATGCACAAAGAGAACGTTGCCCTCGCGGCGTGTTCGCGGTAGGTGAGCCAGAAAGTTCAACCGGCGAAAGCACTCCTGTTCCGAATCTCCTTGCTCGAGTTGTTTGCGAGTCCAAAGAATCGCCTTCTCAGCAGCATTGCTAAAGCCCTCAGGATCAAACAGGGCTGCCAAGTCGTGGTTGCCCAAAATGCACGCGTCGAACTTGGTTGCAGCGTCGACGCATTCCTTTGGATTGGGCCCGTATCCAATCATGTCGCCGAGGCACACGATCTGTTCGCAATCTTGCGTCGCAATGTCAGCCAACACTGCTTGCAGTGCAATGATATTCCCGTGGATGTCACTCAGGATGGCTCGGCGCACAGACGCATCTCACAGCAAATGTTCAGATAGAAGCGACCTGTCAGTTCAAATCAGGCTGACTGGCGGCCACGCGAATACAACGGACTCTTCGAAACCCTTCTCACCAGACGCACTTCGCTGAAACCTTTCCATTTGGTTCCAAGCCAAACAAATCTACGACCGGTGGAGCTTCTAATCTAGCGTTCCAGAGTGTCGTCGCCTACCGCCAGTTGCACCGTGCCGCGAATCGGCTGATGCAGTGATGCTGCCCGCCAGAGATGCTGCTCGCGAAAAAAGTGATGCGGACCGCAAAATGGAGGGCGAGCTTCGGAAGCGGCGATGCGCCGTCGCGTCGTGCGAGTCGGCTCTAACGGCTCTAACGGCCGCCGCGAAGGCGGTCACCGAGCATATTGTCCAGATCGGTTATCGAGTAAATCTTGCTGATCGTCGATTCCAAATCGTATTCGACTCTGTGGAACCGAATCGAGTTCTCTTCAGAATCCATCACGACATAGCAACTGCGAGGATCTTCGTCGCGGGGTTGTCCGACGGATCCGACATTGATCATCAGTTTCTCATCGCCGAGTTGAAATTCGTTGTCACAATCTTCCGGGCAAATGAACTCGCCATCGGTGGTGAACACTCCAGGCATGTGAGTGTGCCCCTGGAAGCTGATGCGTTTGATTTTATCGAACAGGATCTTCATGCGTCCCTGATCGTAGATCGACTCGGGGAACACGTACTCGTTGGTGGCGTCACGTGGGGACCCGTGAACATACAGCACATCATCCTCTGCGTGAAACTTCCTGAGCTCGCTGAGAAAATCCCACCTTCGGTTGATCGCGGTGACCGGACCGGGGCCGCGATCCAGTTCGTCACGGGTCCAGTAGATGGCTCGCAAGGCAACCGGGTTGAAGCCTTCGGGGTCGAACAATGCCGCTTGATCATGGTTGCCAAGGATCGTGAGTTGGCACTTCTGCATGACTTGATCAAGGCACTGACACGGGTTGGGACCATAACCAACAATGTCGCCCAGGCACACAATGCGGTCGACATTCTGCGTCTGGATGTGCGCAAGAACGGCCGTAAGTGCCTCTAAGTTTCCGTGGATGTCACTAATCAGTGCTTGTCGCACAACAATCTCTTTCAAAGAGGAGTGATGACCGAAATCGGGTAACCTCTCCCCACTGTGCCAAAAAACCGTGCCTAAAAAACTGTTCTTAACAATAGCTGATGTCGCGTTGCTCTGGCCTTGGCCAGTGCTGACTTCGGTGAAGCCTGCAGTTTTTAGCACAACCCACTGTTGCAAAGCCCTTTGACCCTGCGACACTTTTGCCTCGCGTTACTTCCGTCACTTCAAATGCCAATTTTGACAGCGAAGGAACAGTTGTTGACGCATGTAGGACAGTTTCGGTCAAACTTCGCAGACGGCACATTGTAAATAGCGAATGCCTAACTCGAAAGCCTCTAAGCGGTTCGGATGTGAGCGTCTTGCCGACCAGAGGTGATTTCGGACCTCGAATTTGAACCAAATGCCACGATTTTGCCCCCGACCAACTGAGCAGAACCCGTAAAAAGATGTGGAATCTAGCAATTGAATGCTCTGGGCAGTCAGCATCACTGGCACTCGTCAACGAAAACTCCGACTCGAGTGTCCGAAAGTACGCCGGCGAAATACCTAGTGGGGGCAGTAGTGTTCAATTTGTTACTCCGACAGCCCAAAAACTGCTGAAACAAGCAGGTATTTCAGCTCCAGGGCTCATTTCCGTCAGTGTTGGGCCGGGCTCGTTTACTGGCCTAAGAGTCGGAATTGCCACGGCAAAGATGCTCGCCTACGCTTGGGGGATTCCCATCGCCGCCGTGGACTCCTTGGAGGCTATTGCCCAAGACATGGCTGCAATCGGCAGCCATGATCAGCGATCGCAGCCAGAATCCGAGGCTGCCGAAGCCGCTGCAACCGCAGCACTCCCTGAAAACTGCGTGCTGATCCCGGTCATAAATGCGTTTCGTCGCCAAGTGTTTTCGGCGATCTGGGAAAAACGCGGCCAACAGCTCCACGCCGTCGCAAACGCCACTGTTGTGGATGCCAAGCCCTGGCAGCTCGCCCCGCTTGCCGCCACCCTGGGAAAGGCCCCAGCCGACGGTTCGGAAGTTGGTCGACTCTCAGCGGGGCCCATTTTTGTAGGTGGCCCAGGATTGTTGCAGTACATGCCAAAGCACCTGTGGAGCGCCGAGGGGAGCCATCAACGCATCGATGCCGAATGCAATGCTGTCTTGCTGAGCACGCATCGCAACTACGCAAGTGGCGTCGCCGTTGCAAGTCTCGGCTTCGCTGCACACCAGGCGGGCAGGTTGCTCGAACCGCAAGAGCTCGTGCCGAATTACGGCCGAATGAGTGCCGCCGAGGAAAAAGCAGGGGAAAAAGCCGAGCAGTAGTAGATTGCTCGTGTGTCGCCCCTGTGAACTTCCGATTGGGCTTCAAGCATCCAGTTGCGTCGCCTGACTACATTCGCGACAAAGGGATTTCGGCAAGGATCTGTTCGATGCCAGTGATGGTGGACAAGGCGCTGACTGGATAAACGTCGGGGAACTCTGCAATCGCCGCCCACTGCTGTCCACGCGGAATGGTGCAAGAGTACACGATGGCCGCTTTCGAAAGTCGCCTAATCGCCCGGATTGCCTGAATCGCTCTCGCAGAATGTTGGTCGGGTTCAGGTGCGTTCCTATGCAATTCTGTGTCCGTGTGCAATTCGATGTGGTCTGTCAGTAGGAAGCAGTTCACAAGTGACTCGTTGGTGTCTTCGTTCAGGTGCAGATCACCGCTCGCAATCGCATTTTGTAGATCTTGGCTTCGCCACTGGAGCGTCTTCATCCCAAATGTTGCAAATACGCGTTGCCACACAAGGTAATTCTCAAGCTGGTCGCAAGCGACGATGACCGTTTTCGTGGTGCTCATGCCGGAATTGAAATCCACGCGGCGAGATTCAAGAAGTGGCGACGCCGGTGCAACCGGGAGTGTGAAGAGTTGCGGCGAAGGCGTATTTAACCACAATCGCCAAGCGTCCCAGTAACGGTGCCAGGGAAGTTGAAGCCAGGGAGTTTCTCCGTGGCCGGTGCGTCGCGAACCGTCGAACCATTCGCCCAAAGCAATCGCAGTTGGAATTTCGGTCGAAACAGTGGTCAAGCTCTCCATCAGCGGGCCAATGTCGAGCCGCCGGGTCAATGAAATGATGACTCTTTGGACGCGATGCTCACTCGCGATGCAGTAGGCTTGCTGCAAAGCTTCGCCGCAGTTCGGAGTTATGGGGCTGCACGGAAAGTCTTTTGCTAGGAAGTCCATTGGTGGAGCAAAAAAAACGTGTTGGGCGGAGCCTCCGCCCTGCCCTGCCCCTGCGTTTCTGCCGCTGTGAATCTGATTGCCGCGGAGAATCTGCTCGCGTAGCCAATGGATGCTCGCGTCTTCGCAGCCAAGCCACATTGTTCTTGCGGGA
>CAYPLE010000024.1:37434-40628 GCA_964411445.1 uncultured Pirellulaceae bacterium
AGTCGTTGGGGGAGATGGTTCCTGTGGAGCAGGCATGACAGGAGCAACTTCCGCAGGCGGGACGCAAGACGATGGCGAGTCTGCTGGCTGGTTTGTGCAGCCGGGTGTTTGGCGGTTGAGGCAGTCTTCGCTACGCGTGGGCATCGTCAAGTTCGTTTTCGAAACGCGTGATTGCATCCAAGGCTTGTTGCGAGGACGTGGCCTCGCGCAGTTCGCTTAGAAGTTCACGGCTGGAAACCAGTTGGCTCAGCTTGGCCAACAACTGCAAGTGTACTTTGTCGTCCGTCGAGCAGATCAGGAAGAAGATGTCCGTCAGATTTCCGCTGGCGTTTCCAAACGGAAGTGGCTGGGATGAAATGCCCAGTCCCAACAACGGCTGGGCAAGGATGGAAGTCTGTGGTCTTCGCGGGTGAAGCAGTGCGACACCGCTGTCGAGTGCGGTCGGGTGTAAGTCTTCACGAGCCAGAACGGCTTCGGTCATCTTGGCCGCATCCCACAGCAATCCTGAGCGTTCGGCCAACATTGACATCCGCCGGACGACGCTTGTTCTTGTTCTGGCGGCCAGCGGGACTTCGACAGCCTCCGGTGCGATTAATTGGTGAATGCTGACATCCTGTTTCTTGTCGTCACTCCACCTGTCAATGACGCGTCGCATTTCAGGCAGGTCTTCGATTTCGCTCGTGCCAATTTTCGCTTCGAGCCAGGAGTGTACGTCTGCTTCAGGCACAAGCCACTCACCGCCTACCTTTCGCGCTGGCAGATGGCCTCGATCAATCAGCTTGCGCACCTTCTGCGGCGTGATGTGCAAGTAGGCAGCCAGTTGGCTGATGTCCAAGGCCTTTGAAGCCACGATTGTGTTCCTTCGGGTTTGAGTCGGTTTGTATGGGGGTAGCTTGCTTAGGTGCAGTTGGGTGTTTTTTTAATGCTCGCAAAAACAAACTGATTGGACGCTAGCGTTTCGGTTTGTCGCCGTTTCGATGCGATCCGCAAGTTTATGAGTTTTTCGTATTGACGTTCTAGGGCAAAACGGAACACGCTGTTAGGGCGCCAGCGACGCTGGTCCGTCCGACAACCATGATGGATTTGTCAGACGTGGCCGCTCATTCACACAGGATGTGTGAAGCGTGCTGGATCACAACTAAAGCTAGCAATCGTGGCAAGGAGGCCGTCGATGTCTACGTCTTTCCCAAGTGGAAGTCCTGCGGGTGGAAATTCTAACGGATCCTCGAAAAAGGGGGTAAGCCTTCGAGGAATGTTGACGGAGGCCGTTTTTGTCGGCTCCGAAGACATCGTCGTTCAATCATGCTGCAATCGAGCAGCAAAGGTGAAGCCGGGCGACGTGTTCGTTCCCGACAGCACTTGTACGGTAGACCAACATGAATTGGTCGACGAAGCTGTCAAGCGTGGGGCGATCGCAGTCGTCAGTGAGCGTCTGTTGACTGTTTCGGTGCCGCAGTGTTTGGTCGAGGACACGGCACTCGTCTACGGGCAAATCTGCCAAGCACTCGTCGGAAACCCATCGACCCGCATGCTGACGATCGGCGTTATCGGGACGCACGGGAAGACGCTCACAGCGCTTCACGTCTCCGCCATGCTCAAGCGTCTCGGCGGAGCAGTTGCCTACTACACAAGCCTCGGATCGAGCGATTCAACGTTCTGCGACCGCACAGCAACGCGGCCTCCGGCGGCTCGAAAGCTCGCCCACTGGCTCCACAAGGCGGACCAAGCGGGAGCACCAGCGGCTGTCATCGAGTTGACGCCCGCCATGCTCAAGGCCCAAGTCGACGCGGGCGTCGAATTCGACGTGCTAATCGTCACCAGCCTGCGAAGTGGTCAGGTTTCGGGGGCCGCCAGCAGCCGTCAAATGCGATTTCTGATCCAGCGTTTGGTGAGCCGAAGTCAGGATCGTTGCAACATTATCTACAACGCGGATGACGCTCTGGCGAGCGAGTGGATTTCTCAGAAGTATCCCGATGCGGTCAGCTACGGCATCGACGCCTCTGAGCATGTTCGAGCCAAGCGTCTTTCGCGCTTTGGTGGCGAGCAGCAATTGCTTGTCATTGCTGGCAATAAACTCATGCCGCTCTGTTTGAAGACTCCTGGCGACCACACTGGCCGCGCCGCCTTGGCGGCCATCGCCACGGCCTGGCTATTCGAATTCAACATTCCTGAGGCCATCGCTGGCGTAGAAGCCCTGGATGTGATTCCGGGAAGGCTTCAGAAACTGCAGCAAGCCGTCGAAGTGCCGCTATACATCGATGTCGGCAACACGCCTGATCGAATTGCCGTCGCACTGCACTCGCTGCGAACGCACCAACTGGGAACGCCGACCACGGTTGTCGATTTGGATGCAAGATTGGATTCCAAATGGCGAACCCGCTTGGGGGAAATTCTTGAAAAAAGCGGCGGCAAAGTCGTCTTGTGTGCATCGGATCTTTCACCAGAGGCCGTTCAAGGGCTCGCGATGGATGTCCTCGGAGGGTGCAAGTCGCCTGGCAAGGTACAAGTGATTCCAGATCGCAAAGCCGCCATTGAATGGGCCGTCGCCAACACCCACGAGGGCTGCATCTTGTTGAGTGGCTGTGGAGCGAAGGTTTGGATGGGCCGCGAGGGCGAGCCGTTGAGTGACGAAGGAGTCGCTCGCGACGCAGTGACGAGCAAGAATTCAAAAGCGGCGGTTGCCAAGCTGGGGATTTTTCCTCCTTCCGAGCCTCCTGCTTCCTATTCGCATTGACGCGGGGTACCGCGATTGGGTATTCCACATTTATCTCAGTTCAAATACGCGCTTCGGTGAGCTGAAACGGCTCAAGAGATTCGCTTTTGAAGACTGCTCACGGACGAGCATGATGGGATAAAAACGAGCTGCTCTGACGGTCACAGGACCCAGAAGTCGACCGCTAGAACGGCTGGTGAACACTTACAGACAGGATGTCAATCAGTGGAAGCCCTGTCGTTGGCTATGGTTTTGCGGGAAAGCATAGCTGGCCTCCCTCCTGGGTCGGAGCACATTGCTGGTAGGTTTGGTTTCTGGGTCAACTGAGCTTAACAGCGCTTCGCGACAGGGCTTAGTTCTGCGCACCGGAGCATTTCGAACTCGATTTGCTCCGGTGCCAGGGAACAATCGCCCTTGCAGGCCCCCAGATCTGCAAGGGCGTTTTCATGCGCGCACCCTTCTTTGCGATGCCCCGCGGAAT
>CAYPLE010000024.1:40728-59775 GCA_964411445.1 uncultured Pirellulaceae bacterium
GCGGAATTGGCAAACTTGCAAGCCAGCCAACCAGTTGAGCTGCAATGCGTCCAGGAAAACGCTGGTCGGCGGGTGAGAATTGCGAAAGCGAATCATTTTTGTGCTATTCTGTGCCGTCGGCGAAACTCCGCTTCCAAGATTGCCCCTTCTGGCATCGTTCCTTCCACAGAACTCCCTTTCTGGAGCCCACCATGAATTTTCCTACTCAGATGATGTCTGCATCGAAACGACTCACCAAACACATGCTCAGGTTGCCCCTGCGACACACTGCGCTGGCTTTGCCCTTGATTGCGCTCCCGGTTGCCGCCCAAGCACAGGAAGGACCAGTTGCGGTTGCAGTCGAAGTTCAAGAAGTCGAAGCGCCTGCTAGCCAACAAGTAGACGCTGACAGCAAGGCTGCGAAACGCAAGGCAATGCAGATTGTTCGCGTAACACAGGCCTTCCTGAAGACCCTGTCCGACGAGCAAAAAGAAAAAGCCTCGTTGGATTTCGACAGTGATCAACGCGTTGGTTGGCACTTCATCCCCAAGGATTCCCGCAAAGGAGTTCCGCTCAAGGAGATGAACGCAGAGCAGAAAGAGGCGGCGATGCTCGTCCTGCGAGCGGCAGTTAGCAAGCTGGGGTACGAGAAATCAACACAAATCATGCAACTCGAGTCCGTGCTCAAGAAACTCGAGGGCGACAAGGGACGCAATGAACGAAATCCAGAGAAGTATTACTTCACTGTTTTCGGGCAGCCCAAATTCAAGCAGCGATGGGGCTTGAGTGTCGAAGGCCACCACTTGTCCTTGAACTTTGTCTTCAACGGCAACAAAGTGCTCGATTCGACGCCTCAGTTCTTCGCCACCAATCCAGCTACCCTGAAAGATGATTTTGGTGACGGTTTCCCAAAGGGATTGCAGGTTCTCAAGGCGGAAGAGCAACTCGGATTCAAGTTGGTGCGCAGCTTGGATGATTCTCAGAAAGAAAAGGCCATGCTGCCAGGCGATACGCCAAGCGAGATTCGTGCTGCCGGTGAAGCCCAACCGCCAACTGAATCACTCGGTGGAATCACTACCGCTGACCTGAATGACGAGCAGAAAGCGACACTCAAGAAGTTGCTGACCGCTTACACCGCCAAGATGAAGCCGCTAGTTGCCAAAGAACGCTGGAAGCTGATCGAAGAAGCCGGTATGGACAAGGTAACATTCGGCTGGTCCGGAGCAACTCGGCCAGGCGTCGGGCATTACTATGTCATTCAAGGTCCAACGTTCCTGGTTGAGTTCATCAACGTTCAGCCCGATGCTGCGGGAAATCCCGCCAATCATGTTCACTGTGTTTGGCGTGACATGGGTGGCGACTTTGATTTGTCGCTCGCCGGCAAATAGTTGGCAACTTGTCGAGCTAACTGCTGAGTAGTTTTAAGGCAAGCGGCGGATCAGTAGATCCGCTGCCATTGCCCTCAGTTGTGTGGCCTTGCTGAGCAGTTCGCGGGATTCTTCGATGTTTCTCTCGCGAGCTGCCATGGCCGCTTCATGGTGAAGCGATTGAGCTGCTTGACACAGAGCTGTGACCGTATCCATTCGCGTGTCTAGCCGATCAAAGAATGCTTCTGAAGGCGTTCCGGATCGTTCGCTCGCCAACTCTGACGATCCCAAGCCACTTTCCAGTATCTCGTTTGGGCTGCCCGGCAATTCCAGCATCGGTGGCGATTGCTCGCTAACCTCGCTACTCTGAAACATCTTCTTGATCTCTTGGAACACCGGGTCTTGGGCCAACGATTCTGCATCAGCGACCTGTCGCGACACCGGTGGAAGAGCTGGTAAATTTGGCGAGTCTGAGGGCGTTTGCAGAGACGGGACCACTGGCAGTTCCGCTTCGAGGTCTTTCTTGGAGGCCAGTTCTGCTTCGGGTGCATCGGTTTTTGCAGCATCCGTTGATGCGGAAAGCGTTGTTGCTGGAGTGGGCGCGACGGCCTTTGTTGCTGGCTTGATCGTGAGCTCTGGAGGCGGAACGCGAGCAGGCGTTTGGACCTCGCGCTGTTGCAAGAATGCCAACGAAGCGGGAGTTGCGATGACAGCGATCGCGTTCAAAGCCAAGAATCCAGTCAAGATGGGAACCAGGGTGCGCATAAACAATCCTTTGTTACGAATATCTGGGTTGAGAGTCAAAGAAAGTGCTTGCGGGCGAAAACTGCCGCGGAACAAATGGCTACTGGAGCAGGGCTTCCACGTCACGCCGCAGAGCGTCGCCGCGTGAGTTGATCTTGCGGACGGTTCCGTCTCGCCCGACGAGCAGCGTAAACGGGATGCGATCGACGCCAAACTCTTTTGCAATAGTGGATTCAAAAGCACGCTGTGTTTGGATCGGATAACCTTGCAGCCACGGCAACTTTCGATTGTCAACGAAGCCTTGGCCGTCGCTCAGGTTCTCGTCCATGCAAATCCCCACCACTTCAAAACCGTCGGTGTTGTGATCAGCATAGATCGATTCAATATTCTTGATTTCTTCAATGCAGTTGATGCACCAGCTTGCCCAAAAATCTACCAGCACGACTTTGCCTTCAAACGTTTCTGTTGGTAGGCGGTTGGCTGAGGCGTCCATTATGTCGGGAAGTCTTAGTGGAGCACCAATGAGAGCGAAACGACGTTGGTGGTTGGCGATCAAGCTGTCAATGTTGCTCTGCTGGAATGGCGCAATTTGGATGGTTGCCGATGATTGCTGGATGGTGTCGACCAGTTGTGCGCTGGCTTGAATTTTGCCAGCCGCATCAAGCTCGCCGAGCATGGCGGCTAGTTTTTCGACGGCAACACCATTGGGGAACTCTTGAAGCAATCGACGTGCCGCTACTGCGAGATCGTTGGCGGCAGCTTTGCCTTCAAACAGGTCAGCTTGGGTTTGGTTTAGCAACTTCGCCTCTGGACTTTCTCGAGTGAGCAACATCCAAGCTTCACCGCGAAGATTGCGATCTTCAGAGTCAATGTAGGCGCGGGCCAACATGTCGGCAGTCTCATTGGCGACTTTCGTGTGGCCAAGTTGATTCATGACGATGGCGGCATTCTGAACCGCAACATACTCCGGGAATTTTCGCCGCTCTGGTGCATCGAGCAGCATTGCACAGCTTGTGGCAACCAAGCTAGGGTCCTCGGTCAGTCCGTTGGCAAGGGCTTGAACTTCGAACCCTAGCAGTACGACGCGTCCTTGATGAGCCACATCTGCGTCGTCATCTTTGGCCAGCTCCTGCGCGAATATGCTCAGCTTCTGCGCCGATTCGACGTCCTGTAAGCCGCTCAAGTGCGAAAGCGCCACTAACTTGGCAATTTTGGCCGCTTTGGATTGTTCAGCCGTCGCTTCGGGCGAGTCGAGGATCTGTTGGGCGGTGAGCATTTTTAATTGCCCCAATCGTTGCCCTGCCTGTTGAAACTGAGTCCGAGATAACAACCCTCGGTTTCCCAAGAGCACGACGTCCTTGAGTGCTTCGTCGACGTCGCTGACGTGCTGGAGTAAATCGGCCGGATCGTTCGACGTGGATTCACCGATGGTCTCGAACGCACGCGAAGCAAGATCAACGCCTTCCGCCAAGATCGCTTGATCGGCTGCCGACGAAGTTCCGCTGGGCGGTTTGGCGAGGGTTCGCGCATTTTCTGGTGGGTTGGATGCCCCAGCCGCCGCGTTTGAGGGGGCGGCACCAGCGGCGTTCGATTCGGCCGCGTCAGATTCGGCTGCGTCAGATTCGGCTGCGGGCGGGGCGGAAGGTTGAGCTCCGTTGGGTAACGGCATGATGTCCGCCGACCGCGAGCCGCCGCTGCCCTGCTCCGCTGAGTCCGAAGGGGAGCCGCCTGGAGGAACCGCAGCGCCTTTTTCTCCGTCGCCAGCTAACTGTTTCGGATCGGCATTGTTGCAGGCGGCAAGCATTCCAATGCTAGCAATCAGTAAGATGCGACTGAGGCTGTTAGCAAGTTTGATCGGCATCTGGTTTGCTTCGGGCATGGTTTCAATTGCTGGGGCGGACACAGGTTGGTCGGGCGGATGGTGATTGCCGAATTCTACTCCTGCTGCACCCTTGTTTCCAACGCCAGCTTGTCGAGCTGGCCGCGAAACTGGAAAGTAAAGCGTGAGTGTCGTTTCCAGGGACCGAACTTTGCCAGCCCCCGCAGACTCGTTCGGCTAGGGCGTTTGGCTTGGTGGAGCGGTTTGAGTGTTTTCGTCCTGCTTGGGCAGCGGTTGAGCGGGCGTCGGGGCTTCGAAAAGCATCTGCATGAGACGGTCCAGCTCGGAACTGTGTGCTTCAAGTGAAACGACTTCACCAATTTTGTTGAGCAGCATCGATAGTGGCAGGGCCGAAACACCGTACTTGAAACTCAGGCGGTCAGAGAGGTTGGCCGCATTGTCGATGGCAATGGGCCACGTAATACTGTTCTCTCGAACAAATTGTTGAACTGTCTCAACTTCGCTGTCGACGCTGATTCCAATCAAGCCCAGCTTGTCAGTGTATTTCTCAGAATACGTTTTTAATTGTGGCAGCATGCGCTGGCAGCTAGCTGAGTCGGTTTTGAAGAAATACACGATGGCATAGCGTTCTTTTAGAGTGCTTGTGTCGATTGGTTTTCCGTCGAGCCCCTTGAGTTCGAGTTGGAGTTCTTTGCCGAGCAGGTCTAAGCGGCGGAGAGCACCCTCGGCGACGAAGTGCAAGCCTTGGAATTCTGGACGCTTGTCTTCCTTGAGCAATTTGGCAAGCAATTCGTACGTTTCGCGGGCAGGTTTCTTGTTCGGCTGCATCTCCAGCATCATGGCTGCGGTTAAGCCCGTATTGACGTCGGCAATCTCCAGCGACTTGCGGTCCGTCAAGAATTTGTGGATCTGTTCCTTCGATTTCTCGCGTGCTTCAGGCGACATGGTTGTCATCAACGCGACTGTTGAAGAGATCGCGTCAAACTCGATTTTCTGGAAGAGTTCGGCGTCGTTCTTCTTGTTGAGCATTCCCAGGAGCTGCTTTGACGCTGCACGAATGGCTGTCTGCATTTGAACGTATTCATCTGCCGATGCCGGTGCAACTTGACGCATACTTTCAAGGAACGTTTGCAGTGACTGTCGATTGGCCGGGCTTGGGAGTTTGAATTTCTCAGCGGTGACCTGCGCTGACGCTGCCGGTGGCGCGCCGCCGGAAGACTGTTGGCCCAGAGCGCTGGAGGCACACAGCATCCATAATGCAAAAAATGACCACAGTTTGGACGCGGCAATCCAGCCTGAGATTGCTTCGGTCGACCCAGCCACAAAAGTGTGATTGTTTTGCACGGCAGTATTCATGTGAAACGCATATCTGATCGTTGAGGTAAGGAATCCAGGCGATTTTAAGTCCGCGGCGGATTGTCGGGTAGCCGAGAGACGAGCCCCAGCTTTTCGTGGTATCAGTAAGCAAAATGCGGCAAGGGCGAGTTTTATCAACGAAAACAGCCCCTTGTCCCTCACTTGAGACAACGGGCTGTCGAATTTTCAGAAGTGCTACAGCCACTCGTGCAGGTCCGGTCTCCCAGCTTGCGAGTGAACGAAAAAGCGTCTTGCGGGATAAACGCCTCGGTTCATTGCTCGCGTTGACAAACTGCTGGGCTGCAAAACTGTGCCGGCAAAGTGCGACTGCCAGATTCTGGTGTCCGCTTGACCTATTGCCAGTAACGTACTCGATACCAACCGTCGGACCCGCGGACGACTGCGTCTGCGACCAATGTCATGTTGCCGGAAGGACGGCACGTTGGCGCGTTGGGGCTGGAAGAGCTCCAGCCGACACCGCAGAATCGAACACCTGCGATGGTGCCACGGACGTGACCCTTGTAGCGTCGCGACGCCATTTGCCGAGCTTCTGCTTCCGCTTCTGCTTGGAAGGAATTCGCGACGGCGGCCGGTTGAGCGTGTACCTGGCCACATTGAGGGCAGACCTGACCGACGGTTGGCGAAGCAACGGTCGGCGAAGTGACGGTCTTCGTCGTCACCGCGCTCGTTGTCGCTGGTGAAACGACGGTCACTGGCGAGCTCGAGATCACCGTTGCACCTGAAACGACTTTGGCTGGCTTCGCAGCAGATGTCGTTTTAACGGGGGAAGTCTTCACCGGCGAAGTCTTCGCGACAGTTGCGCTGGCTGGCACAACCTTCGAGCTGATGATCTTCGAGTAGGCGGCTTGCTGTGCAGTGGCCACAGTTTGTGGCGTGGCAAATAACACGGCCGAAAGAGCTAGGCTTGCTAGCATGGTGAATCGCATTGAACACTCCTTTACGTCGAGGAAACGATTGGCCGCACGAGGCACCCCGCCTCGAGTTCATAGCGACCGGCGATCTGACGACTACGATGGCACCGCCCCGCGAACTTGGCAACCGCCACCTCCGGGGGCTCTCAGGTACGCCAAGTGGTTTAGTGGTGGCGAAAGTTGCCTTGGTGGCGGCTTACGGCGAGGGAAATGCGCCGCTGGTGGCTTAGGCGAAATAGTCAGGATTTAACGCCTGGCTCTGAGTTGGTGCTGGACACTCTTCTGGAGGACGCGTTGGAGCAACGTCAGCCGTTTCCTGGAAGGCGAAAATCAACCAGCAGAGTCGCTTTTTCCAAAGCAAAGTGGCTGGCTGACCGGTATTCGAAGTCACTTGCGTCATGAATAATGTGGATATCCCTTCACCGAGTTGGCACCGGACCTGCGCATGATCAACACACTATTCCTGCCCGAATTGCGAGAAATGCTCGCAGAAATGGACGAGGGGGGACTGCGCGAATTCTGCACTGCTTTGCATCCAGCTCGGACTGCCGAATTCATGGAGGGCCTACATTCCGCCGAGGCTTGGCGCGTCCTGCAGTATGCAGAGAAGCACTTGCGGGCTGAAATCTTCAGCTATTTTCCGCATCAAACCCAGCTTGAAATGCTGGGAAACGAAGATCAGCGTCAAGTGGCTGAATTGGTGGCGGTTATTCCTGCCGATGATGCCGTCGACTTGCTGGGCGAAATGGATGAAGCCCGCGTCGAGGAAGTACTGGCGCTGGTTCCGACACCCGACCGTCGCGACATCCGCCGCTTGCAGACGTTTCCAGAGGGCACAGCCGGGTCCATCATGACCACCGAAGCGGCCTGTCTGGACGAGCGATTGACGGTCAAGCAAGCACTTGAACAGTTGAGTCGCCAGGCAAAGTCGCTGGAAACAATTTATTACATCTACGTCGTCGACGACACCAACCATCTGCGAGGCGTGTTAAGTACTCGGATGCTGGTCAGCTCATTCGGCAATCAACAGCGCACCATCAGTGAATTGATGGATACGGACATTTTGACGGTCGATGCCAACGACGACCAGCAGGAGGTTGCTCAGACGGTCGCCAAATATGACTTGTTGGCAATTCCGGTTGTGGATCAACAGCGGCACATGCTGGGGATCATTACGCACGATGATGTCATCGACGTTGTCTTGGAAGAGGCGGCGGAGGACGTTCAGCGGATCGCTGCAGTCGAGCCGCTTGGAGATAGCTACGTACGAACGCCCATTCTGACACTGACGTGGAAACGCGGCATGTGGCTCGGGATATTGTTCTTCGCCAGTTTGTTAACCGCATTCGCGCTCAAGTACTATGATTCTCAGACGCGACAGTTTGAATGGCTGGTACTCTTTATCCCGCTCGTGATTGGATCTGGCGGGAACTCCGGTGCACAGTCGTCTACGCTGATCATCGCAGCGATGGCTACAGGCGACCTGAAACTCGCTAAATGGAAGCACATTGTTGGGCGTGAAGTCGCAACAGGTTCGTTGCTGGGGATCTTCCTGGCCACGCTATCGGTTGTACCGGCGGTCTTCTTATCGCCGAACTTGATTGCTGCTGCGGTGGTACCGCTGACCGTGTTCTTGGTCGTGATATGCGGCACGTTCTCGGGGAGCGTTCTGCCATTGTTGTTTCAGCGAGTTGGATGGGACCCTGCCCTGATGAGCAACCCGTTTGTGGCCGGGATCAATGACATTTTAGGCATTGTCATCTACGTGAACATCGCGCTGCTGCTACTGTAGGGTAGATCACTGAGCAGAATGCGGACTAACCCAGGTGAGTTGGGGTGTCGCGAGGGCCAAGGTAGAGGTTCAAAATCTGGCTCTGGACCTTGATTGCTCGGACGAGCGTCCAGACATGATCGGAAGAGAATTCGCAAGGATCGCCTGCGGCAAGAGAATCCAGTTCGTCGGCGACGGCGTTGTGTTGATCCGAGGCGGCACTCAGTTGCATGCCCATGTTTTCGCAGGCGCTGTCGAGTTCGTTGACGTCGATCAGTTCATCGAGCGTGTCGGCTTGCTGTGAGACGAGCAACGCTAAACGCAGTTGCTCGACCGGGCTAAACTCCGGATGCAGCAAGGCTACGTTCTTGATTAATGCGATAGCATCCACGCTCAGATTCCCACAGATTCGCGATTGGTCGGCGTGCGTCCAAAACACACCAATCTCCTCGGAATCCTAGCCTGAAGCTTGACTTGGGAGGCTTCATCATGAGCAATCTGCGGATGATCGTAGGCCGCTGACCGTGAATGCCCGCAGCCTTTACCGATTGGGCGGAATATAACGACTGCTACAGCAGGCCATATTGCGAGAGTGTCTGGGAGAGCTGGGCTTCTTCAGCATCAGAAAGCCCTGTCATCGGCAGTCGCAATTCCCCAGCATCGCGGCCAAGCATTCGCATCGCAATCTTGACTGGGATCGGATTCGTGCTCAGGCCAAGCATGTCGCGACACAGAGGAAACAGTTTGTGATGCCACTGGGCCGCAGTCGCAAAATCACCGCTGGCCGCAGCCTGAACCATGCTGATCACATCTTGTGGCACAATGTTTCCAGCCACACTGATCACCCCCTCAGCCCCAACGCTCATCATCGGAAGCGTCAGTGAGTCGTCACCGCTGAGCACGGTTAGGTTGGTCGCGTTGAGAATTTGCGAGCACTGATCGAGAGAACCAGTCGCCTCCTTGACCATCGTGATGTTGGGGATATCCGCCAAGCGAATGATTGTCTCTGGATCGATGTTCTTGCCAGTTCGGCCAGGAATATTGTAGACGCAAATTGGCAGCGAGACGTCTTCGGCAATTGCCTTGAAGTGCTCAAAGAAGCCCTGTTGAGTGGGCTTGTTGTAGTAGGGGGCGACTTGCAGAGAGGCATCTGCACCTTCCTTAGCAGCCCATCGAGTCAACCGTAGGGCTTCTGCGGTCGAGTTGCTGCCCGTGCCAGCCATAACTTTGCAACGTCCTGCGGCAATTTGGACCACTTCGCTGATCACACGTTCATGTTCCTCGTGCGACAGTGTGGGGGATTCCCCTGTGGTGCCCGCAGGTACAAGACAGTTGGTGCCTGCTGCGATTTGGAATTCGACCTGCTCTCTCAGACGACCCACGTCCAACACGTCGTCCTTCAGAGGAGTAACGATGGCGACGGACAAGCCTGCGTAATCGGAGCCTTTGCGTTCGGTCATGGAAGTACTGCTGCGGTGGGGGGTCAGTGGGTTCGGCGGTTCTGCAGTGTCAACTCTCGAGTCAACTCGCGTCAATCCATTGTGGCAAGTGCCCTCGGTCTCTTCCAGCGGGGGTGCCTGGTCGATCCGCCGAAAGGACTCAACGCTTACCGAAAACTATCTGCGATGGCCTGCTTCATTTCTCGAACAGCAGTCGTTAGGCCCGTAAAGATGGCTCGTGCAATAATACTGTGCCCGATGTTCAGCTCCAGCATATTCGGCAGTGTCGCAACCGGGCCTACGTTCAGATAGTTCAAGCCATGTCCAGCGTGCAGATTCAGGCCGTTCTTATGGCAAGCTGAGGCAGCCGTTTGGAGGCGGGCGATTTCTTGGTTCAGAGCCTCGCCGCTAGCAAGTGCATAAGAGCCCGTGTGGAGCTCAACGGCCGTCGCGCCGAGGCTCTTGGAGGCTTCAATCTGCTGCTCGTCGGGATCCAAAAACAGGCTCACTTCGACGCCAGCGTCGAGTAAACGTTGAACCGCCGCGCCAACCCTGGCTTGATCTCCCGCAACGTCCAAGCCGCCTTCGGTGGTTACTTCCTCACGCTTTTCGGGTACCAGCGTCGCCTGGTCAGGCTTGATTTCGCAGGCAATGTCGATGATTTCGGGGGCACAGGATAGTTCCAAATTTAAGCCGGCTGGCACTAACTCTCGGATGATACGCACGTCCCGATCATTAATGTGACGACGGTCTTCACGAAGGTGAATGGTGATCACGTCGGCTCCACCCAGAAACGCATGGGAGACTGCAGAAGCAGGATCGGGTTCGTACGTCCGGCGAGCTTGGCGAAGGGTGGCGACGTGGTCAATGTTCACTCCAAGTCGAGGTAACATCGCAGGCTTTCTATCAGTTGTCTTGGAAGGGATTCATCGCGATCAAAGGCGCAGGAAACGTGTTGCGACGAGCGTTGTATTCGAGGCCGCGCATTTCAACAAAGTGAATTCTAGATTGGATGCATCATTCTAAGAAGCCAGCCAAGACGGGGGAAACCAATCGTCACCCAAGCCTCGCCTCAATTCCTGGTGACTCTGACGGCCAACATCATGCCAAAATGAACGCGCAGTGATGGCAGCCCGATCCAAGTCAACAAGGGGCTGTAGATTCAGTTTTGTTGGTGGGACAGTTTGTAATATACTGACTGCTGTCTCATATCAATGAAATTTAAGGCTGGACAGGCATACGATCGGTCGTCCAACCTAATCGCTGCATTCGTGGTCGGAGCCTTGATTGTGCCTCAAATTGTTCAGTGCCCGTCATGCAGCTCCAAGCTGAAAGTGCCTGACGATTCAAAAAAACTGCGATGCCCGAAATGCACCCATGTTTTCGAGACAGCAGTGAAGTCGGGCGATACCAGTAAACCTAGAGTGCAGGCCAGACCTGTTCAAGCAGGCTCCACACCTGCCAAGATGCACGGGGCTAAACCACAAGAGGCCAAACCGCAAGGGCTTCCGCCAGCCGCCAAGCCAAGACCGGTGTCGCAAATACAGCCTTCTAAATCACAACCGTCTCAACCGCAGGCTGAAAA
The DNA here is from genome assembly GCA_964411445.1 of uncultured Pirellulaceae bacterium. Taxonomy (GTDB): domain Bacteria; phylum Planctomycetota; class Planctomycetia; order Pirellulales; family Pirellulaceae; genus Aureliella. The sequence goes on from CAYPLE010000024.1 coordinate 51,742, forward strand.
AAAGAGCGTTCGCTGTCCGCACTGCCAAGCGACGTTGAAGATCTCAGCGTCAGCACTGGGAAAGAAAGTGCGTTGTCCGAAATGTAGCAGCGCCTTTACAACGGGGGCCGCGGCAGGTCAATCGGTTACGCCTGAGGTCGCGGCAGTCCCGGCTTTCGAGCCCTTTGGTAGTGACGACTTGTTTGGCTCCTCGCGCGGTGATTCGGTACCCGAGCTAGGCAGCGTTGGCCTCGCTCCAGCCAGCCCTGATCTCTATCCGCCTGCCAATCCAGCTCCTTACGGTGGAAGCTATCAGGCTTACGCGCCACCGCCGGCACCGCGGAGAAAGAAGGCAAGGCGCAAGAGTGACGGTTGGCAGTCCTGGCTCACGGAGCCGGACCTACTGTTGAAGCTGATCGGCGTTGTGACCTTGTTAAGCTTTATCCTGTCCGCGATTCCACTCCTCGGCATCGCTGTGTTCGTGGTGGTTCTGTTGGCCTATGCTGTCATCCAAGTGATTGGCGGGCTATGGTTGATTCTCATCGCCTTCGAAGAAGACGCCGTCCAGGGGATTATGTATCTCTTCGTTCCCTTCTACGCGCTCATCTATCTGGTCACCCGATGGGAGGCGTGTCGCGTGCCTTTTATGATGTGTATGGTTAGCCTGGCTTCGCTCATCGCTTCGGGGTGTGGAATGTTTGTTGGGATGGCGATAATCGCCTCCTTATCACGCATGTAAGTGCTGCGTCCATCGCGTCCATCGCGTCTACACCGGCTTTCCCAGCGAGGTGCGAGTGGAACGTCAGAGTTTCAATTTGCAAAAAACGCGAGTGGGCTCAAGAGTCGCCTTAGCCACGGCCGTAACAGGCTGTAACAGCTCAGCTCATCGAGCATTCGGCGCACAGGAATATGCTGATGCAACTGATTCAAGTTTGGCGTGTGTTCGCCAAATATCGGTTGTGGCTGAGTGATCGCCCCCCAACAAGTCCTAGGTTTGGTTGCGGATGCGTTGCTTCTACTCGTATTCGGGTTCGACCTAGTTGATAAGCGTTCAATTGACTTGTTAGAATCGCCCCCACGTTCGGGGAATGGTCTGCGAAGCCGGAGCTCGGCTCGGCGGTCAGGATATCAGCCGTATGCTGGATGGTTTTTACAAATCGATGCTCTTGGGTGGCTGTACGTCTATGCTCGGATTCTCCACCGTAGCCAGTCGCTTTTCATTGCGCGCCTTCAAACCCTGTTCCCGATGTACCGACAATGGCCAGCAGCAAATCGCCTGGCGCGCGTTTCTTGGGCGCAATGTGGCCGGCTGGTTGATGGCTAGCATTTTCATGCTCGGCAATTGCGTAGTTGTGGCGGCTGAGCCGGTCCAAGTTCCTAAGTACGATTACTCCGAAGCTCATGTGCCACGGTGGACCTTGTTGGGGCCATTCCCGGAGGAGTTTGAATTCAGTCGCGAGGACGCGATTGCGAGCCTAAAAACTGGTGAACCTGTCCTGTGTGAGGACCGGGAACTGGAGTGGAAAGTTGTCGAAGTGGACCAGTTCGGTAAGCTTCCGATGCGCGAGATTTGCTATCGGGTGAGCGGTTCGGCGGATCATGTTTTCTTCTACGCAGCTTGCATTTTCCGGCCCAAAAACACCGAGCCTCGAGATTACTTCAGCGGTGTCGATGATGGAGCGACGGTCTGGATCGACGACGAAGAGATTTTTCACAGCGAGGGGCCTGCTTGGTACTCGTGGAAAGCCAGACGCAAAAAACTTCAGCTAGAAGCCGGCAAGGATCATTTGTGTTTGGCGCAGATTCGCAACGCGACCGGCAGCTACGCTTTTTCACTCAGTTGCGGCAAAACAGTTGATGGAGAGACCTGCTACTTCAATGGTCGGACTCCGTTGGCTGGAGTTGAGATTAGCGTCAATGTCGATGGCAAGCAACTGTTCAATTCGGTGTCAGGGAGCACCGGGGAAATTCGCTTCTCACCTGTTCCCTACGAAGCCGAGCTCGAATTCGAGTCCTCGTCTGGGGATCTGGAGACGCAACGTCTGGTACGGACAGACGGTACCGAATACTGGGTTTTCAAAACAGAACAGCCAGTTGCAATCACCCAGCACGAGATCGTTAGTGGCCAAGTCAACACGCAGTCCGCGGTCACTGCGATTGCCCGACTGCGAGACGGGCGGGTGCTCTTTAGCACAGCCGGGAGCGATCAACTGTTCTGCAGTCGCGGTTCGTTTGTTGAGCCTGTCGATGGAACGGTTGAACTAGGTACAATTCGGCAGTTGCTACCGGTCGACGAAAAGACGCTTCTCGGCGTCACGCAGCACGCACTGTTCCTCTGGCGCAACAGAGTGCTCGCTGTGCATGAGTTCGCAGACGGTCCGCAAGCCGTTCTTGACGGTGAGGGGAGAGTCATCGACAGTGTCTGCTTGGACGACAATGACCAAGTTTGGGCGACCACCACGCCCGCGCATGTTAGGGGCAATTTTTCAGGTGAAAACGAGAAAATCGCTTTCCAGCTAACGCACCTGTCTGCCAACCTGGAGTTGATCGACGAGTACTCGCTTCCTGCTCGTGGCGTTGCGACGACCAGCCACTCAGGTTCAGTCGTTGTTTCTGACTCAGCCGGCGCGCTTTACCGAATCACACCAGGTGAACAAGGCCTGAAGAACTGCCCTCCCGCAGACGATTTTTCGAGCCAGCTAGTGACCCTGGATGATGGCAGAGTGTGTTTGGTCAGCGGGAATTGTGTTTTCTTTTCCATTGCAGATCAATCTAATGTCATTGAACGCTGGGAAGGTGTGCGGTTCCCTGGGGCCGCCCGCTTGCCGGACAGTCGCGTTGTGCAAAGCGAAGATGGCAGCATATGGGCTGTCCACAACTCGCTGCTATTTCGTCTTGAGCGAAACGCCTGGAGGAGAATTGGCGACTCAGAAAAACTAGAATGCATTGTTGCTGGCGAAGGCGGAGCGGTGCTCTGCGGTGCAGCCGATGGTTCCATTATTGAATTCTGTCCCCCAAGTTTCCGTAGGATTGGCATCGAGCATGGCTTGCCCAAAGCGTCGGTGCGTCGCGTTGTTGTGGGCGAAGACGGGGTAGCTGCCTACGACGGTTTGACTCGCGATTATGGACGGATCGGGGCATCGGGCCGAGTGCAAACGGACCGTCAATTCGCGGGAATTCCTTGGCCTCGATCCAACGGAGATCTGGTCATTATCCCCAATCTTGCCGCCTTTTTCGAAATGCGTGCCATTTCATCGGATCCGATCATCTACCGACGCGCAGACGGAGCAACGTTTGCGATTCCGCAGCCCAATACGAGTGGCTCGGTGATGAGCGTCGCAGAAACCGAAAGCGGTCGATTCTTGCTGGCAACTCTTGACGGGATATTCGAAATTTCTGACGAGCTCGAGTTGCTAACAGTTGCGGATTCGATCCGAGTAGAGGGTGTTGAGCAACCGACGCCAGGAGCATTCGTGGCTACCTGTTTGCAACCGTCTGGCAATTACGTCTGGGGTGGTGGCTTGCTTGGCAGTTTGGCGAAACTGGATCTTTCAAGCAACACGCTGACCCACGTCGCCGATGTTGCTCCCACGCAAATCACATCGATCCTTGAAATGTCGCCGGACGAGTTACTCGTGGGCACCGCCGAAGGTATGTTCCTCTATCACGTAGACAAAGGTCACGCCCAACGGTTGTCCGACGAGATTGTCGGCCGGTGTTACATTCAGGAGATGCTGGCCTGCGACGACGGAAGCGTCTATATCGCCGCCCGTGATTCTGGCATCTTTCGATACTATCAAAATGTTGTCGTGCCGATTGAGGGTGTTGCTCCATTAACAGGTGCGGACATCTGGGACATCGAATTGGCTAAGAACGGCACTCTGATTGTGGCAACAGCACGCGGCGTCGTCGAGTATTCAACTCAGCAGCGCGACTTGAATGCTTGGTTCACCGGATTTGAAGCTGGAGGTGCTCCCATATCGAGTGCCCAACTTTCCGCGGTCGAAGTCGGCCAAACGCTGCGTGTATCGGTCAGCAACGATGCCTCGGGAAGGATGGGAGTATGGCGATTTCGCACCAACTCCGGACCATGGAATTACTTATCGTCCAGCAAACGTAACTTTGATGTTGCGATGGACGAAGTCGGACAGCATCGGATCGAGATTCAAGCTGTTGATCGCGACCACAATTTCTCCCCTGTCAAAACAGTCATCGCATCAGCCTACTTGCCTTGGTACCGCTGGCTGAGCGTCCGCATTGCAGCAGCTTGCATCGCAGTTGCTGGTGTTGGTCTAGTGCTCGCCTCAAGAGTGAAAGCGTCGCGCGCTCAGACGCTGCGGGCCGAAGCAGAGAAGCTGGCGCGAGAGCGTGCCGAAGAGAACGTTGCCGAGCGTGAACGACTGCTGCACCGCGTCAGCCATGACTTGCGTAATCCCTTGTTCGTCATCGCTGGCTGTACCGAAATGATGGAACAAGGCCATATGCAGGTGGATGCAGCTCTGCCGATCCTGAACGAAACCGTCGAATCAATGACTTACTTGGCGCGGCAATTGCTCAGCTATTCCAGGGCCAAGGCGGGGCGTTACGAGGCTGATACGAATGCAACTGACGTGCGAGCTCTTTTGAAAAGTCTGCGGGACGAAACACACATTTCCAGTCGAACGCAACATGTTGATATCCGGCTAGAGGTAGACGGCAACTGTCCTGCCTTTGTGAAAGCACCCAATCAGATCTTGAAAGAGATCGTCCACAATTTGGTGAGCAACTCATTGAAGAATACCGTAGCTGGTGAAATCACGCTCGGGTATCGCTGCAATGACGGCTGCCCTCAACTGTTCGTAGCTGACACGGGCTGCGGCATGGATCAGGAAGCCATTGATTGTCTGTTTAAACCTTTCTTCAAACAGACCAGCACCAATCGCGCAAGCGGTTTTGGTCTAGGACTATCGATCTGCAAGACGCTCGCCGACGAATTGGAAGCAGAATTGTCGGTCTCCAGTGGAGTTGGGGCCGGGACCGTCGTGACCTTAACTTTACCTCGCAACAGTGTTTGTGGTAGCCAGAGTATCGATTCTCTCGCGATCAGCGGTTCGGGTGCGGCTGTGACCCGCGATAGTGATTCGAAAGTGGCCTATAAAGAGCGTTCAATCGATTTAAATAACGTTGACGGACTCTTGATCGACGATCTACGCTTCGTTCGCGACGTTCTGCTTCGCCGCTTGGACGCCATCGGCTTGAGCGTCTTTGATTGTAAATCGACGTCGATTCCTGACCTGACCCGTTTAGCGCCGAAGTTCGTGCTGACCGATTTAGAAATGCCTGTTCTATCAGGTTTCGACATCGCGCATCGTATCAAGGAGTCGCACCCCGGGATCGTCGTGATCGCCATTTCCGAACGCGATGACTTGCTCGACCGAGCGCGAGAATGCCCCGACTTTGACATTGTCATGACCAAAGTATCATTGCTCACCAACGACGACGAAGCCCTCCGCGTCTTCGAAAGCTTCGCCACCCGACCCCACGAACCGGTTTAGGCCTCCAGCTATCGTGCAACGGGTATTCTGGTATTCGTGCTTGAATGGGGGGCGACATGTCAATGGCTGCATTCATGCTCCAAACCCTTCAGTTGGTGCCCAAGACGAACGTGCTGTCAGTGAATTCCGTAGCGGCTCATCTTGTAGTGTAGGGTTCGGACGCTGATGCCGAGAGATTTGGCTGTCTGCTCGCGGTGAAACTGGTTGATAGAAAGCGCAGATTCAATCGCAGCGCGTTCGGCTGCCTCGGTCACTTCCGCAAGCGTGGTAAGGTGGGGCATCGGGTTACTCTTGGATGCCGTAAGGTCGCTTGGCAGATCGCGCTCGGCGATGACGTCATCGGCGGCCGTAACAACAAGTCGCTCGATGACGTTGCGCAATTGCCGGATGTTTCCGGGCCATGGCGACGCAGCCAAGACGGCCATGGCTTCGGGCGTAAACCGCTTCTCGGGACGTGAATATCGGCTGCAGAAGTAGGACAGAAAATGGTTGATCAGCAGAGGGATGTCGTCGCGGCGTTTTCGTAACGGTGGAATTTCGATGGGAACGATGTTCAGCCGGTAAAACAAGTCTTCTCGAAAATTTCCATCAGCCACCATCTCAGCCATGTTTCGGTTTGAAGCTGAAACAATTCGCGCCGTCGACTTCAACTCTCTCTCGCCGCCGACTCGTGAAAATTGGCCCGTCTCCAGCACTCGCAAAAGATCAACTTGGCTCTTCAATGGAATCTCGGTGATCTCATCTAGGAACAGAGTTCCGCCAGCCGCACGTTCGAAACACCCTGGCTTCTGCCGCGAAGCATCCGTGAACGAACCTTTCTCATGGCCGAAAAGCTCGCTTTCCAAAAGCGTTTCAGGAAGTGCGCCGAGGTTCATTGCAACGAAAGGCCCGGCCCCTTTTTGACTCAGATCATGAATCGCTTTGGCGGCGAGCTCTTTTCCGGTTCCGCTTTCACCTTGAATGAGCACAGTAGCGTCTGTCGGAGCAACTTGTCGAATCTGTGCAAGCACGTCCTGCAGTGCAGCACAATTTCCGATAATGCCTGAGACCTCTCCTGCAGCAGCGAGGGCCGTTTTGAGTTGCTGGTTTTCGTCACGCAACCGGTGGTGTTCGGCCGCCTTGGCAACTTGTGTTCGAATCAAATTGAGGTCAACTGGTTTGGTGACAAAGTCAAACGCACCGCGCCGCATCGCTTCAACGGCTGTTTCCACGCTGCCGTGGGCTGTAATCACGATAATCGTGGTCTCCGGCCGACGCGTTTTAACGAGCTCGACCAAATCAAGACCATCCCGATCTCCTGGCATACGTATGTCTGCGATGACCAATTGAAATTTGCCTACGTCGAACTTGTCCAAGGCTTCGTTGACGGAACTGGCTGTCTCAACTCGATCAGCCTCTCGCTCAAGCCCTTTGGCGAGGCCTGACCGAATGTTCGGTTCGTCATCAACAATCAAGATGTGAAACGGGTCACTCATGGATAGGCGTTCTCGAAAAGTTCATGCGAAAAGTGGTACCGCCGGCCGATGACTCAAACTCCAAGGCGCCTGCATGCTCGCGCATGATTTTGTCGCCGATCGCCAAGCCTAATCCTGTGCCGCCGTTCTTTGTCGTAAAGTACGGGTCAAGTATTTTGTCACGAACCGCCTCCGGAATTCCCGGGCCGGTGTCGCTCACTTCAATACGTAGTGTTTCCAGTTGTTCTGCTGTCCGCACCAATAACTTGCCACCATCTGGCATCGACTCTAATGCGTTTAGCAATAGGTTCAGGAGTGTCTGCTCGATCCGTCCACGGTCGAGCGGAATTTCTTCTAGCGACAGATCAGGCATGAACGAGATTTGAACATTCTGGGAACTAGCTTGCGGGCGAATGAGGCCAAGCTGTCTGTCCACCAGTTCGTTCACAGATACCGAGGATATCTCCAAGCGATCGATCGAGGCAAAATCGCGAAACGATTCGAGTACTCCGCCGATCCGTGATAATTCAGTTCGGATGATATCGAGGGCTTCCCGGTTCTTTCCAGCCCCGCCATCAGCTTCAAGTTGTTCCTCCAAAAGTTGAAAGTGGAGCGATAAAGCGGCAAGAGGATTCTTGATTTCGTGGTGTAAGCCAGCTGCTAGTGGCCCCAGTCCCATGTAGCGTTCCATTCGCTGTACACGTTGTTCAACTAGTTTGCTTTCGGTCACATCACGCACTTGTAGGACATTGCCAATCTCATCGCCTCTAGCATCGGTCAGCATTTGGCAAAACACGCGCAGCGTACGCGAACCTTCTTGTTTGCTAACGATGAGTTCTTTGGGGGCCTGCTCCATTCGATTCTCCGTCCATGCCCTGCGATACTCGTCCAGAGGCAGACCACACACGTCGTCGACTGACGAGCCGACCGCTTGGTGCGATGCTCCAAACAAATCGATGCCTCTACGGTTTATGCTCGTCAGGCAGCCATTCAGGTCGGTCGTCAACACCGCTTGCTCCATGCTGCCCACAATGTCAGATGCGAGCGCACGGATATCCCGCAACGAA
>CAYPLE010000025.1:0-48155 GCA_964411445.1 uncultured Pirellulaceae bacterium
AGCCAAATGCCTCCGTTGCGACGGGGAGATTTCGAGGGCATCTGAAATCACTGGTTCCCGAATAAGCACTTCACGCAGGTTAGAATATCCCATACTGGTGAGTGTATCAGGGCATTCAAAGTCGTCTGCGAAAGCTGTGCTCGATATAAACAAGATGACGATCAATATGCGTGCAAACACCGTTTCGGCTCCCCGAGGATTTTAGAGGCAGTCAATAATTTATGGTCGTTTGGCGGAGATCTCTAGGCCCAAGGTAGACTGCTTAGCAGATAGCCTAGCAAGGCTTCCTAGCCTGCTCATTCCCCCTGGTTGTACTTGATTCATCTGTTCAACGTTGCGATATTCAATTGTTGTTGGCCTCACTTGAGCGAGGGGCAGGAACCCAGAAAACGACTTATGGAGGATGCAATGGGTGACGAAAAGCCGAAGCGGATTGCGGTCGAAGCACTCCACGTCGCGACTGAATGGCAGCATTTGTTTTCCAGGACTCTTCGTGAAACGGCTCAGGAAATAGGCAAGGACTCGGAACGAATCGAGATTGAGCACTTTCGAATGGCGCTTCCGATGGCAATCGATCTCCTTAAACAGCTTGAGCAAACGCTGATCGAAGATTCTCATGAGCAACGACGCGCGGCCTAATCGTGACGACCATGTGACCGATGCTTCGGCCAGCCATGCAAGTGCCGAATGGTTCGAGACGTTTCTCAAGCACCTCGGGCTTGAGTTCACAGCGGTCCATGCGGAAGCGCAGCGCGATGACGACCACGAATCACTCCGCCAATCGATGACTTTGGCTTTCGTCACCACACTTGCAGATTCGGGAGCGTCGAAAGATGAACTAATACAGTTGCTGCAATCGCAGGCTCGCAGGTTGGTTCCCGTTGAAACGGGACCTTGGACGAACAAGAAGAATCGGCGGAGAGTGGAACTCATTGACAAGTCAATCGAAACCAAGCTTGGGCCTAGCGAGCAAATTGAGCTGGCCGAACTCACCCAACAACTACGAGCCGAATACGACACGGAGGAGCTAGTTCCGCTCGCAGGCATCCGTGGGTTACGCGACAAGTTGATTGACGCCGAAAGACAGTCGGACAAGAAGAATTGATTTTTCGATATCCTGAAGCGCGAAACAAGCGTCGCCACGGACCAGCAGGCTATGCAACCTACGGAAAATATCGGCCGTGGATTCGTGACGAATTTTGCTTTCGTTGCGTCTACTGCTTGAGACGCGAACGGTGGAGCCAGGTCGATCACGAGTATGACCTGGACCATCTACAACCACGACGCCTTCGCCCGGATCAATCACTGAACTACGGAAATCTCTACTACGCATGCAGCCGTTGCAATGGCGTCAAGCGTGCACAGGTCATCGATGATCCAATGACCACTTTAGTGAGCGAAAAAGTTGACGTCCTCGATGATGGCAGCCTGCAGCCAAACGACACCGCAACGGAACGCGTGATCCACGTTCTCGATCTCAATTCGCCTCGGATGATGACGTGGCGGAGCATGTGGATCGAGGTCTGCGAGTTAGCAATGTCTGACCGTCCGGAACTGCTGCACCAGTTGTTGGGATTCCCTGACGATCTTCCGAATCTCGGGAGACTACGGCCGCCCGGTGGAAATTCTCGTCCGGAAGGAATTGCCGAAGGCTACTATGCGCGTGCTCAGGACGGTGATCTGCCCAAGCTCTATTGAGCTTTAGTAGGCATACTCTTGGCGACGTCAACTTGAACCAACTATTACGATCGCGAGATGGCGGTTCGAGCGCGCGTCGAGATGTTCGGCTGTTTGAAGTGGAACGCGAGCCAATGATCTCAGATGCTCTCGAAATCTCCCCGTCTCAACAAAGTCATATCCCATGCTGGTGAGTGTATCAGGGCATTCAAAGTCGTCTGCGAAAGCTGTGCTCGATATAAACAGGATGACGATCAATATGCGTGCAAACAGCGTTTCGGCTCCCCGAGGATTTCTAAGCGAATGGAGATGTCTATTTGTTCTAGGGTTGTCTTGTCTCTAGCGACTGGAAGTTGGCGTTGACTTGCTAGCTCAAGAATACCGGCTAGAAGAGGGAGGGAGTAAGCAGCTCCGTAGCGATTCGGCGAGCTTTGATGCGAATGTAAGGGGCAATGTAGTAGCACCGGTGTCCGAAGGAGCTGTTGGGGGCGTCGGGTTTGGCGTGTCTTGGTTCAACCACGTCTTCGATCACAAAACCGTTTCTACACATGCCGCCAATCAGCGTTTCCCAACTGTGGGCGAATTCTTGGGTCCCCGGTTCTCGCAGTTTGTTGGGGCCGCGAGCAGGTGGGACGGGGCGATGGTCATAGTAAGCGTGTTCGACAACATAACGTCCCGTTTGCGTTTCAAGCGATGTTTGCAAATTAGCCGGTTGCTTGTGTTGGCTGATGTACAATCCGCCGCCACGCGTAACGCGAGCAATCTCTGGAAACAAATTGCCTAGTGAGGGAAGGTAGCAAGTGCTGACCGGATGAATCACCAAGTGGAATTCCCCAGGGTGCAACATACTGAGATTGTCCATGCTGGTTTCGATCGTGCGCATCGTTAGCCCCTTTGCTTGGGCGACTTCGCGGTCGCGGGCAAGCATCGCAGGGCTCAAGTCGACAACGGTTACGTTGGCTCCTGCAGCGCTGTACAGCGGGCCGTGGCGTCCGCCTCCAGCAGCCAAGCAGAGGACGTTCCAGCCGCGGATGCTGTCACCCAACCAGCCGGCTGGATCAACCGTCTTCAGCGGATGACGCATTTCTGCATCGGTGGCCGGCTGCGTGAGGACGTGCTTTGCTTCGGCCATCGCGTTCCACGCATCGCGATTGTTGGCAAGTGAGCTGCTGCCCTCCGCTGGGTTTGCCGACAGCAGGTCGTTGGGTTTGGAGGTGGTCATGCGTGCCGTCCTAGTGATTCCACAGTTGCTGTGTCTGTTCCAGCGTGAGCAATTTGCCAGTCTTGCGGTCAAGAATGCCGCATTGCCCACCTGAGGCGATCCGTTGGTGGATTTTTTGGAACAACTCCAACGGGCAGTTGCCCTTGAGTTCGACGCGTCGAACAACGCCCGCGCTGTCGTCATAGAGCATGCCGTAAAGGTGCCAGGGAGGCGAGGCGCCGGGGGCTGCCAGTGAGAAACTCCCATCTCCCTCGGAAAACCAGCTTGCTGATCCGGCGATCTCGCGCTCAAGTTCTTCGCTGGTCGCAGTGGGCGCGGAGGGCGTTAAGTCGAGTTCAAATTCAGTGAGACTGCTCATATTTCGTTCAGAGGGGATGCTGGACCCCATTAGTGTTGGTTTTTGGGTTGGATCCGAATTCTGCGGGATTCGCTGGCCATAATCGCTTAAAACGGTGGAAGCATCCCCGAAATACTTGCACTGACCGCTGCTTTTCGCCTGTTCGACGCATTTTGCATTGTTGATAATTTAGGGCTGACGAATCATCATGAGACTGGTCCCAGCTCTTCAAAGCTAGTTGTCCATTCTATTTGTGGTCGTCGGAAGTCGGGATTTCCGATGCTGGTTCGCGAGCCGGTGGCCTCAGGGCCCAATCCGGCACTCGCGTGCGGCTGCCCCTCATTCAGGGAATCAAGTGTCTCACTCCGAACAACAGAATCCATTGTCTTTGCACTCTTGGCGCGATGTCGTGAGCGTTCTTTGGCGCTATCGACTGCTCAGCGGTGTTATGTTCTGTGGTGCGCTGGCACTTGCGGCACTTTATATTGTTTACGCTCCACGGGAATACCGTTCTACGGCCCGGTACTTGGTCAAGCTCGGACGCGAGGCAGTGGGCATCGATCCGACGGCCAGCATGGGTGAAACCATGGGATTGTATCGCACAAGCGAGAGCGTCGTGAAATCGGTTCATGAGATCCTGCTCAGTCAGGATTTGACCGAAAGTGTCGTCGAGCGACTGGGCGAGGATAAAGTGCTCGGCAAGGGCGAGGGAGATGGGCCAGCAGCCGAGCCGTCTGCGGCAGCGCGGTTCGTCGGATCGCTCAAGGCGGTTGTATCGAGTCTGGATCCCGTTTCCAATCGCGAGCGAGCGCGCATGGAAGTGCAGGAGAATCTCTCCATCGAATCTCCGGCAGAATCGAACGTTATTATCGTGAGCTACGACGCTAAATCAGCCAAGCTGGCTCACGAAGTCATGACGGTGGTTAGCGACGAGTTCATTCGTGAACATGCTCGGATCAGCAGCACAGCGGGCTCGCTCGACTTCTTTGAAGAACAAGGCGAAATTAGTGCGGCGGAACTCAAACGTCTGACGGACGAACTCAAATCTAAGAAGAACCAGTTTGGGATCGGGTCGATCGAAGGACGCGTCACCACGCTGGAAAGCCAGATCGAAGGAGTGCGTGGAGCCATTTTGGCAAACGGCCGCGATTTGGTCGCCAACCGCAGTCGCTTGGAAGCCATTACGGCCAGCTTGGAGACAACACCCAAGGAAATGGATTTGGAATCCAAGTCTGGTGTCGACAACGAGGCTGCCTCTGGCATGCGACAACAGTTGTACGAGATTGAATTGCTCGAGAACGAATTGCTGAGTCGGTATGAGCCGGATCATCCCAAGATTATCGCAGTGCGTAAACAGCTTGAGAAAGCTCGGCAGGTCTTTGCACAGATGGAAGCCTCGCGAACTGAGTTGTCGCGGGGGACCAATCCGCTGCACATGCAGCTCAAGACTGAGTCGATCACGCTGGCCGCAACGCTCGCATCGCTCGAAGCGGAGAAGGAACTACTGACCGAGCAGATGGAAGCCTTGGAAACAGAGTTGGACTCACTCAATGAGCAGGAGGCAGAACTCTACCGGCTAAGCGTGGAGGTTGATATTGCTCGTAACAAGTACGAGACAAATGCTCGTATGCTGGAGCAAGCTCGATTGTACGACGCGCTCAGCGAGAAAGAAATTTCTAGCATTGGGATCATCCAGCAGCCTGATCTAACCGAGCGGCCCTCCAAGCCTTCGAAAAAGATGGTAGCCGCGTTGGGGCTTTTGGCAGCGTTTGGTGGAGCCATTTGTTGCCCCTTCTTGCTTGAGTATCTTCGTTATGATCCTCGCAAAACGGCCGCGGCGACCAGTTCTGGAATTACCGTTCGGCACCGCAAGGACATTCGTCGTGTCAAGCGGGAGCTCGAAGTCGTAGGAAAGCCCGACCTTGTGGGTGGTCGTGACTATGAATAGCACGATGTGCTCTCATGGTACGGATGACCAAAACAACTCAATCAGACTGCCCGACTTCGTCAAACCGGTCACGGCAACACAGGCGGCCGTTCGTCGCTGGAAGCACAACGTTGTGAGTTGGTCGGCAGTGCCGCTTCGATCCACGTTGTGGCGGTCGCAATCTGAGACTGACGCCCAGTACAGCCAGTGTGCCGTGCTGATGTATCATCGCGTTTGTGAAACCCCAAAACAGCGTTTTGCACCAACTTACTCGGTGACGCCCAAGCGTTTCCGTCAGCAGCTCGCGTGGTTGGTGAATCACGGCTACACACCTCTCAGGTTGAGCGAATTGGCAACGGCTGTTGCCCGTGGTGCTGAGCTTCCGCGAAAGTCGTTTGTCGTTACCTTTGACGATGGTTACGAGAATAACGCTACACAGGCATTGCCCATCTTGGCCGAGCTAGGCATTCCGGCGACTGTGTTTGTCGCGACGGCATTCATTGGTTCCGCTGAGGCGTTCCCATTCGACGATTGGATGGTTGGCGTAAGGGAGGAATTGCCACCTGACGCGTGGCGGCCTGCCAGCGAATCGCATTACCACCAGATGTTAGCATCTGGCTTAATCGAGCTGGGTGCGCACACGCATCGCCATGCCGACTTCCGTGGTGAACCAGAGCTCTTGCGCGACGATCTAGAGCAATGTTTGCGGGTCTTAGAGCAACGTTTTGGCATTCGACGGCCCGCATTTGCTTTCCCGTTCGGGGAACCCGCGGCTGGCTTCGCCGATCAAGCTCTCGCAGACGTGGTCCGCGAAATGGGATGTTACTGCGCGGTGCAAACGGGTAACCAGTCGCTCACCAGTGACGTGGATGCGTTTCATCTCCCTCGCTTTGACGTGGCTGCTGGCGATACAGGGCCCAGCTTGGCGACCAAGATCGATGGGCAACTCGAGACACTGCGAAGTTGCTTTCGGTCGCTGAAAGGAGCAGGGCGGTGAATTCGAAACTCGGGCCTAATTGGCTTACGCTCGCAGGGCTTCGGCGAGTGAGTGAAAACCATCGAACCGCGCTTGCATTGCTGGACCAAGCGGTGGTTAGTGGCAGCAACTTTGTCATCTCATTGGCCGTCGGACGGCTGCTCGGCAAGGAACTGTTTGGTGTGTTCTTTATCGTGTTTAGTACATTCACTTTGGTGCAGTGTGTTGCTGATCAGTTGATTCATACTCCCTATCTAGTACGTTCGCCGCAACTGCGCGAGCGTCGGTTGCTAGCCTATACTTCAAATTGTCTCTTGCTGAATTTGGTGATCACCGGCATCACGGTGTTATGCCTGTTGGTGGCTGCCGGTGTGAATTATTCCAGTGGTGAGTCACGTCTCGCGTCAGGCTTCCTGCTGTGGGCGGGCTTTATCCCCTTTCTGCTGATGCGCGACTTTGTGCATAACTATTTTCACAATCGTCTGCAGCAACTGGAGGCGTTGGTCTTAAGTGTCGCAGTTGCTGCGGTCCAAGTGCCTGGAATTCTAGTTCTTGCTCTGACGGATACGCTCACCATCAATCGCGCGTTGATCGTCATTGGCGTGGCATCGATCGTTGTCTCGGCCATATGGCTGCCGATGGTGTTGCGAAAGTTTCGAACGCCCAAGTATCTTCTCTTGACCGTACGTCAGAACTGGACCATTGGTCGTTGGGCTCTCGGTTCTTACCTCATTGGCAATAGCGCACCGACGTTGTTGCCATGGCTTTTGGCTGCGCTTACCAGCGTTGGCCAGACGGGCTTGCTGGCCGGGTGTATGTCGCTGGTGGGCGTGGCCCAGATTTTCATCCGTGGCGTAGGGCGATACATGGCTCCCTGCATGGCGCGTCAGTATGCCGATGCTGGACTGTTGGGCCTGCGATCGGACACGCTACGTTTTGCGGTTTTAGGTGCGGCCGTGGTGACGCCCCTGGCCATCGGGTTGGCTGTGCTTGGGCCTTGGTTGATTGAGGTCGGATATGGCTACAGTGGAAGCGAAGCCACTATTGCTCTCTTGGCAGTCTATTGTTGGATTCAAATGATGGATGTGGTTGCGGGTAATGCGTTGCTGGCGCTGGGGCAAACACAACTCAATTTTCTGGCCGATGCATTTCGTTGCGTCGGTTTGGTGCTTCCAGCGTATCCGCTAATTGCTGGGCAAGGAGTGGTCGGGGCGGCTTGGTGTTTGGTTCTAGGCGTTGCAACGGGGCTAGCACTCCGAATCGTCTTGGTGACGAAGCACGTCTTTCGGGCAGACGCGACAGCCTCTCGTAGCGGTCATTTGGTTGTCGCCCAGTCGGACTAGTAGAATTCATCAAGCAGCTTCATGGATACAGATTACACAGAAAAGGGGATCCGGAGTGACACGCAGTTGTCTCTTCCCGGCGGCGCGACGCGGCTGCTTGAGGTGGAGTTTGGCGTGTTGTTTGCGCTGCTTGTGCCCCCGATCGCGATGCTGTGCAGCTTTGATGAAATAAGGATCGGACCAGCAAACTATTTGGCGGTGATGACCGTTGGTCTGCCGGCTGTGGCGGCTGGTTTGCTTCTGATCAAAGCAGGCTTGGATCCGAGTCGCCTGCGATTCTGGCCCGGTCATTGGTCATGGCTGATCTGGTTGTTCCCCGTCTGGGGATCGTTGTTGTGGACTGAGGCTGCCATTTTTCCGGCTGTAAAATGTGCTTCGGAGTATTCGACCCCCTATTTGTTTGGGTTGTTGGGGGCCATGTTTGTGCGGACAGAGGCAACGCTTCGGTTATTGCTCTATTCCTTTTTGTTTGCAATTGTTCCGGCTGGGTTTTGTGTACTGTTATGGCTTGGTGGAGTGGTCGAGTGTGGCGAATTCGTGACAGGTCCTGCCCTGGCGGCTCGACCGCATTCGATGAGCTTGCTACCGGTTGCGGCCGTTGCGTTAGCCTTCCTGGGCACGGACATTCGGCCAGCATTGGTTGTGTGGAGCGCCTCAATCGTCATTTGCGGTCTTGAGGGCAGCCGTGGGGCAGCACTTTGCATTTTGGTGCTTCCACTGTTTCATCCCGGGGTTCGGGGAATCCTATGGCGAGGCGCTGCAATCGTCTTGATGATGATTATGGCCTACGCGGTATTTCTACTACCTCCGATGCAGCGGCGTTTATTTCCGAAGACGGGTTCTGGAACTATTTCGGATCTGCTCAACTCAAAAGCCTCGGGTACTGGGCGTTTTGACGCTTGGCCGCTCGTTTACGAACAGATACTGGACCGCCCCTTCTTTGGCCACGGTATTGAAAGCGCTCGTTTCTACATTCCAACGATTTGGCCGCGGATGGAGAGCCCTCACAACGAATTGCTGCGTGTGGGGTACGAAACGGGGCTTTGGGGCGTCACCGTTTTTGTTGCTGTTTTCGTTGGGCACGTTTTTTGGCTACGGTCGCTCGCCAAGCGGGCTAGCGGAACCACCAGCATTGCGCTCTCGGCGTGCTTCCTTTCCTTTTTCGGTTTCATGATGTTGGCTCTGACGGACAATCCCTTGGCTAGCAACGTTCGACTTCTCAATCCTGTGTTTTGTTTGATGGGGGCCGCGTTGTCGATTCAGGCATCGTCGAAGACTTCCAAGCAAGAGAGCATTGAAAATGCCTGATGTATCAATTGTTCTGTGTACCTACAATCGCGCATACATGTTGCGTGAGTGTTTGCAAAGCTTGCTGGATCAGCGAACAGACGATGAATTTACTTTCGACGTGGTCGTCGTCGATAACAATTCCACGGATGATACCAAGGCGATCACCGACGAGTTGGCGGCCAGTAGTCCAGTCGATGTGACCTACTGTTTTGAGAAACAGGCCGGGCAGATTTACGCTCGGCACGCGGGATTTGCTGCAGCAAAAGGCGAATGGATCGCGAACTTTGATGATGACGAGATTGCGGAACCGGATTGGGTGCTGGAGATGTTCCGGTTTGCACGCGAGAAATCCGTGCGGAGCGTTGGCGGTCTGCTCTTGCTGAAGTTGCCCGATGCCTGCAATCGAGAGCTACATCCTCGCGTTCGGCGTGTTCTAGGCGAGACGGTCACCTGGGAGCGTCCGCAGCAATACACTCGACGCCAAGGGCCAGGGTCGGGCAATCAAATGATTCATCGTAGTGTGCTAGACGAAGTTGGTTTGTACGACCTGCGTTTGGCGGTTCGCGGGTACGATACCGACCACTATCGCCGAATGTATGAAGCGGGGATTGAGTCCTGGTTTGTGCCGACGGCGGTTGCCTACCATGTGACGCCCGAGCAACGTTTGACGGATCATTATTTGACGGAGACTTGTTTTCACGATGGTTGGGTATTCTGCAATCGAGATCTCGACCACTACGGAAAGCTGCGGAGTACAGGGATTTTGCTGGCACGATGCGCGAACGCGGCATTCCGGCACCTGCCTATTTGGTTGGTGAATGCAGCGTTGGCGAAAAAAGAAACTGCGCTGGCTCATCGTTTAATGTTGTCCAGGGCTGAGGGGTACCTGCGTTGTTATCTGAAGCACTGCATTCCGGTGTGGCCACAAGAAAAAGCACTTCGTCGGCACGGGCTGGCAGAAGTCACCAAACAGATGGCAGGGTAAGCACTTGGGATGGGTATCCAAACAGGTTGATGCACTTAGCGATTCCGAGATGCAGCAGTGGTTGGCGATCGTTCAAGCCGATGAGGCTTACCGTTCGCCATTTTTGCACCCCGGTTTTGTACGAGCCTGCGCGACGACTCTAGACGGCATCGAAGTTGGATTGCGAAAAGAGGCTGACGAGGTTCTCGCCGTTTTTCCGTTCATGCGGAGTGGTAAGACTGCGTTGCCGGTCGCTCTTTCTCTAACCGATTTCGAGGGCGTCGTTAGCTGCAGCGGTGTAGCGGTGGATCTAAAAGACATGCTACGTGAGCTGGGCCTTCGTCGATGGGATTTTGGCCATTTGGTTAAGCCGGAGGCTAGCTCAGGCTTGAACCGTTGGGCTACGGCCGAATCGCCATTTGTGGATCTAAGCAACGGCTATAAGGCTTACATGGAGGGGCTTTCGGCGCGGCATCCGAGTATAGTTCGCAATCACCGGCAGAACTGTCGGCGAATTGAACGCAATGTCGGCGAACTGGCTGTGCGAATCGAGTTCCAATCGCCCGATCGTTTGGAAACCTTGCTCGACTGGAAGTCTGCGCAGTACGAAGCATCGGGGCGTGCGCATCCATTCCGTCAGCCTTGGGCGCGAAAGTCGATGGCACACTTCATGGACGTTGGCGACGAGCATCTACGAGGAATGATGATCGTGTTGTACGCAGGCGAACGTCCGCTGGCGATGGAATACTGCCTGTCGACTGCTACGGTCACGCATGCTTTGGTAACAGCCTACGACGTCGATCACGCAAAATTTTCTCCTGGGTCGGTTCTACAAATACTAGGTCTCGAGGCGTTGGCCGAATTCGGCACACAGATTCATGACTTTGGGAAAGGTAACGAGGAGTACAAGCAGAAGTTCAAGACGGGCGAGGTTTTCGTCGGCGAAGGAGCCATTGAGACAAACTTGGTTCGTGGGCTAACACGCAGTGCGTTTCATCGTGCTCGATACAAGTTTTTGCAAAGCGACATTTCCGAGCCAGCGAAGAAGGCTGCCCGGCGGATCGCAGAGCGTTTTCCGCAGATTCGCAAGATTCTTAGGATGCGTTGAGACAATGAAGATTCTGCTGAGCCACAATTTCTATCAAATCCCCGGTGGGGAGGATAGCGTTTATGCTGACGAAGCAAAACTGTTAGAGAGCAACGGACACGAGGTTCTTCGATACGAACGGGACAACGAATCCATTCGAGGTTGGCAATCGCTACTGGCCGCAGGCGCGACGATCTGGAATACAAAAACGTATCGAGAGATTAAGCATCTGCTGACGGCTGAAAAGATTGACTTGGTTCACTGCACCAATACTTTCCCATTGATATCGCCATCGATTTACTATGCCTGCAACAAAGTTGGTGTGCCCGTAGTTCAGTCGTTGCATAACTATCGATTGTTTTGTGCGAATTCGTATTTTCTTCGTGATGGAAAGGTCTGCGAGGACTGTTTGGGGAAACGGATTCCCTGGCCCGCAGTTGCCCACGGTTGTTATCGCGAGAGCCGCTTGGCCTCCGCGACAGTCGCGGTGACGCAATCGGTTCACCATGCGATTGGTTCATGGTCGCGTCGCGTCGATGCGTTCATTGCGTTGACGGATTTTGCAAAGTCAAAATGCATCGAAGGGGGAATTCCTGCGGAGCGCGTATTTGTTAAGCCTAACTTTGTCGATCGCGTGGAAGAGCCGAATACGGAAATCGGTGACAGTGCGCTTTTCGTGGGAAGGTTGAGCCCAGAGAAGGGAATTGACGTGCTCTTGAATGCCTGGAAAACGCTTTCCGCTCCGGTAAACCTGAAGATCGTTGGCGGTGGACCGCTGGAATCCGTCGTTCGAGAAGCTGCAGCGAGGGATGATCGGATCGAGTACCTGGGCTATCAGGAATCGGCGGAGGTGTTTGCGTTGATGCGCGCAGCGAAGTATTTAGTTGTGCCGTCGATCTGGTACGAAGGCTTGCCTCGCACGATTGTAGAGGCGTTTTCGGTGGGGACGCCGGTGGTTGCCTCGGCAATTGGCCCAATGAATGATCTGGTCCGCGAAGGGGCAGGGGGGCTACGGTTCGAGCCCGGAAATCCTCAGAGCTTGGCGAATGCGGTTGCCAAGCTCGAGGAGTCGCGCGAAGAACTAGTGAAGATGCGTCTGGCGGCTCATGAAGAGTTTCAGCGAGCCTATCGTCCCGACACGAATTACCGACTGCTCATGCAAATCTATGCGGCAGCGAAAACGGTTGCCAATTCGCGTTCATGACACCAGCCTAACTGCGCTACTTCTTTTGCATTTTTGCCCACGAATCGCGAAGTGAGACGATTCGATTGAAGACCGGTGCTCCAGGCTGCGAGTCCTTTGTGTCCACGCAGAAGTAGCCGGTTCGCTCGAATTGGACCCGCGTTCCCGGCTCCAATTCCGCCAGTGATGGTTCGACCTGGGCAGTCACCGTCGTAAGGCTATCGGGGTTGCGATTGTCCAGGAACGTCTTGCCTTCTTCTGCAGACTCCGGATTTTCGGTTACAAACAGCCGGTCGTACAACCTTACTGGGCAAGCTAGTGCGTGTTTCGCACTGACCCAGTGGATCGTACCCTTGACTTTACGCGTGGTTGCTCCTGGGCTGCCGCTTCGCGTCTCAGGGTCGTATGTGCAATGCAGTTCCGTAATGTTGCCTTCCGCGTCCTTGATGACCTCGTCGCAGCGAATGATGTATGCGTAGCGCAACCGGACTTCGCCGCCGGGCTTGAGACGGAAGAACTTCCGCGGAGCATCTTCCATGAAGTCGGCACGCTCGATGTACAGCTCGCGTGAGAAAGGCAGCTCGCGCGTTCCTGCTGCTTCGTCTTCTGGGTTGTTGGTTGCCTCCATCGTTTCTACTTGATCGTTTGGGTAGTTCGTGAGAACGACCTTGATCGGATCCATCACTGACATGACGCGTGTCGCCACTTTGTTCAAATGGTCGCGGACGGAGTTTTCGAGGACGGTTACATCGATGGTGCTAAAGAACTTTGCCACACCGATTCGTTCGCAGAATGCCCGGATGCTCTCTGGTGTGTAGCCCCGTCGCCTTAGGCCACTGATCGTAGGCATGCGCGGGTCATCCCAGCCGCTAACATGTTTTTCCGTTACCAATTGCAGCAACTTTCGCTTGCTCATCACCGTGTAGGAGAGGTTGAGTCGCGCGAATTCGATCTGACGTGGATGATGGATGCCAAGCGTTTCACAGAACCAATTGTAAAGTGGTCGGTGGTCTTCGAATTCAAGGGTGCAAATGGAATGCGTGATGCCTTCGATCGAATCGCTTTGTCCGTGAGCCCAATCGTACATTGGGTAGATGCACCATTTGTCGCCGGTGCGATGGTGATGGGCTGTTAGGACGCGATACATGACGGGGTCGCGAAGATTGATGTTGGGTGCAGCCATGTCAATCTTGGCTCGCAATGTTCGTGTCCCGTCGGGGCATTTGCCGTCGCGCATTTCCCCGAACAGTTTCAGATTCTCTTCGACGCTTCGATCACGGAAGGGGCTGTTTTGACCTGGTTCCTTCAGTGAGCCTCGGTACTTGCGGATTTCTTCTCCGGTGAGATCGCAGACGTAGGCTTTGCCAGCTTCAATCAATTGAACGGCCCACGAATAGAGCTGTTCAAAATAGTCTGACGCATAATGCAGTTCGTCCCACTCGAATCCTAGCCATCGCACGTCTTCCTGGATGGAGTCGACATATTCTTGTTCTTCTTTGCTCGGATTGGTGTCATCAAAGCGCAGGTTGGTACGACCGCCGTACTTTTTGGCCAGGCCGAAATTCAAGCAAATAGACTTGGCGTGCCCAATATGCAAATAGCCATTGGGTTCAGGGGGAAAGCGTGTGTAAAGCGACTTTCCTTCAAGCTTGGGAAGTTTGAAGTCCTTTTCGATTTCTTGCTCAATAAAATTCAGGCGTTCTGGAGTTTCTTCGGCGGTATTCATAATTGCATCTTGCGAAGCGTCCATCTTGCGCTGATTCCAAGAGGAGTGGCGGCGAGGGACGCGGATTGGTTTCGGTTCGAGACGGCATACGGGCTCGTCAGACGGCGATTATCGCGTTAGGACCCAGTTTGCGCCAATCCGGTTCACTGCTCCAGCGAGCCCAGAAACTCAAGGGAGCTTAGTTTTCTGAGTCGGCTGGGTTGATGGGCAGGAAGTTTTGCCACTTGAGGCCCCCTGGCAATGCTTCCGACGGAGCCAGTTCAAGGTGGATGACTCGTCTTCGAAAGCGTGTTTCTGGCCAGGATTTCGCGCTGCAGTGCGCTAGCAACGGCCGCATCACGAAGACATCACCTGCGCTGCACTCTACCGGTACGACCTTGGCGGACGGGGGCGGTTGCTCGTCGTCGACAACGTTTGGCATGTTGGTTTCCAAATCGGAGTCCTCCGCCGACTGGACTTTGTGGGAGCCGGGCATGACGTTGAGTTGCCCGTTTTCACGCGTCATAGGATCAATAGAAAAACGCAGTGTCAGCATGCGTGCCAAGAATTCGTTGGGTGCGTTGAGGTGGAGTACGCCGGCTTTCGTGGTCGGCGAGCGAAAGCCAGGCGGGTGTGAATCGGTATGCTGCACAGCAATCGTTCGATCCCGGTGCCACGGTAGCGTCCAGCTTCGCTCGGGAGGTTTGTCGAACACGAGGCCTCGAACGACGCCTGCGCCAAAGCCCAGCGTATCTCGTACCAGATCAAGCACTTCAGCCGATTGCGACACCAAAGCTGCAGCTTCGGGCCAGTGTTCCAGGAGATTCCGAACGCCGTAACCCACGCCTTGGCTTTGTAGCACGCCGTGCAGGTCCGATTCGAGCAATTGGTCAACCTTCTGCTGTGCCTGTTGTAGCTGAGCGGATGTCATCGCGCTTGCAATATACGTGAAGCCAGATTCATCCAGGCTCGCGTGTGGATTACTCAACGTTTTCTCGCTTCGGTGAATCCGAATTGGGGTTAGAGAATATCGACGTCAAATCACGGTCCAGGGGCGACAACCGAAGCGCATTGGGTAGACTTTAGGATCTCAATGGACCTGTTGTCCGATGGTACGCAACGCTAGGAGTTGTGTGAATTGCATCGGGAAATTTCACTACTTGAACCGGCCTGCAGTATGTCTGACGCACTTGAACAACGAATCTTCGACGAACTCAATGCGCTTGTTTTGATCGATCCTCACACGCACATCAATCCCCACAGCCCAGCCAGCGAAACGTTGGCTGACATACTTGGCTATCACTACTATACGGAACTAGCGCACTCAGCGGGTATGTCCAAGGCGTCGATTGAGGATCCGAGTCTGTCGCCCAAGGAGAAGGTTGGTCGTTTGGTCGAAGGGCTGGGGCATCTCAGCAACACCGTGCAACTGAGCTGGTTGTTGGAAGCGGGCAAAGAGCTGTTTGGTGTCGAGCTTGAGCAATTGGATAGCAGCAACTGGGAGGCGTTCTACGATGCGGCTCAGGCAAAGTTGGATTCAGACGGGTGGGAAGACGAAGTCCTGCGGTTGAGCAAACTGGAAGCCGTCTTCCTGACCAACGATTTCGATGATGCATTGGAGGGTTTTGATACCTCGCGTTACATCCCTTGTTTGCGGACCGATGATTTAGTGTTCCATTTCCGCAAACCCGAAGTACGAGAGCGGCTTGAAAAGTGTACGGGGACGAGCGTAACCAATCTAACGGCATTTAGCGAAGCTCTCGGAAGGTTGTTTGACCATTTCTGCAGCAAAAATGCCAAGGCTTGCGCGATCAGCTTGCCTCCTGATTTTGCACCGCAGCAAATTTCAGACGCAGCAGCCGAAGCGGCACTCGCAAAGGTTCTGTCTGGGCAGGCAAGTGATGCCGAAGCTGCGCAGTTGAGCTGTTGGGTATTTTGGAGTTTGGCTACGAACTGCCAAGCTCGGAAGCTTCCGTTTGATCTGATGATTGGAGTGAATCGAAGTGTTTATCCAGACGGTGTATTTCAAGGTCAGGACTTGTACGACAGCCGCGTTTCGCTGATCCAGTACCGAGAGCTGTTCAACGCGTTTCCAGATGTGACGTTTCCGGTTTCCGTGCTGGCAAGCGTTACGAATCAAGAGTTGGTCAGCTACGCCTGGATTTTCCCAAACGTTGTTTGCAATGGGCATTGGTGGTACAGCAACACGCCGTCGGTCATTACTCGTGACTTGCATCATCGTATGGAAGCAGTGCCTCGAAACAAGATCGTTGGCTACTACAGTGATATGTACAAATTGGAATTCGCACAGCCAAAATTCGCAATGTACAAACGCTGCTTAGCCCGCGTGCTTGCAGGGCACTTCGTCCAGGATATGAACTGGACGGAAAGTCGAGCAATCGATCTTGGCAAGCAGGTCTTGCGGGGCAACGTCGAAACAATCTTCGAATGCTAGGCTTTGTCCCAAACACCCGCTTTCTTCCCCAAGAAAATTCGGAGGCGGGGATTTGGGAGAATTAGCTGGGAATGATTACCAGTTGGATACGACATAGTCCTTCAGAAATTTCCCCCAGACATGTTGTCCACTTGCGATGCCAGAGACGATTGGATCGCAAATGCGGGCGGCAGCGTCGATGGTGTCCAAAGGTGTGCTGAATCCACGCTCTTGTTGTTTTCGCTGAGTAATTTCGAGTGGATCTTCATCAGTAATCCAGCCAGTATCCACGCTGTTCATGTGGATGCCGTCTTGGATGTAATCTGCGGCGCTGGTTCGCGTCATCATGTTGAGCGATGCCTTGGCCATGTTGGTGTGTGGATGCGTGTCGCGCTTGAACGCTCGATAGAAAACGCCTTCCATTGCAGAAACGTTCACGATGTGTTTGTCCCGCGTTTGTGTTCGCAGCATCAAGGGCTTAAGTCGCGCGTTGAATAGAAATGGAGCGACAGAGTTGACGAGGTGGACCTCTAGCATTTCGACGGTGTCAACTTCAGCCAGCTTCAACCGCCAACTGTTCTTGCCACGCAGGTCCATCTGCTGCGCGTCGATGTCGTACTGACCACTCGGGAAAACTTCTTCGCCCAATTCATGATCTTCTTTGGTCAAGGCAATTTGCGACAGTTCGGCAGCGTCAACTAAGCCATGGAGTGCATGCGTTTGATCTGCCTTGATTGCTTGTTCGGCCGTCTGCAAGCCAGCGGTGGCGTGGTCGCTGGGGGCGTTCAGTTTGCCACCGGAAATCAGCCGATGGTAATCGGTCAACAGACCGGAGGACGCTGGCGGAAGGTCCGATGCAGGCTTGCGTTCGTAGTCAAGCAGATGCTTGTAGTAGCCGCTGGGACGGCGAATCGTTTGGCAGGCGTTGTTGATGATAAAGTCTAGTTGAGGTAGCGTGTCGTTCAGTTCACGGGCTAAGCCTTCGACGCTGGGCGTGTGCCGCAGATCTAAACCAAAAATTTTAAGGCGATCGGACCACTGCTCAAATTCATCGCAGGCGGCGAATCGTTGTGCGGCGTCGTTCGGGAACCGGGTTGTGACGATGACGTGTGCGCCGCAACGTAACAGCTTGATGGCGGCTTCGAAGCCAATCTTCACGCGGCCACCGGTGAGCAGTGCATAGCGGCCCGAGAGATCGGCTAGTTGAATGCGTTTCATCCAGTTGAAGACGGCGCAGTTGGGGCACATCGAATCATAGTGGCGGTGCAGACGAGTGAAGTCTTCCTTGCAGATGTAGCAGTTCCTCGGCTGCTTGAGCTCTCCGATGAATTCATCGCTGTGCGAATCGTTCAGCGCTAGGGGCATTTCGGGCGGAGCCAGATTGGGCGCTGGGGGGGCGCTGGTGATCTTGCGCCGCGATTCGGGAGCCAAGGAGCGGATTTGAGTTTGCTGCAGCAACGCGTCATCTTCAGCCGCCTTGGCTTGTTTTGCTTCTTGTCGCAGTTGTCGTTGGGCGCGAACAAGTCGGCGCTTGGCGGCCCGGCCAGGATGAGCAACTCGACCAGCCGCTCGTAGCAAACGTTCTTGCTCGTCTCGCGAAAGCGACACCATCAACTTTGGGCTGTCACTGAGCTTTTCGAGCGTCGCAATCGCCCGCAGCAAGTCATCCTGCCGGAGCGCTTCGTTTGCCTCGGTTGATTTGCTTGGGTCAGATTCCATAGGTCACTCATCCTAACGCTGGGGCAAAAAGCACAGCCCCCATCAATCAACTTGCATTGGAGCTGGTTGCAGATCCCGCTAAACCAATCATCTAAACGGGTAAACGACGCGTGAATGTCTCAGATTGGATCGCGATTGCAACAGCTAAGGCTTTGCGGCAACATACTCCGGACAATGTTTTCGATCCACTTCGATCCACAATGTCTTGGATACGGTTCCAAGTGCTGTAACATTGACGCTCAATTGGAAGTGATGACCGCTTCGACCGCCAAGTTTGTTTATTGATTCAAGAATATCGAGAGTGACCCAAATGCTGCTAATCCAACGAGTGAAGACGTCTTTTCGTGCTGCGATTGTTGTCGGGGCGTCGGTCGGGCTGGGGAGCTTCGGTTCGGCCTGTTTTGCACAAGAAGGTGTTGGAGTTCAGATTCTCGGCTTTAGCTCTGTAGAAGGTGAGCTGAGTGAGGATATGAAGGAGCGAATGAGTGAAGGGGCGGCCAGTTTTTCGTTTTCGGGCGACGGAGGCGGTTTTTCGATGGGCAGCATGTTCGGGGGAGTCAATCCGAACGACCGCTCACAGCTCTTTGGCCTGCTAGACAATGAATCCGTTCGCAGCGAGCTGAAGCTGAGTGAGCAGCAATATGCCGGTGTAAAACAGATCATGAAGGCTTCGCAGAAGAACCTGCAGTCGGCGATCAGAGAGATGATTGGGCAGGGTGGCGGGGCGATTCGCATTGGCGGCGACTCGATGAAGGATGTGATCGCGGAAAATCAGGCCCAGGCCGAGGCGGCCATTGAAGAGATCCTGCTGCCTGAGCAAATGAAACGCGTGCAGCAGTTGGCTTACCAGATTGAAATTAGCAAACGCGGCTTGGGCGAGTGCTTGGTCAGCGGACAGCTCGGCGAGGAAATTGGCGTGCATGACGACCAAAAGCAGCATCTGACGGATGTTGCTGAGCGAGTCGCGGCTGAAACTGCCGCCAAGATTGCCACCATTAAGGCTCAGGCGATGCGTGAAGTGCTAGCTGAATTGGCCCCCGAGCAGCGCAAAAAGGCTGAAGAGTTGCTCGGCGAGTACTTCGACTACAAGTCGGTGACGCTCGAGGAACGGTTGCAAAAGTCCATAAAGACCCTTGGCGGCAAGAAAGAATCCGAAGCCGAGAAGGACTGATTTGCATTCCGGGCGAGGGTGTTGGTAGCTACTTGAGCAGCTCGCTTGCTGTTATTTTCAAAACAGTGAGAGCGTTTCAAGCCCGTGCGACTCGCACGAATAGGCCGCTGTCGGGCGAAAAATCGCTAGCTCAGATAAAAAATTTGATACGAATCGTCGAAAATGGCGAACCCTTAGCAGAGATGAATGTCTAAGGAGTCATAAGCACAATGCACACGCTGATTTCAGGGGAAGCGGCCGGTTTTACGGTGCAGCTACCCAGTCGGCGAAATTCCGTGGCGATCGATTTGTTGTATTTGCCGCGGAAACTGTGTAAGGTGAATCGTCACTAAAGAAGGTCTTCGTTGAGGAACGGGGGCCTGGGCACGTCTGCCCGCCGCTGGCAAATTTTGCTGGCATCCAACTATGTCTCTCTCAGTTCACGTTGCGATTCATTCGCCGTGAGGGAGGAATGCAATGCGTAATTCACAAATATCCAGCTCAGTCGCCGCCGTGATCGCCAATGTGATCGATGCCGTCGTGGTTGCCGCTGGTATTGCGCGCATCCGCCTCCATCGCTTTGAACGTGAACACGGAGCTTCTACAGGCACAGGTTATTGGCTGATGCCAGGCCTACCGATGCTGGGGCGTTTAACGCTCCAGCCCTGTCTCGGGACACCCCCGAAACAGACTCGGCAGTCCGGCTTGAAACGCCAATTGACCAGTCAGGACAAGCTGAATTTCAGTTTGTGCTCGACCTTTGCCAACGCCAGGAATTGCGGCTAGTCCGCAAAAATGGCTCCGGTTCAATCAGCTCATTATTTGTGATTGAACCCGAAAAACTAGAAGCATCATTCTGAGAGAGTCTCTTCGAGCGCTGCCGCGCGTGCTAAGAGCGTCGGTCACACCTAAGGTTTGTGATCACGCTGGAGCACTCCACGCCGGTTCGCCCCGAGGTTGCAATTGCCGGGCCACCTATAGAGCTCGATTTTGCTGATTTCTCTCGATCAAGGAAGCACCAGGTTTGCGCCCGTTGTGGCGTCGGCCCTGCAAGAGAGAACGACTATGTTTACGGAAAACACTATATCTCATTTTTCAACTGTGGCTGAGTTGGTCTCTTGTGCAAAAACAGGTGACCGCGAAGCACAATCGGCACTCTACGAGCGATACCGTGAATCGGCGTTGGCGTTGGCCTATCGCAAGACGGGTAACTGGGACGAAGCAGAAGAACTGGTTCAAGACGTGTTCATTCACGCCTTTGATCGGATCGAACAACTGCGAGTCCCTGAGGCGTTTGGTGGTTGGTTGCGGCAAATTGTTCGGCGCATGTCGATCAATCGACTGACGCGTCGCAAGGTGGCTGTCTCGATGGAGTGCGAAACGCTTGAGGCGGTTCACTGCAGCGAGGACACACCGCTGGACGACGTCTTGGACGGCGAGCGAAAGGCCCAAGTTCGAGATGGCTTGGGCCGACTACGCGACTTGGACCGGGAGACTCTGGAAGCGTTCTACATCGGCGGTCAGTCTTTGATCGAGATGGCTGAACACTTTGAAGCTCCTATCGGTACCATCAAGCGTCGCCTGCACGTCGCTCGTAAGCGGCTTGCTCGCGAAATGGCCTCGTTTCAAGCAATTTGAGTCTTCGTGGCATCGCAGCCCCGGTTCACCGTGAGCCGGGGCTGTCGATTGAGTGTTTTGGTGGCTTTCAGCCTCCGAGCATCCTAACGTGACGCGCGATGACGACAGCTAGAAGCCGCTAATACAAAAAGGCTTTTGAGCACTAACGCCGTGATTCCCGCAGGAAACGGTCCTGCTGTTGCTGAGCTTCGAAGCGTTTCCGGTATCGCTCCGGCACGTCATCGTTACGGCTGGGGTAATTGCTGTTAACGGCGGAGTCGACCGCTGTGTCGATAAATAATGTGTCGATAAATAATTCGACCAGCGCATCGCCAATCGCTTTACAGCCTGCCAGGCCCCAAAGGATCAGGCTCAAAGCAGATAGATAGACGAAATGACGCATCCTGGGACTCTCCGCGGCTAGTTCATGCTCGACAGTGTTTTGACTACCAATATCACTGTTCGCCATAGCCAAACGTCTAGTCAGGCGTCAATCGCGTTTCGTTGTTTCTTGTACCGCAAGTTTCTTGACAGCCCGTTTCGCGAGTGATCGCAGGGAACGTTTGATGACGGTGAAGTCGGCTGCCGCGTCTTTCCGCGGGCGAACGACGATCTGCAGTCCAGGGGGAAAGTCGCCGTATTGAATGCGATAGCCTTCCCGAATCAGTCGTTTCCAGTGATTGCGAACCGGAGCATTTCCGGTTTTCTTGGGAATAGAAATTCCTAGCCGTACCGGCCGGTCAGAAGCGATGATGGCATGCATCACCAACGTCGCATCGGCCACGACAATTCCGCGGCGAAACGTTTTGCTAAAGTCCTGGGGCGACTTGATGCGCATCTTGTCGTTCAGACGCAATCCAATGCGAATCATCCGGCTTACCACATGAGTTTGTCGCGGAGCGGCGATTCGTATAGCTCTTCAAACGCCTCCGCAGCCGCACGGACTTCGGGGCTTTCGGTATCGCTAGCAAAACGCTCCGGGATTTTGATTTGCAATTCAACGTACAAGTCACCCGAACCGCTCGCTGCCTTCACTCCCTGGCCTTTGACCCGCAGCCGTCGCCCCGAGGAAGATCCCGCTGGAATCTTAAGGGCAACCGTTCCGCCGGGGGTTGGAACGTCAATCGTTGCTCCCAAGGCTGCTTCACTAACCGAGACTGGCAGTTTTACTTCCAAGTTGTTTCCAACCCGGCGGTAGCAAGGGTGTGGAGCGACGGTGATGGTGACGAGCAGGTCGCCTGGTGACGCACCGCCAGGCCCTGGTTCGCCTTGTCCGCGAAGTCGAATTTTTTTGCCAGACTCAATGCCGGCCGGAATCTTGACCTGAATCGATTCATTCTTACCTCCGCGGACCAGACCAATGGAAGCATTGCCGCCAAGCACGGCTGTGGAGAACGGAATCGTAAGGTCGGCGGTGCTATCGCTCCCTCGACTCGGGCGCCGTGCGGAACGCGCCCCAGCACCTCCACCAGCGAATTGCCGGAAGATATCTCCCAAGTCGCCATCGAACTGAAAACCGCCTGGGCCACCACCAAAGGCTTGTTCGAAACCAGCGCCACCGAAGGGGGATCCCCCCGGGCCGCCGGGACCAGCCCGCTCAAAATCGGGGCCATATTGATCGTACATCCGGCGCTTGTCCGGCTCGCTGAGCACATCGTAGGCGTGCTGAATGTCCTTAAACTTCTGCTGAGCAGTCTTGTCGTCAGGATTTAAATCGGGGTGGTATTTGCGCGCAAGAGTGCGATAGGCCTTCTGAAGTTCGTCGGCCGATGCGCCTCGGGATACGCCTAGCGTTTTGTAAAAGTCTTCTGCCATCTCAGTCTTTGGCTCGAGTTTTCGGTTTTTACAACGACTGCTAACCCGCCCAAGGGCCGCAAACTGTCGGAACTGGCAGGGTTTACACGTCCAAATTCAGTAATGCAATCCGTGTGCCACCTACGGACATGTTGACAGGGCAATCGCCGATGGCAAGGGCTAAGAAAGTTTAACTAACCGGAAAAGTCGCCCTGATCGTCAAAAGACTAAAGATCCGTAACGTCGGTTCCGAAACAAACTGATGTCGCAAACTCTCTGAGCGCCCGAATCGCCTTGATTCAAATTGGGCGCTTTTGATACCACACACGTGGGATAGAAGAAGCTGAGCACATTTCGCCAGCGAACGCCCCAAAGGGACCATCAGAAATGAAAGCTACGCCACGGACCGCCAACTCGCGTCGCATGAATCGCAGCAGCCGGCCTGAAGGGGCAAGTCCCCCGGTCCCGGTTCTGTTCCGGTTCCCCAACTTGGTAACCGACGAAGCCGATCCGGTGACCGGCGAAACTGCTGAAGTGTCAGTCGCCCATTCGGCGGTCGCTCCTGTCTCCGAGGCCAGCACGCAGACTGCGGCTGTCCGCGCGGACGAATCGCAGTCACCGACTCGTGCAGTCAGTCAAACGGCTGGAGGCACCGCCGTAGCCGCTGCTGAGCTGTCTCATTCGGGGCGCTCCACCGAGTCTGCCAAGCCGGCAACGGTTGGAACAATGCAGCGTAGCTGGTGGGAGCACTGGTCAAGCGGGATTGTTCTGCTGTTGCTAGTCGTTGCCATGGTTTCGGCAAGTGTCGTAGCGTTTCGTGACACTGGCGATGAGCAGCTAGCGCTGGAGCAAGACGTCGAGGAATTCGGGATTCCTTCCCTTGACGACATCCAAATTGACGTCGATAGCGGCAGTTTGGCGACAATGCCCATGGGCGGAGCAGAGTTCGGTGGCTCGGAAGCAGAAGCTGATGCGGCGCCGTTGAGCCCGACCGAAGCGGCACTGGCTGGCGACGATAGCCTCATTCCTGAATCGCTTGAGCTGGCAAACAACGGTGCGAACAATGCCGCGAACCAAGCGAAAGCCAGCGAGGCCGAAGAATTCTCCTCGGTCATGGTTGGACATCCAATTGCCAGCGGCAATGGCCTAGCCAGTAGCGGACTTGATAACGCACTTGCAGCAGAAGCGCAAGCGATGCAGGAAGCGGCTGATCAAAGTCAAGCACCACGAGGTTTTACGCTGCCCACTGTTCAGGTTTCGCACCCTTCGGGCACACCTGGCGGAAGTCCAGGATTGTACGACGGCGCACAAGCAGGACCTTCGACAGAGAATTCAGCAACCGGCCTCGCGAACCAATCATCGACAACCGACGCAGATAACACAACGTTGACGCCGATGTACTCGGGCGTCGTCAGGAGCGAACCGAACACGCAGGTTGGTCAAACGACACCGCTGCAGCCCTCTTTTCAGCCCGGCTCAACCAATCAGAGTAACAGCAATCAGAGTGACAGCCTTGTTGGCGGAAGTAGTTCGCTTGCCGAGTCGACAGCGCCAGCCACAATTGAGGCAGATCAAGCTGGGCCCACAACGCAGCTCACTAGCACGGGATCGTCCAGTCTGCCACTTTCCAATGCATCCATGACGCGTGAGGTCGATTCCGCAACACAGCAGCCATCGGCGACACAACCTCAGGGGCCTGTGCTTACGGCGACTCCAGAATTCGATGTCGAAGCCTGCATTAAAGCGTGGCGCGAATACGAATCCAACCGATACCGCAGTCGATAACACTGCAGAGCACCGCCTGTGCCGCACACGCTGCAACTAAGCCCAGTTGCTCACTTGTATTCAACTAACATTGTCCAGGAAGTTCCAGGTCATGACGGCTAACCTCAATCAGGCTTTCATAAAGGCCTACTCAAAAGAGTCCAGCAATCGAGCCAAGAGCGACGAAGCTGCCGTAGCGGCTCCTGAATCGAGCGTCATGGACGATCTTGTGATTCGTTTTGACACTGCGTCGATGGAAATTCCAGCGCCTAACGTCACTCCAGCATCGTCCGCCAAGCCAATGCGGTCTGCCAAGCCAGCTTTGTCAAAGCCAACCAGACGCGATACGCAACCAAGCGGTGATACGCAAGCGGTAGAGCAGGGCGGTGGGCGAGTTGTGCATGAGCATGCCGCGGAAAAACAGGTTCCTGCACCGAAGTTGAGCGTGGCCGGCGACGTACGACAGGCGGAAGTGGTCTATTCCGATCAGTCCAATGACGCTTCGCTTCGCCAGTCTATCGCTAGTCACATGATGCAAGCCGGCGATTGGCAAGGGCAGCAGCTTGACGCTTTCTGGGGATCCGAATCGGCCAACGCAGAAGCCGCTTTCGAAGAGCAGTTGTCGCGCGAGAGTGCAACCCGCGTACTCCGAGCCAGAATTGAGTCACCCGAAACGCCTGCCGTTGCGCCAGCCAGCAAACCAGAACCTGAGCAGGAAGCATCCGAATCAGCCACCGAGATCAATGCCGCTGCGGAAACGGCGCTCGAAGATCAAGCTGCGTTGAAACATAGCACTGAAGTTAACAGAATTCCCGAACTTCAGCCTCCGGCCAGCCCAGCGCTCTCGGATGAAACTGCTCCGGACACCGCCGAAATCACACGTCCTAAGACGACTAACGCGGGAGTTAGCACGGAACCTAGCGAGATCTTTCGACTCGACAAGCCGTCGTACTACGATCGCGCTGCGATTTTGGATGGCACCGATGCAGAATCAAGTGTATCCGAAAGCGACCTCTCCGAAATCTCGGAGCTCGCCGCTGCTCCGACTCAGTTGGACCGGCCGATTGTCCGGACAGACAAACCAAACGCCGGAAATCCCCCTGCTAAAAAAGTGGATCCGATCATGGCTGAAGCCCAGTTACGCGAAGCGACCAATCGTATCTTCAATCCGGTTTGGGAAGTGGACAACCTCCACTGGCCTCACATCTGCTTTGACCTGCTATCTCGTGGCGGAGGGCAGATGGACGCTGTGGCCGAGAACCTTGTCGCCGCCTGCCAGGAAGGCCTGCAAGTCATGGCGGTGACGAGTCCAAAGGGTGGCGAAGGACGCACGACCATTGCCTGTTGTCTTGCAATTCTAGCGGGCAGTCGCGGGTTGAAAGTCGCCATTGTCGATGGTGATCTGGATTCCCCGAGCCTTTCTTTCCAAACGAACCTGGATGTCGATCAAGATTGGCGAACGGCTCTGGAACACCAGCTTCCACTGGAGGAAGTTGCCATTCACTCGATTGAAGATCAGGTTACCGTCGTACCATTGCTGTCGCCGGTTAGTCACGAAGAATTGGCCGCGGACGACGATCGCATTGCCGGAATGCTGAGCGAGTTGGCTGAGAGCTTTGATCTCGTCATCGTTGACATGGGGCCGATGGAATCACCACGCAGCCTGGTTTCGACGATGGGTGAGTGTGGGATTCTCAGCGCGGTAGTCACCGTTGTGGATAGCCGTGAAGAAGCTGCCGAACAATTGGAAGCTTGCTTACGTCGGATCCGACAGTCGGGAGTCGTTTCCGTCGGCTTGGTCGAGAACTTTGCTGCGTAGTTCATTGGCCGGATTGGTGCACATCGCTCGATGCAAACCGGTCGCGAAGGACTGTCATTGAATGTTTTACGAGCACGCAGGCCCACAAGCCTTCTCATTCAAAATACTGTGGACGCAAATCGATGTATAACGAACACTGGAAACTTAGTCAGCGCCCATTCGAAAACAGTGTTCGCGGAGAATTCTACTACCCGGCCGAAACACACCAAGCAGCCCTTTTGAAGTTGCACTATGCGATCGAAAATCGTCGAGCCGCCGCGTTGCTGTGTGGGCCTGGCGGGATGGGCAAATCGCTCGTGGTCGATGCGTTGTCCAAGCAGATGAGCGATAGCATCGGGCCAATTATCAATCTGGTCTTCCCAGCGATGAACGAAGAGCAGTTGATTCGCTATTTGGTCAATCACGTCGATCCGCAGCGGCCCGGTGAAGCCTCTGAGGTTTGGTCTGACTTGGCTCGGTTTGAAGCATTTATCGGCGAATCTTCTGAGGCTGGGAAGCACCCAGTTGTTGTCGTCGACGAAGCGCACTTTTTGGAGCAATATGGTTTGCTGCAGCCGCTGCGTCTGTTGCTCAACATCGGGGCCAGTGAGGCATCTGGCGAATCAGCCTGGACACTAGTGCTGGTCGGCGAACCAACACTGCTTTCTCAGGTTGAGCGATATCATGCACTGGATGAACGACTGAGCGTGAAGTGCTTGCTCAATCGTCTCCGCGAGGAAGAAACGGCATCCTATATTCAGCACCGACTGCGAATTGCTGGTGCGAAGCAAGACGATCTATTTACGCCAGACGCAATCCAGCGAATTCATGTGCTCTCGAGCGGCATCCCTCGACGCATCAATCGCATCTGCGATTTGAGTCTGATGGTTGGTTTCGCAGAAGATCTTAGTTCCGTGACCGAAGAAACGGTCGACCAAGTCCACAACGACTTGGCCGCTCCACAAGTCGCCTAGAAGCATGCCCTGGGAAAAGTCACAGGGCTCGCTTTCGAGACGCATGCTGAGCGCATTCAGTCGTTGCTACAACCCAAGTCGCTTCTTTAGAATCTCTTCATGGTGGATCCAATGACCCGCCATCAGCCAAGTCAGCGTTCGGACGGATACTGTGCGTCCATCCGCGGTGCCTGATTGTCCGAGCGCTTCATCGCTTAGTCTCTGTAGCAATCGCATGTTGCCAATGCGAATAGCCCGAAATTCTTCTGCGAGCGCATCTGGAGCTAGCGGTTTTGCGTAACCGCATGCGGCGTAGTGATTTTCATCCCAGCCGGGCAAATCGGTCTTGTCGCCAGTTGCAAAACGCAAGATACGATATCCAAAGACTCGCTCGGCGTCACAGCAGTGTTCGATGACTGTGCGGACTTTCCAACCGTAGGGTTCATGGATCGTCTCCCACTGTTCGGGCGGTATGTTCGAAATAAATGTGGCCACCTGAGCGGTCTGATCCTCTAGCGTTTCAAGAATATTGCCGTCGGGCACTTTGGCAACGTAATCGCGATGGTAGTCAAAACACTCGTGATCGCCGGGACGAATCGTCAGGTCCATTGGGTTTCCTTGCTGCGGGGTTGGTCGTATTTAAGTTTGTGAGCCGCAGATTTGCGGCAGCTCTCGGGTAGGCTATTTTTGCGAGGCTTTTCGAATAATTATTTCAAAATCGGCAATCAGATCTTTGTTCTGGGAAGCAAGGTCCGTCGTCTCGCCAATGTCCTCTTCAAGGTTGTACAGCTCGAGCGGTTTGTCTTTGCCTGAACGCACGACTTTCCAGTTGCCTTTTCGGACTGCTTTCTTTTCACCATAGCTGAAATACAGATACTCGTGCGGCTGCTGTTGTTTGCCGAGTAGCGTGGGAACAAAAGAGATTCCGTCTGTATCCTCCGCAGGCGGACAGTCCGCCAACTCGCACGCCGTTGCCATCCAGTCGTAACCGGCCATTGGGAGGTCGCTCACCGTGCCCGCTTCGATTGTCCCAGGCCACCAAGCAATCGTCGGGGCCCGGATACCGCCCTCGTAGAGGTCGCGTTTGAATCCGCGGAGTGGCCCGTTTGAGTCAAAAAATTTGTGGTCGTGTCCACCTTCGTTGTGCGGGCCGTTATCGCTGGTAAAGATGATCAATGTGTTTTTGTTGAGCCCTAGTTCATTCAGTAAGCTGAGCAACCGTCCAACACTTCCGTCCATCCGGGCGATCATCGCCGCTTGGCCCTTTTCTGTATCGGGCCAATCTCGGTTGGCATAGGCTCCGTAGGTTGGGACCTCCATGCCGTTGCCCGTGACTCGCCCGCCTTCGTTGTTTGCGTGGGGGATGGTCCAGTGGATATGCATCAAGAACGGATTGTCTTGGTTTTCGCGAATGAAATCAAAAGCGGCTCCCGTCATGACGTCGTGGGAGTATGTCTCCCGCTGTTCGGCAACGCGTCCGCGGCCATTCGGATAATCACCAATGACATTTCCCGGCAATTCGACACGTTTGTTGTTCAACCACAGGTGCGTTGGGTAGTAATTGTGGGCCTCGCTCTGATCGAGATAGCCCATCCAGAAATCGAAACCATTTGCGTTCGGGTTTCCTTGCGTGTCTGGTCCACCCATGGCCCACTTCCCGACACCGCCCGTTGCGTAACCAGCCGTCTTGAGGAGTTCCGCTACGGTGATGTCCTCTGGCTTGAATATGTATTTCGCGTTCGAGTCGATGGGCGTGTGT
This sequence comes from uncultured Pirellulaceae bacterium, assembly GCA_964411445.1. Taxonomy (GTDB): domain Bacteria; phylum Planctomycetota; class Planctomycetia; order Pirellulales; family Pirellulaceae; genus Aureliella. The sequence continues at coordinate 28,700 of CAYPLE010000025.1, forward strand.
CCCATGTGTTGGCCGGTCCAAAGTGCGAGCCTTGAAGGACGGCAAACGGTGCACGGCGCGTAGTAGCTTGTCAGCTTCATGCCGTTGCGTGCCAGAGTGTCGATGTTGGGCGTGTCAATTTCCTTCTGCCCGTAGCAACCTAGATCGCCGTAGCCCAAGTCATCGGCCATAATGTAGATCAAGTTCGGTCGTGGATCTGAGGCTCGCGGTCGTTCAGCGTCTTGCCCCTGCACTGTATTGACGCACCAGGCTATCAGTAAGACGCACGCACATTTTGGTATCGCCGAAGTTACAGGTGCCGAAACATGAGTCAACAACTGAAGCAGAATGGACGGCATAGCAGGTACCCTGAACATTGGATTCGCATCGAAAACGACTCTTGGCGGACAGTACTTAATTTACCAAAGATACCATTGGTCGTAGGCCAGCACATAGGCAACCAGTAGCAGGTTGGAAACCGAGTGGGCCACGATACACTGCCAAAGATCGCGTTTCCAATACAGCAGGCCGTTGATGAGCGCACACCACAGTGCCGCCGCAAACCACTCTGGGTGGGCAAGCGTAAAAAGAAGCACGACGACCGAGAATGATTGCAGCGAGAATTGGCCAAGGGGAAGCTTCTCCCAGTCGGGATCGATCAGCCATCGTAAAAGAAATCCGCGCCAAAAAAGCTCTTCAGCGACAGGCACGACGATTCCAATGCCGAAAATTCGAAAGGCAATGAACGCCCAAGCAACGCCAGGACTCAACGTCTCAAATGGATTGTAGGACTCCCGTTCTCCGGGCTGCATGAAACTAGGCAAGTAGTTTGCAATTCTGCGTTCGAGCTGCAAGTCGCTAAGCCAGATCCAGGCTGCGATGCCAATCACTCCCGCTGCAATTCCTTCGATAACGAACGGGTGAACTCGAAACGGAAGCAGCGAGCATGGCTTGCCACTGTCCTGTGCTCGCTCCTTCTTTGCCCGAACGGCTAAGATGCCAATCAAGATCGCAAGCAGCGTGACGACGATCGAATAGGCAATGGCGTAGCCGTCGTCTTCGAATCGCCCGGCGAACATGGTGCCAACGATATAAGCGAACACGGGCACAACAAAGAGAAGCGTGTTGTTCAATGGACTTGCCGCAGTTTCGCAAAAAGTGGAACGTATCGAAGGACTTGAAGCGTCATCAAGACCATTGCTGGGGCCCAGCAAGTATAGCTCTGCTTCGCGATCGCGTCGACGAAGGCTATGGCGTCAGTTCGCCGAGCGATTTGCAAGAACCCAAACGATCGGCAACGTGGCCAGCCAGAGAACTGTCGAAGTCCAGAGATAAAGCCGGTGCCGCTGGTAAAACAGCTCGTGATCAACAACTTCCATGTCAATTGGCACGACAAGGGCGTCCAATTGCAAGTGCAACCAAAATAGAGCCGCGGTGCATACCGCGATCAACATCGTGCAAATGGTCATCACGGTCAGCGACCGGCGTCGCGATGTGGCAGCGGATGCCCACAATTCCCATGAAAGCATCACGACGGCGACCGTATTGGCAATATTCAATATGCGCGTCACCCGCTGCGTAACGAATCCTTGCGTTGTGGTGTCGGTGACATCACTGCCGATCGGAACCACCACGCCAGCGTAGAATAGAAATCCGCCAAAGGCAAAGAACAAGACTTGCAACAAGGCGAAACGCCGCAAACGACTCAGCCATTGAGTTTTCTGTGCAGGCGAAGTATCTGTTTGCGTCGGGGAGTGTGAGGAATTCGGCATCGCATCAAAGAAGTTAAGGCTGTCAGCTTCGGCTCACTCTTTCGGTTCAGGCTGCGCGGGGTTGGTTGCATCCGACGCGTTCTTGGGCGGTAGAACTTTCAACGCTTGAAAACTGGCGGTCGAAAAGGGAGTCTGCATGTTCTCGACAACTCCATCTTCGATCAACCGATCGACGTCCCAGCGGCTGGGCCAATCGTCGAAGCCGTAATTGCCAGGGGAACGGTATCGGCCGATCTCCGTCCAGTCGATGACGATGTGCGAAATGCCGGCATCCTTGAGCGCGACTCTTTGTTCCTTGGCCGACATGCCGGCGATCAGTGATTTGACAGGAGGTTCGTCGAAGCAGGTCGCATAGAGGTAGGGGAACGTATAGGGGAAAATGGCCGCTTGTCCAACGAGGGCAACGGTTTGGTTTTCGTCGGAAAACTGATTGTTGCACCAGGCGGTGGCATCGCCGAATGTTGATCGCGGCGTTGGCGCGGTCAAACTGTTGTAAAACTCGCGTTGGGGCACCAGCCAACGGGCATCGTTGGGAGCACTGCCAGAGAACAGTACCTGCAAACTGAATAGAATGCTCACCAGTGTTATCGCCGTCACCAGGCCAGCCGATACACGGGTGTGAACCCAGTGTAGGAAACTTGCCGCTAGGATGACGAACATCGGCATGGCGGGAAACCAGAACCTGTCCAACCGGTGTGTTGCAAGCCACCAGACAGCCAAAACGAAAGCTGCTAGAGCAGCGTAAGACCAAATGTCTATCGGGGGACACCAGTCGTGACCACGACCGTCGAGCCTCGAAGAAGGTGGTTTGGCAAACTGCCAGCCGGCAACCAGCAGGCCACCCACTGCAGCGAATGTTACGGTCGGGTGCTGAAAGCCCGATACCAGCAAGAACTGCCATGCGGACCCGGCCAATTGTCCGAAACTATACACTGACAGGCTGCCGCCAGCCGTATGGGCATCCGCCCATCGCTCCGCAATATCAGCATCCAGTCCGCCGAAGATGTGATCTGCAAGCGGGTACACCGGGTTTCCTGTGGAAATCAGGTTCTTTCCCAGCCATGGTGCAAGTGTCAATGTGAAAGCAGCCCCAGAGGCTGATATGCCAGTCAGGGTAGGGCAGGGGAGCCGCCTGCGAAGGAGCAGGTAACCAATTGCTAAGCCAATTGGAACGACGCAAAAGAACAGTCCCGTGTACTTACACGTCATTGCTCCAAACGTAAGGATGCCAAGCATGAGTGTGCGCTGGAACCAAACCGACCTTGGTAGCGGTGATTCGGCAGTTCCTGTATTGGAAGCGACTGCTTCAAGAGCCAGGGCACTGGCCAGCACATAGACGGCCAGTGCGAAGTCGACTAGTCCAGTTGTTGCCGAGTGGATGTTTCCACCAATCGCAAGCAGCAGTCCGGCGGCAAACCAATTGATGGGGGTCCCAAAGTGCCGGCCTGCAAACCCAAAAATCAGATAAGCACCCAGCAACGAGAACCCGGCGATGATGACTTTGCCAATCATTGCACCTGTCCACCACCCTGTCGGTCCACCAACTAGAGTCATGGCGGCAAGGCTGTGCATTTCAACGCCCAGTGGCATGTTGGCGTAGACGTTGTGCGGTGCAAAAAATACCTTTCCCGCTTGATGGAAGTCTTTTGGCGCACCAAGGTGATACTCAAGGACATCGAATTCTGATGGTGCGATTGCGCCAAACTGCACGTAGCCAAAGGCGAGGAGGCAAATCAGCACTTGGGTGATGCGGGTCGCCCAAACGGTCAGCGGCTCACGTTGCAATTGAACTTCTTGACGAACTGGAGCCGTTTCCAAAGGACTGTTGGGGGTGCTTCTGAGCCGACGCCAGAGCGCGAGCGACAATGCGGCGAGTGCTGCGATGCAGCCAGCCAGTGGCCAGCGTGAGCTGAGCAGTCCTGCCAATCCGAGTGATAGTGTCAGTGTGGAAAAAACGGTCAGGCCCAGTAGCGTCGATAGGCCACGGAATTCGGCAACTGACAACCGGACTCGGGCGGCGGCTACCACGGGACGGCCAATCAAGTAGGCCAGCCAGAACCAAAGTGCAGCCGCCGCAAACAACGGCACCTTGTCGACGACTGCTTCGGGGATTCCATCGGATTGAATCTCAAAGAACTGCTGCGCCTGCGTTGGCATTACTAGCATTTCCACGAGTCGACTGAGCGGCGTGCCGTCTTCGTCGAAGGCCCGGCTCGATGGCTGGGAAAGGTAGACAAGCCAAGTTGCCAAGAATGCAACGCCGATCAGCGCGATAGCAGACCATTGTTTTGCGTTCCTGCTAGACAATGTTCTTCCCATTGGTGCTTGTGGTGAGGCCGAAAAACGACGTCGAAAGTGGCCAGGGCGGGGTTTCGCTAGGCTTAGCAACTCAATATTTGAGGCGCCGCAAAGCACATTCGCAATGCCACCGAGGCGTGTTTGATAAATGTTGGCCGCAGCAATCGCTTGATGTTACGGCCGCCGCAAGCCGATGACTGAAAAAGTAATGTAAACTAGATCAATCGAGGGGAAGGGCTCGGGCGTCGCCGACCAGCTCCCCCACTTTGGCAGAAGACTTAGCACCAGGACGATTCATCTATGTCGCAACCGATGGAAGGCATCTACACGCCCAACATTACTCCGATTGACGCTCACGGTCGAGTTGACGAGGACAAACTGTGCGGATACGTCGACTGGTTGATCGAAAAAGGCGTCCACGGACTCTATCCCAACGGCTCGACTGGCGAATTTACCCGATTCACGGCCGCAGAGCGGCGGCGCATCATCGAAGTTCTGAGTAACCATGTTGGGGATCGAGTCCCAATCTTGGCGGGGGCTGCTGAGGCGAATGTTCGTGAGACGATCGACGCCTGCGAAGCTTACGGAGCCCTTGGCGTTCGGGCCGTGGCAATCGTGGCTCCTTTTTATTACAAGCTCAGTCAAGAAGCTGTCTATCAGTATTTCAAAGACATAGCCGATGAAGTTAGCGTCGATGTAACGCTTTACAATATCCCGCTCTTCGCTTCACCCATCGAGGTCTCGACTGTCCGGCGGCTTGCATTGGATTGCCCGCGAGTTGTTGGAATTAAGGACAGCTCGGGCGACATTCCACACATGATGCGAATGATTGCTGCAGTCCGTCCGCAGCGGCCCGAGTTTTCATTCTTGACCGGTTGGGATGCGGCGCTTGCTCCAATGATCATGATCGGTTGCAACGGTGGGACCAATGCTACTAGCGGCGTTGTGCCTGAGCTTACACGCGCGATTTTCGAAGCCTGCAATCGTGGGCAATGGGATCGTGCGATGCAGTTTCAGTATCGGTTGCTTCCATTGTTCGACGCAATGATTGGACAGCCAGAATTCCCAGAGGGTTTCCGTCGAGGAGCACGTGCGCGGGGCTGGGATTTGGGTAAGAGTCGACAGCCTCTTTCCGCAGAGCAGCAACGCAGCGCGCAAGAAACACAAGAGCAGCTTTCTCAGATCTTAAGCGAACTCGGGCAGTGGCTGCCGGACATCGCACCGGCAAGCGAAGCTGCTGGCGGATCGACCTCTCAGGATGACTTCATTGAAAAGGTCGTTCAGGAAGTCATGCAGCAGCTCTCGCGATAGTATCGCTGCTCGGACGATCGGCTAGAACGCTTCAAGCCCGGGGGTGGCGTTTCGGCGTCTATTTGAGTTTGCGATTCATTGGGGGAACCCGCCGTTGGTCCGCATGACTCGCAGTAGCTACATTTGGCCAGCGATCAATGCAGCGAGCACAACGGTAGCCGCCAACGCTAGCAGGACCACGGCGCTAACAATCTTCAATATGGAAACAGGTGCTGAGCCGGAAATTTTACCCGTCTGACCATTGATAAGCACGCGGTGGACTTCGGAGCGGTAGCGATAAGCTACGATCCAAACCGGAAGCAAATACGGCTCGCCGTGCATCGAGCCGATCTCCATGTTGATGCGTACATTTCGGCTCCTGCCACCAGCTTCCGCCTTGCACGCGGCCAGCTCACGGGCGCGAAAGTAGGCGTTTGCCTTCGGTCTTGCCATCTTCCTTGCGACGCAGAATTGCTCGCGAACGTAGGATTCAGCCGAAGATGTTAATGCGTCGCTCGGTCGAGCGTGCTCGAGATCAAACGGGCAGATGCTATTCGTTTCAGCCTCGCTCAACACGTTACTGCCGCCGACTAGGACGCCACTGTACTGACCCGACCGCAGGCCAAAAACCGGCTGCCAGTCACCCCGTGATCCAGGTGGGGCTGGTGAAATATCCGCGGTCCATCGTGTCTCCGTCCTCGCCGAAAATGCCCAGTAGGGGACCTGCACACCCTGTTGCTTCCCGATGCGGACTGCGATTCGGAGGTTGTTTGGTCTCCAGAATCCACGTCCAAGCCACTGGTGGAAAATGCGTTTTGCATCTTCGGATGAAACGCGAAACGGAACGCACTTTGCCGAAAGAGAGCGTTTCCGTTCCTCGCGGGCCTGAGCTAGGGTGCCGCAGTAAGGGCAAGCCAAAGCTTGGACATCAGCGTCGTAGGCCATGCTGGCCCCACAGGAATCACAGTCAAAGGTGATCTGCGAAGGCGTTGATTGAACGGCTAAATCTTCACGGACGTCGGCTTCGATATTTGGATTCTCCGTCCCGCAGTTGGAGCAGAATAGATCCTCCCAATCCAAGTAGCAGTTGCAGATTAGGCATCGCTGGTAAGTCTGCACCATGACTAGCGCCCTTTCCCAACAGGCATGTTGCGATCAGCCCGCAGCTTTTGCAAAAAATCGAGGCGGTCCAATTTATAAGCGAAGCAGCTCAATGTTTTGGAGCGGCTAGCCCCGTGTATTTAAGTTGCACACGGTAAAGCGAATCGCTGGCAGTGATGTAGAGCCGGTTCATCGATCTGCCGCCGATACAAACGTTGGCCGTCCAGCCTTCCGGGACATCGATGTGATCAATCTGTTTTCCCTTATCGTTGAAGACCGTGACACCTTTGCCGGTCAGATACAAATTGCCTTGGCTGTCCAATGTCATCCCATCGGAGCCCATTTCGCAAAAGAGCTTGCGTTCTTCAAGGTTGCCGGAATCGGAAATTTTGAAACGATAAGTTTTCTTGTCGCCAATGTCAGCTACGTAAATTGTCCGCGAATTTGCATCGCCCACAATTCCATTGGGTTGTTTGAAATCGCTTGCCGTAATCTCCACATTTCCGCTCGCCGGAGAATAGCGATAAACTTGCCGCGGTAGTTTGGGAGTCGTGTCACTGTGCTGCCAGTAAGGGCGCTTGTAGTACGGGTCGGTAAAGTAAATCGTTCCGTCCGCATCCGCCCAAGCATCGTTGGGGCCATTGAAGCGTTTGTCCTCAAAGCCAGACAGCAAGACTTTGTGCGATTTGCTCGCCACGTCGATCGCCCAAAGCTCATTGTTCCCATCCGCGCAGGCGATCAGGGTGTTTGGCTTTGAAAAGAAAAGGCCGTTGCTGCGACCCGCTGGCTGCAGCCAAGTGGTTACCGATTCGTCGAGATCGCATCGCAGTATGCGGTCGTTGGGTTGGTCGGTGAAGTAGACGACGCCTTCCGCGTCGACAGCCGGCCCTTCAGTGAACTTGAAACCATCCGCGACTAGCTCTAGTTTCGCTCCCTCAGCAACAACAGTCGTCTCGTCCGCTGCGGTGTTCGGGTTGCCTGGCGATTCCGCCACTGCATTTCCGTAGCCCATGAGTGAGATCGTTAGCATCGTCATGCTGAGCGTCTGTAAGGATCCGGATCTAGTTTGCCCCATCAATGCGGCTCCCGAAGAAAAGGTGGGTTAGAGACAGTTCGCTGGTGGTTTTTCCGCTGGTAGTTCTTCCGCTGGTCATTGCCCCGACGTGCGGATTTGCCAACGGGCGTCTGAGTTGCTGCAGCGCTCGCGAAGAAATTCTACTCGAAATACAACGCCGCATTACCGCCGAACTCGCACGTCGAACCTCATGTGGCTAACGTCGCTAGATGGCGGAGCTAGGGCAATCGCCGCATTATTGCAACCAGGTTGGTAGGGAGCCTGCGGAGGGGAGTTCGATGGGCCGAACGGATTCGATGCCGTTGATGGCGAGAAGTTCGGTGATGGCCGTCTCAGGTGCAGTACTGTCTAAATTTAGGACTCCAACCGCATGACCGCCTTGATCGCCAATTGCGCGTCCAACGGCCATTTGAGCGATGTTGACTCCATGCGCACCGAAGGTCGTGCCGACTTTGCCAATGATCCCAGGTACGTCTTGGTGCGTGAAAATGAGGAGTTTGCCGTCGATGTAGGCTTCAAGGCGGTGATCGTTGAGCATCACCAGACGCGGCATGTCGTGTCCGAAGACGGTTCCAGCGGCCTTCATCGTTCGACCATCGCCACTGACTTCAGCGGTAATGGATGAACTGAACGCACCTTTGTCTGGACTGCGGATCTCGTTTAGCTCGATGCCGCGCTCACGCAGTAGAACTTCCGCGTTGATGATGTTGACGTCTTCTTCGAGAGCTCGTTCCAGCAGACCAGCGCAGAAGGCATTGGTTAGCAGTTTTGTATCGTTGCCAGCAACTTCACCGCGGTAGTTTAGTGTGCATGACTCGACGCTGCCTCCGTGCCATTGGCTGATGAATAGTCCCAGTCGATAAGCGACGTCTAGGTAGCTGCGAACCGCTTCGAGCGTCTTGGGATCCAGTGCGGCCACGTTGACGCTGTGTCGGATCTCGCCTGATTTGAAAAAGCTCAGCAGAAGTTGGATGCCTTCCACGGCGACTTGCGTCTGGGCTTCGTCCGTGCTGGCACCCAAGTGAGGCGTGCAAACGACTCCCGGCTTGCCGAATAATGGACTGTCGGTGCAAGGTTCTGTTTCGAAGACATCCAGTGCGACTCCGGCGATCTTGCCAGAATCGAGTCCCGCAACCAATGCGGCTTCGTCATAGATTCCACCTCGGGCGCAATTGATGAGCCGAACGCCGGGCTTGAGCAGTTCAAGCTGCTCCATGCCAACGAGGTGTTTCGTCTCACTGGTGAGCGGCGTGTGCACCGTCAAGTAGTCTACCTGTGGAAGCATTTCTGCGACCGTGGCAGCCTTCTGAACGCCCAGCTTGGTTGCTTGTTCGTCGGTCAGAAACGGGTCGAACGCGATGACTCGCATACGAAACGCAAGTCCACGCAGAGCAACTTCGCGGCCAATGCGTCCGAATCCAACAACCCCCAGCGTTTTGTCGGCCAGTTGCGTTCCCATGTAAGATTTTCGGTCCCACTTGCCGCCGCATAAGCTTTGGTAGGCTGGCGCAATGTTGCGAGACAGGGCCATCATGAGTGCAAATGCATGTTCGGCGGTGGACAGCGTATTTCCAGCCGGCGTGTTCATGACAACGATGCCAAGACGCGTTGCTGCTTCCTTGTCAATGTTGTCTGTCCCGACGCCGGCGCGAACGATCGCTTTCAGTCGTTTGTTCCCCTCAAGTGACTCCGCGGTGATGTTGACGCCGGATCGAATGATAACGCCGTCGAATTCGGTAAGGGCCGATTTGAGGTCATCGCCTTTGAGACCAACTCGAGATTCAAATTCGAAGTCGGATTCCGCCTTGAGCAGTTCGATGCCTTCTTCAGCAATGGGATCAAGTACGCCGATACGGAACTTTGCCATGGATCAAGAGCCTTCGCCGGAAAGCGGTAACAATTGGAATGTGATAATAAAGCTGGTAAAGATTCGTGGCCTTAGCCGTTTGCCGCTGCAAAGTCATTCATGAAGGAAGCCAAGGCACTAACGCCTTCGTGTGGCATTGCGTTGTAAATACTCGCGCGAATGCCTCCAACGCTGCGGTGCCCTTTGAGTGTTTCCATGCCCGCCTGGGAGGCTTCGGTCAGGAATTTCGCTTGCAGTTCATCGCTTGGAAGCCGGAAGGTTACGTTCATCAAGGATCGGTTTGCCGGCTGAGCGTGACCGATGTACATGTTCGGGTTCTTGTCGACCGAGGCATACAGCAAGGCTGCTTTTTCTTTGTTCTGCTTGTGCATTTCGGCTAGCCCACCGATCGACTCTTCAATCCACTTGGCGACTAAGCCGAGGACGTAGACAGCAAACGTAGGCGGCGTGTTCCACATCGAATCGGCTGATACGTGGCTGTTGTAGTTCAAATAGCCCGGCAGGCTATCATCGCTCCGCGAAAGGAGGTCTTTACGAATAACGACGACGGTGACTCCTGCAGGCCCAGCGTTCTTCTGAGCACATGCGTATAACAAGCCGTATTTGTCGATATCAACCGGTCGGTGCAGGAAATCGCTGGAACAATCACTTACAAGCGGAGCGTCGATATCGGGATCGCCGTGAAACTGCACACCTTGGATGGTTTCATTGCTAGTCAAATGCACATAGGCAGCTTCGCTCTTCAACGGCAAAGTGCTTAGGTCAGGCAGACGGTCGTAGTTTGAATCGCTGCCATCGTAAACGACCTCGACTGGTCCTTCCTTGTCAGCTTCGCTCTTGGCGTTTTTGCCCCACGACCCGGTGAGGATGTACTGTGCTGGAGTGCTGCTACCGCGGAGCAAATTCATCGGAATCATCGAAAATTGAAGCCGCGATCCACCTTGCAAAAAGAGGACTTCGTGGGCATCGCCGACACCCAGCAAGCGGCTGAGGCGTTGTTTGGCGTCTTCTTGGATGGCGACAAATTGCTTGCTGCGGTGGGATAGCTCCATTACCGACGCGCCAGCTCCAGGCAAGCAGAGCATTTCGTCACGAATCTGCTCCAAGACCGGGACCGGCAAAACGGCTGGGCCAGCGGAAAAGTTGAATTTGCGTTCGCTCACAGTATTTCTTTCGGTTTTGCGCGATCCGATCACACGCAGCCCGGCATTTTACTCGTGGGAGAGTTGCCTGGAGTTGCGGCAGTTGGCAACCGGTTTCCAAATCAGTTCCAACCTTCGATCTTCGATTTTCAATCGGAAGGACGCATTCTATGGCGGGGGGGAAAACACGAAAAGGACGTCACAGGTGAGGCCACCAAGTTACCGGGCTGAAAAAGCGGCCGTTTTCACGCAGCGAAGCCTATCCGCCCTCAAGATTTTCATGGATGCACCAGCCAGCGAGATCGCGGGTGCGAAAGAGAAGCTGGCGCAGTGCCGCCGGCGAAGATGCAAGTCAGCAAGCTAGCTTGGGCGCGGCAGCAACTCCACGGCCTCTGCGCGGCAAAGTAACTGCTCGCGGCAAAGCTTCAGTAGCCAACTCGGTATTCCACTGGTCCGCGTGGCAGCTAGAGGCGCGCCCAGTCCTTGAGGCTTTTGTGCTCGAAGATCATTTCGTTCTGAATCTTCAATTCTTGCCCCATGCCCGCCTCGTGAGCTCGCTGGTACATGGCGTAGGCTATGCCCACATCCGTGTAAGCCAAGCCGACTGCATTGAAGTAGGTGCGTTCTTCGGGCGATTCGCGTCCAGGCTTCTTGCCTGAAAGAATCTCTGACAGGTTGGCGTGAATGTCGGCATCGGACAACTCGCCCGCTTTGTACATTCGGCTAAGAGTTTGCGTGCGGTGTTTGACGGTTTCCCAGTCATCGCAAACGATTTTGTCGCAAATCTTGGCGACTTCGAATTCGTCTTCCCAGCCGCCAACGTGGCTGTAGAAGGCGCCCGGTTTGACCCACGCAGCCTTCAGCAGCGGGGCTTGAGCGCTGGTCGCCGTCACTATCACATCGGAGTCGATCGCGGCAACGGAAAGGTCCGTTCCAGCGGTTGTGAAGTTCAATTCAGGTATTATGGGCTGCATCTGCTCCACGAACTCTTGCTCTTCAGCTTCCGTCTTTGCACCGATGCAGCATTCAGTCAGCGATGGTAAAGCCGTCTTCATGGCAATCAGATGCATCTTAGCTTGTTCGCCCGCACCGATAAATCCGATGCGCCTTGAATCTGGATTCGCCAAGTGCTTTGCGGCCAAGCCGCCCATCGCGCCGACTCGCATATTGGAGCACAGCGTGCCTTCCATGATCGCAATTGGCAAGCCATGCTCGATTTCGGAGAGAATCATGACAGCCGACAAGTTTTGGATGCCAAATTTGGCCGGATTCGGCGGAAAGACAGAAACCCACTTCACGCCACAAATCTTGTCGCATCGGAAAGTGGCGGGTAAACAGTTGATGCGTTCCTGCGTTTCGTCATTGAAAATTTGCACGATCTTTTCGGGAAAGATAACGTCCCCTTCATCGAACAACCGAATGGATCGAGCGGCAGCGTCCATGGCCAGATTCAAATCTAAGCAACCGGCACCCAAGAGATCTTCTTGAGAAAAATACGAGCAGTGGATCTCGTGCGACATTACCTTGTTCGGGGCGGTGGATTCGTTTGCTATTGTTGACATGCGTGACTGTCCTGTTCGACATACCCAAAGTTTTAACTGCACAGCCAATCGTTGTGCGCGAACGGCGACTTGCCCGCCCGGAGTAGCTCCCGGGCAAGCAGCAGTCGGCTAGTCACCTACATCAGCAAAGACCGTGCCGAATCAAGAGTTGACAGTTTCATTGAAGCTGTATGGTTGTGCAGCTTGTGCACGTCGAATCTACACGTTGAGAAGTGAGCGGATTCGCACGCTGGGTGTGCGAAAGAAAGACTGCCCGTCCGGTGGGAGTTCGTCTCGCGATCCTGCACGTTCGCGCTCGGGACTGAATGGGGGGGGCGGCTGGGGAGCGAGCAGGGCCATTGAAGGTTTGAAGTTGGGGCATCGGTCACCACCGCCAATGTGCGTTTCTCCCTGAAAACCGCCAGCTCGCGCCAGCTACCCCTACGGCTGATCACCAGGATTGAATTTTGGCTCTGGGGGCGATGGGCGGTTGATGCGGGAGCAACGCGAGGCACTTGGCCTGTGTTATCATGGGGGTCTCACCTCGGGCTGTTCTTGGGGGTAGCGGACAATTGTCTTTCGTTTCTCTAGTTCGACATTCAGCACGTTTATGAACAGACATTTTGCACGGACGTTGTTTGGCATTGCGAATCTCGCTTTGACAACTACCGTCACACTTTCCGCAGACATCGAATTCAATCGAGACGTGCGCCCCATCCTCTCGGAAAGCTGTTTTTCGTGTCACGGAATCGATGCTGAAAACAGGCAAGCAGACCTGCGGTTGGACGTGCGCGAGTCAGCCTTGCAGGCCGGCGTGCTCATTCCTGGCGCATCGCAGGACAGCGTTCTGTGGCAGCGAATTGTTTCTGCCGATTCAGATGAAGTGATGCCTCCGCCCGATGCTCACAATCAGCTTACTGCAGATGACAAGGAAGTGTTGCGAAAGTGGATTGACCAAGGCGCTGAGTACCAAGTCCACTGGGCGTTTGTTCCGCCTGCACGGCAGGATCTAGACGAGGCATCGATCGACTATTTTGTTACCCGAACGCTCTCCACCAGTGGTCTTGAGCCAGTTGGTGAAGCAGATCGAGCCACCTTGATCCGACGCGTTAGTTTTGCACTGACTGGGTTGCCGCCCAGGTTGTCGGAAATCGAGCGTTTTCTTAATGATCAAACCCCGGACGCTTACCAGCGGATGGTTGATCAGTATCTTGCATCGCCCCACTTCGGTGAAGAAATGGCTCGGCACTGGCTTGATGTGGCCCGCTACGGTGACACCCATGGTATGCACCTTGATAACGAAAGACAAATGTGGGCCTATCGGGACTGGGTCGTTTCTGCCTTCAATCGAAACTTACCGTATGACCAGTTCACGATTGAGCAATTGGCCGGCGACCTGTTGCCGGATGCCACACAGGAGCAAATCATTGCTACTGGATTTAATCGATGCAATGTAACCTCTGGGGAAGGCGGCAGCATTGATGAAGAACTTTTATTTCGCTACGCGGTAGATCGGGCTAGCACGACTTCTCAGGCGTGGCTGGGGCTGAGTGCAGGCTGCGCGGTGTGTCATGATCACAAATACGATCCGATCTCAACCAAGGAGTTTTACTCGCTGTACGCGTTCTTTAATTCCAATGCTGATCCCGCTCGCGATGGCAATGCTCTGCTGACTAAACCGGTCCAGCAGGTTCGGCCCAATGACTACGAAATGCAGATGCAAATCTTTGATGATCGCAGGGCACTGATCGAGCGGCAGATGCAGGAGTTAGTTACAAGCGTCGACTACACCGATCCAGCGACCTTAATTCCACCACCGAAGGCGACGACAACGGACTACGTGTGGTTTGAAGATTCATTTCCGGCAGGAGCAGAAGTTGCAGCTTCGGGGCACCCTTTATCCTTAGTCGATTCGCCCGTTGCCAGCGGGAAAAAAGCACTTCGACGCAGCAGCGACGGATTCGCGCAAGATTACTTCAACAAGGGAGCCGCGCCGCTGGTCGTTCCAAAATCTCCCAAGTTCTTCCTCCAGGTTTATTTGGATCCCGAACACACACCCCAGGAAGTCATGATTCAGTTTCATACGACGGGGTGGAAACACCGAGCGCTGTGGGGGGAAGACATTATCGAGTTTGGTAAGAAGGGAAGTACAGAGCGTTTTCGTGCGGGAGATTTGCCCGAAAGTGGTCGGTGGGTTGAGCTGGAAATTGACGGTAAATCCATGGGGCTGACACCCGGAATGAAAGTGACCGGTTTTGCTTTCTCTGTGCAAGGCGGAACGATGTACGTGGATCGAATGGGCGTTCAGGGGACCGTTGACCCAGCCAATGAGCCACGCCTTTCCTTCGCTGCATGGAGAACGTCGCTCTCGCCCGAAGAACGGAAACGCTTGCCTCCTGCTCTGGTTGATGTGCTTGATATAACAGCCGCAGATTCGGACGACCCGCCACCTGGCCTTGGTTCGTTGCAAGATTACTACTTGCAGCACATATGTGAATCGACCAAAGAGCTCTTTGCCGAGCATCGTCAAGCACTGGCGATGATCTCAAGTGAGCGGAGCGCCTATGTCGCATCGATTCCGTCTACGTTTGTGTTTCGCGATTTAAAGGAACCTCGGCGCAGTTTCGTCATGATTCGAGGCCAATACGATACGCCCGGCGAGGAGGTTTTTCCCGGCACGCCTGCAGCCCTGCCGCCTCTCCACGCCTCCGCAGAGCGACCGACCCGGCTAGATCTCGCAAGATGGCTAGTCTCAGAAGAGAACCCGCTTTCGGCTCGTGTTGCCGTGAATCGAATGTGGCAGCAGGTTTTCGGGATTGGCATCGTAGAAAGCAGTCACGACTTTGGCACCCAAGGTTCTTTGCCTAGCCATCCTGAACTTTTGGATTGGTTAGCGCTTGATTTTCAAGACAACGGCTGGGATGTAAAACGATTGATGCGAATGATGGTCACCAGTGAGGCATTTCGGCGCGACAGTGGTGCCCCCGAAAGTCATTGGCGAAAAGACCCGCAGAACCGTTTGCTTGCCCGCGGCCCACGCATTCGATTGGACGCCGAGCAACTGCGTGACCAAGCCCTGTTTGTTAGCGGGCTGATGGATTTAAGTTTGGGTGGGCGAGGTGTCCAGCCGTATCAGCCGCCCAATATCTGGGAGCCGGTCGCTTTCGGCGGGTCGAACACGCGTTTTTATAAACAAGGCGCCGGGGCTGAGCTCTATCGCCGAACCATTTACACGTTTCTCAAACGGACAGCCCCGCACCCGATGCTGGAGAATTTCGACGCTCCCAACCGTGAGCAGATTTGTGTCAGGCGGGATCGCACCAATACGCCATTGCAAGCACTGCAGTTGATGAACGATGTGCAACACTTCGAAGCAGCCAGAGGGTTGGCGGGGCGCTTGATGCGGGGAAGTTCGCAGGACTTAGCTCGAATCGCCCTTGGATTTCGCGCGGTGCTGGCTCGCAAGCCGAGTGACTTGGAGGCGAAAGCGGTCCAGCAATTTTACCGACGCTGCGTGGACAGATTCAAATCTGACTTGTCGTCGGCAACTGCCGTCATCGAAGCCGGTGATTCTCAACCGCCAGCGGACTTGGATGTCGCAGAGCTAGCGGCCTGGACGCTTGTCGCCAATATGATCCTCAATATGGACGAAGCGATCATGCGAAACTGATTGGGCCGTTACCAGTTCGCTTATGTCGCGGCTTGGTGCATGTTTGCGTTAATCGCACTGCTTCAAAAAAGTATAACGAAAGAGTTCGTCTTGAATCCTGAGCGAAACTATCAAAGCCAGCAGACTCGCCGGCAGTTCTTCGGTTCCAGTGGTGTGCGAATGGGCGGCATCGCGATGGCCACTTTGCTGGCAGAGCAGGGCGGTTTGCGCGCGTCGGATACGGTGCACCCAGCCCTGCCTGGCTTGCCTCACTTTGCTCCGACTGCCAAGTCGGTGATTTATCTGCACATGAACGGTGGCCCGTCGCAGCTAGATACTTGGGATTACAAGCCCAAGCTGAGCGATCAATTTGACAAGGAGTTGCCGAAGGAGTTTCTCGGCGATCGCATTACGACGATGACGAGCAGCCAAGGCCGTTTTCCGGTTGCGCCATCCAAGTACAAATTCAGCCAGTATGGGCAGTGCGGGCGGTGGGTAAGCGAGTTGCTGCCGCATACGGCGAAGATCGTCGACGAGATTGCTTTGGTGAAGACAGTCCACACCAATGCGATCAATCATGATCCAGCTTGCACGTTTGTCATGACCGGCAGCGAGGTGCCTGGCAAGCCGAGCATGGGGTCGTGGATCTCCTACGGGCTTGGGGCCGAAACCAGCGATTTGCCAGCTTTCGTCGCGCTGGTCCCTAACTTCCCCAACGGCTCGAACGCTCAGGCCCTGTTTAGCCGAATGTGGGGCCCAGGATTTCTGCCCGGCCGCCACAGCGGTGTTGTGCTTCGCGCGGGCGCGGATCCAGTTTTGTACCTTGAAAATCCACCAGGCGTCTCAAGCGAAGACCGAAGGGCCATGTTGGATACACTTGCCCGGCTCAATCATCAAGGGCTCAGCCGATTTGGCGACCCGGACATTACGACGCGAATTTCGCAGTACGAAATGGCCTATCGGATGCAGTCCAGTGTGCCGGAGCTGACCGATCTGTCGCAGGAGACGGACGCCACAAAGCGGTTGTATGGCTCCAGCGTCGACAAGCCTGGATCGTTCGCGCAGAGTGCGCTACTGGCTAGGCGATTGGTCGAGCGGGGTGTTCGAATGGTGCAAATAATGCACCGGGGATGGGACTCACACGGAAATCTGCCGCGTGAACTGGGTAACCAGTGCATGGATACCGATCAGCCAACCGCTGCCTTGATTCGCGATCTGAAGCAACGGGGCATGTTGGACGAAACGTTGGTCGTCTGGGGCGGAGAATTCGGCCGAACGGTATATTCGCAAGGTAGACTGAGCCGGGAGACGTACGGACGCGACCATCACCCTCGCAATTTCTGCATGTGGCTGGCTGGCGGCGGCATCAAAGGAGGTGTGAGCCTCGGTGAGACAGATGAGTTTTCGTACAACCCGATTGCTGATCCGGTGCACATCAATGAAATCAACGCCACAATATTGCACTGTCTCGGCATCGATCATGAGGTGTTCACGAAACGCTACCAGGGCCTCGACCAGAGGTTAACGGGCGTCGAACCCATGAGAGTCATCAAGCAGATCCTGACTAGCAACGTCTCTTAGCCCACGCAAATTCGTAGTGGATCTAGTTACAGGCCCCTCCAGTTTTCGTAATGGATCTGGTTACAGATCCATTCGTTCTCGCAACGGACGAAGAATCGCAAGACATAGCGGCCGCGTTAGTAGCGTTGTTGTCCGCCGGGTTGCGGATTCTGAGCGGTCCAGCGGTTTGGCTGAGTGCTGATGGCGTTTTGAGCCAATCGAACATTTAGTGAGGCAACTTTTTGAGCCACATCGACTTGCATACCATTGAGGGCAAGGCTTTGCTGGTAGTCTTGAAGGGCTTGAGCGTACTCGCCCGCCTCTTCGCGCAATAGCGCTCGTGCTGCCCAGGCGCGAGCGTCCTGAGTATTTGCCTGGAGCGCTTCGTCGACGTACCGCGCAGCGAGTTCGGGCTTGCCGAGTTCTTTGTTCAGTCGGGCGAGCTCAATCTTGGGGTCGCTGAGACCTGGATTGTTGCGAGACCATTGGTCAAGTAGCAGTACTGCACTGTCACGTCGACCGGATTCAACGAGGAGTACGGCAAGGCCCCTGTGACAATCAACGTGGTTCGGGTTCAGGTCCAGGCATTGGTTATATAGCGATTCAGCCTGCTCGATGACCTTCTGGTCCTTTTGTGCGACTCCGATTTTGTGATACGTCGAGGCCAGATTGTAGTAGGCGTCGGGGTTCGATGGGTCGGTGGCTTGCGCGACTTGAAATTGTTGCAGTGCTTCGGCATAACGCCCTTGCTGGTACATTCGCACGCCCATCGCATTTTGACCGGTGCTGCTCCATCGGCATCCTGAGACAGCCACGCTCAGGAGGATTGCAAGGCGCAGGATGAATGTTCCGCGGAGCCGTTTGGTTTCTGGCAGGCGCTCTTTCAGCAGACTCATGGTCGTGTTTTATCCAGGTCGAACGGTGGAAACGCGTATCGGTTTCAGCAATTGCCCAACGACGCGATCGCGTCGAGTCCTGGAACTTTAGACAAAATCTGGTTTTTACCTCAAGACGATTTATCGCCAGCTAGCTTGCAATGCCCAGCCACCTGGACAATTGTGAGCGTGAAACCGCTGGGACTAGGGTAACTGGGCAAGTTCGCGCTGTGCAGGCAATCGTCCGCGGGCGTTTGAATGGACGGCTCGGGATGCCCGAGATGCTTGCGCGGGGCCACTTAGGCGTGGAATAGTTGCCGAATGGCACGACGAGCGATATTGAGGAGATTCGATAGCAGTCCTATACTCTTCCGCTTTGAGTTAGTTAAGTAGCAATCATTGATCCAGCCCCTGGATTACTCAATTTGCGGCCTAGCGTACTCATGAGCTGGAATTGCTACGGCAGCGGCTCATTGAAGGGCCACGAGGGAATGAAATGAACAAGCGGCGACACGAGCTAGAACGAAAAGAACTTGCCGACCGGCTCGAAACCGGAATCGAATCGGCTCAGTCGTATATCCCCATGATTCTGGGGGGCATCGCGGTCGTCGTGCTTGCGGCCTTGGGTTGGGGGCTGTGGAATTCCAGCTCGGAGAAGAAGGCAGCAGCGGCTTGGGCTGACTACTACTTCAACATGAATGGCGGCGAAGCGGACACGTTCTTGGATGTGTCGGACGATCACAGCGGCACTGCTGCGGCCGACTGGGCCAGGCTCACGGCTGCCGCGGGCTATCTCGAGCTCGGGCTCAGCTCGATTTATACCGACGCGACCGAAGCCAAGAAGCAGATTGGACTAGCAATCGAGCAGTATGAGACGCTCCAAAACCACTCCAATACCGACCTGCGAACCAAAGCTCTGCTGGGCTTGGCGCAAAGTCACGAATCGCTAGGCGATTTGGATGCGGCGATCTCAGCTTATGAAGACGTCCGCAAAACGGCAACTCAGCCACAATTGCTCGCCAAAGCTTCGGAGCGGATCGAATTCCTGAACAGTTCAACTGGCAAGGAGTTCTACAACTGGTTCACCAAGCTTGATCCCAAGCCAGACGCACCCATTACGCTACCAAGCGACCTAACAACGCCTCCTTCAGGCCCCGGCGGCTTGGAATTCACGCCTCCAGCAGGCGCTGATCTGCCGGCGGTAGATCCTGCCGCCGCGACAGGTGACGAAGCAGAGACCGCTGACGGGGCAAGCATTGCGCCTGTTGCTCCTATTGCTCCAGTTCCTCCTGCCCAAGAGCAGACGA
>CAYPLE010000025.1:48255-58788 GCA_964411445.1 uncultured Pirellulaceae bacterium
GTCGACTGAGTCGAGCGAGAGCGGGCTTGAGTTGGGTGGTCCAGCCGGAGGAGAAGCTGGTAGCCAAGGCGGAGACAAATAGCCGAGCCGCAGAACTCAAACGGCTCAAGTGAATCTACGTCGATAAATTCAATCACCTACGCTCGCGGCGGCTCTGAACGTCGCAGCCTTGATGCCTACTTGGCTCGTCAAATAACGCGACTTTGGTTAGCCACTCGCGGAATCCAATCTCTTACGGAAGCCGACGCTGGTGAGTGAAACAACGCGTTTCGAATATTCTGTCGAAGAATCTGAACACGGCAAGCGTCTTGATGCCGTCCTGGCGATGCATCTCGATGCCTATAGCCGAGTCTTCCTGCGTAAAGTCGTGCAGGACGGCGGAGCCCGCGTCGAAGAACAAAAGGTGAAGCCAAGCTTTCGAGTTCAAACAGGGCAGAAGGTCGTCGTCGATTTGCCACCTCCCCCGGACGATGGCCCCAAGCCGGAAGATATTCCGCTTTCGATTATTTACGAAGATGACGCGATCGTCGCCATCAACAAACCTGCCGGGATGGTTGTGCATCCCGCAAAGGGGAATTGGAGTGGCACACTAGCAAGCGCGCTGGCCTTCAAGTTCCAATCGTTGAGTGATGTTGGTGGTCCGACGCGGCCAGGCATTATTCATCGACTTGATCGCGATACCAGTGGTGTCATCCTGATTGCAAAAAGCAACACTGTGCATCTGAAGATGTCCGAGCAGTTCGAGCAGCGAACTATCAAAAAGGAGTACTTCGCAATCACGATCGGCAAACTTGAATTGGATCGAGACGTTATTCGGCAGCCGATTGGGCCGCATCCTTACCAGCGGGACAAGATGGCGATTCGTGATGGCCACCCACAATCTCGCGATGCAGAAACCTGGTACGAAGTGGCAGCTCGCTATGGAGGCATCGCTGCCGTGACCGTCCGTCCGAAAACGGGACGCACTCATCAGATTCGTGTCCATCTTTCTCACGCGGGAGCTCCAGTGCTGTGCGATCGGCTGTATGCCGGGCATTCACAGGTCACTCGTGGTGAGCTGCTCAGACGGATGGCACGAAAAGAGCCGCCTGTTGAAGGGGATGATCAAGTGTTGCTCTCGCGCCAAGCTCTGCACGCACATCGAATCCAATTCAAGCATCCTCTCACCGACGAACCGTTGCAATTGGAAGCCCCTTTGCCAGCCGACATGCAGTCCGTTCTGGACGCACTTTCTCAGTAGACGAATCGCATTCGTCGCGGATTGCTCCGCATTGCGGTTTGTCTTGAGGCGCTGGATCCGCCAGCGATCCGCGACGCCCCTTTTGAGGATGTGGTGGAATGGCCTTCTTAGTATGTGCAATAGCGCGAGCCACCCAATACTCGTGAGACCAGGCGGCTCACTCGGCTAAATTGCCACGCCGTGTGAAAATCTGACTTGCCCAGGGCGACCGCTCCATCGACTGGCGACGGTAGGTACAATGCGGGCTGGCAGTAGAGAGGTCGCAATTCTGCTTGACTGCCTCGTTTCCATTCCGTGGTATCCATGCGACGGTAGCCAGTTAACACCCTAGCACGCCAGTGGTGATAAAGTGATGCAGTGTTTTGTTCATTCAGTTTTTGTGCGACGTGGTGCAGTAGCCTTAGTAGCCATGTTCGCTTTGGTTTTTCTGTCCGACGTGACGGTTGTTATGGCTCAGGACAACAAGGAGGCACAGTTGACTTATAGCATCGTGATTCATGGTGGTGCTGGTGGGGATCCCGCACGCTGGACAGAGGACTACCAACAGCAGCGGAGAGTATCACTCACCAAGGCTCTAAAACTGGGCGAGAAGATGTTGCGCGAGGGCAGGCCAGCGCTCGATGTCGTGGAACAAGTGGTGCGATCCATGGAAGACGATCCCGTCTTCAATGCGGGACGAGGTTGCGTGCTGAATGAAAATGGCAACCACGAACTGGACGCGTGCATCATGGACGGACGCGATCTTCGTTGCGGAGCGGTGGCGGCCAGCACAACGGCCAAGCACCCCATCACCTTGGCTCGCAAGGTCATGGAGAATACGCGGCACGTACTGTTGATCGGAACGGGAGCCAATGAATTCGGGCAGGCTGCCGGAGTCGAACAGGCTGATGCATCTTGGTTCCGTACTGAACGCAAAATCAAGAGCTGGGAGAAGTGGAAGGCAGGAGTCAAAGACGCCTCCTTGCATTCCCCAAGTTCATTGCAGATGGCAACGTCGAAGAACAGGGCGAAAGAGGGTGGCGATGTCGACGAACTCTACCTTGGCACTGTCGGCTGCGTGGCTCTCGACGCGGATGGTAATTTGGCCGCGGCGACCAGCACCGGTGGCTTGATGGGCAAACGATGGGGCAGGGTAGGGGATTCGCCGATCGTTGGTGCAGGAAATTACGCGGACAATCGAACTTGTGCAGTCAGTGGAACCGGAGTTGGCGAAGAGTTCATTCGATTGAGCGTTGCCAAAGACATTTCGGCTCGGATGCAATACGGCGGCAGAGATCTTCAGGATGCGGCGAATGAGACTGTCGCGCAGCTTCCTGCGGATGCAGGTGGCGTGATCGCCGTCGATAGTAAAGGCAATGCGGCCATGCCATTCAACACGCCTGGTATGTCACGCGGGCATGCCAACAGCAACGGTGAGTTTGTCGTTCTGCTTGGTCGCGAAAACGAATAGTTGTTAGGGCGAAGCAGGTGCTCGTCGTCTATTGCTTGGGCGAGTGGATGTTGATTTGGACAACTTTGTCCGCGGGCGAACAAGCTCCTTTGCTTGAGCAATTGCCACAAGCAGTCTTGCCTGAACCGTTGAGGAATTGAATGGCTGACCGGAGCAGGTAGCCTGCCGCGGCAGCTACGATGGCAAGTACCGTGAGCGTTTGAGCATCGAACATGGTCGTTCACCGCAGGCTAGAATAAGTTGCCAATTTGGTAAGTGAGCAGGGCGGCAATGTATGCCAAGGCCGTCATGTAGACGAACGTGAAAATTGGCCAACGCCATGAGTTGGTTTCACGTTTGATCACCATCAATGTCGCCGCGCACTGGGCGCATAGTGCAAAGAACACCATGATGGAAAGGGCAACGGGGACGGTAAACACGGGAGATCCGTCGTCCCAGGTGGCTTGCAACATGGCTGCTTGCAGTGGTTCATCCTCTGCCTCGCCCCCGAGCGAATAGATCGTTCCAAGCGTCGCAAGGATGACCTCTCGAGCTGGGAAGGAAGCGATTACGCCAACGCCGATTCGCCAATCCCAGCCAAGCGGTTTGACGACGGGTTCGATGGCGTGACCAGCGATGCCCAAGAAGCTACTCTCGATCAAACGCCCACTTTCGATTCGCAAATCTTGCTCTAAGTTCGCTTGCGTGCTTTCGTCTATGTCGGCAGCCTCAAGTTTCGCTTCCAATTCGTGCAATTGGGTGTGATCGCCAGGGAAGTATCCGGCTGCCCAGACAAGAATTGAGGTACAGAAAATTAGCGTGCCCGCTCGTAACAAGAAGGCCTGAGCGCGTTCCCAGACCCGGTAAAATACAACTGCTGGCGTCGGAATTTTGTAGCTCGGCAACTCCATCACAAAGGGCGGTACCTCGCCTGGGAAGAAGAATTTCTTGAGTAGCCAGGCAACCGGTACAGCAACGACAACACCGACCAAGTGCATCGCGAACAATACGACGCCCTGCAGTCCGACCCAGCCACCAAGCAATCCGGTGTTTGGGATGAAAGCCGATGTAAGCAGTACATAGACAGGCAATCGCGCTGAACAGCTCATCAGCGGTGCAACCAAGATGGTTACCATGCGATCACGCCAATTCTCGATCACTCGAGTCGCCATGATGCCGGGCACAGCACAGGCGAACGAGGACATGAGTGGCAGGAAGGATTTGCCACTGAGTCCCAGCTTGGTCATGAGTTTGTCCATGACAAATGCAGCTCGAGCCATGTAGCCGCAGTCTTCTAACAGTCCGATGAAGAAGAATAGCATCAGGATCTGCGGTAGGAATATCACGACTGAGCCGACGCCGGCAACCAGTCCGTCGTTAATCAAGCTGCGGAGAATGCCCGGAGGAAGCACGCTTGAGACGAACTCCGTCGCGGCCGGTTGAGCCCACTGTGCGATCAAATCCATCGCATACCCGCTGAGCAGTGTAATCGCTTGAAAAACCAAGAACATCACCGCAGCAAACGAAAGTAAGCCCCAGACTTTGTGCGTCAAAAAACGGTCGATGCGATCGCTGGTCGTTACGCGGTGAGCTGTGTCGCGTTGAACTGAACCACTCAACGACGCACGGATGTTTTTGTACCGCGAGGTGGCCTCAACGGAAGCCAAGCGGACACCTGCGTCGGTTATCTGCTGTCGAGCCTGCTGAATTCTTTCTGCGATGCCCTTGTCAGGGAACTTGGATACAAGTTCTTGTTCGTAGGCTCCGCCCTTGTCCAGAAGCGTTCGCTGAAGCACGAAACGTGGGAGGCTTTCCTGCGTTGATTCTCGAAGGTCTTTGGCAAGTGAGTCGATTTGTTCTTGAACGCATTCGGGGAATACCGATTCACTTGGAGCAGGCGGCGGATCGCCGGCAAGATCTCGAATCGCTCGCTTGACCTCGTCAATGCCTTTGCCCTGGCTGGCTGATACGGTAATGATACGATGGCCAAGGCTCTGGGATAGAGCGGGCACGTCGATCTTCACCCCTTCAGCGGCGACTCGATCCCACATGTTCAGGATCAGTAGAACCGGTCTGCCGAGTTCGCGGATCTGCGAGAACAAGTACAGGTTTCGTTCTAAATTGGTTGCGTCCGTGACGACTGCGATGACGTCAACATTTGGAACATCGTCGTGACGACCGAGCAGGACGTCTACGGAGACTTTTTCATCGAGCGTGGTTGCGGCAAGCGAATACGTACCGGGCAAGTCGACTACTTCCACTCGCCCAGCCGATTCCTCATACCCGCCGATCTTCTTTTCAACGGTTACACCGGGGTAGTTGCCGATCCTCGTTCGAACTCCGCACAGAGCACTGAAGAGCGTGCTCTTGCCCGTGTTGGGATTGCCCACCAGGGTGACCGTGATTTTGTTCATCTGCAAATCCAGTTCAACATCACGTTCGAAAGAAGGGGGGAGACAGGCTGGAGGGAGTTCGGTCGCTGGCTGCTGGTGGGATTATCCGCAAGCTCTGTTGCTGGCGATGTGGGTCGCCGGTGGAAAAAGTGGAGGGCAAACAATGCTATGGAGCAGAGGACGCTTCGACTGTAACGAGAACCCGTTTCGCCTCAATATTCCGCAACGATAGGCGATAGCCGCAAACGGCAACTTCAATTGGATCACCCATGGGCGCTCGGCCAACGATTTCGATAGCTTCGCCGTCCGTCAGGCCCATTTCCATCAGTCGACGCGCGATAGCATCGTCACCGACGATTTCCTGAACTACTGCCTTTTGGCCATCGTCGATGTCGGCAAGCGAATTCATGAAAGTGGCTGAGGAGTGGAGCTTGTCAGGAGGGGAGAGAGTATCGCTGGCGGCTTGGCCCTCGAGCGGGCTGATGATGCTAGCTTTGCAAAGCAACCAGAACGTCGACGTTGTCGCCAAGACGGAGGCTGATGCGTTTGCCATCCAGTGAAAGCACGCATGGGGCCCCAGGTCGAACCATTTGAATCGTAGCGCCGATTCTCAACCCCATTTCAGACAGCCGACGAACTTGCGATTCATCGCCGTCGAGTTCTACGAGTTGTGCGGACTCTCGGGGCCGCAAGAGCTCTAGAGGTAGGACAGTTTCTGTTGGGGCTGCAGCGATCATCCCGGCGTCCGATGTTGGAATTGAGACTCAGTGTCAACAACTGGTCCTTATTTATACTCGGCTCGGTGTCAAATGTGAATAACACAAAGCGTTTTTCAGGTGGTAGAAATCCCCTTTTTCCAACAAATTGGAACCACTTCAATGGGCCATTGGACAGGCCCTAAGATCCAGCATGGAGTCCTCATGGCACCGCGAACCACACCTCTTGCGAGGGGGGAGGGCTGAGCGAAGCCGAGTTTCAAGCGGGAATTTCTAGCAAAGCCTTGCAGAATGGGCACTCCGTGGTCATCCCGGCTGCTGTAGCCGGGACCTCCATCACTCCCTCGCACGCACCGCAGGCAATCTGAAGTCCACCTGATTGTGGGGGGGGCGGGGCGGATGCTGCCGGCGCGGGCTGCAGGTCAATTTCGAATACTTCGGAGCAGACGTGACATTTTCCACGTCTGCCTCGCATCTCCGGTTTGCCGTCAAACAGTTGGTTGCATCGCGGGCAGTGGAAAATCCACTGCTGCTGGTCAGCCGCTTGTGGATTCGGGCTGATCGTGAATATCGCTTTGCAGGCTGGGCAATGGCCTTTTGTGCCAAGCAGCGAAGTTGGGCAATGGAGCACTTGTTGGCAGGTGGGGCAGGGGATCGCCAATAATTCATCGGGCGGCGGTGCCGTCGAACGCTCAGGGGGGCTGCTCCTAGCTGCTTCGGCTACCTCGTTCGGAATCGTCACGATGGTGTCGCAGGACGGGCACTGGCATGCTTCTCCCCCGGTGCCGTCAGGGACTCGAAGCTCCGCTTGGCAAGATTCACAGCTAAATTCGATTGGCATATTTTCCGCCTGCTTCTGTTCTCAGTTTGCCCATCTGAAGAGGGCGCCAATGGATCCAGGCTACTCGGGCAACTCCTTGGCTGCAATATTTCCTGAAGTTAGCGCAAAACGGAATCCTGGCCCAAGGGTGAGTTCGGCGCCTGTCGAGCGACGCACAGGGCAAGCACGGGGTGCTAAAGCCAGTGCTGCGTTAGCTGCTGTGAATTTTAGATAATGTGCCCTAAGCGACCCGCAGCGGGTTGTCGGATTCCGTGACGGCTCACAGACTAATCCAGGGTGAATGGTTGAGACAAGGCACAATGTGCAACTCTGGATGTTAAGACGCTTGGCGGTGTGATGCCGCGAGTTTTCGCGAATAAGAACGAGTTTCCGATGTCGGATGAAATAGACAACGATTTGGTCGCAGCGATCGATTCGAGCAATTTTGAGCTACTCAAGCAAGTCATTGATTCTGATGACAATGCGGCAGTTGTGCACGCAGTTTCGTTGCTCGATGAATCGCAACGTTCGCAGCTACTGGATCTGCTGGACGCGGAAAGCGCGGCTGATCTGCTTGAGCGATTGCCTGGCGTCCAGCAGACGCAATTGATCGATGCTGCTCGTCCTCAGCAGGTCGCTGAGATTGTGGACCTGTTGCCGAGTGACCTTCAGGCGGATGTACTGCGCGAGCTTGATACACAGTCAGCCGACCAGGTTCTGACGTTGATGCAGCCTGAAGAGGCGCGTTCGGTCCGGCAGCTTCGCGATTACAGTGACTACTCCGCAGGCGGATTGATGGTCACTGAATTTTTGATGTATCCAGTTGATTGGACGATCACGCAAGTCGTTGAGGATCTGCAAACGAAGTCTGACGAGTATCGCGACTACCAGATTCAGTATGCCTACGTGTGTGGGGAGCAACGTCAATTGCTGGGCGTTTTACGGTTGCGTGACTTGCTGCTTGGCGAACGCACTCAGCGGTTGGGCGACATCATGATCGGCGATCCTATGTCGGTCGAAGATCAGATGGAGCTCGAGCAGTTACACGGCTTTTTTCAGCAGCATCACTTCTTGGGCGTGCCGGTCGTTGACGAAGCGCAGCGGCTGGTGGGGGTTCTGCAGCGAAGCGACGTGGATCAAGCTTGGATTGAAAAGCAAGACGAGTCATTCTTGCGCAGGCAGGGGATCGTAAGCGGCGAAGAAATACGTTCTATGCCACTGTTCCAACGCTCCCGTGGGCGTCTGGCATGGCTGTCGCTGAACATTGTTTTGAATCTGATGGCAGCGGCCATTATTAGCACTTTCGAAGACACGCTCGCATCCGTAATCGCCTTGGCGGCATTCTTGCCAATCATCTCCGATATGAGTGGCTGTTCTGGGAATCAGGCGGTCGCTGTTTCTATTCGAGAACTCATGCTTGGGCTGGCCAAGCCCGGCGATGCCCTGAGAGTGCTCGGCAAGGAGCTAGGCGTCGGTCTGATCAATGGCACTGCCGTCGGTTTACTGCTGGGGACGATTGCCTTTGTGTGGAAGGGGAATATGGTGCTGGGCATGGTCGTTGGTGTAGCACTCATGCTCAACACACTAGTCGCAGTTGCGATTGGCGGCGTCGTGCCACTCTTGCTCCGTCGGCTTGGTCGAGATCCAGCCGTTGCATCTGGGCCGCTATTGACGACTGTCACTGATATGTGCGGATTTTTCTTGGTGCTCAGCATGGCGACTGCTCTAATTGAACAATTGCGATAGCCGGTGGGTTTTCAGGCGTGATACAAGTTAAGGTGCGTCGACGGGCTGCGTTCCAGCCGCAATCAAGCCAGCAATGTATCCCCCTTTAAATCCTGCGTCGATATTGACGACTGACACGCCAGCCGCGCAGCTCGTCATCATGCTCAGCAGCGTAGTGATGCCTTCGAAGCTGGCCCCGTAACCGACACTTGTCGGCACAGCGATAACGGGGCAGGCCACCAGCCCGCCGACGACACTTGCCAGGGCTCCCTCCATGCCGGCGACGACCACGACAGCTCGGCTGGCACGTATGTGTTCAATGTGTGCGAGTAGGCGGTAGGGGCCTGCGACGCCGACATCGGTCGTCAGCGAGACCGGGATATTCATCCAGTGCAGCGTCTCGACGGCTTCCCTGGCTACGGGAAGATCCGTACTGCCTGCGGTGACAACCGCGATGTGAGCAGGCGGGGCGGGGCAGGGGACCAGCAATTCACTCTTGGGAGCGACCGCCTGAGAGAGCCTCAACGTGCGGCCTTGGCTATCGTAACTAGAGTACTCAAAAGCGGCTGCAATGGACTGGGCGTCGGCAGCCGAGACGCGCGTGGCAAGGACTTCTTGCTGGCCTTGGTCGATCAAGTGTTGGGCTATTGCTCGAATGTCTGCCGCTGATTTGCCGCTGCCAAAAATCACTTCACCGAATCCACACCGCCGCCTTCGGTCCACGTCGGGATGATGTTGACCGGTGGTCGCCTCTCGTTGCAAAATTCGCTCGGCCAATTCACTCCAGCTCAACGCTCCGTTTTCAGCTTCGGTGACCCAAGCTCTAAGCGACTCAATTTCATCTGATGCCATGATGGGGTTTCCCGCGACGATTTTCCGTTGAGGATCAAGGTAGTTTGTGGGCAGGTCGTTGGTCGCTCGCGCCCCTGCGATTGTCGGCTCGACGCGAACCCGCTTGCCAATCCAGGCGATGGGCGCGACAATCTGGGCGTCTGAGGCGGTCGAAGCTGTTGGCTTGGAATCCGCTCCTGATACGAACGAGCACATTTTGGTTGTAAGAAAGAAGAAAAGCTATGGCTGTCTGCGTACTGGCGTATTCTGGAGGCCTCGATACTTCATGCATGCTAGGCTGGCTGATCGATCGAGGTTACGAAGTCCACGCGGTGTACGTCGATCTTGGTCAGCCGGGTGAAGACCGCCAAGAAATGCGCGACAAAGCAACCAAGATTGGTGCAAAGAGCGTGCATATGATCGATGCTCGTGAAGAGCTATGTCGTGATTTTGCATTCCCGTGCCTGAAGTGGCAGGCGAAGTATGAAGGGCCATATCTGCTCGGCACTAGTATTGCTCGGCCATTGATCTCGAAGAAAATCCTGGAGGTCGCCAAAGAGGTTGGGGCACAAGTCTACGTTCACGGTGCAACGGGCAAGGGCAATGACCAGTGCCGATTCCAGTTGGCCGCCGAAGCACTTGAGCCTGCGATTCAAGTCTACGCCCCGTGGCGGACTCCGGAGTGGCGTGAGTCGTTCCCAGGACGCACGGAAATGATCGAATATTGCGAGCAGCGCGATATCCCTGTTAAGGCAACCGCGGCCAAGCCGTACAGCTCGGATGAAAACGTACTACATATCAGCTACGAAGCTGGCGAGCTGGAGAAGTTGGACGTTTGTGGAGTTGACTTAGTCGACTTTACGATGACCTGCAGCCCAGAAGAAGCGCCGGAGAAGGCCGAAGAAGTTGCGATCGATTTCGAGGCCGGTGTGCCAACTGGCGTGAACGGCAAGCCTATGTCGGCTCTCGAAATCGTGGAAACACTCAACGAAATCGGTGGCCGCAACGGAATTGGTCGTATCGACATCCTTGAAAATCGTTTTGTCGGGATGAAGAGCAGGGGGGTCTACGAGGCTCCCGGGATGACGCTTCTTTACGAAGCTTCGGCGCACCTCGAGCAACTAACACTTGATCGCGATTTGACGCACCTGCGTGATTCGCTGATGCCAGCCGTAGCTGAATTGGTCTACTACGGATTCTGGTACTCTGCCAAGTTGGATGCCTTAATGGCGTTTATCAATCGGTCGCACCGACACGTAACCGGCAGTGTCAAGCTTCGGCTGTACAAGGGCAACATAACCGTGCTCGAGCGCAGCAGCCCAAATAGCTTGTACGACGAAGGGATTGCGACGATGGAGTCGGGCGGCTCATACAACCAA
>CAYPLE010000026.1:0-56307 GCA_964411445.1 uncultured Pirellulaceae bacterium
CGATGATACGACCACTTTCGTAACGAACGCGGCAACTCCAGTCCAAGTTGGTACAATAAGCTACCAAGTGGATCCAGGGATTGTGGGAATCGAAACCGAGAGTTTCGAACTCATTCTGTCGGTTCAAAGGTTGTTTCCCACTGCTGCACCCCCTGCGAATTTCACCCTTAACGGCGTCGTCTCCGCAGTTCCTGAGCCAGCTTCGGCTGCTTTGCTCGGTCTTGGAGCTGTCGGATTGGTCCTTCGTCGTCGACGAAGCTAATCGAAAATAACTCACACCAGAGTTTTTGAAGGGGGGAGCGTGAGCTCCTCCCTTTTTTCGTATGGAAACACAGCAAAAGTTAAATTGGCTACTGGTCGCAGTTCTTCTAAGCTGCGTCGGGTGTTTGCCATACGCGGTTGTCTATCTGACGAACCTGTGGCAACAGCCTCACTACCAGTTCTTTCCAGTGCTGCTGATTGCCGTTGGCTGGATGTTCTGGCAGCGCCGTGGCGGGCTATTGCAATTCGGTATCGCTTGGAAACTCTTTGCGACGGTGGTCTTGCTAGGCGGCGCATTTGGTGTTCTTTGTGCGACTGCCTTTGCTTCGCCCTGGATGGGCTACTTTGGATTTGCTGCATCAGCTACGGCTGGATTTGCGATGACGCGGGACCGGTCGACAGGACGAAGTCTGGTCTATCTCGGCTTGCCAGTTTTCCTGATTTGGCAGCCCCCCTACAACACCATTATTACTGCCGACACCGTCCTGATTCAGCAGTTGCAGACGGTGAGTGCCAAGCTCTCGTCGCGGTGGTTGGACTCGCTGGGCTATCTGCATTTCCAACCGGGAACGGTGCTTGAGTTTGCAGGCAAGAGCTTTGGCGTCGCGGAAGCTTGCAGCGGCATCCAATCGTTCTTTGCAGTGGTTTGCTTTGCATCGCTATTGTGTGCCTTCTTCAGACGTGGCCCCCTACACACGGTCTTGTTGATGGCGACCAGTCCGATTTGGGCCGTGCTGATGAACACGATTCGCATCACTGCTATTCCAATCGCCTACTCGGCCTTGGGCGTTGATCTATCGCACGGGTTGATCCACGACCTGCTCGGATTTGGAACGATGGGACTGGCGATCGTTCTGCTGATTAGCGCCGACGAACTGCTCCTGAAACTTGCTGAGACGTTTGAGCCGTTCATGGGGCGTTGGCTGGGTGTAATTCGTCCAGCAGAAGCCGCAGGACACGTACCCGCTACGGCATTTTCTTGGGCTGCCGTTCGCGAGATGTTCACAGCATTGCCGAAGGTGCAAGTCATTGCGTTGGGCTGCTTTGCCCTTCCGTTTGTTGGCATGTTTTGTTTGCAGGCCAATGATGCTTACACATCCTGGGGCATGCAGAAGAAAACGATTGACTTCTTTCGTGATGAGCCGCTGATTCAAATGTCTGTCAAAGATGCACCGGAATCGCTCCAGGGGTGGCGGCGAGTCAATTACATCCGAGAGAATCGAGCCCGCGACAATGACGACTTGGGGCAGCAAAGCGATTTATGGTATTACGACAATCCAAAGGGACGCACGACCGTTTCCTTTGATCAGATGTTTCCCGGTTGGCACGAATTGACCAGATGTTATCGCTCGGCGGGTTGGAAGCTAGAGCGGCGAGTTGTCTTGTCGAGTGATACTGCCGGCAAATGGCCCATTGTAGAAGCATACTTTTCGCGGAGTGGTGAATACGGTTATCTGCTGTGGTCGCTGAAGACGCGTGATGGCAAAGCTGTGCAACCTCCGGGAGAGTGGAATCCTTGGACAAGCCTAAAAGAGCGTTTGCAGAATCGTTTAACGCCGGCAGTTCGCGGGGCGCTCTTTGGTTTAGCCGCGTATCAAATACAAATGTTTGTCAGTGATTCAGCTCCGATGGACGAAGCCGGTCGAGCCGAGTGTGTTTCCAGGTTCTTGGAGGTCCGTCCTGTGTTATGGGATCACGCCGAGCGACGACTCGTGGAGATGGGATTAACAGATTGAGTAACCGTGAAACAGTCTGGGGAAGCGTTCCTGCTTGGCGGACAGGCATTCCTGCAATTGCTTTTGCTGGCGTGGCAGGAATACTTTCGATCTATGCAGTGCTAACGGTTCCCAAGCGTGTCCCCGAGGTCTACGGAGCGGCGCTTGAGGCGTCGTTGGAGCGGTATGAAGATGCCGACATAGGCGACTACGCTGAACTAGAGGAAGCTGCGGGGACAATCAATGTTGCCTTTAGCCGCCTGACTGCTGCTGCGCGTGACAAATCGGAGTTGATATGGCGTTGGGCGCTCTTTAGCCGCGAGCATGCTGGCAACCTAGAGCGACTTGTAGCTAGCGAGGAGTTTTCTGACGAGGAGTTGGAAGAAATCGAGGCGAAGGTATCGCGGTTTTCTGCAAAGGCTTCTGACAACATGGAGTTCCTTGCCGCTGGTGATAGCGTCTTTAAGCACCCTGCGTTGGTCAATGTGAGCTTCAAGCGGACTGGTGAAGCTCTTCGGGCTGGCGCTATCCCACCAATGGAGCTTGCCCCGCAGTTGGATGATGTTGCCGCGTCCGAGAATGCCGATGATGATCAAAATGATTTGGCTGTGCAGGCGAGTGCTCTTCAGAGTTACATTTTGTTCGAAAACGCTTTTCGCGATGCGCTTCAGAATCGGCAAGATGCTGCACCGGCTGTCAGCTTAGACAGGGTCAGGATGTCCTACGGGCAATCGCAGGGGGCGACTCCGCTGCTGGTCGCTGGCCGCAGGCTACTTGACGCTTGGGACCCTGCCTCAGACTCGGGGCCCAATACACTGCCGTCTGAACCGGCCGATGGTGATACGGATGCGGCGTTGCCTAAGATTACATCAGATTCATCCTGGGAAGACTGCGTCGCGGTCTCGCTGACGCACATTTGCGATGGTGACTGGAATTCACTGTCGTTTCTTCTTTCGAAACTGGACAAAGCCGATGTTTCGCTTGTCAGTCATGTAGCGGCCAGATGGGTTTCGCGGCTTGCGGAATCTGAATTGCCTGCAGCGTCACCGCAGTGGCTCGACAGACTGCCCGATGGTTTGCAATTGTGTGTGCAAATCGCTCCCCAAAATTTGCCTCTCACTTCGTTGCTCTGGCGAATCGGGATGACCGCCGCGGATGCTGAATATGATGAAGCGGTCGACGAGCAACTGGTGGAAACGATTGTTTCAGGTCGCTCACCCATACTTCAGCATGCGGCTCTTGCGATCAGTAGTTGTGCGGACAAAAATTCTCAAACGGCACGATCACACGTACAATTAGTGCAACGAGCGACAGCTTCGGTGGATTTGTTGGTATCGATTGTTCTTGGGCGTCTGCGAGGAGGCGGAGCCGAGGATGGCGAATTGCAAGTCATGCTGGACCTGTGTGATGTGCTTGGGGAAGTGGATTCTGCCAGTGGTATTCCTGCATATGCGAAGGGGCTGGTTGCGTATGAGATGGGGAATCTGAAGCTCGCCGTCGAAGCGATGAATCAAGCTCGTGCAGTTTTGAGTGAGAATGAGGCAATCGCAGAGCTTGCGCTTCAATTTCAGAACGAGCTTGAAGCCCGTGCCGAATAGAAGCGGCAATTGAACTGGCTCAGGCTCAGATCTTTCCTTGCCTTTTTCGCGCAACTTCTGCTCCGGTCAATCGCTGCTTACTTCTCTAGGGTGGTATTTGCATTTCGACGGCCAATTCTGCATTATCCAACCTTCCTGATTGCTCGAACATGCCGTTCGATTGCGAACTGTGCGGGTCGTAGTAGTTGGGGCAATTGGCTTGTTAAGAATTGACGTTTCGTTACGCTGGTGCGATACCCTGCAATGCTGCCGGTGAATACGCTGGTAGCAGCAGGTCTGAACTCCCGAGTGCACATTATGGCGACCGAATAAATGAATGCTGAAGTTGCAGCAGAGTCAACCGATTCAAACGGCGCTAATCTTGCAGAAGCAAAGCCTGTTTGCCGCGTGGCGGACTTGGCGTTGGCCGCTCTCTGGTTAGCGGCGATTCCTTTGTTGTATTTCTTGATTGTCGATCTCTTCGCGCGGACCGATGTCCGTTACTTGGTCTTATTGCCGCTGTTGTCGTTTGCGTTACTCGTGCCGATCACTCGGCCCGGCAGCGCGGCTTCGTTTGTGCGGTGTTGCTGGGCTCTTGGCGGCTTTGTCGCGGCAGGGATTCTGGTCGTAGTTGCTGCCATCATTTCGTCTCCTTGGCTGGCCCTACTGGCTATCGTTGTCGGTACCGCGGCATGGATGACTCTTCGCCTTGCCTCGATGCCTTGGCACCGACCAATCTGGGCACTTGTACCGTTGGCTGTGCTATTGGTCTTGCCAATGTCGGACGTGTCGGATTGGACGGGCACGTTGGAACGGCAGGTCGCAAAATCATCTGGCATTCTATTGGATATGGTTGGCGTGCCGCACTTGGTCGATGCTGGTCAAATCAACTTGCGTTTTGAAGCCCCTTTGGAAGCAGCGTTGGCGTGTCGCAGTTTTGGCAACCCTTACGTGCTCTTCTGTGCCGCCGCTGTATTGCTCATGTTTGCGTCTCGAAGCCTCTCCAGTGCATTACTTGCGCTTGCATCGGTTCCCCTTTGGAGTTGGCTGCTTTCGACGGTTCATTTGACGCTTGCTGCTTGGTTGTGGGAGCAGAAGGATGTGGTGATATTCGCTGGTCCAACCCGCAACCTTCTATGCCAGTTTGGATTCCTGACACTCGGCTTGGGCTGCGTGTTTCTGACGCGGATTGTTGTTTCCAATTTGTTGGCTCCTTTAGCGAATGTTTCCTCGGACGCGAGCTGGACGCACTCGATCTTCAACCGCTTGGCGATGTGGCCGAACTTGGACGAGGAAATGTTGGAAGAGAAGCGGCACTCCAAGGGGGACGAATCAGAAAGACGGCAGCGCACGATCGATGTTCGTGTCGCGTTAGTCAGCTTGGCAGCTTGTGCACTGGGCAGCACGGTGGCTGGAGTCATTGCGGTCCGCAGCTTCAACGTGTCGCAACGCAAACTGGCGACTTTTGAACTCAATACCACGCAGGAAAAACTCAAAACGCTACAAGTGCCCGAGCAAATTGGGGGACTGAGTCGCGTTGGGACCATGTCAGCCCAGTTGAGCAACGCCAAGTATGCGGATCAATTGATTGTCGGCTGGACCTACGCCAATACGCAGCAGCGGGTGGAGATCCAGTTGCGCACGCCACAACGCGGCGCGGTTAGTTTGGAAGGCCGGTATCTGAACCAAGTTCGCAGAGAGAGCGAGCCGCGTAGTACGATACTGCAATATCGCGACTCATTAGGGGCGATGTTGGTGAGCGATGTGATGTTGTTGGACGAACTGTATGGGCGGTCCTATCTGTGCTACCTGAATCTAACGCCGACCGGCGAGCCTCCACTGCAAACGATCGCATTCGGAGAACGCCTGAGTTCGAAGAGCCTGCGAAATTCCCTGACACTGCAGCCCACCGTCTTTACTGTATCGTTGTTCGTCGAAGGGACGCAACGCTTGAGCGAAGAAGAACGAATGGGTTATCATGAAACTCTGATTGAATTTACTGAATCGCTGAGCGACCAACTTCGTTAGCATCCAAAGATCGTTTGACGCCTCCAACGTTTGGCGTTTTACGTGACGCCCAATCATAGAATGGAATAGAACAAAATGTTTCGCGAAGAATTGATTGAGTTTATCCTCGCGTTTTTGAAGAGTCGACGTTGGTGGCGACTGTTGCTTCAAGGAGGCTTGCTATGCATTCTGCCCCTGCTTGTCGGTAGCTTTGTGTTGTACGGAGCTTCAATACCTGTCGAGAGTCTTGGTAATCGCTACATTGGCTCGGTTGAAAGTGAAGTTGACAAGCGGCTTGCTGCCATTGAAAGCGGGGAAGCTGATGCCGCCGCGGAAATGGATTCCAAGCTGCGCATTTCGCTCGAGCGAATTTTGCAACTGGGTGAATCTAATGAGCGGGTCTCCTACATTGTTGCTCGGCAGCTAGCCAGTCAGGGACGCGTCGAAACTGCTGCTAGAAAGATGCGCGAGATTGCTCCTGCCAATGGAGCTGGATTTGCCCCCGCTCATGCGTGGTTGGCACAATTTGAGCGAGCTCGATTTGACAACACGAAAGAAATGGCAGAGATCCTGCTGAATGACTTGACGGTTGCCAACAACGCATTGTCTGCAATCAATCCAGTCCTGACTGATATGCAGGCGACGCTGCTGGTCTCATTCGGACGCGCAAACGAAGCTCTCGATATTCTGAGCTTCCGAGCGCAGCAGGAACCTATTCTTTACGCAAAGGTTGCTGATCTGTCGGCTTTGCAGAACGACCGGGCAACGCTTCGTGACGCGATCGGCAAAACACGCGAGTTCATGAAGACGGCATATGCTGGAGTAGATCCCGACGAAGCTTACTATGTTCAGCACTCAAAACTCGAAGACTACGAAAATGACCTCGAAGGCGTACTGATGTTTTCGAAGAAAGGTATTGAGGATTTCCCGGAATCCGCCCTACTCCGCCGATACCTATCCAATGGCCTGTTGCTGAAATTTAACCGCGTTCAAAGCAATCCTGACGAGGGTGAGCCAGGACGCGATTACTTGCAAGAAGCATACTCTGCCGACCCGACCAACCCGGCTGTTACGGTGCAGATTGCTCAGGCAATTGCACAAGGAGAAAATACCGGAGAGGAACTTCGAAAGGCACTTGAAAAGCAGCTCGAAGACGGGACTGCCTCGGGTGCAGCGTATCTCATTCTCGGCAACAGCCGGCTTGGCAATGGTGACATGGAAACCGGCATCAACTACCTCGAGAATGCTCTGGAAGTTTTCCCTGACGCCCCAATTATTTTAAATAATCTTGCGTATGCGATGCTGCAGCTCGAGCCGCCCAAAATCGACGAGGCTCTAGCCAATGTTGAAAAGGCGTTAACATTCAGCGATATTCCCCCTGCTTTTAAAGCATCGATTTTGGACACACAGGGGGAGGCGTTGGCGCTGAAGGGCGATATTTTGGGGGCGATTGAGAGCTACGAAAAAGCGATTCAAGAATATCCAGCCAAGCTAAGTTCTCGCGAAAAACTGGTCCAACTCTACAATGCAAAG
Organism: uncultured Pirellulaceae bacterium; assembly: GCA_964411445.1. GTDB lineage: Bacteria > Planctomycetota > Planctomycetia > Pirellulales > Pirellulaceae > Aureliella. Next base: position 7,094 of record CAYPLE010000026.1, read on the forward strand.
GGAATGACCAAGATGGCGGAAGTGCAGCAAGAACGCATTGATGAACTGAAACAGTAGACCTGACGTCGTCAACTTTCCAGGCAGCTTCAGCAAAAGTCGAATCGACATTAGCGCCTCTCCGGAAGGCGCTGTGATTTACGGCCGTCTACTGAGTGCTGAGCAGGCCATTTCGCAGTTCGACGAACTGACCGCGGTACTCTGCGATATCGCTGCTGGTTAATTTGGCGGCGGGTTCCGCGACTAGTTGCAAGCAGCGCGTTACAGCCGTGCGGTTCTTATTGCCAGCGAGCTTCGCCGGATCTGCTTCAATGCGTTCAGGGGCGGCGTTGAACGGTTCTCCGCTCTCGGTAGCCAGGCTGTAGATGATATACCGCCAGTCGCCCAATTCGTTGGCCAGTTCGCATTCGACCAGTAGCCAGCCATCTGTTTCGTAGGCCTTCTCTTTCTGCAATTCCCAGCCTCGCTGCGTCCAGCGTTCGGTTGGGTCATTCCAGCCCAGGAAGGGTAGCGAAAGAACGGTCGCAAACTGTTTTTCGCGATTGCCGTAACGCCAATAGATCGAATACTGTCCTCGTGAGCTGATGGTCTGAGCCTCTAAATCCTCTTGGATCAATGTCCAACCGCTGGTGGTTTGTTGCGGCATGGCAATTCCCGTTGCGGTCTGCAGTGCATCTTGCTTAGTGTAAGCCGGCAAACGGAAACGAAGATCGGCTAGCCCACCACCAAGCAGCCTGCTGGCTGGCAGAATCATCAACAATACTGCTGCTACGCCGAGAATCTTGGGCAAGAGGCTTCCTAGTAGAGCGTTGTCTGTTCCAGGCGTAATGGTTCCGGAGGCAGGATTCTCGCCGCCGCTCGTCGCGGGGGAGCCATCTTCAGCAACTGCTGCAGATTCTTCAATGGAGCCAGGCCACGCGAAGAATTGATTCAGTGAAGTGAAAAAGCCGCCAAACTTGGAGTCGGCCAGGCCGATTGGCGTGAATACGTTTCGCAGAAATCGTGAGGAGAGCCAAACAAGAGCGGCACTCAACAGGAACGTTGCAACGTGCAGCAGCAAGTAATCCTTGCCGTTACTCAGGTCGCGGCCATACCATTGGATGGCGACGGCTATTGCGGTGGAGCGGAGGATGTTGCCGATCCACGCCCACAGTGGTACCAGTGCCAACGTCAGGGTCGCAACCACAAGTCCATAATGGCGAAATGCGGCTAGGCCGAGAGCGAACGAGGCGAGGCCAAAAATGCTTCCCCAAGTTGCAGCAACGTCACTCCCTACTAGGACAGCCTTCTCAACTTCGACGGATGAACCGTGTTGAACGTGAGTGATTTCGAGAGCATCCAAAATTGCAGAAGTCCCGGACATACTGCTCGCGTATAGGCTATCCAGAATCGTGCGATCCATGGCTCTTGGCAGTGGGATTGTGGAGGCAAGGAAGATCATCCAGCCTACGGTTGTTCCCCAGTGGAGCGATCGGTAGCGACCGGTAGCCCAGCCACCAATGAAAAGCACAAATGCGACTTGCCCAAGCGTTGCAGAATCGCGAAGGGCCGCTGCAGCAAGGGCCGCAGTGCCGAGCGCTAAGAGTGAAACGGCTACCAATAGATTACGGTCGGAGCCGGAATTCGATTTGGTTCTGGCCCCAAGGATCAGCAGTATCACGAAAGCAACCGCAGTAATTGGGTAGAAGCTCATATGCGGCTTCGTTCCCAACACGGCGACTTGTTGAATAAGCAGCGGAGTGCATGCGACTGCCGGAAGGATCCCTGCAAACAGGTCCCATTGCGTAAATCCACGGGCGTCGGTGTTGGGCGTTGTCATTATCGATCGCGAAGGAAGAAGTGCGTAGTGTTCGTACAGTGCTGAAGTGTTGATCGCATATTCTACAAATGCAAGAAGGTTTCGGGCACTAGCCGCATGAAACCGTGTGCAAAACGCCAGGAATTGCTTTCTGGTCGAAATGCTCCGTTACAAGTAGGCGATCGCGATGCGCGAAGATATTGCTGGAGCATCCATTGGGGATCTAAAACAGATCCACTAGCCATAGAAGGCGAGCCAGGCCACGTTTCGGTTTACCGCTATTGCCGTGAAACCGGCGGGAAATGGCTGGGGGCAAGAGAGGCGTCGCTTGGTGAAACGCCAAATTCGTGGCTACCTTGTTGATTGCGGAACGGATAGTCGAGCCCTGCGTCTGCCTCGGACTGCTGCCAATGCTTTCCGCTGGCAAAGTCAAAGGCGTTTAGATCGACAAAAACGATGCGACCGTCACGATACAGGACATTGAACCCACGACCTTCGTGGGCAACAAATTGTTCCTCGTTCGTTTGACGAATCACAATGGGAGCATCTGCCAGGACAGGCATGTGCGAAGCTCCTAGCAGCTTGGGAGCAACGACGCGGCCCGATTCGTTGACGCCTAACGAGTAGGCATAATTTCCAGCCGCAACACGTTGAAATCGATCCAAGGCTGGCGATGGCAGGTTGGCTACGGTCGAAGCGTTGAGGCTACCGAATGGGTTGGCCGATTGTTGATCGTCGATTCCGATACGGCTGCTGCACTGGAGGTCTCGGGCACGAAGCGGCATTCCCGCTTCGACAAGCTGCACGGTGAAGAATCCGGCGAAGGCGCCGGAGCCTGACGTCGGGATCTGGGGAAAACGGCCCTCGGGATCGAGTGATGCATAGCTCAACAGCGAACGCCCGGCAGTCTGCAAGTTCTCTGCGCACTGGAGTTTTCGAGCTGAATAACGAGCACGCACGACCGCAGGCAGAATCAAGCAGCACAGCGCCGCCAAACTTAGGCTCAGGGCCGGTGAGTCCCAGAAGAAGCCCCGCGACTTCGAATTGACCGTGGGGGTTAGCTGGGCTGGTTGAGGAGCGGTGGCGTCAGCGATCCTGGCCAGTGTGGAGTCCAGTAAGTCTGCTGGCGGTTCAAAGACAGGTTGCGGACTTTCCAGCATGCCGAGCATTTCGCTCAACTGCTCGATTCGTTGGCGGAGCGATTCGTCGGAACGTGCCGCCGAAACGATCCTCTCGGATAGTTCAGCCGGCGCGTCTCCAAGTACATGGAGAACCAATTCGTCTTCAGAAAACTGCATCGGAAAAAACGCGTGCGCAGTAAAGATGGTTGCAATCAAACAATGTGCAACGCGGCGAAATGTGTTCTTACCGATAGAACGCTTCGCTAGTTGCCCGACTGTTCTTCATTACGTTGCCAGATGGCTGAAAGTTTGCGAATTGCGGAGTGAACTCGACTCTTGACTGTGCCAACAGGTACTTCCAGAGCGTCCGCGGCGTCCTTGTACGATAGTCCCTGCAAGTAAATCAGCTCAATGGCGCTCTTGCCGGGCTCGCCAACCTGGTCAACGGCCGCCAGCATACGGTCGCGGAACTCAGCTTCTACCAGAAGGTCACCCTCGGGAGCCCGGTGATCGGGAATCGACGAGGCGGCAGACGAACTGCGGCTCTCGCTATCGTCACTTGACCAATCGAGGCTTTGGTGATTCTGTCGCTTGCAGCGTCGCTGCAAATCGATCGCCTGATGGGTAGCGATACCGTAAAGCCACGGGCGAAAACGTCGTTTGGGGTCGAACAGTGCGGCCTTTTGGTAAACCCTCAAGAACGTGAGCTGAAATGCATCCTCCGCGTGTTCGTCATTTCCCAGATAACGCCGGAGATAGTTGTACAGCTCATGCCGGTATCGCTTCAGTAGAACTTCGAAACAGGCCTTGTCTGCATCCCCAACAAAAGAGCGTAATAGCTCTTCATCGGTTCGCAGCTCAATCGTATCCGGAGCCGTTTCGCTATGGGAAGTTTGTAACTGCGGCATAGCTTTGGAAACGAAGTATAGAGTCAATGGGGTTGAGCAGGTTCGTCGACTGCGTCCTAGTTTAGCCGAAGTCTGGACAAAATTGCAAGAATCAGGGACAGCCCCACTGCGATAAAAACTCGCTGGATACCTAATTTAGGGGGTGCCGAGTCGTTTTTCAATTCGATCGTTTTGCCAAAGCTGAATCAATGTGCCGGTGCGTTTTGTTTCGGTCGGGGCAGCAGGGTAAACAGGCTGGGCACGAGCGTGAGCGAAATGAGCGTAGCTCCGGTAACGCCTGTGCCGATCGCGATCGCAAGCGGAGGCCAGAATCCACCGCCGCTGAGCACCAATGGCAAGAAGCCAACCACGGTCGTCGCGGTCGTTGCAAGCACGTGGCGGGTGACTTCAACGATCGTCTCGACCGTTTTTTCACGGTTGCCAGTCCGTATGCCTTCGGAGTGCCCGAGCGCAGCGACAACGACAATCGAATCGTTGATGGCGATACCCACCAGTCCCATTGTGCCGACGATGGCCATGAAGCCGAATGGGTAGCCGAACAAGTAGAGCGATCCTACGCCTAGTCCAATGGCAAGGGTTGCGACGAGTCCGATCATGGCTGCCAATCGGAAGGACGCAAGTGCGAGCACCAGAGAGGCAACCATGCCGACCACGAGAACAGCGACGCTGGCGAGTAGCCGTCCGACGGCTGCGTCGCGTTCGGCCGATTCTCCTCCCACTTCAATGGAATAGCCCGCTGGTAAATCGTCCAATCCCAATGCAGATACTTGCGTTGTAAGTTCGCCAAGGACCTTTGACGGTAACGTACCCGCGGTGATGAAACACTGCACCTCGTTCATGCGGCGCCCATTGTAGCGGGTGATTGCCGCCTGCTGAGGCTTCAATTCAACCGCCGCGAGAGCTGAAATTGGTATCGCAGCGGTTTGCATGCGCATCTGGCCGGTCGCATCGGGGGTCGAACGCGACACCAGAACGCTCGAACTGTTGAGTTGATCAATGTCCGAAATCCGTCCTTCCTTGAGTCGCACTCGAACGGGGATCTCTTCGACTTCTTCTATGATCGTTCCAGCGGGGAGACCTTGTATGGATGCAAAAAGCTGTTCACCGATTGCTTGCTGTGTTAAGCCAGCCCAAGTTGCTTGTTCGCCTTGGATGCTGACCGCAGCAACGGGGCGCGAGTCGCTGAGAGCCGTCCGAGCGTGCAGGACATCTGGAATCGTCGTTGCAATCGAACGAATCTTTTCGCCGAATCGACGCAGTTGGTCGAGGCTAGGCCCGAAGACACGCAATTCAACGGGAGCGTCAAATGGGGGCCCCTGCTCTAGCTGTCGAACCAGCACGCGCGCTTCCGGGCAGAGGGCGTCGAGTTCAAATTGAAGCTCGCGAATTAACTCAAGCGAACTTCGGTTGTCATCCAGTGTCACGATGGCTTGGCCATAGTTTGGCGAGTTTTTTCGGCGTGCGATGATGTTGTAGTAAAACGGTGGAGCGCTTTCGCCGAAAAACCAACTCAGCCGTTGTACGCGTTCTCTTGCAGCGAGTTTGTCACTGATGCGTTCGCAGACAAGCTGCGTTTGTTCAAGCGAGGCTCGTGGCTCGAGTTCGACTTCGATGTAAAACTGGTCGCGGTCTGCTGGTGGGAAAAACTGCTCACGCAAACCAGTGCTGGCGACGAAACCCAGGATTGGCAATGTGCAACCTGCAGCAATACCAACGACTGGATGACGCAGCATGAAGTCCAGCCACCGCTTGTAAATACGCGTGATCCACGGCACGCTAATTCCACCTCGCAACAGTCGGCCAAAGAAGGCCTCTGATTCATGCGAGCTGACATTGCTGCCCTGCAGCAGTGCTGCCGTTGCCGGCAAGACGGTCATCGCCAGCAGAAAGGAACTGAAGATGGCTAGCATCACCGTGATCGCGATCGAGCCCACGAATTCGCCCGCGGGGCCTTCCATCAATGCGATCGGCGCAAATGCAAGGGCCGTTGTCACAGTTGACGCTAGTAGCGGAGCAAAGAGTCGCGAGACCATGTCCATGACCGCGTTCTTAGGTGTTAGTCCCCGGCGTAAGCTGATGTCGATTTCATCTGCGGCGATGATGGCGTTATCAATCAACAGCCCCAAGGCGATGATTAGACCTGTGATCGACATTTGGTGAATCGGGATGTCCAGAAAGTTCATGCCGCCGACGACCATTAGTGCAGCAATCGGCAAGGTGGCTGTGACCAGAAGCGAACTTCTCCAGCCCATGAAAATAAGAGTCACAAGGGCGACCGCAGCGACACCAACGAGTAGGTTTCTAACCAGCGTCGACATCCGGTCAGAAACATAGTGCTCCTGTTCCATGATTGTCTCAAGTTCGACACCACGCGGTAGCTGCGACTGGAACTGGTCAATCACTTCGCGGGCTTGGTCAGCCCACAGATCAATTCGATACTTCGGGCGCAGCATGACCGCCACGACAATACTGGTCTTGCCGTCCACGAGTGCTTTTCGTGCAACCGGTGTTGGAGGCCCTCGCGTTACGTTTGCGATATTGCCTAGCGAGAGTGTCGTTCCGACCCCGTCACCGGAAATGGTTGAAGAGAGGATGTCGGCCACCGAATCGAATTGATTGCTGATCTCGATGACGGTTTCCGAATGTTCACCGCGTAGAACACCGGCAGAATTTTTGACGTCAGCCCTGGCAACTTGTTGAGCGATTTGGCCGACGGATAGACCAGCGGCGGTGGCTTTGTCGGGGGCGATTTCAACGATAATCTCTTCACCGGGGTCACCAAACAGGTCGATGGACTTGGTGCCGCCCAGGACCATCAGTTGATCTTTCAGTTCTCGTGAGAGTCGACGTAGAACGCCTGTGGTGGCAGGTTGTTCGTGCGTCCAGGTCAACGCGCCAATCCAAGCGTAGGCGGCAATGTCTGGCTGGTCAAAGACCGGCCGTGATGCTCCTTCGGGCAATGAACTGATCGAGTCCTCTAGTTTGCCGCGAATGGTGGACCATACGGGTTCGGTGTCGTAAACGTCGTCGCGCAATTCGACGGAAATAAACGAAGCCCCAGCGCTGGAATTGGAGCGCATCCGCTTGATCTCAGGAACATCAATCAGTTCGTCTTCAATCTTCTCGGTCACGAGCGCCTCGACGCGTTCTGCATCCGCACCTGGGTAAATCGTCGTGATGTTGCAGGCACGCTGAGTTAGCAGAGGGTCTTCCATACGTGGAAGGACCATCAGCGAACTGACTCCCGAAGCGATGGCCAGGAGCACTGTCAAGATGATTAGGCGGCGATCTTCGAAGAAGCGGCCTGCCAATCTTCCTGCCGGATGAATCGAGCTCGCTTTGGCAGAAGGTGAAGTCATTTGAAAAGGTCCCGAAGGCGCGATTTGCTAATCTGGTATGTTTGATTCAACACCAAGAGAAAGCTGCGAATGATGGTGGCGCGGCCGAATTAGTCGGCTTGCACGCACTTAACCCGTTGCCCGGGGGCAATGCGGTGCGGCCCAGAAGCAACGATGAGTTCACCTTCTGAAATTGGCCCCTGCACTTCTGACCAGAGTTCTCCCGCCTGGAGGATGCGTTCCACTTGACGCCGTTCGACGACGGCCTCACCGAGAGTTTCTACGGACGTTGATGACGCGTCGGTCGTTCCAAGTTGGCTACTCGCGGGGACTGCCACGTAAATTGCCCACAACCCACGTGAGCCTTGGGTGAGAGCTGAAGTTGGGACCCAGATTCCCTGGGATTCTCTTGTGCGACGTGAGCTTACGGTGACAGCTCCGCCAAGTGGCACCGCCTGGCTACTCTCGGGACTCAATGACAGGAAAACTTCTTGTGTCTGCGTCGTGTCGTTCAGCGCCGGGGCAATTCGAGACAGCGTGGCGTCAAGTTCCTGACCTTGAAAGTGAACCTGCAGGCGCACGTCTTCGAGACAGGCCAAATCGCTGGCAGGCACGCCAACGCGAATTTCGTAAGGTGGCGATTCAACGATTTGAACAATTTGTTGCCCTGGGGCGACAATGGTGCCTTCGTCAACGAAGCGTGACTGGATTTGGCCGTTGAACGGAGCTAGGATTCGACGCTCGCGGTGATCGGCTTCGAGAACACGTAGTTGAGCTGCTAGACTTTCAACCGTAGCACGGGAGGCGGCAACTTTCTCCAACCGTGAGCCTTCGAGGAGCTTGTCCAGCTCCTGTTTGGCTGCTTGAAGCTGTGCACGGATGCCATCGAGTGCAAACTTCGATTCGTCGAATTCCTGCTGGGACACAGATCCTGAACGAAATAGACGAGAAATACGTTCGAAGCTCGCCTCGCGTAGCGAGAGGCTTGCCTGGATTTCGGAAACGCGCGAGCTGGCTTGCTCGATGTCTTGAGAGCGAGGACCTTTGACGAGTTCTGCAAGGCGGGCTTCGGCTGCATTCAACGCGGCCTTTGCGGCGTCAATCTGGGCAGTCACTTGAACTTGGTCGAGTTCGGCGAGCAATTCGCCTGCGGCGACGGAGGAGCCCGTGTCGACAAGGATCGATTCAAGGCGACCACCGACCTTGGCAGCCAGCACACTTACGCGTCGCGGCTGGACAGTGCCAGTGTAAGTTTGAACCAGCTCCGCCGGCGGACGCCGCGTCACGGGTGTGACCTCGACGTTCAACAAGCGAGCTTGCATTCCGCCTTCACCCGTGGCTGGCCCCGCTGCGGAGCTGGGATTTTCGTTGCCAAGGTTTAAACCTTGAAGTGCGACTAAGGTTCCGCCGCCAATCAGCATGAGCAGTGCAACTAGACCAATGGCTGTTCGCCGCGTCAAAAAGTGACGGAGCGTCAAAAAACGGCCAAAAAAAGTTGGCCTGACCCGGCCCGTGGTTACTGTATCAGACACTCTGCATGATCCTTTCAGCGTATTCATTCATGAGACGCTGCGTTTCTTCAAAACTTACACTTGGCGTCCAATTGTATCCGTTCATCAAGGTCCACCCGTGAAATCGGATGCTCTGCTGAGCATCGCTGATTCCGATTTCGGTCAGTGCTGATGAATGAGCTAGCACGTGACTGCCGAACGTAAGCGACCAAAAACCGAAGACGAACTCTTCCGCCGAGAGGTCTGTCGGCAGAGCCAGTTTTCCGCAAGCGACGGCATCGCGGACGACTCCCGCGACGACAGCCATGCAGCGAAATTCGCAAGTCTTTACCAATGCCTGACGTCTAGCCGAAGACTTGTTCCAAATCACGGCGTCGCGAAGCATCAATTCCATGGCAAAATGCTCGCTTCGCTGCGTTGCGTAGAGCTCGCAAGCGGAGCCAATCGCCATCATTTTCATTCGCGGTTCGGCAGCCAGCATACTGGCGGTTTCCATCATCTGCCGACGCAGTTCGAGTGACTCCACCGCGAGCGCGGCTACAATCTCCTCCTTATTCGGGAAGTGGTTGTAGAGCGTCCCCTTCGCGTATTCCATCTCCGCTGCCAGGCGGTCCATGGAAAGGGCTTGAAAGCCCTCGTCGCACAAGATAACGCGAGATCGGGAGAGGATTTGTTGCTCGCGATCGTGAATTTCGCGTTGTTTTCTGGTTAAAGTCGCCATACTTGCATTCTTGACGGTTCGTCAGAAATGGCAAGTTGTTTTCTGGCGGATTGGCAAAATTGGCGTAAGGTAGCATCCAATCTGGCGACCATTTGGATTTGCAAGGGAGCCGCACGCTTTCCAGGGTAACTCAATAGTTCAATTTGCGTTGCCGGAGAAGTCGTACGATGGCCTTCCAAGGCGCCTTCCAAGGCCGTCGCCGAACGACTTGCGTCAATCGACGGCCTTGGAAGGAAGGCCATCGTACAATATTGTTCTTTGAGTCAATGAATGGCCCTGCACGGTTCGCGCCGCGATGCGGTTTTCTCTATGCGCTTACTTTCTATGAGGAAGAAGAAGAATGGCGGCTGGACGCCACCAATGCATAAATCATCAGCCGGTGAGCCGGGCCGTCTTTCATTGCTAAGCAACTCCAGTCACTCCAAAGACCTGTTATCATCCGCGGTTACGCAATTCTGGCTCGTCCGATGAAATTCAAGGTTTGGTAACGCTCGATGCGAAGAATCTTTCTAGCGATCGTTGTCGCGTTGGTGGTGGTCAGTGTTCCGGTTGGTATTTGGGCGCCATGGCTACTGTGGGCTTGGGTGGTCATTGGCCCCTTGGTCGCACTTGGTTTTTACGACTATTTCCAAGTCCGGCATTCAATCCCGCGCAACTTTCCGCTTTTGGGCAGAATGCGCTATCTGATGGAGTTTATTCGGCCAGAGATTTACCAGTATTTTATCGAAGGCGATACGGAGGGGGTGCCCTTTGATCGTGATCAACGCAGTCTGGTGTATCAACGTGCAAAGAATGTTCGCGATACGGTTCCCTTCGGGACGAAGGAAGATGTCTACGGCACAGGCTACCAGTGGGTGAACCATTCGATGGTTCCCAAGGAGCTGCATGCGGATGACTTGCGGGTTGATGTCGGAACGGACAATTGTTCGCAGCCGTATAGTTGCAGCTTGTTGAATATCTCGGCAATGAGCTACGGCAGCCTGAGCAAGAATGCTGTGCTGGCCTTGAGTAGCGGCGCGCGGATGGGAAAGTTTGCTCACAATACGGGCGAGGGTGGCATTAGTCCGTACCACGTTGAAGGCGGCGGGGATCTGATTTGGCAGATCGGAACTGGCTACTTTGGCTGTCGACTTGAGAACGGTCGGTTTTCGGCGGACTTATTCCGCGATGCGGCTGGTCAATCGAATGTGAAAATGATCGAACTCAAATTGTCACAAGGGGCCAAGCCGGGGCATGGCGGAATTTTGCCGGCCGCCAAGGTTACGCCTGAGATAGCTGGGATTCGGCACGTTCCTCAAGGAAAAGACGTGATCTCGCCTCCCGGACACCAAGAATTCTCGACTCCGATTGAATTGCTTCAGTTCGTCGCGCAGCTTCGTCAACTGAGCGGTGGCAAGCCGACAGGCTTTAAACTATGCGTCGGCAAACGTCGGGAGTTCTTGGCCGTTTGCAAGGCGATGGTCGAAACGGGCATAACGCCAGATTACATCGCCGTTGACGGTGGCGAAGGTGGCACAGGGGCCGCACCGCTTGAATTTTCGAATCATATTGGTGCACCGCTTCATGAAGGTCTGATTTTCGTGCACAATGCGCTGGTTGGTTACGGGCTGCGGGGGCGGATTAAATTGATTGCCAGTGGAAAGGTGTCCAGTGGTTTTGCCATGCTGCGAATGATCGGCTTAGGCGCAGATGCTTGCTATGCAGCTCGCAGTATGATGATTGCATTGGGGTGCATTCAGGCGCTCAAGTGCAATAGCAACCACTGCCCGGTTGGTGTCGCGACTCAGGACAAGAGTCTAATGGCCGGGCTCGTTCCCAGCGATAAGAGTGTTCGTGTTGCCAACTTTCACCGCGAGACGATTCAAAGCTTTAGCGAGATGTTGGGGGCTATTGGGCTTGAGCGAGCCGATCAGTTGCGGCCTTGGCACGTGATGCATCGCATTTCACCCACCGAGACGCGGCACTACGGTGAATTGTACGATTACTTGGAAGAAGGTTCGTTGTTGGACGAAACCAACTTGCCAGATCACTATCGGCGGGCGGTTTTGGCTGCCTCGCCAGAGACGTTCGAACACGTCGGAGTAAGCTGAATTGGTGATGCCAGAGGGGACCTCGGGGCTCGCGTCAAAAAGACTATTTGAGAATCTGGCGGTTTCCGCGTCTTTTAAGCGATTTCGAAGATGCCTTCGATTTCCACCGCAATGCCGCTTGGCAGCGCGCTGGTGCCCAGGGCGCTACGAGCGGCAATGCCGGCTTCGGGGCCGAAGACATCAGCAAAGAGCTGACTGCAACCATTGATGACTTTCGGCTGGTCGCCAAACTGTTCGGTGCATCGAACCAAGCCCAAGAGCTTGACGACTCGCTTCACCCGATCGAGTGTTCCCAGTGAAACTTGTAGCGTCGCCAGCATCGCAAGGCCAGTTTGACGCGCGGCCGCAAAGCCTGCGTCCACATCAAGGTCGTCACCCAATCGGCCGGTCGTGAGCGTGCCGTCACTGTGCAACGGTCCATGGCCGGAAAGGTAAGCCAGGTTTCCAACCACGACCATCGGCTTGTACAAACCAACTGGTTTCGGAGCGGGGGGCAGTTCAATTCCAAGGTTTCTCAAGCGATCTTCTGCGGACATTTGAACTTGTCTCCCGTGGCTTCTTTGATTGGGCGTCATTGGTTTCGTGCGTGGCTTGCTCTGCGAAGGCGAATGAGCACTGCCTGGATTTTCACGCGACTGCGGATTCTTACAACCCGGTGATTCTGATCAGAGCTGATTCTCTTCAGCTTTGATTCTGTTCGCGGTGCCTCGGCGGGCGCAAAATCTGCTGCCGAGTATGAAAATCTGCTGCCGAGTATGACTGCGGACGACGCGGTGCGGAATTGACCCGATAAGTTGCAGAAAGCTTGCGTCTTCGGGGCTCAAATAAGGCGTTTTCGACCGTCACCAAACGCGTTTTACTGTTGCTTCGCAGTGAAACTAGGCTCCTGCCCTGCCCCTTAAAAAGAAGGCAGTTCGGCAGTATGATCTATCGCCAATGTGTGTCAGCGGGGCTTGCTCTGCTTGGCACGGAACGCAAGTTGGTGAAATTCGCCACGCAATGCCCTACTTCGACTGACCCAGGAGTTTCCATGAGCCTTTTCGATCTATCCGACGATGTTGCTGTTGTGATTGGCGGAACAGGTGGTCTGGGTGGAGCAATGGCAGACGCCTTGGCAGCAGCCGGAGCCAAAGTCGCCGTCGTGGGAAGAAGTGCTGAGCGCGGTGCTGAACGAGTCAACGCGATCAAAGCGGCTGGTGGTCACGCAATTTTTCAGTCTGCGGACGTGCTCGACACCAGCTCGCTTGAGGCGGCTCGCGACGCAATCCATGCGGAAATCGGGACAACGAGCGTGTTGATCAATGCCGCCGGAGGAAATCATCCAAAGGCGACCTTGCCACCGGGAAGCGATTTTTGTCAGCTTCCGACGGATGCTTGGCAAACTGTTTTTGATCTCAATTTAGTCGGTGGAGCCCTCCTGCCCAGCCAAGTTTTTGGCGGAGCGATGGTTGAAGCTGGCAGGGGAAGTATCGTCAACATCGCATCGATGTCAGGCATGATTCCATTGTCGCGCGTCGTTGCTTACTCTGCGGCCAAAGCTGCCGTTATCAACCTGACACAATTTCTTTCCCGTGAGTGGGCCACAACAGGCGTGCGTGTGAACGCCATTAGCCCAGGCTTCTTCCCGGCTGAACAAAATCGTGCGTTGCTTTACAACGATGACGGTTCGCTGTCTGAACGTGGCAGTCAAATTATCGGGCATACGCCGATGGCGCGTTTCGGAAAACCAGAAGAGTTAGGTGGAGCAGTCGTCTGGCTGGCATCTCAGGCGGCTTCGTCATTTGTCACGGGCCAAAATATCGTCGTTGATGGCGGGTTTTCATCGGTCACGATCTAAGTCGACTGGCACCTGAAATTCGTCCGCACCGAAACAATCAAACCTTCAAATTTTTCAAGAGAATCTCAATCATGGCAAAACTGAATATCAAACAAGACGCTGCACTCGATTTTCTTTCGCTCGGCTCAATGGTGCACCGGCTTGATCCCGGCACGGTACCGTTTCGCAAGTCCCGATCGTTTGATGTTCATGTTTCCGGCGGCGAGTACAACGTAGCTGCAAATTTGAGCGACTGCTTTGGGCTCAATACTGGTGTCTGCACCGCAATGGTTGACTATGGCGTTGGTGAAATTGTTCAGCGATGCATTCGTGAAACCGGTGTAAAGCCTTTTTACAAGTGGTTTGAGCACGATGGTGTCCGTGGTCCAAACATCGCCACCGTGTACAGCGACCGAGGCGCTGGTGTCCGAGCACCTGTTGTTTTTTACAATCGTGCCAACGAAGCTGGTGCGATGCTCAAGCCAGGTGACTTTGATTGGCAGAAGATCTTCGCCGACGGTGTGAAGTGGTTCCACTCTGGTGGGATTTTTGCAGCTCTGTCTCCGACAACTTCAGAGTTGATTGTTGAAGGCATGCAGGCTGCCCAAGCGGCCGGTACGATCACGTCGTTTGACTTGAACTACCGCGCGAAACTGTGGAAGACGATCGGCAGCGAAGAAAAGGGCCAAGAAATGTGCCGCAAGATTGCGTCGCATTGTGATGTTCTAATCGGCAACGAAGAAGACCTTCAAAAGGGACTTGGTATTGAGGGGCAAGATGTAGAAAAGGCATCGAAGCTCGATCCAGAGTCCTTCTTCAACATGATCGAAAAAGTGACTCAGAAGTTCCCGAACGTGAAGCTTGTCGCGACAACTCTTCGCGAAGTACAAACGACCAACCGCCACGAGTGGGGAGCTGTCGTTTGGTACGACGGGCAACGCTACGTTAGCCCAACCATGAATCTGGACGTTATTTGCCGAATTGGTGGCGGTGACGGATTCGCCTCCGGTTTGATCTACGGCATGATTGCTGGCAAGGATCCCGAGCAAGCACTGCGTTTGGGCTGGGCCCATGGCGGCTTGCTAACGACTTTCACCGGTGATACTTCGATGGCTAAACTGCATGAAGTTGAAGCCCTGGCTTCCGGCGGTTCCGCTCGCGTGCAGCGCTAATGCTGGTGACGCGTTGTCGCCAACCTTGGCTTTGCGAAAACGAATAACTGAGAAAGACCCTGCGGATTGCCGTGGGGTTTTTTTCTGCCCACAACCGAGCACTCTTGGATAGTTTGAAGAAGACAGGGGGTAGATTGAAGAAGACAGGCAAATAGGTGACAATATGCGGACGATTCTATAAGCAAGGTATTTGGCCAAGCTTGCGAATTCGGTCAGATTGCAACACACCTGAAGATGATGAAGGATCGCCGTGTCTACGAATGAACTCCGTCCAGTGGCAGCTCAGCAATCTGTCTCAAGAGCTCGCCCGGTCAATGGAACGCACTTGCCAGCGTTCGTCTTCCAAACCGGCAAAGATCTTGCTTACCACGCCGCGCAGTTCATCGCTCGACTGATTCGTGAACGAACAGACCTTGGCCAGTCGACCGTTCTGGGGCTGCCTACAGGAAGTACGCCTGTTGGCACGTATCGTGAGTTGATCCGTTTGCATCGAGAGGAAGGGCTGGACTTTTCCAACGTGGTCGTCTTTTGCCTCGACGAATTCTACGGCATCTCGAAAGACGATCCTCAGGGGCACCGCCGTTGGTTGGCGGACCACTTTTTCGATCATGTGAACTTGCGGCACGAAAATATTCATAGCCTGGATAGTCAAATCGCTGCGTCGGATGTTGAACTGCACTGCCGCCGCTACGACGAAGCCATCGGAGCAGCCGGTGGATTTGATATTGTGTTGCTAGGGATTGGACGCAACGGTCATATTGGCTTTAACGAACCATTTTCAACGCAGAAGAGTCGCACACGCTTGTGCACATTGGATCCGATTACGCGGCAGACCTTCGCAAGTGACTTTTTTGGTGAGGCGAACGTTCCAAGCCAAGCTTTGACGGTTGGGCTTTCGCCGATCTTATCTGCTCGCCATGTGCTGCTGCTGGCGCTGGGAGAGCACAAAGCGAACATCATTCGAGAGACCTTAGAAGGCACCATTACGGACCGCGTACCGGCGTCGTATCTCCAGGAGCATGTGGATGCTCGTGCCTTGATGGATTTGCCCGCTTCGGGGGATTTGACGGGCGTTAGTATGCCCTGGGTTCTCGGCAAAGTCGACTGGACGGAAGCCCTGATCAAGCGAGCCGTTTTGTGGTTGTGCGAGCGAAGCGGCAAAGCACTACTGAAGCTAGACGACGAGGATTTTCGGCAGCACGATTTGCACCAATTGCTCAGGCATCACGGCCCGGCGCAGCAGATCGCCCATCGCGTCTTTCGATGGATGTTGGATACGATCGAATATCATCCTGCAGGCAAAGAGTCGAAGCGTTGTTTGTGCTTCAGTCCACATCCCGATGACGATGTGATCAGCATGGGGGGGACATTGATCCGTTTGGTTGAAGATGGTCACAATGTGCATATTGCATACATGACGAGCGGGAATATTGCCGTTTTCGACCACGATGCCAGCCGTGTCTGCGATTTGGTGACTGAGTACAACCGGTTGTTCTCAATTGACGAACAGAAGTCCCGAGAAGTGCAGGAGCAAGTTCACTCGGGGCTGGCGAACAAGGTGCCTGGGCAGCCTGACCATGAAACACTGCTAAAGATCAAAGCATTGATTCGCTGGAGTGAGGCAAGAGCCGGTGCGATCCACGTTGGTTGCAAGCCCGAAGATCTGCACTTCCTCGATCTGCCGTTTTATCGTACCGGAACGATTGCCAAACGACCGATGGGCGAAGAGGACACGCAGATTATTCGCGAGTTGCTTGAGCAGGTTCAGCCCGATCAAATTTACGTTGCCGGCGACTTGGCCGACCCGCATGGAACGCACCGCGTTTGTGCGGAAGCCATCTTGAGCGTGCTCGGCGATATGACCCGTGAAGGTAAGCCGATTCCACAAGTCTTGCTCTACCGCGGTGCATGGCAAGAATACGCACTGGACGAGATTGAGATTGCTGTTCCGCTCAGCCCGAGTGACATCGAATTGAAACGAGAAGCGATTTTCATGCACGAGAGTCAGAAGGACGAGGCTCTGTTCCCCGGATCAGATCCGCGTGAATTTTGGCAGCGAGCCGAAGACCGTAATAAGGGAACCGCCGAAAAGTACAATCAAATCGGATTGCCAGAGTTCTACGCACTGGAAGCATTCACCCGTTGGAAGGGTGACGAAATCTAGTTCTGCCGTGAGGCGTCGGAATTGGTCGCAACATTTCGACGCCTATTTCGGCTAGGCCGCGGCTTGATCTTGCTTCTTGCGGCGTCGAGCTTCAAGTCGCCGGAGCGCCTTTTCGGGGACTTCTCGCCAACGGCGGTGCAACCACCAGTATTGCTCGGGGGCGAGTCGGATGATTTCCTCGAGTTGGCCGTTGTACCATTCTGTCAAATCGTGAACGGACTGCAGGTGCACGGGAGGATTGGGCAAATTCAATTCTGCTGGATCAGCGATGCCGATCGTTCCCATTTCGAAACGCAGCGGACGGTCGAGTCGTCGCGTGTAGTTGACAATCATGGGAGCTCCCGCGGAAAGGACAAACAACGCCAGAGCTTTGTGACACGACGTCGGGTGACCGAAGAAGTCTACCCAGACACCTTTGCCACCAGCGTGTTGGTCAGCCAGAATGGCCAGCGTTCCGTTTCGGTCGAGCAACTCTTGAACGGCAACGGAACTACCCTCTTTGGGAATTATCGACTGGCCGCCTGTCGTCCGAAACTTTGTCAAGAAATCGTCGATGAGTGGGTTATCCAAAGGCCGGGCCATCGTGTGCGGAGGCAGTCCGAAGACACCAACGCAGTGCCCAGCGACTTCAAAATTACCGAAGTGTCCCGACACAATGACGGTCGCCCGCGGATCCATGATCGTTTGCAGCGTCATGTTTTTGTTGTGCATGTAGATGTGGTCGCGCCAGTTTGTCCGGTGGATTTTCCGGGGCGCGTGGGCGATTTCACAGATCATCAGTAGAAGATGCTGCCACATTCGGCGGCGGATTACACTGACGTGTGCATCTGAGATTTCCCCGTATGCTCGTCGCAGATTCTCGTCGATGACATCGCGACGGAGCTTGGTAAAATCAGCGATGATCCAGCCGATGATCCTGCAGAATCTTTCACACGACTGTAGCGACAGCGTCTGCACGATGCAAAATACGCATCGAAACGCGATATAGGCGATCCTCTCTGACCAGGTGGCTGTCCGTTGCTCGGTCATGGCGGCTTATAAGATGTGTCCTTACACGATAAATCTTGCTCGGCGGCTAGCCTCAGCGTTCCGTTCAAAACGGGCAACCTTTGATGCACAACCTGTAGAGCATTCTTGGGAGTAAGCGTACCATAAAAGGCGACTTGATGCGAAGGCCGTGGGGCATTTGCAGAGCAGTTCAAAGTTCAAAGCTGGGTCATTGGTTCCACACGCTGTCGCGCCCTTCTCCTGGAGAACCGTGAGCTAGCGGGCTGCATAAGAAACTGACTTGGGTAAGAGAAAACTCGCTTTTCAGGAAGCGACCATCCGACGGGGAAACAACCAAATGCGTTGGGAAGATTGCTTGGGGCACGAGCAGCAATTGGAGTGGTTTCGCAATGCCGCTGGACGAGGTCGACTCGCGTCCAGTTTCCTCTTCGTTGGGCAGGAAGGGATTGGGAAGCGAACTTTCGCGCGGATGCTGGCGAAGAGTCTGCTGTGTCGCCGCAGTGACATCTCCGCTATCGAAGCTTGTGGAGCCTGCGAGGACTGTGCACAAGTCGAAGCGAGCACGCATCCGGACATGATTCAGGTTTCCAAGCCTGAAGAGAAATCTGCGATGCCAATTGAACTGTTGATTGGCGAACGCGAAAAACGCATGCGCGAAGGTCTATGCCATGACATTAGCCTTAAGCCCTATTCTGGTCGGCGGAAAGTTGCGATTCTTGACGATGCGGATTCGTTGAATGCTGAGGGAGCAAATTGTCTCCTCAAGACACTGGAGGAACCGCCGAGTGATTCGCTGTTGATTCTGATCGGGACCGGATTGCAGCGACAACTGCCAACCATTCGTTCGCGATGCCAAACGATCGTCTTTCGCCCGCTCTCAGATGAGCATGTTGCTGAGATTGTTAATCGCAATGCGTTGCTACCTGAGGGACGGCAGATCGATGCGACTCAGGCGTCCATGCTTGGCGGCAGCGTGGCCAGGCTGGGACTGCTCGAGAACGAGGACTTTCAGCACTTTCGCAAGGAAATTTTAAAGGAGCTATCGGCTCATCCAATGGACTTCATTGGCCTTGCCAAGAACTGCAGCGGGCATGTTGATTCGGTTGGCAAAGAGGCTCGACTGCGAAGAGAACGCCTGCGATTGATCTTCGAGCAAGCGGCAGACCTGTACCGGAGCACATACTTGCTATTAGATGCGGGGGATGTGTGTGGCGCTTCAGAGGCTCAGACTCAAGCGGCCGCTCAGCATCTGTCTCAGTCGTGGCGAACAAGCCGCGCAGGGGCAATCGACTGTTGGCAGCGCTGTTTGCGGGCCATTGAGCAGGTCGAACGCAATGCGAACCAAACCGCTCTGCTGGAGAGCTGGGCTGCAGACCTAGCCGCGCTGAGTGGCCGTTAAGTGGTGGTCGTTAAGTGCCAGTGCGGTAGGAAAGCGGAGAGCACTTGGACGGAGAGCACTTGGACGGAGAGCAGCAGAGCCTTGGCTTGCTAACGTGCAAATTTGTTGATGACGTTTCGGCCAAGCGAAAATTGAACCATCAGAGTTCTCATGGCCAGGTAACAAGTCACGCCAATTAGTGCGCCAACGGCATCGGCGGCGAGATCCCAGATGTCGCAACTTCGACCGGGGATAAATTTCTGAGTGAATTCGTCAATGCTACCGTAGGCGATCGCGATGAGTGCGGCGAGTAGCATTTGGCGTAGGCGGGCGTTTGAGCCAAGGCGTGTTGGTAATGCCCAACAGAGAAGGAATGAGAGGCCCGCAAAAGCGCCCGCGTGGTAAACCTTGTCCGACCATAGGAGCCGAGGGATCGCAGAGCTGGGGAGGTGTGTGAGCAGAAAAATTCCGAGCCAGTAAGCTAGCAAGCAAGCAGTGGCTAGGCGGACGGCGAACCGAACGTGCGTTCCAACGCTAGCGCGTGGGAGAGTTGTCAACGGAGTGGCGGTGGCTGCAGATTTACTTTTCGGCACGTTATTGCTGCTGAGAGTGTTGGATGGGCGGGATCGTTCGAAGTCGAAAAAAGTCACGAAACCGTACTCCATGGATCGGCTTCTCAGCTCGTCGATCGCCATACGCTTGCATGAATTCTTGTTTAAAATGTCCTGCTTTTGCCGATTATTCAGGCAACTCGCGATGCTCATGCCCCAGGCAAAATCAAGCTCGGCGAATAACGGGTAAACTACTTCCTGGTCGAGCTACACGCAGGGGCCCGATTCAAGCCACCGACCCTCAACCATCGATTCCGCATTAGTTAGGTACGACGCATGTTTTCGATATCGCAGAAACTCCCCGGAGCCATTTTGGCTAGCGTGCTGTCCTTTGGCGCCGCAGCCGCTCCGCAATCCTTGCTCGGTCAAGCTGTTTCAGAAAGTGGGCAGCGGACTAGCCACGCGACCGATGCAAAGCAGCCCACGCAACAGAACGGCAAGGCTGGCGAAAAAGTGGGCGAAAAAGTGGGCGACAAAGGTAGCGATAAGAAGACCCTGAAAGAGAAATCCAACGACAAGGGTGCGAAGGCCAGCAAACAAGCCAGCAAGAAGGATCGTGAGAACGATTCGCAGTGGAAGCCCATGCTGCCGACCAAGAAACTCGGCGACTGGGAGGTCACTGACTTTGGCGGCGAAGGGGAAGTTGAATGGGACGGCAAGACGCTTGTTCTCCATGCTGGTGACCCAATGACGGGCATCAACTATACCAAGAAGGACTTTCCCAGGTCGAACTATGAGATACGCCTGAAGGCACGCCGCGTGGATGGGCGCGACTTTTTCTGTTGTTTGACGTTTCCGATTGATGACAAATGCTGCTCGTTTGTAGCCGGAGGCTGGGGAGGAAGTGTGACGGGACTTTCGAGCGTCAATGGTTTCGATGCCTCGGAAAATGAGACGAGCGGCTTTGTCGATTTTGAAGAGCAAAAATGGTACGAAATTCGGCTGCAAGTTACTGATGATCGCGTCGCTGTCTGGATCGACGATGAACAGTGCGTGGATCTCGAACGCGAATATGCTGAATTTGACACACGCATTGAGGTGTTCGTACAACAGCCATTGGGCGTCTGCTCTTTCATGACGAAAGCCGAATTGAAAGATTTTCGGTGGAAAGTATTGAAAACAAAGGCGAGCAAGCAACCTCCTGAGAACACACCTGCTACTGAAAAATCGAAAAACGAATCGTCGGACAAGCAACGTGACTAAAGACCGCAATGGAAATGATGCCTTCGACAAGGCAGGTGTTGAGTCTGAGCTTTCCCTGTCGCGAATTGAGGATGCGTTGGCGGCTGAGATGGTGTTGCCGGACCAGCAGTTCATGAAGCGTGCGCTCGATCTAGCCGTGCAAGCCTATGAGCAAGACGAAGTACCGGTGGGCGCGATTGTGGTCCACGAAGGACGTGTTATTGGTGCCGGATGGAATCAGCGTGAATCGTTAAAAGATCCGACCGCGCATGCCGAAATGATTGCGATTACGCAAGCTGCCGCCACTTTGGAAAGCTGGAGGCTTGAACAGTGCACGCTGTACGCGACGCTGGAACCCTGTCCAATGTGCGCCGGAGCCATTTTGCAGGCCCGCATCCCGCGCGTTGTCTATGGCGCCTCAGATTCCAAAGGCGGAGCTGTTGACTCGTTGTACGAGCTTCTTCGTGACTCACGATTAAATCATCGCAGCGATGTGAGTGCCGGCGTGATGGCTCGCGATTGCGGCGCGATTCTCACTGCGTTCTTCCAGGAAAAGCGACGTCAGGGTAAAAAGTAGGGCATGAGCACCACTGAACAGGAAGAACAGCCACCGGAAATTGACCCAAGTCTCCTCATTCGATTGAGGTTCGACGCACACCGGATTGAGCGAAAATTCACGGATCGGCCTGAAACGCTGCCCGATGAGGCGATTTTGCCTTGCTTGAGCAGTGAATTGAGCGGACAGCCCAAATTTGCCCAAGTCAGAGTCGCCGTCGGCGACGATGCGCTTTACTTTCAAGCGGACGTGCAAGGCAAAACGCAATTGCCTTGGTGTCGCGAATCACGCTTAGAAGACAGCGATGGCCTGCATGTTTGGATTGATACGCGAAATTCGCGAGAGATTCATCGCGCGACCAAATTCTGCCATCGTTTTGGTTTTTCGCCCATGGGCCGGGGACCGAAGGCGGATTTGCCGTTTGTCGGTTGGGCCGCCATCAATCGTGCTCGCGAAAATCCTCCTCCTCCGCCAGACGATAACCTAGCCATCCGAGCAAGGGTGGCCGATGGACGCTATCGACTGGTTGCCGCCCTGCACTTCAATGCCTTGCATGGACTCGATCTACGCGACTTTCCAACGATCGGCTTCTACTTTGCCGTCTCGGATCGAGAGTTGGGTTGGCAGTCACTCGCCTTGCAACCTGATTTGCCCGTAATCGATAACCCCAGCTTGTGGGCTCAGCTTAAGCTTCGCGACGAAACATAAGGCGATTCCGTCCTGTATGGCGGTCGACGAACGGTTCGGTCGTCTCGCTCAATCGAACATGCAGCCGGAGCCACACTGAGGTCGACCGCAACCACTCTTAGGTTCGGCGGGACCGCAGACAGGCAGATTGCCGCCAGCCAGCGAAGGTGCGGCCGTGACGCTCATCTGCTTTTCAAGCTTCTTCGATCCGCATTGGGTGCACTCGGGCTGTTCGTTCGAATTGCGGATCAACAGTTCTATGTCGCTGCCGCATTTCTTGCAGTGGTATTCAAACAACGGCATATTAGGGTACTCATCTGCGAAACAGGTGTTGTGGAAACTCAACGTCGACGCTTAAAGATATGACGAAACGATCCCCAGAGCAAGTTTGCAGTGCAACTGAATTGTCCGCCTCAGGATCAATGCCAGCGGATTTGACATCACCTGAATTGGCGCTGACCATTGAGCGTATTCGTCAGGTAGATGTAGAGGCGGTCGAGCGTTACGGTATGCATTCGCTTGTTTTGATGGAGAACGCGGCTATTGGAGTTGCGTCCTGGATCGAGGCCCGATTTGCGTCCGAAGTTCACTGTAGCAATTCATCAGGTGGACGAGAAGACTCGGCACGCGGAGAAAGGCGGCGACGAGCTTGGCTGTTATGCGGGCACGGCAACAATGGTGGAGACGGCTTTGCAATCGCCCGGCACTTGGCTCTAAAGGGCTGGCAATGCGAGGTCGTTTGTGCGGCGGCGCCAGAGCGCATGAGCCCTGATGCGCGTTGGAATTACCAGATTCTGCAGGCCGGCGGTGGTTCTGAGTCGACGCGATTTTGGTCAGACTGCCGAGCAATGAAGGAGTTGCCGCCGGACTTGATTCTCGATTGCATCCTCGGAAGTGGAGCACGCGGGCCCGTTCGTCCGCCCTTTGATAACTGGGTTCGGGCTGCCAACCAAGCGACAACTGAAAACGGCGAAGGCAAGCCGATGAAAATTGCGGTCGATATACCGACAGGCATCAATGCAGAGAGTGGGAAGGCAGAGTTTGGCGAGTTATCAGAGAGTTTTGAGGCTGACGTCACGTTGACATTCGTTGCACGAAAGCCAGCAATGCTGCTCCCTGAGTCAGCGGATAGATTCGGGCAAGTTTACGTGCTGCCAATCGGAATTCCGGAGCAACAATTACGTGCACTGAAAATGGATGCACTGCCGCGTGCTTGAACGATTAGGAGTTTGCGAGCCGCCTGGGGATCTGTGACCGGGCTAGTTGGATTCGACGTCGGGAGTGGGTGGTTCGTAGTTGAATTCCTGCCACTTCACGGCATGATCCATTGGTTCGATCCGTAGCACCGTTTCACCGTTTTGGAAGAGCCGCACGGTGCCCGTCGACTGGCTAACGACAATTCCGATGGCTTTCGTAATCTGAGAAATCCCAGCCGCAGCCCAGTGGCGCGATCCCAAACCCTTGGAAAGCGTCAAGTTTGCGTGGGATACTTCGAGGATCTGGCGACTCTTCTCAACGTAGCCCTCAGGCGAGACGACGAATGCTCCATCCATTTGGGCAATCTCCTTCAGGTCCTCACGGACTTTCGGATCGAAGATGCTCCGGTTCTCGCGTTTGTATCCCTTCAGTGGGTCAAAACCAGAGTCTTTGCAGTGTTGAAGGACTTTCCGCGTATCGCCGACGACGAAAAGCGTGCCGACTTTCTTGCCTTCGCGGCCTTCTTGGCCAATCTGTCCCGCCAAATCAATGACGGTCTTCAGGCTCTTCAGCGGAACGCTACTTTCGAGTCGTTGTAGGTCGCGCGTCGTCAAACGTCGAAGTCGGTCGTCCAGGCGGATGTGGCTGATGGAGTCGATCTTGCCGTGTTCAAATCCACTGTAGATCGCAATCACGTCACCGTTGCTTTTCAAGAAGCCGTCGGCGACAGCTTCGAGCAAAGCGTGTTGCAGGCGTTCAAGCAGCGGTGATTGCTCTTTGTTTAGCGGCAGAGGAAGCAGTCCGGCCGACTCGGCACCGTGAAGATCTTCTTCGAAGTCGGTAGCAACGATGACTTGTTCAACGTCACTTGGAACCGTTTGCCGCAGTTTTTCCCAGTCGGCTGAGCCAGAAAGGAGCACAAGGACCGCGTCAGCGCCGGTTTGCAGAGCCATCGCGCCGCCGTTCTCAAGCATGATGGTCAGTTGCTTGGTCCAACGCTGCGCTGCCATAAACGGCCTTTAACAATCAGAATTCCATTTTCACTCGCCAAACACCACGCCCGAAGCTTGTTCGGAACGCACTTCCAAGCAGGTGGGTGCATCTGAGCTTTGCCGTCGCGACCTGCGCTCATCATCCTACGGGCTCGCTGCGACAGACCGGGAGCACCTCAGGCTTTGAAAGATTGCCATTCCTGCTTAAGTGCAAATGTAGTCAGAAGACCACGTGCGCACAATCGGAGCTACGCAAAACTGGGCAAGCTTGTTTTAGCAGCAACTGTCTTCAGGAGACATCGGAACGCCGCGTCGACGCGGTCCAGGAATCTCATGCCCCAAGCTCACCATTTGGTTCTGAGCATCGACAAAGACAACTTTGGGCTGGACCGTTTGCGTTGGCTGCCGGTCTTCGACGAATGAAAACGTCGCGATGATAATGATGTCGCCTGGGCTGATCAGGTGAGCGGCCGCCCCGTTGGCACAGACATCCTTGCTGCCTTCAACGCCTTCGATCGCGTAAGTTTCCAGCCGCGTGCCTTGCGTCACATTCCAAACGTGCACGGATTCGTGTGGAAGAATGTCTGCGGCCCGCATCAAATTCGGCGGCAGTGTCAATGAGCCTTCGTAGTCCAAATCCGCTTGCGTGACGGTTGCACGATGGATCTTGGATCGGAGGAATTTTCGATACATTGCTTTCTACCACTGCTCGGCTTCGAAGTGCTGGACGCAGGGAACGAAGGTGCCATGGAAGCGTCACAGGCCCATAATTGTACACCAGAGCATGGTCCTCACCCAGGCGTTATTTCTCGTGTTGAACACTGCTTTTGCCCAGCATTTTTTAGCACAAAGTGGGAGCCGCCCGGACACATAGCGTGTTACACCCAATGAATCGCGGGCTCAAATAGACGCACAAACGCACCTCCCGAGCTTGAAGTGCTGGAGGCCTCAAAACCGTTAGATCCCGATCGCCTTACTCCGCCGACCTAACATTCGGCGTGACGTTTCCCCTGCAAGTATTTGACTTGCCGCAAACGCAATTAGCCTGGAATGCATGAAACCTATCATGCACAAGCCCCAAATCAGCCTTCTCGCAATCGCACTCTGCTGTGTCACTTCGGCCTGCGTTCAGCCTGCGTCGGCCCAAGCCAGCGACTGGATGACATGGCCATCAACGTATACGCACGATCCAGTCGAAGGGAAACGGGTTGACCAGTACGCGTTGCCCGTCGAACCTCGAGCTCAATTGAGAACCGATTTCCAGCGAAGTGGGATGCGGCACTACCGCAGTTCGCTTCAGGCCGGCCAGTCGTCTGACAACATCCACATCGTCGAGCAGTGGGGCCGACAGGTAATTCCTTACGAGCAGTGGCGATTCCCTTACCGGCCCTATGGTGTCCCATACGGCGCGTGGGGGCCACAAGCACCGTATGGCATTATCAACAGCCAGTTTCGCGGAGACTTTCGCGGCAGTCCCTTTGTCGGACAGCCCTTGCCGCCCGGTTACGGCCAAGTGCCTCAAAATCCGGGCGGGGATCCAGGCGGGAATCCTGGCATGGGGCAAGCGGCAGGTGGCCAGCAAGGAGCCGCGAACGCGGGCGGCTATCATCCAGGGCCCGGCTATCGCCAGCCAATTCAAAGAGTTCCAGCCTATGGAAACAACGCTGTGCACCCAGGTTACAGTTACCCAGGCTACGGTTACCCAGCAAACAGCTATCCAGGTGGATATGTTCCGCCGAATCAGTATCCAGGCGGTTTTGTCCCACCGTCAAACGGCTTTCCGCTACAGCCTAGTTATCAAGGACAGCCCTGGTTCGATGGAGAATACCCGGAAGCCCCGCCACTACGAGCACGGTAGTTTGTTTCAGCTACGCAGACTATGACGCAGCCGCTATGTCAAATAGGCGGCTGCTTTTCGTTTGAGCGGCTAACATTCTGGCTACATATCGCTGGAATTGGTTGCCGCAATCTTGTCGCGTAGTTGAGCGGCCAATTCGTATTGCTCGGTCTCAATTGCCTGCGCAAGCTGTTCTTTCAAGCTGGGGCCAATTGCAAAGTCGGTTCGAATCGACTCTCGCATCTGCGTCAGACGTTCAACCAGTTCGTCGTTCTCGAACTGATCTTCCCAGCCCAAGTCATCAAAGTTCTCCGAGATCAACCCAAGCCCTTGAGTCAGCTCATCGATGGCTTCCTCGGCTCGCTGCTGCTCGATGGCGAACAACGCGGCTGCTTGGTAGCGATGGAAAAGAACGAATGCCCGGTGCTGTTCGTGCTGGAACGTCCACTCTTCGCACGGGGAATGCTCGCGGCAAAAATCCATCAACGCTAGGGTATGATCAGCGTCCCGGACCGCCGCGTCGAAACGCTGGAGTCGTAACCAAGCCATGCGTCGGTGATAGAACTGGACGAATTCAGCGTCCACGTCGCAGCACGCTTCGTCGTCCAATTCAAAGTCGGGTGCTTCGCTCTCGGCTTTTTGCAGCTTGGCCAGCATGGTGGCGAATCCGCCAGGGCGTTGTCCATCGGGTCGACCGGTCGTTTCCAATTGCAGGATGCCCAAGTCGACTCGCACCTGGATGATGTCGCGATTGTCAGAGCCCTTCAGAAGGCGAACGCCCAGTTCATCAGCCTCAAAGGGCCAGTCTCGCAGCAGGTGGTCAAGGTGTTGATCAGAACTCATCGACAGGGTGCCTCCTCGTATGCAAATCCAGTATGCGAACCCTTGCAGGAGGAAGACACCCGCAGGTTCGGTTCTGTGCGCTCTATTGATGTAACTTCTAAAGCTCTTGAAAACCGTGCCTATCAAAACCGTGTGCGTGGTTCGAACTCGAGCTTTCCACCGAATCGGCTTCACCGAGGAATGCTTCTCGGATTGCCACTCAGTTTCGTCTCAGTTCTCAGGCTGACAATGTTTCCAAAGTCGGTGTTTCCAGTGTCGGTTTTCAATGAGCCTCTTCGCTTGGTTTTGAAGCGAATTACCTCAGTTCCGCCTATTACTCTTTTCAGCAGCAATGGTTGCCCGCGAACTCCTGTGAATCGTCCACTGGGAGCTCGCTCCGCTGCCGAAAGTATAGCAGCATGCCAGGCCAGGAGAAGGATTCGCGTCGGCACAGCTTACCCAACTACGGGAGAGTGAAAGTACTCGCTGCCGGTTGTGCGGAGTCTGAAGACTCTAAGCGGCGATTCGCCCCACTAAGGATCGCGAAGTGCCAATTAAGTCATTTTGACCACCGCGCTCCTTCCGCTGACCCCCGACGTGGGCTAGAAGAAAAAACTGATGCCCTAGCTCGGAATCCGCTGCTTGCCTAGCCACTTTGGTGCCTCGGCGATTGCCTCGCGAAACGCGTCTTCACTCAGCCCAAGTTCGCTGTAGCTGCGGGTGATGCCAGCCAATCTTCGTGGAGTGATTGCCCCGTCGGCGCTGGCAACCAAAAAAATCGCCTGGATGAGCGAGATTGATTCATCGACACTGCGACGCATTCCTGCGGTGGCAAAAAATGTCCCGGTCGATAATCCCGAAACTTGCGCCTCAGAACATGCCTGCGCCAAACTTGCTCGGGCAAGCTGCCGTCCGGTAATCGACTTGTAGACCCGCTGTGCAGTTTCAATCTCGCGCTCCGACACTTTGCCATCATCTATGCAACACAGTGCGATGGCCGCCAAGAGATCTTCAGGAAACTCGACATCGGCCGCGCCGCCTGGTCCAACGGCAGCATCAATTTCCAGCTTGGCAAGGCTCGAGGGATCGTCCGAAAACTCAGCTCGTTGATCGGCCGACGCAATCATGGAAACCGATAAAACGGCCGTCTCAAACGCGTCGCGACAATTCCGGCACTCGACGTACTCATGCTTCCCGCCGATGGGGATAATCGGAATAAAGTAAAGTGTCAGAAAGGGACGAGAAAGGCGCAGGCGGAAATCCTGTGGCTGGTCGCACGTCGGGCAGCGAAATCGGCCCTTCAAGCGAGTGCTTGCCCAATCCATCGTACCAAGTAACAACATGCCGCTAACCAATTGACTAGGGATCAAATTTCGGGTGGACGCCTTTCCTCATTTTATCAACGAAAGTTTCCCAGCGCTCATCGGAACTGACAGATTCCCCTGCGAAGGTGGCCTTTCGGGTTCGCAAGTATTCCGAGCCGCCAGTGCAACGAAGCAATGGTGCGTGCGGTGCTGGCCAAGAGAACATCCTAGTCCAGAGCGTTTGCGGCTGATTCACGCCGGCATGCAAACAGCGACTGAAAATGGGCTCAATTTCGTTTCGGAAGTCATTCCGCCAAGCTGCTCGCGCAGTCCAAGAGTCGATGGGTTGTTGCCGGCGGACCGGTTTATCCAACTCGATGGACACTTTTGGGAAGTCACTTCGTGGCAGCCGGGCGTGCCGGAGTATCTGGAGACGCCCTCAGACGCAAAGTGCTCGGCCGTAATCGACGCTATCGCAGCCTTGCACATTTGCTGGTCGAAGGCTCCCGGACTACTGCAAGCTGCAGTCATGCCCAGTCCGGCGATGCAGCAACGCGAAGAAATGCTTGGAGACCTTCTGCGTGATTCGTCGGAGTTGAGATGCGCATTGACCGGCTTCCCTGCTCCGCTGCAGCCATTGGCGTCTCGTACACTCCAGCATTTAGCTGGCATCGGTTCGGAGATTTACGTTGCGTTGCGTCGTCTCGCTCAGCAGCCAGTTGTATGCCACTTTGTCGTTCGGGACTTGCGGGCCGAGCACGTTCTTTTTGTAGGCGATCAAGTCACTGGTATGATCGATTTCGGCGCTGCCAGAATTGATGAACCACTCTGTGATCTTGCACGCCTGCTCGCGTCGCTCGAACCGCTCGGTAGCGCACTTGGGAAGCGCCGCGGGCTTACTTGGCAGCCAAGCGAGCTGAACGAAGTTCCGCATCACCTAGCATCGGGTGCACAACACCGCTGGGAATTGGCCATCGCAAAGTACGAAACGACTTGCGGATCAGTTGATCGTGAGCGTCTACATGTCTTAGATGTAGCATCGACGTTGCTGGCCGCGTCGCAGTGGCTTGAATGGCTTTGCATCCAGCAACGCCCCTTTCGGCTAGAGTCTTCTCTGCTCGCCCTACGCTGGCAACAGTTCCTAGACCGACTCGATCGACTTGCCGTGCAAAATTGAGCTGAAGCTCGAGCAATGTAAGCGGCCTTCTAACGTTCTTTCGCGATTATTTCATTTTCGCATATCAAAGTCGCGGCTAAAATTTGCCCATGATATCCAATGGCAAGAAATCTAACGCGATCGCCCGAGTATCTTACCGTCGGCATCGCTCTGAGGCTGGAATGATCGCGAAACGAATTCTCGGAATCCAAGCGACGATTTACTGCGTCATTATGTCATTGGGCCCAGTGCCAAGTTTAAGCTCGGCGACGGGGGCCGATATACAGGGAACGGCCGTCTGTTATTCAAAGCTGACGTTTTCGTTCAACGGCCCCGAGTGTTCCGAAGATGATTCTCCGAGCCCCTTCCTGCAGTATCGATTCGAGGTTCGATTTACGCACGCTGAATCGGAAACCACGCTCGTCGTGCCAGGTTACTTCGCCGCTGACGGAAATGCCGCAGAAACTTCCGCGCGAAGTGGGGCGGTTTGGCGGTGCCATTTTACGCCGCCAGCGGCTGGTCAGTGGCAGTATCAAGCACAGCTTCGAACCGGCCACAGCGCCGCGATAGCTTCTCGGGCGGAGCTTTCTGAGCTCAAGCAAGTTGATCTGCCTGCCGCATCAGGAGCGTTTTCGGTTGGCGAGCCAACAGAGCTCAACCGTTCGTTTTACACACAGGGGCACCTGAAATACGTTGGCAGGCGGTACTTGCAATTTGCGCGGACAAAAAAATTCTTCTTAAAGAATGGCGTCGACAGCCCAGAAACCTTGCTCGGCTACCACGACTTTGACGGCACGTACGTTGATCGAGAGCAGCACCCGGTCCCCGCGCCTCACAGGCCAATCAATCTCCCGTCATTAGACGATGGATTGCATCGGTACAAGCCGCATGTGTCGGACTGGTCCAGCGGAGACCCAACTTGGCAAGATGGAAAGGGAAAGGGGCTCATTGGTGGCTTGAATTATCTGGCCGGTCAAGGGCTCAATTCAGTTTACTTCCTGACGATGAACGTGAACGGCGATGGTCGCAACGTTTGGCCGTGGACGGGGCCTTGGAATCATACGGCCTTTGATTGCAGCAAGCTGGCACAATGGGAAATCGTCTTCGAACATATGCAATCAGTCGGTTTGGCCATGCATGTCGTGCTCCAAGAGACCGAGAACGACCATATGCTCGACGGCGGAGAATTGGGGCCGCTTCGCAAACTGTATCTTCGAGAAATGGTTGCTCGTTTTGCACATCATCCAGCACTCGTTTGGAATTTGGGGGAAGAAAACACTCAGACGCCCAATCAGCAGGCGGCCATGAGCGCTTACATCAAACTGCTGGACGTCTACGATCACCCCGTAACCGTGCACAACGACCACTGGTCACCGAACAATCTGCGCGACGCCTTCGATCCACACCTTGGAAAAGCAACCTTGGATGCTACCAGTATCCAGGATTTCTACTGGAACGATGTCCACGCTCAAGTAAAGCACTACATTTCGTCTTCGGCTCGCGCTGGCAAGCAATGGGTTGTCTATTCCGACGAAATGGGGGGTGCTCAATTTGGTCTCAAGACGGACGCAGACGACCCAGGTCATTTTTCGCCCAGAAGCAAGGGGTTGTGGGGGAATTTGATGAGCGGTGGAGCCGGAGTGGAATGGTACTTTGGTTGGCAGAACAACAGCCCGCACAGCGATCTTTCCGCTGAAACCTGGCGTACTCGCGAAAGCATGTGGGCCCAGTCAAGCGCTGCAGTTGATTTCTTCCATCGATTCTTGCCGTTCCATGAAATGAAATCAGCCGATCACCTCGGGCTAGCCTATGCGGACTATGGCTTTGCGTCAGCAGGTAAAATCTACTGTCTTTATTTGTTTAGCGGCGGGAATACTCGGCTAAATCTGTCCGAACATAAAGGCCCGTTTGAGGTGCGATGGTTCAATCCCCGCACCGGTGGCGATCTGCAAATTGGAAGCGTCTCACATATTTGGGGGCCAGGTTGGGCTGCCATTGGCGAGCCGCCAGCCAACACAGACGCCGAGAAAGATTGGGTTGTATTGATTCGTCGCTGCGAACCTATTTTTGCAGCCGGACAGAACGGAAACATTTTCGTCGAAGCGGAGCATTTTGAAACGCAACTGCAAAGCGATGTTCGCAAGTGGTACGAACTGTCAAAAGGGAGACCACTTCCCGAGTTGGCAGGCGCCGGGGACCCACAGACTTGGGTGCGTTCAAACTTGTCTGCGTCTGCAACTGCAAGTGGGCGGACGTTTCTGCGAATATTGCCCGACACGCGGCAATCTCATCAAGACAAGTTGATTCATGAAGAGAACTTTAGCCCGCGCCCGGGCAAAATGGCAGTGCTGCGTTACCGCGTTCACTTCCCAAAGCCAGGTCGGTACTACGTTTGGGTTCGAGCCTTTTCAATCGGAACGGAGGACAATGGATTGCACGTTGGAATCAACGGTTCCTGGCCCGAAAGCGGTCAGCGAATGCAATGGTCCGAGGGAAAGAACAATTGGCGATGGGAGTGTGCTCAACGCACCGAAGAAGTTCATACCGGTGTTCCGATGCAAGTGTGGCTGGACGTCCCCTCGGCCGGAACACACTCGATCGAATTCTCGATGCGCGAAGACGGCTTTGCATTTGACAAATTTCTACTGACTACGAACCGAGAATATCGGCCCGCTAGTGAAGGCGGCGACGAGCACTTGTTGCCCATTATCGAGATTAACGAAACTGCGGGAAGTGAACCATAAAATCTTGGTAGTCACGCAGGCTCTCGAACACTACGGTCACTCACAAAAAAATGAAAGCTAACCATGGAAAAACAGTTTAGCATCGCAGTACTTGGCGGAGACGGCATTGGGCCAGAAGTTATGGTGCAAGCGGTTGACTTGCTGCGCGCTGTTGAAAACGTCTTGGTCGACGTGAAGTTCAAATTTCAAGAGCACTCTGTCGGCGTTGGAGAATACCAACGCAGCGGAAACGCCCTTCCTGATACCGCATTTGATGCGTGTCGCTCTTGTGATGCAGTGCTTCTTGGAGCAATGGGATTGCCGAACGTGCGGTATCCAGATGGGAAAGAAATCGCCCCACAATTGGATCTGAGAGAGCGTCTTGGGCTGTACGGTGGTGTTCGACCGATCCAGCTTTTTGCTGCGTCCGATACGCCGCTGAAGGGTTACGACGCCGGCGGAATTGATTTTGTTCTCATTCGAGAAAGCACAGAGGGCCTTTTTGCTGGGCGCGATGCATCGTTCCAGCCTGGTGCCGAGTACGCCGAGAATGTGATGCGAATCACGCGCACGGGGGCTGAGCGTGTTTGTCGACTGGCGTTCGAAGTGGCGCAACAACGCGGCAAGAAGCGTCGCGTAACGTTGATTGACAAAGCGAACGTGCTGTCTTCAATGGTCTTCTTTCGTGAAGTGTTCGACGAAGTTGCAAAGGATTTTCCAGATTGCACTGCGGACTACTGCTACGTGGATGCTGCCTCGCTGTTCCTCGTGCGTTCGCCTGAGCAATTTGACGTGATGGTGACCGAAAACATGTTTGGCGATATTCTCAGTGACCTTGCCGCAGGCCTGGTCGGCGGAATGGGGATGGCACCTTCGGGCGATATCGGCAAAGACGCGGCCGTCTTCCAACCTTCTCATGGATCTGCACCGGATATTGCGGGTAAAGGCGTTGCTAATCCAGTTGCCATGATTCTGTCTGCTGCCATGATGCTGCAGTGGTTGGATCACCCCGAGACACTACGTGGTGCCGAAGCCATTCGCGCAGCGGTAAGTGATGTGTTTGGGGATGCACAATATCGAACTCCCGACATGGGCGGTAAGAAATCAACCAGTGAATTGGGGCAAGCCATTTGTGCTGCTACCCTAAAGCGGCTCGGTAAGGTGCCGGCAGGGTGTTGAGCTTCCGCACACACGCAGAGAACTTGTCAAACTAAGCAATCTCCCCAAAAAATCTTTCGGCACCGAAGAGCAGGATCATGGCTAGCACGTTGACAGGAATTGGAGTGGGCGCTGGGTACTTCAGCGACTTTCATTACGATGCCTGGAGCCGAATGGAAGACGTCGAAATTACCGCCGTCTGCGATCCCGACTTAGTCAAGGCGAAAGCGATTGCCGAGAAATATAACATCGCCAATGTCTACG
Organism: uncultured Pirellulaceae bacterium; assembly: GCA_964411445.1. Classification (GTDB taxonomy): domain Bacteria; phylum Planctomycetota; class Planctomycetia; order Pirellulales; family Pirellulaceae; genus Aureliella. The sequence continues at coordinate 40,605 of CAYPLE010000026.1, forward strand.
GCGATTATCGAGAAGCACTCGCAAATCTGAAACCGGACTTTGTGGATGTCATCACGCGTCCTGATACCCATTTGGAAATCTGTTCATCGGTAGCGGCAAGCCAAACACCAATGATTTGCCAAAAGCCGCTCGCACCCACGGTTGCAGAGGCGGTAGAGATTGTTCGAGTCGCCGAACAGTATTCTGCACCCATGATGGTCCATGAAAACTTTCGGTTTCAGCCTTGGTATCGCGAAATGCGGCAGATTTGGGAAAGCGGCGTGGTTGGAGATCGCGTGCATACCGTTTCGTTTAAGAATCGAGCCGGTGATGGCTGGGGAGACGACGCCTACTTGGCGAGGCAACCGTACTTTCAGACGATGCCAAAGTTTCTGATTTTTGAAGCCGGGATTCACACAATCGATAGTTTTCGATTCTTGGCTGGCGAGATCAGTCGCGTATGGTGCAAACTGCGAAAACTGAATCCGGTTATTGCTGGCGAAGATGCAGGAATCGCAGTTTTCGAATTCGAATCGGGGGCGTTGGGGCACTACGACGCCAATCGCTACAACGAATCGACAGCGAGTAATCCTCGTTATACCTTTGGCGAAATTGCACTTGAGGCCGATGGCGGGACGATCCGAGTCTACGATGACGGTAGGCTGACCGTTCAGAAATTGGGGAAACCAGAATCCGCTCATGAATACTTGAGGCCAGAGAATGGATTTGCTGGCGACTGTGTCTTTGCCACACAGAAGCATTTTGTTGATCAGTTGCGCAGTGAAGCTTGCTTTGAGACGTCCGGTCAGGACTATCTCAAGAATATCGCCCTCCAAGAAGCCATGTATCGCTCAAGTGAGTCGGGTGGATGGGAGATTCCCGACAATCTCCTGGGGAGCGTTTGAGCTTGTTAGCTGCAAGTTATTTCAAGGCAGAGAACCTGTGCTAGGAAGAGAGCCACATGCGAGTGATCGATCTTACGCTGCCCGTCGACAATGCAATGCCGGGGGTTGAAATTTCAACTGCCAAGAAGTTAGATGTCGACGGCTGGAACGCAACAACGTTAAACCTGTATTCGCACAGCGGGACGCATATGGATGCTCCTTGCCATTTCTTACCGGGTGGGCGGACTATCGACCAGCAAGATTTGAGCGTTTGTGTCGGCCCAGCGCGCGTGCTCAATTTTGCTCCGACAGAGCCATCTCAGTTGATCGATGTCGATGACGTTGCTTGCGTGATACCAAAGCCGGAAGCAGGCAGTAGGCTGTTGTTCCGGACGGACTGGTATCGTCGCTATCCTTCTGCTGAGTATCGAAGCGGGCTGCCTCGCATTTCGCTCTGCCTAGCCCAGTGGTTGGTTGATCAGCAAGTTGCCATGATTGGCGTTGAGGGACCAAGTGTGGCGGATGTGAACAATATGCAAGAACTTACCGATGTGCATCAAACACTATTTCGAGGCAATGTGTTGATCGTTGAAGCATTGGCAAACTTGGATCAAATTCGTCAAGAAGTCGTTGAGTTTATTGCCCTGCCTCTGAATATTCAGCAAGGTGATGGAACACCGGTTCGAGCAATCGCAATCGAGCGGTCGTGAGTGGGGCTTGGCGGTTTGATGTATTCTGAGATGGCTGGGTCGTCGACGCTCGAGGAATTGAAACGTACAACAAGGTGCAATCGTGAGCGAATCTCAACTATGTGGGCCAGTGCTTGGCTGTATTGCCGACGACATCACCGGTGCAACCGATCTTGCTATCAACTTGGTCAAAGGAGGGATGCGCGTTGTTCAAGTCATGGAGTTGCTCTCACCGGCCGAGATCCGCGCATTGGACTGCGATGCCATCGTCGTTGCACTCAAAATTCGCTCAGTGCCCTCGACGAGTGCTGTTGAAACGGCTGGATTGGCGTTGAAGGGCCTTCAGGAGGCAGGTTGCCAGCGGTTTCTTTACAAATATTGTTCGACCTTTGATTCTACCGACCAAGGCAATATTGGGCCCATCGCGGAGGCACTGCTTGAGGCAACTCAGCAACAACAGACCGTTTTCTGCCCAGCATTTCCGCTTGCCGGTCGGACGGTGTATCAAAGTCATCTATTTGTTGGTGACCGGTTGTTGAGCGAGAGTGGAATGGAAAACCATCCGCTCAATCCGATGCGCGACGCGAACCTGGTACGAGTGCTTGGGCGACAGGCAAAATCGAAAGTCGGCAGCGTCACGGCCGCGACAATCGAGCAAGGCGCGGAGGCGGTCACTGCAAAATTGAAAGAGCTTGCCGCAGAAGACGTTGCGTTGGTGATTCTCGATACTTGCACTGCGAGCCACCTCGCAACGCTAGCGAGCGCTGTAGCGAACATGAAATTGATTACCGGCGGTTCTGGCATTGCTCGCTATTTGCCTGAAGCCTTTCGTGCAATAGGTGTGGTCGCAGCCCAGCCGTTTTCTGCCGAGGTGCCTAAGGTGGACGGTCCAGCCTTTGTCCTCTCTGGTAGCTGCTCGACGGCAACACAACGACAAGTGGCGGAGCTAGCCGAAAAGGTTCCCCACGCAGCGATCGATGTTGAGAACGCCCTGCGTGACAGTGCCGGCGAAGTACAGCGTCTTGTTCAATGGGCTGAGTCTTGTGGCGATGCGGCGATTCGCATGGTTCATTCGACCGCGGACGCGGCCGTCGTAGAAAACTTGCAAGCAAAGTTCGGGATGCAACAGGTAGCTGAGGCTATTGAATCGACGCTAGCCTCGTTTGCTCAGCGAATCGTCGCGGAGCTTCACGTCCGCCGCATCATTGTCGCAGGCGGTGAAACGTCGGGGGCCGTTGTGAATGGCTTAGGGGTTCGCAGTTTGAGGATTGGAGCGGAGATCTGTCCAGGTGTTCCGTGGACTGTTACCAGTGAGCCATGCGATATGGCGTTGGCATTCAAGTCAGGAAATTTTGGCTCCGACGCATTCTTTAGCGAAGCCCTCGATATGCTGGACCGCCGTTGAAGTCGCCCGTTGATCGATGCCTGTCTCCCAAGTCGCTCATGCTTACTTGCGAGACGGCAGGCAAAATCGATTTGCTAGTTGGGAGGCAACCCGGGGCCCGTTCGCTGCGTAAAATCGCTGGCTTTGACGCCTGGGACCGTCGCGTCAAGCAACGTTTCGAGGCTTTTGATCAGTGCAGCTTCTGCGTTTGGCGATACGTTGGTGGCTCTGGGGCTTACTTCATAGCCTCCTTGTGGATAGGCAACCCGCGTGCCAATATACTGCGTTCCATAATCGCCGTAGGCGGCCATGATAACTTTTTGGTCCGGGCGCATCGCCGCTGCCGCCAGTTGATATTCAACGAATAGTTCGCCAGGCAAGAATACAATTTGCAGATCGTCAATTTTGAGGCGAGAAACTGGCACGCCCTTGCCGTCTTGCACGCGAAGGGCGTAGGCGAGCTTTTCTGCTGCGTGACAGCGAGCTTGCCCGTCCAGGGAAGAATCTGCAATTTCAGCCTGCAGCCCTTTGATGTCAATCGCCTCGCTGAGCGGCAACAAAACCATTTCTTGATCCCACTGAACCAGGGCATCGGCCTTTTTAGCCGGGATGCGATTGCTGCTCGCTGAGCTGTTGTCCCAGGCTCGCTTCATGCCATCTTCGACCCTGGCGGCTAGGACGGGGCGATTGGCTCGTGAGCCGTCATTGTATTTTCCTGCACCGATATTTCCTCCGGCTCCGTTGAAGTGTAGGTGGAAGACGCCTGTTTCCTTTTCGCGAGCATTGCGCGCCATGCCCGGAAAGTCTGGTGTGGCCTCGCCGACGCGGTAGAAGCTCTGGGGGTGGGTCGCATAGAATGTGAGTACAGCAATGGTTTGGTCGTTGTGGTTGAAGCGAATGCTGCGGAGAATTGGATCAATCACGCCAATGGGGAGAGCGGCCACCTTGGGATCTTTGCAGGCGGTGTAACGCGTGGTGTGGACGGTGCCATCAGGTGAAAGCATTCGGCGATTCGAGGCAACTTTTTGAACCTGTGCTTGACCGTATTCGATGCTTGTCACCGTTTGAAGCTCTGCGAGGGAGTCCGCCGCAGCCTTGCCAGCTCTCGCGATGACATCATTGATGAAGGGTGCATCGAAGTGGTTTTGTGCGATGTCAAAAGGACGCAGAAGGGCAATCGCGTCATGATTGCATCGTGGTGCATCGTGTTGGTGAAGTGCGTGCATCACCACACGGTCGCTAGTCGTACCTGCACCACGAGCCAGGGCCTCGCAGAAGCGAGTGTTCGATCCACACGCAACACCAAGCCAATCGACGGCACACAGCACGATGGGCTCTTGCTCGGGTGGCACTAGGATCACTCCTTTGAGTGACAGAGGCTCGGTGACTTTGACCATAGGGTCGTAGGCTAGTGGGCTACCTACTTCTGGAGTCGCGTCGACAGCGAAGGTAGCTATTCTTAAACTCTCACCTCGCGATTGGGCTGATGACGCGATGCAAAGCAATACAGCAAAGCAGCTTGCAAAATGGCGAAGTCGATTGGGACAGTAAGGTAGGTGGTACATGTTGGATACTCGGCCGTTCTGCCAGTTTTGGTTTCACTTCAGTACGAATACTCTTCGTTATCCTAGTGTATCGATTCTGGGGCGGCTATGCTCGCGGGCGAGCCCACTAACAAATCTATTGCCATCAACGAAGTGACGTAGTAAGAGCGTTTTCGCTTGCGAGAGACCGATGCGAGCGGTCGTTCTGCGGCGGATTCTTGCGTCCGCAGCGGCTGTGTTTTCCAGCCAAACTGGCTGCGATTGAGTGTTGCTGGAGTCTGAAGACAGGGGGACGCCGTCCAGCTCGCGGTCGACTCCGAAGGCCTGACAGAGCCGGCCAGGACCGGTTGAAACGCTGCGCCATTCGCTTAGCTTGGTTGGGGGACTGCCCAGGCCTCGGTTTCTCAGCATGATGTCTAAGCCGCTCAGTGGCTCAACTGCGCGAATTAAAACCGCTGCACCGCGGCCTTCACACTCGGTGACAATATTCAAGCAGTACTTTGCGTGGATCGGGTAAACATATAGATGTCCAGCCGGCAAGAACATCGACGCATTGCTGCTTGTTCGCCCTCGCGCACTGTGACTTGCTGCATCGTCTCGGTGCTTGTAGGCTTCCACCTCCACAATAATGCCCCGCAGTACTGTATCTGCGGCAAGCCTGCGGCAAAGAACTTTACCCAGCAATCGCTTGGCTACAACATCGGTCTCGCCCTTGTACCAACGCATCGGCAGCATTTGGCCAGGTCGATGGATGTTCGATATGCGATTCGTGTCAGCGATTGCTTGATCCCCATTGATGGAAGTAATGTAACGATATGTTTACCAATGCCCGTCGCCTAAGTTCCGACTGCTGCGTGCAAGCTGATATTATCGTAGCGAATCCGGCGACGGTGATCGATCGTGGTGAATTGCTGATACGCAATGGTTTGGTCAAGGAAGTGCGGGCTGGGTGGAATGACGGCGACGCGATTCGCCTTGAAGGTCGAGCGGTTGTGCCAGGTCTAATCAACTGTCACACACATCTCGAGTTTAGTTATTTGCACGAACCTTTCCCTGCGACCGATGGGTTCCCAGCCTGGATTGGCAAAGTCGTCGGAGCTCGACGTCAAATCGAATCCGAAATGTCCACGGAGGATTTTCTCGCTTTTCGCGATGCATCGATACGATCGGGGCTTCAAGAATTGCACGCATGCGGAACGGCACTTGCCGTAGACATCGTGACGATGCCATGGGATTCGCAAATCGCGTCTGACTTCGACGAGGATTCGACAGCTATAATTCCACTGTGCGAAGTCATCGGCCTAGATCAGGAGCGACTCACGACGAGTTTTGATTGGGCAATGGCAACCATCAATTCACTCCAAAATGCTCGAGAACTATCGTGTGGGCTCTCACCGCACGCGCCTTACTCGCTGATGTTCCCAGATGCCGCTGAACGATTTTGCATTCTGGCAGAACAGCCGATCGCGGCGATGCACTTGGCGGAAAGTTGGGAGGAGATGCAATGGCTCAACCAACGAAAAGGTCCATTCAAAGATGCTCTTGAGCGAATTGGTGTGGCTCTCCCGAAGTACTTGCCGAGCGTCGATGAGTGTATCGAGATGTTAGGGAAGTGCGAGCGCGGGTTGGTCGTTCACGGCAACTATTTGACTCTTGAGCAGTTGCAAGGCTTGGCTGGGACGCCCAACATGTCGTTGGTCACCTGCCCACGCACCCACGAACACTTTGGGCATTCGGAGTTCCCTATTGCAGAGGCAAATGCAGCCGGTGTCCGCGTTGTTCTAGGGACTGATTCGCGGGCCAGTAATCCTGACTTAAGTTTGTGGTTCGAGATGAGCTGTTTGCGTCAGAAAGTTCCTAGTTTGGCTGCTGAAGAAGTCTTCGCAATGGCAACGACTCGGGCGGTTGAAGCGATTGGCGGTCCAGCGGGCCTTGGCGAAATCAACGCAAGCACGGATGTTGCTAGTCTATGGACGCTGGAATGTGAAGGGCGCTCGCGGGCAGAATTTCTTGACTTCGTCACGACACTGAATGAACAACCAAAGTGCGAAGCATTGCCTAGAGCAGTCGAGCTGGCTGTTGGCAAACCGAGAACGCGGTGACTCAAGCTGATTGGCCCTGCCGCTACGCAAAGTGAGCTCGCACCGCAGCCTCGCTAACTGGCTGGATAACGCCCTTTTCGGTGATCAGTGCCGTGATCAACTCCGCCGGCGTAACATCGAAGGCTGGATTGTAGACGTCTACTCCCGCGGGCGCGATCTGTTGGCCATACGGAGCGATAACCTCCGAAGGGTCGCGTTGTTCGATTGGGATCTCTGAGCCGTCAATCATGTCGAGATCAAACGTAGAGCTCGGCGCGGCCACATAGAACGGCACGTTGTGGTGCTTGGCTGCGACAGCGAGTGCATAAGTTCCGATCTTGTTGGCCGCGTCACCGCGAGCCGTGATGCGGTCGGCCCCGGTGATGACAGCATCAATCTTCCGTGTTTGCATGACATGTGCGGCCATGGAGTCACAGATCACCGTTGTCGGAATTCCCCGTTGATGCAGCTCCCAGGCTGTGAGCCGCGCACCTTGCCAAAGTGGCCGTGTTTCATCGGCATACACAGAAATCTGCTTGCCCTGATCCTGGCAGGTGAACATGATGCTGAGAGCAGTGCCGTATTCGGCCGTCGCTAGGCCACCTGCGTTGCAGTGAGTGATCAATGTCGCCGCATCGCCAATCAGCGCCGCTCCGTTTCGCCCGATTGCATGGCACATCTTTCGGTCTTCATCATGGATCGTTCGGGCTTCGGCGAGTAGGTCCTTTGCCAAGGTCTCGCTATCGGACGCTCTAATGACCGTCCGCATGCGGTCGAGCGCCCAGAACAGGTTCACTGCTGTTGGACGGCTGGTCGCAAGGTAATCGGCTGCTTTCAAGGCTGCGTTTGCTGCAGCGGTTGAATTCGAGTCTTGAACGCTGGCGAGCGAAAGGACGACGCCGTATGCAGCGGAAATTCCGATTGCAGGCGCACCGCGGACCCGCAGCATCTTGATGGCTTCCCAGACTGTCTCTGTATTGGAGCAATCGATTGTTCGTAGTTCGGCAGGCAGCAAGGTTTGGTCAATGAGCCGCAAATGCCCTTTTTCGTCACCTATCCACTCGATGGCCGGTGGTGCATTGTTGCTTGATTGATTCATTTTCTAGCTTATGCCTCAGGGAATGTACTGTGGTTCTAGGCGGAGAGCGGTGAATATTCGAGATCGAATGTTTCCGATACAGCGGCATTGGTTACCTTTCCGCCCGCCACGTTGACAGCAGTGTGTAATGGGTTTCCGTGCGTTAGAACACCAGAAGCTCCAAGGTCGACGATCTTCAGCACCCACGGGAGCGTCACATTGCAAAGTGCGAAAGTGCTGGTCCGGCCGACGGCACCAGGCATATTTGTGACGCAATAGTGAACCACTTCGTCGACCAAGTAGGTGGGTTCTTTGTGTGTCGTTGGTCGGCTGGTTTCAACGCATCCGCCCTGGTCAATAGCAACGTCAATAATGACCGAGCCAGGCTTCATCAGCCGTAGGTCCTCTTTGCGGACCAGATGCGGAGCTTTGGCCCCAGGGATGAGAACGCTTCCGATGACCAGGTCAGCAAGTTTGAGTTGATCGCGAATCGTGTGTCGGTCACTGAAGAGTACGTTGACGTTCGCTGGCATCACATCGTCGAGATAGCGCAGACGGTCCATGTTGATGTCTAGTATCGCCACGTCGGCTTGAAAGCCCGCGGCGATTTTGGCAGCGTTCGCTCCGACGATTCCACCGCCTAACACGGTGATGTGTGCGGGAGGCACACCGGGCACTCCGCCGAGCAGAATGCCACGACCCATTTGTGGTCGCTCAAGGAATTTGGCGCCTTCTTGGACACTCATCCTTCCGGCCACTTCGCTCATCGGTGTCAGCAGCGAGAGCTTGCCGGCGCGATCTTCCAGTGTTTCGTAAGCCAGGCAGTGGCTACCGGTGTTGATCATCGCATCGGTCAGGTCGCGACTGGCCGCAAAGTGGAAGTAGGTAAATAGTATCTGGCCAGGGCGAATGAGATCGTATTCTACTGGCTGTGGCTCTTTGACTTTGACGATCAAATCCGCTGTCTCGTAGACCTGCTGGATCCCAGGAACAAGTTCCGCTCCAGCTTGCAAATAAGCATGGTCCGCCAAACCAGACCCAAGGCCAGCACCGGTTTCAACGATGACGCGGTGTCCGCGACTGGTTAGTTCTTCAACACCAACGGGCAACATCCCGACGCGATACTCGTCCTGCTTGACTTCGGCTGGTACTCCAACAATCACGAGTGTGTCTCCGTGAGCTTAAATGATGTGATGTGAATTGTTAGGAGCATCTTTTTGCAAAGGCGGTCATTGCCGATTCGCGGTTGCCAGCCTATGTCACACAGTCCACCTGCTCCAGATGGTCTGCGTGGGATTGTGCGACGTCAGGTTCTTCCGTTGGGCAGAACGAGGTTTCGGTTTGTCGCAGTGACTGGACCCTACGAGGGGCTTCGAAACGACGCTCTCGAATTGCCGCCAGTTGCGACCGAATATACCGTGGCCCACGCAGGTGGCAATGCAAGCTATGATGGGGCTCCCGATAAGTGTATGCAGTCGGCATCCTGTGGTCCTAACAGAGTCTCACGGTGTGTCTAAGCAGCGTCGGCTATGTAGCCTAGTTCGATTGGAGAACTTGTCAGACGAGCCGGTGGCGCAAATCGTGGATATGAGCTTTGCAAGGCAGAATCGATGTGGCGGAACGATTGCCCTGAATTGGAGAAGGCATTGTGAGCGAAGTGGTAGCTGAAAACGGCAGCTCAAGTGACTTGAGTGATCCGTATCGTGCGACATCAGCGTCAGTTAGAGAGCCACCAAAGTCGTTTGTGGAGATGCTCGGCTATATTGGACCGGGCTTTATTCTCTCCGCCTCGATTGTCGGTTCAGGCGAACTGATCGCAACGACGCTAGTGGGAGCCAAAGCAGGTTTCATCCTGATGTGGTTCATTATCCTGAGCTGCGTCGTCAAGGTTGTTGTGCAATTGGAGTTTGGCAAGCGGGCGATCGCTACTGGCGAGTCGACGATGGCTTCTTTCAATCAACTGCCCGGACCACGATTCGGAAAAGCCAACTGGTCCATATGGACTTGGCTGCTATTGATGGCTGCGAAAATGTTGCAGCTTGGCGGGATTGTGGGCGGCGTTGTATTGGCTATTGGCCAGTTCTTCCCGGCTGCAATGCAAATGCCTGGCAAGGCGGTTGTTGCCTACGTGGTTGCTTTCTCCGTTTCACTGCTGGTCTTTCGTGGATACTACACGCTGATCGAAAAAGCCTCGCTTGTCATGATCGGAGGCTTTACTCTGTTCACGCTCGCCTCTCTGCTGGCTTTGCAAACAACCGACATGGCAATCACGGGAAGCGAGCTGGCAAGCGGTTTGGTGCCATCGATTCCTCCCGAAGCGTTGCTTTTTGTGGCGATCGGAGCATTTGGAATTACTGGCGTCGGCGGTGATGAAATCATGGCCTACAACTATTGGCTGATTGAAAAGGGCTACGCTGCGTATACAGGCCCACGCGATGCAGGAGATCCGAATTGGGAGCGGCGGGCCAAGGGCTGGATTCGCGTGATGAAGTGGGATGCAGTTCTCGCCATGTTGGCTTACACGTTCATGACGGTCATGTTCTATTTGTTGGGAGCCGCAGTTCTAAACCGACAGGGGACCGTCCCCAAGGATGACCAACTGATTGAGACGTTGGGCACCATGTATACGGCGGCTCTGGGACCATGGGCACGCAGCGTTTTCGTGGTCGGAGCAGTCATTGTCCTTTATTCAACTCTGTTCGCTGCTCTGGCTGCATGGACGCGGATGTTTTCCGATGCATTTGGCCGTGTTGGCTTATACGATTTTACTGACGGCAGGTCACGACGTATTTCCATTGCGATTGCGGCTTGGGTACTGCCCCTGATTTGGGCAACTCTCGCGTGGTCGCTGACCGACCCCGGCAGAATGGTCATTCTTGGTGGATTGGCAACCGTGGTGATTTTGCTGATCGTCGAGTTTGCTGCCTTGTACTTCCGCTACTTTGGCCAAGACGCGAGACTAAAACCGTCCCTGGCGTACGACATTGCTCTTTGGGTCAGCTCAATTGCGATTCTGTTGATCGCCGTTCACGCAACCTATTCGCAGGTTTATTTGAAGCTGGTCGAGTACCTCGTTGATTAGGTTTCCACAGTTCACAGAACAAAAAAATGCCGCGTCATTTGACGCGGCATTTCTTGTTTCAAAGCATGTAAGCTGGGAATCGTTGATTCCAGTTGTCGAAGCCTACTGATTCAAGTAGTCGTCTGCCTTCAGCAAGTACTTGTTGAAAGGAGCATCGCTCTTGGTCGTGCTTGGCGTAATCAAAGCTTGATAGACTTGATACTCGACATCACCACTCAAGCTCTTCGTCGATCCGTCGAGCATAACGCAGTTGACAACACCGGTGTGCATTGAAGAAGGACGGGCCGCGTCGATGCTAGTGACAGCTTCCAGGTGATCGCCGTTGATCAGGTTCGTGCGAACAAGTTCTTCGGCGGGGATGCGATTTGTTGTCATGGACGGATCTGGAAGGCGATACAGAAAGCCAATTCCATGCACGGCTCGAGCCGAGTCATCAAAAGTACCAACCCCGTTTAGGCCAGTTGAGTACCGCCAAGAGCCGGCTTGTAGGTTTTCGCTTATCGCAATCGTCGAGCTTGCGCCGTCACGTACCCCAGAGGCTTTGTTGTCCTTGGTCGTGTAGCCGTAGGTTCCCTGCGCCTTATTGGTGAAGACGCCATTGGCACCTCTCTGCGACCTGACGACGTCTGCGTGAGAGTACGAGTTGGTGTAGCCAAGCGGCGTTGGATCCGAAGACAGGAACAGTGGCAAGAAGCCAATGTTTACTGCGTAGCTGTTCAGGGCGAACTCTTCGACCTGAGATGCATCGGTTGGACACTGAGTCACGGACAAGTTTGGATAGAACTCGTCAACGTTTACTGATGTCGACGATGGATTGATCGAAGTCGGGGCGGCGGTTCCAAACCATCCGCTGTTGAAATCAGGATCATCCCACCGGTCGCGGAGAGCTTGTTCTTCAAAGAACGGAGCGAGGGATATCACCCAGCTACCGATTTTTGCTCCCGAACGGTTGGCGCCAAATTGTTCTTGATAGCCAGGGAACGACTTCTTGGTGGTTTCAAAGTTGACGACTGCAAGACCAAGATTCTTAAGATTGTTTTGGCACTGCGTTCGGCGACCTGCTTCCCGAGCCATTTGAACAGCAGGCAGTAGCAAGCCAACGAGTACGCCAATAATGGCAATAACGACAAGTAATTCGACCAGCGTGAAGCCGGCTCGGAGTGTGCGGCGCATCAATGTCCCCTTGAGATAAGATAAGCGTCTGCTCAACAAATAAGTACACGCTCCCCAGTTGTATTGTCGCAGACTAGGGGCACCAGGTCCAGCGCGAGCCCGCAAATTCGTGGGCTGCATCCACTTTCTGACCGTCCGGCGGTTCAGCTAAGCCCATAAGGGCGGGATTTGAGCGGGTTGCTGTCCTTCCAAACGCCTCCATCCCCCCCATTAGCGTTTCGCACGAGTAGAAACCGTGACCTAGGCTTTGAATTATTGACATCTCCCTGATCAGAGAGGCGACCCATGCCGGTCAAATCCAAATTCTTCAAGGCAACAAGCGCCCTTTTGACCGTTGCTGCGACACTCGGCTCAAGCGTCACTTACGCCGACGAGCCGGTCGGAATGGAGTTTCCGTGGGGCTGCGACGTTCCCAACCTTACCCGGAAGGCCGAGTACCGGACGATTCAGCCACAAAACTCCGCTGCAGCTAGGCCGATTGCCAGAATGCCTGAAAAGGTGCCTTATGCGTACGGCTGGTTCGGCCCCAATCCAGACTGGCACTGGAATCGACAATTCGGCCACTCAAAGTCTTTCACACAGTGGTCGCAACGTTAAGTCGCGAGAATTTGTACCGATTTTGCGGCCTGGCTAAAGTTTGACGATCGACATGTCGAAGATAAATGCGGGGCAGAGGTCTGCGCGGTGAAGCCGCACGGGACTCTAGGGTGTCACATTTCAAAAACGACCACAGAGTAGCTTGGCTACGTGGGCGATATCAATCGTTCGTTTGCAACCAATTCAATGCGGGTTGGCTGGGCGTACGCACGCGAATGTTGAACCTGCACATGACCGCGCGGATCGCGATCGTTTGTCTCATCGCTTCATCGACGCCAGCATTTGGGCAAAGCCGAAGGCCCGGTGCGCGCTCGGTTCTTACCGCCAGCCATGTAACGTCGGCTTCGCCAATCAGCGATTACGTCGACGAAGGCGGCCAAGTTGACTCTCAGCACTCGTTTGGGCCATCTTCTGCATGTGACAGTTGCGGTCCATCGACGCCATGTCGATGCAGTGGTTCGTTCCTGCTTGACTGGAGCAGAATGGATCTGTGGCTCGGCACGGTTGCATACTCAGGCCAAGGTAACTTCGTCGGTGGCGCCGGATTGCCAGAGGCAGAAGTAGGAGGCATGCACGGGTTTCAACAAGGCTTCAATTTTGGTTCGCAGATGCCCAGCATCTTGGGAGGGCAAATCGGTTCGCAGATTGGGATGCGATTCACGCAAAGTGCTCTAGATGGTTCCGCGGCAGGAAGCGATGCACGCAACCAGATGTTCTTGACCGCCGGGTTGTTTCGCCGCGTCGACTACGGCATTCAAGGTGGGTTGGTGGTCGATTACTTGCATGATGATTGGGTTTACCAAGCCAGTTTGTTGCAACTGCGCGGTGAAATGAGTTATCTGTTTTCCAAGTGTCACGACTTAGGTTTTCGGTTCACTGATAGTCAGCAAACCGATACGTCAGACTTGAGTCTTCCATCAGGCAATTCAACCATCGAACTGGAAACGCTGGCGACATACCGTTTTTTCTATCGCTACCGTCTCGGCGATGATGCACGTAGTCAGTTGGAGTTCAACGGCGGTTTTACTGAGGATGATACAAGTATTTGGGGCGTGGATCTCTTGGCACCCATCTCGAATGAACTCGGATTGGATGCAGGCATCATGTACTCTCCAGCGTCCAGTGACGCCATGCGGCCCCACACGCATGAGGCGTGGAACGCAGCTATTTCATTAGTCTGGACGCCAGGCCGTCGAGTCGGGAGTGATCGCGACTACTATCGACCGCTACTCAAGGTGGCTGATGCGGGCACGATGCTCGTTCGTCGCATCATGCCGTAACTTCTATGCATCGAAGTGCGTCTAATTGACGGTCAGTTCCCGGCGATAAATCGTGTTGCCATTGGTGACATACAGATAGCTATGTCCTGGTCCTGCCACGACGCAACTGGTCAGTGGCTGGGAATTATCCGGAGTGAGCAGGACGCCACACGGGCGGCTTGTAGGATCAAATACTTGAACCCCAACTGCGCTGGTAATGAAAAATCTGCCACGAGCGTCGACGCACATTCCGTCGCCACGAGAAGCCGGCTTGTACGGTGGCGGTTCGTTGAATTTGAATTCGCCGTCCATGTCAATGGCTAGACGCATTGGCATCGTAGGCATTGCTGCATCGAGCGTGCCGTCCTGGGCTATGCGGAACGTCCATGTATCTTGGCCTCCCGATGTGCTGACAGCTAGAGTGCCGAGATCGTCGGTGAGTGTTATCCCATTGGGACGAGCCAAGTTGCTGGCCACGGTCGTCGCCTTGCCCGATACGCGGTCGATCTTGGTGACGTTCCCTGCTCTGGTCTCCGTGATATAGATGCTCGTTGCCGAGACGGCTAGATCGTTCGGAACGACTCCTTCTGCAACAATGGAAATGCTGCCGTCAGTCGGGTCGATTTTAACAACCTGCTTGAGACCGCCGCTGCAGCCGTATAGCGCTCCATCTGGGCCGAAGTCCATGCCACTCAATGATATGCTTGCGAGCTTTTTCCTCTTTCCGTTGCCTGCATCGATGCGATAGACACCCGGTTCACGCATATCGCAATAATAAAAGTTGCCGTCGGCATCAGTACATGGGGCGTCTGCAAAGCCTAATCCATTCACGACGACTTCCCAGCTTTGATGATCGTCGCGATAAACCGTATTTCCGCCGGGCAGCAGATTCAGTAGTGTCAAATCGCCACCGAGATCGTCCGACGTGTCAATGGAAGGTGTGTGCGTTTCGTTTCGCCACAGCCAGCGCATTGCATCGGGGAATTGCATGCTGCCAAAATCGGCATTGTGTGCGTAACCTTCGGCCCACACAAAACGATGGTCATAGCCCATGTATTTGAGTGCTGAGGACATGCGTTGGTTAGCCCAAGGCCAACTTCCGAAAGCGTTGTCGATGTCACCGCTGGTGTCCGACATAAAGACGCGAATGGGTTTTGGTTCCGTCTTACGGACAAGCGCTGGGTAGACGTTCCCACCCCGCAGATTGGTAAAACTGCCGACGTTGGAGTAGACCTTACCAAAGGCGCTGGGATATTCCCAAGCAGCCGTAAAGGCGCAAATTGCGCCGGAACTGCTGCCTCCGATGGCTCGATCGCTGGCCGACTTCGAAATATTGTATTGCGTTTCCACCTCTGGCAAGATCTCGCCCAGAACAAAGTCTGCATATCGAGGGCCTAAGCTATCGTATTCGTAGCCTCGGTTGGATGACTTTCGGCCCTGTCGGGGCTTTGCCATCGCGTGTCCCGGATTGATGAAGACCGCGATTGTTGGTGGCATGGCACCTTCGGCAATGAGGTTGTCAAAAACAATAGGGACTCGCCATCGCCCTTTTTCGTCGGCAAAGCGAATTCCGTCTTGGAATACCATCAATGAAGCTGGTTGCGATGCATCGTATTGAGCTGGCACATAGACTGACCAATCGCGTGTTGTCCCAGGAAATATTTTGGAATCTTCCCAAGCAGGCATTTTGATAACCGTGCCCTTTGGAACCCCCGCTTTTCGCACCGCGTCAGGGTGTGGCTCCCACTTTGGCTTGGTCGCCGTCGCAGGGAATACCGTTGGCTTAGACTCGTTGTCCCACAGCCACTGGAGTGCTTCTGAGAAGACCTCTCCAGCCCATTTTCCGCCATGCCCACCGTCGGTCATTTCAAGTTTAAAGTGATAGCCCGCAAACTGCAGAGCAGCAGCTAGGTCTTGATTGCCGAGTGGCCAACTACCATGCAAGTTGCTCAG
>CAYPLE010000027.1:0-55593 GCA_964411445.1 uncultured Pirellulaceae bacterium
ACGAAAGCTAGGGTAGCGAACGGGATTAGATACCCCGGTAGTCCTAGCCGTAAACGATGAGCACTAGTCCGTGGGAACTTCCACATTTTCTCGGACGTAGCGAAAGTGTTAAGTGCTCCGCCTGGGGAGTATGGTCGCAAGGCTGAAACTCAAAGGAATTGACGGGGGCTCACACAAGCGGTGGAGGATGTGGCTTAATTCGAGGCTACGCGAAGAACCTTATCCTAGTCTTGACATGTTTAAGAATACTCCTGAAAGGGAGTAGTGCCTTCGGGAACTTTTACACAGGTGCTGCATGGCTGTCGTCAGCTCGTGTCGTGAGATGTCGGGTTAAGTCCCTTAACGAGCGAAACCCTTATCTTTAGTTGCCAGCGAGTAATGTCGGGGACTCTAAAGAGACTGCCGGTGTTAAACCGGAGGAAGGTGGGGATGACGTCAAGTCCTCATGGCCTTTATGACTAGGGCTGCACACGTCCTACAATGCGGCATACAAAGGGAAGCAAACCCGCGAGGGGGAGCAAACCCCAAAAAGTGTCGCTCAGTTCGGATTGCAGGCTGCAACTCGCCTGCATGAAGCTGGAATCGCTAGTAATCGTAGGTCAGCATACTACGGTGAATGTGTTCCTGAGCCTTGTACACACCGCCCGTCAAGCCACGAAAGTTGGGAGGGCCCGAAGTCGCTAAGCTAACCGTAAGGAGGCAGGCGCCGAAGGTCAACTCGACAATTGGGACTAAGTCGTAACAAGGTAGCCGTAGGGGAACCTGCGGCTGGATCACCTCCTTTCTAAGGAAACTTGTTACTCCGATTCACATCGGGTAACCAAAGTGGACACAACCAGGAGTCTTCGGACTCTGTGAGAGCTTATCACCAGATTTCAAATATGCCCGTTGTAGGTTCGCCTACGACGGGTTTTTTTATGCGCCAAACCGATGCACCAAACAGATCGCCCCCCCGGACTCGCGGTCGACTGTCCCGCGATTCGATAATTACTGCTATCGAAGCCAAAATGTGCGGGCGGTTGCAATACCGGCAACCCCGAATCGAGATTTGTGTCGAAGCATTGGGTTTTGTGACAAAATGATTTGCTACCTTCAGCAGGAAGAAGGTTCTGCTTAGGTCTCTCTGCGAGCATTGGTATCTGCACTGCTCGGACTGAAACCTTGAGAGTAGGCGAAATGCTGCGACTTGGGATCCTCGCGCTATAGCCCGGCAAAAAATTCCTGCTCGTTTCGAACACCGAGCTGTGGAAAGCTGGGTGAGGCCCCTTCCCCCAAAAGTAAAAATGGCTGCAGCACGAGCTCCCCGGTCACCTCCCCGCTCGGCGGTTATGCTGCCGGAAGGGAGCGACAAATCTCTGTCCTGATCATGCTCTTCACCGAAGAACGACGTAACAGAAAATCATCGCAGTGAAATTGCGAACTACTGTTGAGCAATTTTGCCGTCTCGTGTTTTTTCCGATTTGCCTGTGAGCGCATTAATCAAAGCGTGACTGGGAAAAGGTTTTGTAAGCACGCAAACGAAATCGCCGGTGACCAACCGCGGCTGCTCAAGAAGAATATCACCGTAACCGGTTACCAGCACCACACGCAATTTTGGCTGCAGACGCCTAGCTTCCAAAGTTAAGTCAACGCCGTCCATGGGTTCCATTACAAAGTCCGTGACCATGAAATCGAAGGTATTTTTCTTCAACAATTTGATTGCGTCCAACGGAGAATTGGCCCGCTCTGTTGCGCATCCGAACTTCTCAAGCATGGTTGCCAACATGCGGCACGACAATTCATCATCGTCGACTACCAAAACCCGAATACCAACCGGTAGCCGATCGACTGCCGCAGTTTCACTTTCACTTTCATTTGCGATCGGTAAGAGGATTTGAAACTCGGTTCCTTGCCCTTGCAGACTTTGGACGCGGACTTCCCCTTTCATTTCTTCAACCATTTGCTGGACAGAAAAGAGTCCCAATCCCGTTCCGTCTTTCTTGGTTGAAAAATAGGGCTCAAAAATCCTCGCCTGAACTTCTTCCGACATTCCACTACCATTGTCGCGAACAGTCAGCACGACTTTTTCGCCATCTGTGCTCCTGGTCAGGATGAGTAGCACGAGGCCATCTTCAAGATCTTGAATTGCAGAAATCGAATTTTCGCACAGATTGAATAAGATTCGGATCAGCAGGTCGCTGTTGCCTAGCGCAATTGCCGGCTCAAGCTCAACACGCTGCTCAATTTCGAATGATCGGTGGCTGGACTCATACGATTTAACGACCAATCGAACCACGTCGGTTAGGTCGACCGGGGCGATCTTTTCATTTTGCGAGCTGCTTGAAATTCCCGACAGGCGATCCAGCAGTGATTGGCCGTGCTTGAGAGCTTGGTCGAATCCATCCACAGCATCAAGGAGATGCCCTTGCCCACTTTGTTGGAAAGAACTTCGAATGTACTCTGAGATGTAGGCAACCGCACTGAAAACATTCCGCAGGTCGTGCGAGACTGCGCCGGCCAATAGCCCCATCGCCTCAGCCTTCACGGATTCGCGCTCTCGCTTCTGGATCAATTCATCGTGACTCAGGTCGCGAAATTGCCATTGAATTCTGTCTCGCACCACAGCCCAGTGGATTTCAACCGGGACGCTGGCATCTGCTTGCTTAACCAGAGTCCGCACAATTCTCTGTGGGTTATTCCGAAGCGGAGTTTCCAACTCAACCATTGTTTGCAGGAGCGCATCGGAATCTTCCAAATGCAAAAGGCCCTGAGCCGCGGAATTTGCGAGTAGCACTTTTCCTTGCTCATCTGTTTGCACGATGGCGATATTTGTATTCTCAAAAACGCTGCGATATGCATCCTGCTCAACAATTTTCTGAACATCAAGCAAGTGACTTGTGACAAGGAACAGACCTGAAATTGCAACAACTGGCGGGATAAACGCGTACGCGTAGACAAATCGCTGCGCCTGCAACTCCGTCAGGTCTTGCATTGCAAAAATGCCAAACGCCAGTGCCAGTGCGGCCCAAAATGCAAACGTATATGCCATCGCGTTCTCGCCCCAGTTTGAAGACGCGCGAGAAAGCAGTGCAAGACTGGCCAGCAAGAGACATCCACTGGCATACAGGAATGCGGGATAGACGAGGCTCGGCGGTGCGAATTGATCCAGAATGAAGACCGAAGCAGCCGGGAAGAGCATCCACATTCCGCTGGTCTTGTAGCCAGCGTGGCGAACCGCCCCGACGACCAAGAAATAATGGCTCATTGCGAGCGTCAAATCGGTGATGAGATCGACGAACTTGTACACATAGTATTGATGAAATACCAACGTAAAATACTGGAAACCCAACAGCCAATAGTAAACCTGGAAGTGGAACAATCCTGGTCGGCCTGGAATTCGGCGCTGTAAGAAAAAGCACACCGCTGCCAGGGCAAAACAGATGACAAAAGCGATCGAAAAGTATGGAACTCCAACATACATCGCTGCTATGGCTCCATATCCGGCCGGCCCTCGGCGGCCGAACTCTGCTGCTGCTCAACCCGAGCGAAGAATTCTAAGAACTGTTGATAAGACGTCTTACTGATTGCCGAGTAAAGTCGTGCTTGGTGCTTGATAACAACTAATGTCAGATCTGAATCGTCGACCGCCGAAAGGTAAATTTGCAATTGATGAAATTGACTTGAATTAATGATCCCATTCGCAACCACTCCAACGGGGCGCGTGACGGGCTGCGTCGCAATAGAAACTCGCACCATTTCCCTAAATCGGGCCTTATTCTCGCCTACTAGAAAGACGGGACCGACGTCTTCTTTCATTCCTGGATGCGATTCGATGACGATCCAAACAGCCTCGTCCATCAGATCGTCAAGTAAGTCTTGAGCTTGACCGGGATCGGAAATCTCAGAAGTTCCTAGGAGCGCAAGCATGACGCTGGTGCTCGCTGCAACGAATAGCAAGGCCGGCAAAATGCGGCGGACCAAGACGTCGCGTTTGACAAAACGCCCAACCATGACGCGGCCTCGCCTTAGAAATGCTGCCAAAATGAACGCTACAGGAGCCTAACAGGCTCGCAACTTCATTACAAGCAGGTGGAGCCGTTCGTTCGCTTCAACAATGGCTCAAAGCAGAGAAAGCAGGCCAGGTGGCGAACTCACGCCACAAATGGCTGAAACTCACAAGACAAGTGCGTCCTCGAGGGAGCGCGAGTCAGAGTTTGAAGCTCGTCAATTTGCCGCTGTCCGCCGCGCGGAGTGTTGATTGAGTGGTTGCCCGAATTGAACACGCCTAGCGTTTCGCACGCTCTGACAACGGGCTAGACGCACAGAATCCACGAGCAATTCTTAAGCAATCCTGCATAACAAACGCGATAATCAGAACTCACCATCAGTTCCGTCAGTGGAGAGCACGATCGCGATCCACTGCCTTAACCTATGAGGAGTTTAGCGGTCCAGGCTTGTTGCTGCACCGAGGCCTTGTCCACTAGCTCGCACTGCTTGCACGCGAGGAATACTGCTTGTCGTTCTCGGCGTCCGCGAACTCGTCGTTGGTGGAGCTGGCAGTCCCCGAATTGTGGACATCGTGCTGCCGGTTTGAGTGTTGGCTGACGACGTCTCGGTAGTCGATTCAGGGGCAGCTTTCCCACCAACGGTTACGCTCGACGGAATGGCTTCATTGACGGCCCCGGTCGAGACTGCTTGAGGCGCGTTGCCTGTGTTTCCGCCAAGCGTGAACGATGTCGAGCGTTTTCGAGTCAAGGATGACTCACGCGGTACAGCGATCGTGGTCGTTCGAACGCCAGTTGTATTGCGAGCAGGCGGTGCGTACATGGCCGGTTGTGAACTCCGCTTGTAGGAAACTTGCTGCATGGGAGACTTTGGCGTTGGTAGTTCCTCGGTGCCTTCAGGCGTTTTGCCTGGCAGGAACAGTTTGGCGGGAGCCCCTTGCACAACTTTCCCGTCAGCAGTTTTGAAAGTAGCGATGAGGCTAAGTTCCTTTCGAGGTCCGCCTTCTTCATCCCATGGTACCCAAATGCTGTAGCTTGCACCGAGCTCCGAAGGACTGAAGTGACTTTTCAGCTCTTCTCTCGAAAAGGGAACGCTCTTATCAGCCGCGGGATTATCTTTGGCCCCCCGCGCATCCTTTTCGAAACCGTGAACTACTAAATCTCCGTCGACGGGAATCGACTGACTCTTCTCATTGTAAAAGAAGACGCGGCCGCCGAAGCCACGCATGGTCGGCTGTCCGCTGACGCTCAACGTGTCCGGTGACCATATTACAGCTAACGATGCGGGGGTTTGGTATTCTTCCTCGAACCAAGTCTTCGGGGACCAAATACTCTTCTTCCCGGTTTCCGCCTTGGTGTTGAGCGAGCTGCAACCGGAAATGCAGGAGGCAGTCAATGCCAAGCCAAGTGCAATCTGCTTTGCGTTCCTTCGCATGTTTCTATTCCTACTTGTTCCGTTTGGGTTACTGAATCACATTTGGACACTTTTCAGCAGCGGTGCTTCTGGGTCGCACCGCCGCTGAAAGACTTAAGATGTCGCCAGGCTGTCTATCGATTTCGATAACTCGCCGTTTGGAAGGCCGATGGCGAAGTCGTATTCATCGCTTCGCTACCCAACGGGGCTGGCTCAATGGGAATGGCCGGTGATTCAATGATGGTTGGAGTAGAATTGAGATTGATCTCTTCCATGATCATTGGTTGCCCGTAGTCGGACTGCGGCCGTGGCACAGAGCGATCGTCAATCGTGCTCGGTGGCATGTCAGGATAAATCGTCGCACTCTTGGCTGGTCCCCACAGACCGTTGCCTCCAGAGAGTCCAACGTCACCATGAGCACTCAGAACGTCCGCCAAACACCAGCTCATCCGCGAGCTTTCCACTTCCTTGAGCACGTCATAGTCTTCATCCGTGTTGATGACTCGAGGAGTGAGTACGATCAACAGTTCACGACGTTGCTCTGATTCGACGTCGAACCGGAAAGCAGGCCCAATCAGCGGCAGACTGCCGAGGATCGGCACTTGCGTACGGGCACTGGTGCGTGATTTACTGATCAATCCACCGAAGACTACCGTTTGACCAGAGTATGCCGAGACGGTCGTCGATGCATTCGTGGTTTGAATGATCGGCGAACGAATGACTTCACCATTCTGTCCAAATCCGATCGGAATTCCGGTGTCCGGGTCACCCAGCGACGAATTTTCAATGTTCACTTCGCAGAGAATCAGCCCGTCGGCGTTAACTCGTGGCCGGACCTCCAGGATCAAACCCACTCGCGTATCGTTAGTGTTGATTTGTTGCGGGGTGATACCGTTGCCCTGAGTTACCGAAGTCACACGCGGCACAAACTGACCAACTTGGGCGGCAGCTACGCGGTTTTCCAAGGTTGTAATCGTTGGGCGGTTCAAGATCTGAGCCCGGTTTGCAGTCTGCAGAGCACGTAGCAGAACACCAACCGCCTCGCTAGAAGCACTCAGAATTACGCCGCCTGGCCCCGAAGTACTCGCACGCCCAACTCCAAACGAACTCAGCACTTGGCCAGCTACGTTTTGAGTCTGCCCAGCTCCGCCGGATGGACCTGTAATGGGATTGCCGACGTTAAATACTGAGGACCCGAGTGTGCCCCCCGTCGATGCTTGACGGTCAAACAACAGGCCGTCTTGAAGGCCCCACTCGGCACCAAGTTCAAATTGGTCATCGAGTTGTACTTCTGCAACCAGGATCTGAATCGCGATCATTGGGGGACGTCGATCAAGACGCTCAATCAATCGCATCGCTTCTTCAAAATTGCTTTCGTCGGCACTGATCAGAATGCTGTTGGTGGCTTCTTCTGCGACCACAAAGACGCGACGATTCGCCAACTCAGCGGCACTGATGATCTGCTGCTGCACGAGCCCTTGCTCATTCTGAAACAGGTTGTCGAAGTAGCTAGACAACGCGACTTGCACCTCAGGAGCAAACGCATTTCGCAACCAGACAACTTCGGAAATTCGTTTGTCAAGGACGTCCTCATCCAAGCGGAGAATCAATGCTTCGACGACTTGAAGATCTGACTCCGAACCGCTGACGATAATGCTATTCGTTCTGCCCTCAGGAGAAATCTGCAACTGGATCAGCGAACTCTCACCACCGGTGGAAATATTGTTCCGCGTGGAGTTATTTAGGAAGTTGCCAGTCGCACTTTGTCCAGCCGTTACAGCCAAGCCGAATAGCCCTTGGAGAGATGCGGCCATCGTGGTCGCATCGCCATTTTGTAGCTGGAAGACCTTGATTCGTGCTTCGGCCCCTGGTGGCTGGTCCAGTTCGTCAATCAAGTTGCCGATCAGCAACATGCTTTGCGACGGAGCTCGCACAATGAGCTGGTTATTGTTGACATCGGCCGAAATGACAACGCCAGCTAAAATGCCCGATTCCACTCGGTTTCCACTGACCGTCACAAGGCTGACTTTGCCGCTAGGCGGTGTAGCCTGCGAACCATCGTCGACAGTTGTCTGTCCGCCGATGATCTCTTCCAAGACGGTTTGCAGTTCTTCGGCAAGCGCGTTCTTGAGCTTGAAGACTTGAACGTCGTTGGCAGCAGCCGCTGTCTCAACATCCAGCTTTGCAATCAACTGCTCAACCTCGATCAGTTCGCGAGGCGAGGCTTGGACGATGAGAGAATTCGTTCGGTAATCGCCAAGGATGATTACACGCGTTGCAAGTCCAGGGCGAACATCGCCACCATCACCATCGGCGGTGAAGAAGCTGCGAACACGCTCTTCGATATCGACGGCCGAAGCGTGAAGGAGTGGAATCACCTTCAGTTGGTTCTGTGGATCCAGCGGCACATCGATCTTCTCGATCAGTTCCTGAACGGTTTGAACGACTTCAGCACGCCCAATCAGCAGAAGTGCGTTGGGTTGTACAAGAGCTGAGATACTGATGTTGCCTTGTCGAGCCGCATAGACCTCTTCGTAAAGCTCTGATACGAGTGCCTCAACCGCTTCGCCATTGGCGTGCTTCAAGGGATAGACAACGATTTCAGGCTGCGTCTTTTCGGCCTGCTCTTTAATTCGTTCGATGACTTCCAGAGTGCGGCGGACGTCGTCTTTGCTACCGCGGATGATGACCAGGTCGATCTCTTCAATGAACTCAATCTGCACGTCACCGAACAAACCGCTGCCAGCGCCCAGGTCGTCTAGCGTTCCCATGGCGGTTGCACGCTCGTTATCGTCAACATTGACTTGCGCTTCGGCTTGCCCTTGTTGCTCCTGGATGGTTGCCTTAACCATCTGGAAAGCCTGCTTGACCTTCCGAGGTGCTGCTGGTGCAAGTGGAACAACGTGCGTAGAGCGGATCGGGTCCGCCTGACCTTGATCCAAAGTTTGTACGACTTGCGCCCAACCAGCAATTTCCTCACTGTCGCCGAGCATGTTGACGGTGTTGGTTCGTCGATCAATCTGCAAAATGTCACGGCCGCCGCGACGATTTGCAATCTGAAGATTCACTACTTCGCCGTTGCGATCTGTAGTTACCGCTAACTTCGAACCGCCCAGTCGCACGAGTGCATCTTCTAGTTCTCGCCAGCTCAGGTTTCGCAACGTGTAAGCACGCGAGAATGAATTCGCGAGACCACCAATATCACCGCTGGCAATCCGGTTCTGTTGCATAAGCTGTGCTAGCTGCTGCGATAGTTCTTGATGGACGGCTGGTGGAGCCATGACCATCAATGCACCGGAATTAGGGTCCGTGGTAACACGAACGCTTGGATTCGAGTGGTATTTGACCTGCAACTGAGCACCGATGCTGCCGACCAAACCACTTGGAAGATTGTATGTCTTCAGGCTTGACTGCGAAGCGGGAGCAGGCTGCACAACATTGGCTGTTGGCTGTCCTACTCCGGTCGGCAAGGGACTCAACTGGGGATTGCCTTGCGGAGTCACGGCGGCAGCAGAGTAGGGTGCGTAGCCAGGATTATTGGCTATTTGGGTCTGCCCCACGGCAATAGGCCCCGCGGTCGAGAGGCCACCTAGCAAGCTGGCAAGAAACAGCTTTCGTGCCCAACTGCGAGATTCCGATTTTCGATTGCGAGATTTCTTGAGCATCTGAGTCCCTCTGCATGCCGCACTGCGTTGAGTGCTTTTGACACGGCAATTTGCCATGACCAGCCGTACTACGTTGCATCCAATTGATAGCATCAGAACGCTACCGAGAGCGCTCCTCACGACTGTTTCAATCGGCAGAGGCCCTACGATCCTGTCGCAATAGTAGCCCACATAACGAACGTGTAATCTCTACTGACGTTGATTCTTACGCAGCCGGAACAAGTTAACACCAACGGGCCTTAGAAACCGCCATCGCACTTGAACAACGATTCTGCTAAACGTCGAATTCGCGGAGCAGTGTGCCAAATTTGCGGGCGCCGTTTCGCACTGGAATTTTGCGGCTTGCTCGCTCAAGCCTTTTGAGCTTTGCAGCTTGTCTGAAACGAGAAAATTGGAATCGGGAGATCGCCCCCAATGTCGCGC
The DNA here is from genome assembly GCA_964411445.1 of uncultured Pirellulaceae bacterium. GTDB lineage: Bacteria > Planctomycetota > Planctomycetia > Pirellulales > Pirellulaceae > Aureliella. The sequence goes on from CAYPLE010000027.1 coordinate 9,486, forward strand.
ACTAATAAACAGCTACGCAGAAGTGCAATTCTTGGATTGCTAGCAAGCACCGCGATGGCTACGACTACATTTGCCGACCCGCCTTCGATTTTCAACATGTTTCGAAAGAAGGCACCAGTTCCGACTGGGCCCTATGAACTGAAACCAGAACACGGCCCTTGGCTGATCATGGCAACGGTAGTCACGCACGGCAACCAACTTGAACAAGCCAAGCAGCTAGCTGAAGAAATCCGGCAGTCTCTTCGCTTGCCAGCTTTCGTCATGCAGCGCGAAGAAGGCACGCCGGAGCAACTGGGAATGAGCCAAAGAGTGCGTCAAGACTTCAATGGTCAGTATCGAACATCGCGGGTGGAAGCGAAGTACATCCACGGTGGCGTCGAGCGCGGCGCCGCAGTACTTGTTGGTGAGTTCGCGACCGACAAAGATCCTCGCATCGCGGACGTGCTTAAGGCCATTCGCAACTTCAAACCCAATACACTCTCTCCAGTTCAGTTGGCCAGCGCGACAAGCGAAAATAATGTCAACGCAGCAGTACAACTGCACAGTTCACGACTGCGAGCCAACTATGACAAGAGTGCTAGCATGCTGGCTCGGGCCTTTGTTACCCGCAACCCGTTGTTGCCCGACGAGTATTTTCTCGAGTCGCCGGTCTTGGATGACTTTGTTGCCAAACTCAATAAGGGCGTTCAGTATTCGCTGCTGCAATGCCCCGGTAAGTATACCGTCCGCGTGGCCACGTTCACTGGCAAGGAAATCACTGGCTTTGGAAAACCCAAGGCAAGCCTCATCAACGAAACGACCGACGTTCTCGATCGCGCGGCCCTTCGCGCACACCAGCTCACGGTAAAGCTCCGCGACAAGAACATCGAGGCATACGAGTTTCATGACCGATACGGTAGCTATGTATCGATCGGTAGCTTTGACTCCATTGGCCAAGAAGTCGCCGGTGAGTTTCAGTACAACCAAGAAATGGCTCGTGTCGCCCAGCAGTATTGTGGCTACAAGTGGGTGACCGCTCGCGATCCTCGCACAGGAGCAACTCAACAAATCCGCACGCTCAAGGACGAAGGTAAAATTCCGTTTGATCCTGAAGGCAAGCCAATGATTGTGCCGCGACAAGCGCAGCGAATCTACGGCGGTGCTCTCCTCGGCGGACGAAAATAGCGACTCACGGCGAACAGCGACTCTCGTGGCTATGCCTCAAAACAGTCAACTGACGAACCGAATCGCCCAGTGCCTCTTGATCGCGTTGGCCTCAGTCTGCTGTGGTCCCGGATGCTCGCGTTTGGCCCCAATCCACGTCTGGCATCCTGCTGGCACGCCTGTCTCCAGTGCGTCTCGGTTGGCGATCGGCCCCATCTCTGGCGATCGTGAGATTGCTGCACGGCTCGAAAATGAGCTCTTTCAACAGAGGCCTGCAGCCCGGGCGGACATCGCCATGATCTCCCCCGATCAACTTTTCTCGCTCAGCCCGGTACGCCTCGCATCGACGGCGGCACTCTCGCACGATGCAGTTGCCTTGCAGGCAGCTAGGACTGCTCAGGCGGAAACTCTCCTACAAGGAGAAATCATTTCAGCCGATATCCCCGTGGCTGAAGTAGTGGTCGATGATAAACCGGTTAACTACAACCAGTTGTTCTTTGCGAACAACAGGGCCGATGAATCCGAGCAATCGATCTTGGTATCCTGGCGCATCATTGATGTCCAATCCGGCAAGACAATCGGAACTCAAAACGTCAACATGCTCCGCTCTGAAGCCCGGGCTCAGTATCCGGACCTCTCGATGCTCGAACAAACTGGTCGCAATATCCTCTTGGCCTCGGTTGCACGCGAAACGTGGAAATCGCTAGCGCCAGCCGTAATAGAAGACAAAGTAGAAGTCGCCCCGGCGATTGGGCAGCCCGGCGCAATCAGCATTGCCCTTGGCAACAGACGTGCTCGCCGCGGCGATTGGCGTCGAGCGGAATTGCACTGGGAACGAGCGGCACGTTGGTTCCCGTTCAGCTCCGCAGCGCACCACAATTTAGCCCTCGCGCACGCTGCCCGCGAGGACTTTGACGCCGCCCGCCAATCAATGGCTGCCGCAGGTGGAGTATTCGCATACTCTCTCCCCGGCGAGTCCCTTTTCTGGTTGGACCAGACGCACCGCAACTACGTAGACGCGCATCAGCTTCCTCATCCTTCGGACGGTTTTCTCTTTGAACCTCCCGCTGCTGAATCAACCGAAGCGGAACCTGTAGAACCAGTAGAAATCGAAGATCTGCCGTGGTGGACCGCCATTCCGTTCGCCAAACCACCGGGTTGGACGTGGAAAGACTGGTTGACGCAACCGATTGTATTCTAGTACGAGCTTTGCTATCGTTGAACGATCCGCCGTTCAATCGCAGTGGAATCATGATTTCCAACGAGGCAGCTTTGTGACCAACCCCTTCCAGCCACCTCAGGCAGATGGCATATTGCTCGGGACGCGAACCGTTGACTACGAGGTTGAGATCAGCCGGAATGATCTTCGCTGCCGCCGGTCACTCCCAGCAAGAGTATTCCTTCTCGTTGTTCTATGCTTCTCCGCCTTTGTTGGATTCGGGCTTTGCCTGAGGATCGTTCGGCTGAGTGGAACCGATTTACTGCTGTCATTCACGGGTCTAGTGTTTGTTGCTTCCATCTCATGGCTGGTATACCGATTCCTTGGACCAGGGATCGCCAACGCGCGGATCGCCTACTCGCCCAAGCTACTGGGGTTGCAACGTGGCACGTTGGGCAATGACTGGGTGACGAGAGAGAACAGTGGGGGTTCGGTGCGATACCGATCTGAACACTGCACCCATGCTTCGGTGCGTGGTGACGTTCTTGAACTGGCTTTCGATCGCTACGGCCTCTCGTTACAAACGATCCCTGCCCGCTGCATATCGCGTGACGACTTCCTGGCGTTGAGCAAGTTGTTTCGAGGCTTTGCACTCGAAAGCAGACAATACCGTACTACTCTTGGGGACAGGCGAAATGTCGAACAGGATTGTATCGATTGTGGCCCATTGCCCGACGCTGCAATCGCTTACTCTGGTACGCTCTTGACGACCGATACCGGACATTTGGGTGCACAGGTTGGTCGTGCGAAGCGCAAAATTTTACTCCTCGCTTCAGGATTTGCGATCTTTGCGATCGCTGCCGGCCTTGCTTCGGGAACGTTGATATTGACTGGCACTATTGCAGTGGCTGTCATTCTTATCCTGCTGCGACGCCTGCGTTTGATTCAGAAATTGAATAGCAAATCAGGCGTTCCCATCATGAAGATGTGCGGAGCTATTTCCGACACCCATCTAACCGCTTCCTCACCAAGCAGCTTGTCACACTCGCCTTTGAGCAATCTAGTCTTTGTCAGCGCCGGCGAGGATGTCCTGGCATTGAAGTTGGAAGGCAGCAGTGGAGCGATGATTCTGCTACCAAAGAGGTTCTTTGCGTCCGAGGGCGAATGGCAAACTGCGACTGAATTCGCGCAAAAGGCCTGCCAACCTGCAAACTAGTCCCTACTGACTGGACTGCAGTTTCGCGTGAGTGGCTCGCGTCGCCGACCAGCCCCCACAGTGCCGCCTGGCACCACTAACGACCATTAGTGGTAATCATCGCTCCAATCGCGTACCATAGGACTTCTTCTCTTCTTATGTAATCTGTGGAATGTCAGTTCGTCATGTCTAAGCCTTGGGTCATTCGACTACATCGCCGGACCGCTCTCATGTTGGTGTTTGCTTTTTGTGCAGTCGGTTGCAATCGCAGCTCGACGGCCCCCACCGTAGCGAGCGCGGAGTCGCGGCAAGATACCCCGCCCAAGACGCAGACAGCACCGCCGGCAGAATCAACTGAACCTCCCGAGCCGCCTCGAACAAATACACACACTTCTGCATCGGTTGAGCTCCCGGCTCCGCCACAGAAACCTCCCGCTCCAGAGAACAAGGAGCTGATCGCTGCTGACAATTCGAATTCGTCGGCAATTGACGACGTAGACAGTTTGTTTCAGGAGGCCATTGATCGTGGCAAGTCACTTGTCAGACGGTACCCAGAACTCCCTGATGCTCGGGAACTGCTAGCTAGAATCTATTGGATTACAGGACAGTTCACGACAGCCGAGTCGATCTGGCATGACATTGTTCACCAGACACCTGGATATGCTTATGCGCATCACGGCTTAGGACAAGCTGCTGCGAAGCGGGGAGACTTTCTTTCTGCTGCTGAACATCACGCGCGAGCAGCAAGCCTCCAACCCAATTACGAAGAAGCCGCTTTACTTCAAGCGGCTTCATTGACGAAGGTCGGCAAAGCGGACGAAGCAATTGGCGTCTTGACTGACTTCCTAAGTCGAACTGGTTCGGCATCCGCTCAACTGAAACTTGGCCAAGCCTACTTGGCAACAAAACAATTCAGTGCCGCAGAGCAATCTTTTCAGCAGGTTCTTGCGCAGGCCCCTGACAATCTCGAGGCGCTTTCAGGTATCACCGTCGCGCAGTCGCGAACCGGCAAGAAGGACCAGGCCCTTGAAACTCGGGAACGGTTAGCCGAGTTGCGGCGCAAAAATCGCGTCAAGACGATGAAAACTCGCAAGTCAACATCCGATTTTGATCTGCAACGTGAAGCGCTTGCGTCCCGGTTGTTCTCGATCGGCCAAGTCTACTACTCGAAGCAACAATGGAAAGAAGCGGAAGACTCATGGAAGAGAGCCTATGAGCTCGATGAATCTGACCGCGCGCCCCTCGAGCAACTGGCTGCCCTGTATATCGGTCTGGGCAATGCGCCAAACGCCTTGGTTGCTTGCGCAAAACTCTACCGAGCCGATCAGCAAAACGCACAGTACGCGTTTAACTACGCAATGGTGCTCGACCGAACGGGCAATCCGGCCAAGGCAATTGAAGTCATCAACCTAACCGCCAAGCAGTCGCCGTCGCCCCAAGTTCTTGGCATGCTAGCGGATCTCCAGTATCGGCAAGGCAACATTGCTGCTGCCGAAAAAGCTGTCGAACAAGCACTTCAGTTGGCGCCGGAAAACGTACAACTCAAGTCACTCTTGGCAACCATTGAATCTGCTAAACAGGCGAAATAGGCCCCATGATACGCTCCTGCCTTGTTCTTATTTGCCTCGCGGTGAGCTCCAGCGGTGCAACAGCCATCCTGGCACAGGAGGTCACGCACGAAACGAGTTTGCGATTTAAAGACATCTCTGACGCGTGCAACCTAGATTTCACCCACTCTGATGGTGGTAGCGGAGATCGCTTCATCATGGAATACGTTGCATCCGGGATGGCCGTTTTTGATTACGACGGCGACGGACTTGAGGATATCTTTTTCCTCAACGGAAGCAAGTCGGCCGTAGCTGGGGCTGAGCAAACCAAGGCCGACCAGTCCGACACTGCATTCGCCGATCAACCGAATCGGCTATACAGAAATCTTGGCAATTGGAAATTTGCGGATGTAACCCAGCAGGCTGGCCTAACCAGGTTGGCTCATTCGCTGGGCACTGCCGTCGCAGATTTCGACAATGATGGCGACCAGGATATCTTTGTCAACAACTTTGGATCCAACGATTTGTTCGAAAACCAGGGCGATGGAACATTCCAAGTCTTTCAATCTCCCACACTTACTACCTTGGAGCATGTCGGAGCGGGAGCCTGTTTTCTAGACATCGAAAATGATGGTGACTTGGATTTATTCGTCGCCAACTACGTGCACTTTGACCGCGACACGCATCCGGAACGTACCTATCGTGGCAAACGCGTTTATCCGAGCCCTCAAGACTTCGAGCCGGAGCCAGACAATTTGTTTCGCAACAACGGCGACGGCACATTTGAAAACATCAGCCAAGAAAGTGGCATCCAGGCTGTTGCTGGAACGGGCATGGGGGCCGTAGCTGCTGACTTCAATGGAGACGGCGCCTGCGATATCTTCGTCTGCAATGACGTCATGGAGAATTTCCTCTATCTGAACGACGGCAACGGAAACTTTGCAGAAGATGGCCTGATCGCCGGGGTTGCCCTCGATTTCGCTGGACTACGTCAAGGCAGCATGGGAGTTGACCTGGGAGATATCAACGGCGACCTCCATGAAGACCTTATCGTGACTAGTTTTCAAGGAGAAACGCCGGTGATCTACGAGAACGCGGGCAGTGGCTTCTTCGATGACACCACGCCAACATTCGGCGGACTCAGCGAAGCGACGCCTGAGGTGACGTGGGGAGTATGCCTTGCCGATTTTGATCGCGATGCCGACTTGGACCTCTTCATGGCTAGCGGGCACTTGATGGACAACATCCGAGCCACAGATGATATGCAGACATACGAGTCGGGTGACTTGCTGTACGAGAACGACGGCGAGAGTTTTGTCAATGTCACAGGCATCGCCGGGACTGCATTCCAACGCAAACGCGTTTCGCGAGGCAGCGCGGTCGCTGACTTTGATCAGGACGGTGACTTGGACATCATCGTGCTTAATCTCAATGCCCAGCCGAGCGTCTACCGTAACGACTGCGAACAAGGGCAATCCGTTCAGTTGCGACTTGTCGGCAACAGCTCCATGAATCGGGATGGCATCACAGCTTCCGTTACAGCAACCACGCAAGTCAGTGGAAAACCACACACTTCGCGGCGAACTTTGCTAAGCGGTCGGGGCTATCAGAGTTCCTTTGGTCGCACATTATTTTTTGCAGCCCGAACACAAGAACCAATCCAAATTGAGATCGCTTGGCCGGACTCCTCTATTTCAACTCACACGCTTCCCCCACAGAATACGCCAATCACGATCCGCGCCCCCAATTGACCCCGCACATATCGAACCTAAAGACGCCTAAGTTCAATGCAGCTTTTCGTTGCTTGTCAATTGTGAGTGGTGGCATCCACTGAATCGCCGTGGCCTTCTACGATTGCCTCGTGCCCCGTAACTTGGAATTCTTCCACACTTCCGGTCGGCCAAACAACGCGAAGCCGAACGGCCTGATTGTTGAGAATTGGTACTAACGCCACGTGTCCGAAGCTTGATTCGTACCCACGTGAAGCTGTCCGCACCCAGTGACTTTTCGCTTTGCTGCCTTCAATGCGTTGCACCGTCGCTCCAATTGCGTCACGATTGGATTGTGTTCCGACAAGCCTCACTTTCCACAATCTCTGCTGGTTGTTGGATGATATCCGAGAAGGATGAATGAGCCGGTTGTCTAATAGACTAGGCGAGTCGTTTGCGTTGAGTACGACAATATCCAAGTCGCCATCGTTATCAAAATCCTCCGCAATAGCCCCTCGACTGCTTCTTATATCGTTTGGTAGGACTTGATCGGAGACGTCGCTGAAAGCCCCTCCCCCCTGATTCAAGAACATGTAATTCTTTACTTTTAGATCGGTTCGGTCGTCGATGTGTCGCAGATTAGGCAAAAAGTGCCCCGTCGCTAGAAAAACATCAACATGATCATCCAAGTTGAAGTCGGCGGTGATCACACCCCAACTAACGTGATTGAACAATTCGCGACTTATGCCCGCACGAAGCGTCCTATCTTCGAATACACCACTTTGTACCGACTCGTAGAGTACGGGCATTTCTTCCTGATACGTCGTGGTCACTAAGTCGAACATGCCGTCTTGATTGAAATCGGCAATATCTACCCCCATATTCCCATTGGCTTTCCCCGCGACATCAAACGCAACGCCTGCCAGAAGGGCGTCATCAATGAAGTTGCCATGCCCGTCATTTAGCAATAGGAAATTGGGCATTTGATCGTTACAGACGAAGACATCCACATCGCCGTCTCGGTCAAAATCGGCGGCTAGTACGCCCATCCCGGCCGCAGCTTCCGCGGCGACTCCAGAACCTCTACTTGCGTCTGTGAAAGTCCCATCAGCATTGCTCAGGTAGAAGCAGTCAGTTTGTGGGCGATAGTCGTTGGGCCCGACCGCAAACTTGTAGCCAGCGATTTCCCGAGTCTTGTTCTCGTGGATCTGAAAATCAACATAGTTGGCAAGATAGAGGTCTAGGTCACCATCCCCATCTGCGTCAAAAAACGAAGCCCCGGCAGCAAAACTCTCTTTGGTGAGCCCGGCAAGATGGGTTGTATCCGCGAATGTTCCATCTCCATTGTTCGCAAGCAAAATGGATTTGCCAAAGTTGCTCACGAATAGATCGGGAAACCCATCAGAGTCAAAGTCAGCGACGGTAACTCCCATGCCGCAGGCCGAGTCGCCGACACCAGCCGATTCCGTTGCGTCGCGAAATTGCCACGCCCCCAAGTTTCGATAAAGCCGGTTTGTCGCATCGGAGACTCCAATTAGTTCAGCGGCACTAACGAAGTAGATGTCTTCTCGACCGTCAAGGTCGAAGTCGAAAGATGCCAACCCGCCGGGTACGGTTTCAGTAATGAAATGTTGCCCGTTCGATCCATCGGTGTGCAAAAAATCCACTCCCGCTTCTCTGGCAGGAAGGAGCTCAAACTTGAGCGTGTTGTGGCTTTCCTGTGCAGCTACACTCGCTGACATAGCAAGGGCCGACGTCAAGACCATCCAACAAGCACAATTCATTCGCCCCCTAAGCGGGCAATCTTGGCGGAAGAACAGCAAAACCACTACTCCTCGATCACAATGATCCGCTGGTTACATCGGATTTGCTTGACTGTCTGTGAGTGCGTCCCCCAATCGACAGTAATAGACTCGACCAAGTTTGCTTGACCAAGACCAAAGTGCAAGACGGCTCCTCCACCGGACTGATAGCCATGGCCAGTGCGAAGTCGCAACTGCCTTTTTCCTTCCGTCGAACGAATCGTTACGATTGCACCTGAGGCGTCGCGATTGACCTTCGTGCCAACCAATTCGATTTCTAGCCAGTTCTGGTTGTTGTTTTGATCGTTGCTCTCGGGGCGGACCGCACTTGTATTGCGCAACAGCGAGACATGGGTGTCACTATTTGCGATGACGATATCCAGGAAGCCATCCTGATCGAAATCTGAAATACCGCACCCCCGCGAACTTTCGGGTGTTACGCTTTCCATCGCGGATTCAACTGCGACAAATCTACCTCCGCTCCACGAGAACAGTGTGTCGCGAACTTTGAAGGCTGTCATCTGCTCAATCTCATCAGCCTTGGGTAGCAGATGACCGTTTGCAACGAACAATTCGGTGCGTCCGTCATTATTAAAATCGGCGAACTCTGCGCCCCAATTTGCATGTTGAAACAGCCCCACGCCAGCCCTCCAGGCCAAGGTGACATCCTGAAAACCATCTGCCTGCAGTCCTTTGAACATCACAGGATTTTGGCCAGAATAGGATGTCACGAATATATCTTCCGAGCCGTCTCCATCGACGTCCTGCACGACAGCCCCCATACTTCCAAGCGGAACTCCCGAAGCGCTTGTTGATAAGCCGAACAGGAGTGCTTCTTCTTCGAATGTCCCGTCGGTTTGGTTGACGTAGAGCAAGTTCGGCATGGCGTCGGAGCACACGAAGATGTCCAGCCAGCCGTCTTGGTTGGCGTCAACAGCAACCGCCCCCATACTGGGACTCGGCACAGCCACACTGGAGAGCCGTCCGCTAATATCGCGAAACTTGCCATTGCCCAAGTTTTCCATCAGCGAGTCTGTTCGATCTGGGAAGGCTTCGGGGCCCGGCGGATAAGGAAAGCTTGCGGCCCTGGCATCACCAAAGCGCTTCATCGAAAAGTCTACGTAGTCTGCAACGAAGAGATCCAGATCGCCATCATGATCTATGTCCAGCAACACAATGCCAGCACCGAAAGGAATACGTGTGTCGTTGAGTCCACTCAACGCGCCCGCGTCATCAAAGGTTCCATCCCCGTTGTTCAGTAGACACTCGATGCCCCCGAGAGTAGAAACAACAATGTCACGAAATCCGTCATCGTCGATATCCGCGCTGGTGGCGCCAAGTGCTAGTTTTCGGCCAGCCAAGTCAGGCGAACCCACTTTCTGAAACAACCATTTGCCGCAGTTGCGAAACAGCGCATTGTCAAATTTTTTACCCAAGATGATGTCAGCGCCATTGCACAAATAAACGTCATCTCGGCCATCTCGGTCGAAGTCGATGACGGCCAGGCCACCGCTCATCAGACTCGGTAGAAACCCCTCTGAATTCCCTTCGGCATTGTGCTCAAATTCGATGCCCGGTTCGACCTGCTGAAACCGTACTGCCTGTGCCGACAAGTGATTTCCTTGCACCAGAGAGCATAGTGCAACGGAGCATCCAATTAGCGTGCTCAAACAAAGGCTTGCACTTGGCCGGTTCACTACAGTTGCCCCGGGAATAGCTGCTGGGCTTCTAACAGAACCGCAACTGCTTCTGCCTCGCGGCCAGCACTCCGCAAACAGGCAACCAGCAGTAGGTAAGCATCCTTGTTTCGTAATCGCTTGACCGCAAGCCTCGCAGACTGGATAGCTTCATCATGCTTGCCAATCGCCGAAAGAAGCTCTGCAAACCGCGCATCGGTATTTCCGCTTGCGTCTAGCCGAGCAGCCTGCCTCATGAACAACTCAGCTTCATAAACTCTCCCGACCGCAGCAGCCAAACTAGCCGCGTTTGCTTGGTGAAACGCATTGTCTGGGCAGGCCTTCGCGAGCCGGCTTTGAAATTCGAAAGCTCCGCCCAGGTCATTCTGCTTCCTGAGGATGTCAATCTTTGCTACCAAGGGGTCTTCTGCATTGGGCCCGAGCAGCAATGCATGATCCACTTCTGCCCGGGCATCTTCATACAATCCACTTGCTACGTAAATCGAACTCAACACAGCATAGGTATGCGCTGCAAAATCCCGAAAACTAGCCCGATACCCCTCGTCATCCACGGTTTGCTCGCGCTGGATTTTGGGCATAGAGTTTTGAATCTCGCGTGCGGCAGCCCTTTTGCCCTGGCGGACAAGAGCGGTTGCCAACGCAATGTAAGCTTCCCGCCTAGCTGGTAGCTTCTCAACCGCAAACCGCGCGTTCACTTCTGCCATCTCGAATTTCGAAAGCTGATTCTGCAGTTTCGCTTGCTGCAAACGCAATTCAGGGTCATCCTCGCTATCAGCCACAATGCTGTCGATTAGCGCAAGGGCTTCCATCAAGCTGCCAGCTTGAGCGAGAGCTTCGGCGAGTGCAGCACCGATACCATTGGAGGGTTGCTTGACCGCTCTCAGCACTTCAACCGCTTGCTCGGGCTTGCCGATTTGAATCAGCACATCGGCGTAGTCCCTGGACATTTCCGGGTCAGCCGGAGCAATTTCTAGGGCCTGCTTGAATAATTCGATCGAACGATCTGTCTGGAGAATTTCCGCATACGTTACTGCAGATAGATGAAGCACATCCGCGCGGCGAGGAAGCTGCTTCATCGCGGCTTCCAGATGCTCCAGCAAGCGTTCTTGTTCAACTTTGGTTTCAAAAACGAAACTTGCTGCGTCAACCGCCTTCGAAGCATCCGCTGGCCCCGAAGTTTCGTTTACACTACGTTTATTGACGGGCGCTGGTGATCGCGTTTCGACTTGTCTTCTGACTGGCTGGTCGGACTCATCGAACCAAAGCGGCCAAGTAATCGTGAGGATCGTCGCTGCAGTGAGCGCAACGGCGAGCCACAGAATCCATCTGTTTCCGCTCGTTGTTCGGCGAGAAGCTGATTTTTCCATATCGACCTAAGTTGAGCGTTCGACTTATCAAGACTTACCGATAAGGCTCTCTAACGATGTCAAACCGGGTGTTGATTGGCATTATTCTACTAAACGTTGTCGTTCTGTGCGCGTTCGTATTGCGGCAACAAACTACCAAGCTCGCAACAAACACGAATGATTCTGGGAATTTACGCACAACAGACGTTTCCTCGAAAGACACTGCACTCGCGAAGTCTCTACCGGATCGCCCCATGAGCGGCCGACCTGGCACAAGTTCCGACAATCCCGAAGTGAGCAACCTCCGCGTCGCCTCTTTTGACGTCGCTGAGCAGACACTGGCTGCCGTTCCAAACTCGCCTGCCGTGCTTAATTTGCTTGGCACGCTTCACTTGCGAAGCAACAGTGAGGAAACGGCAAGACAGATTTGGAGTAGATTAACTCGAGAATTCCCTGATTCTGAAGAGGCTTGGCTCAATTTGGCACATCTGGAAATCAAGCAAGGAAACTACTCCAAAGCTTGCGAGTGCTTTCAACAGGCAGAGGAGATTTCGCCTTCAACGCTGGAGCTCTATTCGCCATATGCCGATGCGGCTTTTCAAGCGGGACGAATCAACCTCGCAATTGCGGTCCTGGCCCGGAAGGCGAAACGCGTAGAACTCTCGGAAGCAGACTTGTGTATTAGAGGGCGAGCGGAGTCTGCTTCAGGCGAAACGCGAAAAGCAATCGAGAGCTTCAGCCAAGCGCTCAAGCTTGTGCCGGATTCGCGCGAAGCGCTCAATGGTCTTGCGCAAGGCTATAGGGCGGCCGGCGATCCCAACAACGCCAAGCTGGTTTCGACCAAGCTCTCTCAAATTGACGCTCGCGCTAGCCGTGTGGAAGCATCACGTGATGTCGAAGGACGGGATTATCGGCTTGCTGAACAACTGTACGCCCTTGCTGTAACACAATGCATAAACGTCCTGAACGACAACGACAAGAAAACGGATGCGATCAAACAGTCGCTTGCATGCCAAGAGCTTGCTCCGCATTCTCGCATCATCTTCATTACGTGCGTGAATCTTCTGCTTGCCGACAAGCAATATGACCGGGCCATGCGGCAATTCTTAAAATACACTTCAAAAAACCCTGAAGATGCCGAAGTATGGATTCATTTTGCGGAAACAGCGCTGCGGCTGCGTCGTTTCCAAGCCGCCGAGCTTGCGGCGCGGGAGGCCATAAGACTTGAGCCCAATGACGCTAAACCGCTCAGCCTCCTGTGCCAAACGCTCATCGCCTCCGGCGGTGATCTAGATGAAGCTGTGCGCGTCGCCTCGCGAGCACATGAACTGGACAAATCAGCGGCCGGTGCTTACCTTCTTGGCACTGCCCAGTATCACGCGAAAGATCTCGCCGCAGCACGCCAATCGCTTGAACAAGCTGTAAAATTGGCACCGAAGAATTCGGAGTATCGCCGTGCACTCGTTGAAGTTACCCAAGATTAGCTTAAACGCTGTTTGCCTGGTCCAAATTGCGTCCTTCGCAATGTTTGGGCTGCTGGTTGCGGGATGCAAAAAGCAGGAAGCGAATGGGGCTGCCGGGAGCAAGACGCCCCACCAAAAGCCCAGTCAACCGACAGCGACGGAAAAGCAACCTGATCAGCAACTACAAGAACCAATAGGACTGCTGTTCACCGACGTAACGGACAGTTCCAACATCGACTTTGAGCACTTTTACGACGGCCAAGGCGGATACTACATTGCCGAACCAATCGCATCGGGCATCGTTAGCTTCGACTTTGATAACGACGGTCGCTGCGACATCTACTTCTTAAACGGGCATACGCTACCAGCCCCCCAAGCCACCGATCCGACGAATCAACTGTTCCGAAACGCAGGCGGCTTTCATTTCTCAAAGGTTCCTCAGGCAACACACGACGCGAGGGTGCGGTTTAGCGTAGGGGCTGCAGCTGCAGATTTCAATCAAGATGGATTTGAAGACCTTTTTGTCAACAACGTTGGCGAGAATTCCCTCTACCTAAATCTAGGCGATGGCACATTTGCCGAAGTAGCGGCGGAATCGGGCGTGCCCATGCTTGACCAATGCGGGGCGGGCGTCGCCTTTGCAGACCTAAACGGTGACACGCATCTGGATCTATTCATCGGCAATTACGTCGTTGATCCAATCAAAGAGAATATTCCCCGAACGACCGATGGCTTTCGCAGCTACCCTGGCCCGTTGGATTTTGCACCTGCCGCCGATGTAATCCTCCTAAACAATGCCGACGGAACGTTTCGCGATCACACCGAAGAGAGCGGAATCTCAAAATTTGCCTCAACGACCATGGGCCTAGCGAGCTGGGATTTTGACCAAGACGGCGATCTCGACGTGATCGTCATGAACGATGTCGACGCGAATTCGCTTCTTCAAAATGATGGGACCGCAAGGTTCACAAACGTAGCAATTGAGTTTGGAGTCGCTTTCTCGTACGACGCCCAACGCAACGGAAACATGGGAGTGGAGCTGGGCGATTTCAATCGCGATGGACTGCTGGACGTCTTCTCTACAACCTACAGCAATGATCTGCCCGTGCTATACCAAGCGACGCCAGAACACATGTTCCTGGACGTAGCGGTGCGAACAAAAGCCGGCACCAAACTTGGCCCGCATGCAAACTGGGGCACGGCGTTTTCTGACTTTGACCTTGATGGCGATGATGACCTCTTCGTAGCCAATGGCCATACGGATCCCTCCGTAGGCAAATGGGCCTTCAACACATCATGGAAAGTCAAGAATACGCTACTCGAGAATGTGGAAGGCAGCTTCCGCGAAATAGGCAACGGCGGAAGTGGTCTCGCTCCAGTTGAGAGTAGCAGAGGCGTATGTGTTGAGGACTTCGACAACGATGGAGATGCCGACATCGTCGTGCTCAATGCGCTAGCAAAACCAACCGTTTTGAGGAATGATTCAACGCGGCTTGGTGAATCCATATCGATCCGCCTAATCGATCCAAGGGGCATCCGCGACGGAACCGGCTGTGTGGTGTCGGCTCACTACGCAGATGGCCAAGTCAATGCAAGAGTCTGCTTGAGTGGACGTGGTTACCAAAGCGGATATGGACGCAATTTGTTGTTCGGGGCGAGCCGCAAAAATCCGCTCACGCACTTCGAAGTAAAATGGCCGGATGGCGAGTTAACTCACCACCCGGCCAGCAGGAATCTTCAACAGAAGACTGTGATCACCCGCGAGAGCAACTGACGCCCCCGCAATGCGATGAAACCCAAGCCAGAATTACTTCTTTGGCGGCTTGTATTTGCTGTCTAGGTCCAGATCAACCGTGTTTTCGCCAGCGGTAACCGTGGCTGTTAGGCCCGAAGTTTTCGCGTTCGTATACGCTGGCGGTAGCTGCGATTCCGGCCCCGTCACCTTGTTGTGAGAATTTGGCTCGGGTGCTTCGTTCCCACCGTCGCCAGGGTCTTCGCCAGTAGCAGAAGCATTAGCTGTTGAACTTGGCTTGAACCACTGAACAGTAACGTTGTACTCACCCGCGACAGCACCTCCCCCGAAATCACCGCCTCGCATGTCCGTCAGGCTGTAGACTCCATTCTCGTCGGTAGTACCGACAGCAGGCATTCCGCTACTGCCTGCTGTTGGAGAGAACGTAATAGCAGCTCCTACGATCGGTGTCCCATCCAATTTGACGGTCCCAGTCACCTTGTTGACCGAATAGCTCTCTCCACATCCAGCAATAGCGGAAACGGCAAGTCCTAAAACAACTACGAAAAGTCTCATAATTCCTCCCCTAAATGAAATACCAATGCAATCGCTTGTTCTGGCGATTTCAGGTACGTTAACGTGTTGGCATAAAGAGCTGCGTCGAGCACGATAGAGCACAAGTCGCCCAGAGTTGCAAACGCAACCAAATTTGTACACGTTTAAGAACGCTTGAACAGCCAGGTTTATTCCCATTGTTGACCACACAGTCGATTTTCACAGTCGATTTTCAGATTCGAACCGCGTCATCGTTTGAGCAAAAAAATAGGGCAAGCCGATTCGCTTGCCCTATTTAGATTTTTTCCAAAGCGTGATTAAACGCTCAGCTTACTCTGGAACTTGAACAGTTTCACCAGCGTTGATTGAGCCTAGGGCTCCCCAAACACCCCACAGCGAAGGCCCAGTGTAGGTTCGCGTGTTGTTTGGTGGCTGTGGCATCGACTGGCTGAGATCGCCCGTGTCGATGTTCTGGCTGATGAAGTGGATGGAGCCATCGAAATAAGCAGCGTTCACACCGCCGGTGTGTTCACTACTTGGTGGTGGCATCGCATTCCACTCCGCATTGTTGTTGGAACAAGTTGGACCGTTTGGCGGAATGACGGTGAAGAAGCCTGTGAAAGCGTTCAGCGAATCACCCCAGCGACGTCCCTTACCCCAACCGGTGTTGCCCCAAGTATTCTGAAGCGATGGACCGATCAACGTGTTGTTGGGACCGATTCGACTCATGCACAACGAGGGCGTCCAAGCGCCACCGACAGGACCAATCGAATCACGAACCGTTCCGCGACGAACATGGTCTTGGCCAGAAACACCATTCTGACGGCCGATCAACAACTCAGATAGCATCAGGGTGTTCGAAGAACCATCGACGAGCGTTCCGAAGTCGCAACGCCCCCGTGTGCCGTTACTGAATCCGCCACGCCACTCCCAGTCATTGGAGTTCATGAAAATGTCGCCACGATTGCAAACATAGTTCGTAGGTCGCACATCGTTCGGGTTGAGCTGAACGCCGTCTGAAGGACAGCGGAGCGAAGGAACGTCGCGACTGTAAGGACTTGGTACTTGACGCGACGAATCGTTAGGATCCGTGCGTGGACCGAAGTGCCAAGGTCGACCACCAGCCAAAGCAAATGGCTCGATTTGGTTGTAGAGGTTCTGCTGCTCCATGAACGGCAAGATCGTCGTGATGTAACTCAGACGATTCCAAGCCTGTCCATTGTTGAGCGCTGATTGCCAACGCGGGTCTGACATGTGTGGCGAAAAGTACTTAAACGCCGACTCATGATTCAGTTCTGCAAGCGAGATTTGCTTCAGATTGTTACTGCATTGCATACGCCGTGCAGCTTCACGTGCGGCCTGTACTGCAGGTAGCAGCAGCCCCACAAGGATACCGATGATAGCGATTACTACCAACAGTTCGACAAGCGTAAACGCCTGACGTCCATTGGATCTTCTGTTCATAAAACAGCCTCCGAGAAAAGTGATAAAAGAACGGTGTTCATCGAAATTGTAGTTACAAAGCCGAATATCGGCAACCTCACTACCCCTAAAGTGAGCTTAAGGGAAAACCACGGCCCCCGAAATAAGTAATCGACACTCACTACGAGGGTAAATGAGTGGTAAACCACAACAATCACGCGTTTATCAGCGTAAAACACGCCTCTGGTTTATGCTGCCCCCAACTGCCGAGAGGGGCTCAGCAAAAGAAACACGTCAACCTACGAGCAGCAGAAAACCTGCGAGACAATAGGATCTGATCCATTGCCCTGGCCCCCCCGCGGAAGCGGTAAACACGGCTGGACAGCCAAAGTTTCGCTGACCTTTCAACGAGACGATGCTTGAGCTTCCCGGTTGTAACCACACCATCAAGCGGTTGCAGAACGTGAAAAATCGAAACTGACGTGTCCGAACAAACTTGGCCAGACTCATGTCATGCCGCCTCTTCAGGCTTGTAGCAACCGTCTTCCTCAATCGCGATCTTCCGACCGCCTTCACCACTTCACCACTTCACCAACTTGTGAAGCAGATACTCCTCTACAAAGCTGAGCTAGCCCGCGCGGATCGCGTGCAACATGCCGTTGGGCATGCATTGAACTTACCCGTAACAAGTCTTCCGGAATATCAGACTTTCCGAATCGCCCTTATCGCTGGACTACGGAAAGTCGATTGTCAGCGAAGAACTCCAATGTGTTACAATTCTGTTTAAGCGAGCGATTGTCAATTTGAAGGCTAATTGTTTCGGATGCTTCGCGGTGTTTCCCCAGGAATGGGGAAAGCTTCAATAGTGTTGACTCTTTGTTTTGGCGGAACGAGGCGACCGTGGGTGTTTTCCAGTCGAAGAAGAACACGCGCTGGTCTGCCGAACACCACACTTCCACTTGCCCCTAGAGGTGTTTCACATGTCACACGTACTCTTGGTCGAAGATAGCCCAACGCAAGCCCTGCAGATGAAAATGCTGCTTGAGTCTGCCTCGCATGAAGTAACGTGCTGCGACGATGGGACCGCTGCAGTGGAGGCGCTGGCCAACGGAACAAGTGAAATCGTCGTGACAGATCTCGAACTACCGGTCATGAATGGCCTTGAGCTTATCAAGCGAATGCAAGCTGATTTCCCTGATGTTCCTGCAGTCCTGGTCACCGGGCATGGTTCCGAGCGACTCGCTGCGGAAGCCCTCCAAATTGGTGCAACAGCTTACGTCCCGAAAAGCATGGTCGACGAATTGCTGCTTGGCACCGTCGAAGACGTGCTGGGCGTGATGCGGACCGATCGCAGTTACGCCGAGTTGATCGACTGCACCGAGGAAAACCGGCTCGTCTTTAATTTGCCCAACAAACCAGGACTGCTCTCTGCAGCCATTGACCTCACGATGCAAATGGCAGCCGGCATGCAATTGCTGTCCGGAGTTGAACGCTATCGAGTCGGCACAGCCTTGAGACAAGCTGCGTCGAACGCGATTTACCGAGGCAACCTGGAGCTAAGCCACGCAGAGTGGAGACAGACCTCCGCCGAAGAGTCCATTGAATCAGCCGATGAAATTGTCGTCCAGCGACTAGCTGATCCTAAACTCGGCGGCCGGAAAATCCAATTCGATGCACGTGTCACGCGTGATTTCATTCGCGTTGTGATCGCCGACCAGGGCAGAGGCTTCAATCACAAGAGCATCCTGGCTTCCGAGGGGGGCGACGTCGACGATTCTCACGGTCGTGGCCTCGTGTTGATTCAGAATTTCATGGACAAGGTATCCTTCAACGATGCCGGAAACGAAATCACTCTGGTCAAACATTGCCGTCCGCCCGAGTAGCAAGTCGCAACGAATCTGCTCTCTCCAGTCAGGCGAGCCGCAGCCCATTGACCACAAGTGAACCATTCCTCCCCCGAGCCCTCGCGAACTGATAACTAGCATGGCAAGCCCCTTTGTCATCGACGCAACAAACGACCTTCCATCGCACGCGATCTTGGAAAGAGTTTCGGATTTAGCGTTCATTCTTTCGCCGGATTTTCAGAGTATCACCTATGCCAATGCTGCCGCGAGCAGCTTTCTGGGCTGGCGTCTCACGGAACTGACCAGCTTTACACCTTGGCATAAGCACGTTATCGCACCAGAGTCATTACCCGTCCTGACCCAACTGGCCTCTGCGTGCGATTCGGTCGACGACGGCCAGACTGTGGAACTGGACGACGAAGTAGTACTTCAGTTTCTTTCTCCAGCAGGCTTTTCGCTTCAGGTTGAATTCAATTCAGCCTTCGTCAGCAAGCACGGCACGCTTCTCCTAGGCCAAGAACAACTGAGCGAGGAGAGCGCCGACGAAGTGCTGCGGCAAGTTAATGCTCGCTTTCGATCTATCGTTGACAGCCTGTCCATCAACTTAGTCTTGAAGAACAAGCAGGGTCTGCGAATTTATGCCAACCAAGCGTACCTGAAACACCGGGGACTCCAGCTCGCAGACATACTTGGCAAGTCGGACCAAGACCTTTTCCCCGCCGACCTTGCAGAGCAGTTTGCCAGAGATGACCAGGATGTGTTGCAACACGGGAAGGTGATTCACAAGTTCGAGGAAAATATCAACGCAAATGGCGTTCGAAAATGGACCGAGATCATCAAAGGCCCCGTTCGAGATGCTGACGATGAAATCACCGGGGTTCAGATCTTGTTCTGGGATGCCAGCGACCGCAAAACAACCGAGCTTGAACTAGAACGCGAACGTTACCTACTGCATGCTCTGCTGGATAACATCCCCGATTCAATATACTTCAAAGACCAAGACAGCCGATTCGTCCGTATCAGCCGAGGCATGGCTCAGAAGTTTAATTTAGAAGATCCCGCGGTCGCGATAGGCAAAACGGACGCGGACATTTTCACCGAAGAACATGCTCGGCAGGCCCGCGAAGATGAACAGGCCATCATGGATACGCGGCAACCGGTGGTTGGTATGGTCGAGCGTGAGACTTGGCCAAACCGCCCCGACAGTTGGTGCTCATCGACAAAGTTGCCGTTAACCGACGCCGATGGAAATGTCGTCGGAACGTTTGGAATTTCGCGAGACGTTACAGAACTGATTGAGATCGAACAAAAGTTGCGTGAAGCCCGTGACCAGGCCGATCAAGCCAGCCAAGCCAAAAGCGAATTTCTGGCCAACATGAGCCATGAAATCCGAACGCCAATGAACGGCATCATCGGCATGGCAGAATTACTCAGCCACACTTCTTTGTCTAATACGCAGTCATCTTACCTGAAGATGATTCAGCAGTCTGCATTGTCGTTGTTGAGAATCATCAACGACATATTAGACTTTTCGAAAATCGAAGCAGGCAAGCTGGAATTGGTGGCCATTCCATTTGCTATCCAAGAGAGTATTGCGGACGCAGCCAAGGGCCTGGCTATTCGCGCCGCCAATAAAGGATTGCGTCTGGACTTACGTATCGACGAAGATGTCCCAACGCATGTCATCGGCGATCCAGATCGCTTGCGTCAGGTCATCATCAACTTAGCCGGCAACGCGATCAAGTTCACCAGCGAAGGACATATCACGATCGATGTGCGAGTGACAAGTGGTCCGCCCGCCGACCAGGACTACACGTTGCACTTTTCAATCACGGATACCGGAATCGGCATTCCGGAAGCGAAACAAGCGGCGATTTTTGAGGCTTTCTCCCAGGCCGACGTATCCACCACGCGAACCTACGGAGGAACCGGCCTTGGGCTTTCCATTTCGACGCAATTGGTCGACCTTATGAAGGGCAAAATCTGGCTTGAGAGCGAGCCCGGTATCGGGTCGACCTTTCATTTCAGCGGAGTCTTTCAACCGGCAGATCGGATCGAACCAACCGAAAGTGCAAGTAGAAGCCTCCACAATACGCATGTGTTCTATTTCGAACCCGTCCCGCGCGAACACCTACGTAACGGTCTCACCCGGCGTGGCCTTTCGGTAACGGTCGAGCAGAATGCCGAAGCTGCTCAAGAGTCACTCAAGTCACTGCTCAGCGAGTCCAACGATGAGATTTCGCTGTTGATCGACTTGGGCACAGATGAAGCCACCGGAGTGCAACTCGCCGAAGACCTGCAGAGCCTGGCTTCAGATCGCATCAAGACAACAATGCTGCTCTCCGATTCGCCCAATCCAGTGACTGCCAAGTCATCGGAAAAGCTTAGCAAAGCACAAATTTTGCAAATGCCGGTGCTAGTCGATGAGATCTGTAGAGTCCTTTCTGAAGCGCACACCCCTGCATCGGTGAACACCACTACAATCGATGACCGTCACGCCTTCAAGCTCAATCTGCTGCTTGCTGAAGATGGAGAAGTCAATCGAGCGATCATGCTGGGATTACTTGAGAAAGCTGGACATGATGTCACCTGGGTCGAAGATGGTGATAAGGCAGTCAGCGCGTGGGAATCAGGCAGTTTCGATGCAATTCTGATGGACATCCAAATGCCAGTCATGGACGGTTTGGAGGCAAGCCGGGCAATTCGCAACATCGAGTCACAGCGCGAGGACGATTCGCCACCAACACCGATCATCGCGATTACGGCAGGTGCCATGGAGAGCGACCGCGAGCAATGCCATAAAGCAGGCATGAATGACTACCTCAGCAAGCCGATCGATTTTGCACAACTAGACGACTTGCTGAGACGTCTCGCGGAACACAGCCAGCAAGCGGCACCTGGAAAGGCGTTCAGTCGTCACAACACCGATGACAGCCAGCCAGCCCCGCCCCAAGTGACCGATGAACACAGTAGTGCGCAACGGACGGGCAACCTTGACTTTGACGCGCCAGTCAGGCGATTCAAGAGCACTCCTGAACAACAGGTTGCCCTCGTCAAAACGCTACGCGGCGAAATATCACAGCGCCTCGACGAACTTTCCGACGCGATCGACGGCCAAGATGGCAAGCTACTCGTGCGAGCATCCCACTCACTTAAGAGTGCTGCGGCCATGTTTGGCGCCAGGGAAATCAAGCACCAATCCGCCACTATCGAAGCAGCCGCGCGAACGGGCGACTTCAGCGTTGCAACGACACACTTTGCCGAGTTACGCGACCTTTGTACAGCGGCTTTCGAAGAAATCGACCATTGGCTCGAAGGCAAAGATTAGAGAGATCCCGTTCCGCGAACTGCGATCGAGATCAAGTCGTGCGGACGTATAGCCTGAGGCACCCAATGATTCGCCTACTCATACAGCCGCAGTTGGCGCTACCCCCACACTTGGAACGCTCTAGGAATCGCCCCGCTGCGTCTGTTCCGTGAAGGTACTTTCAAAGATCTTGTCGGCGTTGCCGGCCTCAAAACCGTCTCGGCGATGTTCACGTGTGATTTTATCTTGGGAAATTCCGGCGAATTTCGGCAGGACACGGCGCTCGGCAAATTCGACATAGCTGCCAGCGATGGCGTGCTTCTCGACTGCACCATCAGCCGCAAACTCCGCTTCGACCATCTGCGCAACCGTCGAACTTTGCAGTAACAGTTGATCGGGGCTTGTCTTCACCTTGCCGCCAGCATCATTGAGCCTCACCCCCTGAGATTCGATCAACTCGTTGAACTTCTCCACCGAATGGTATGGAGAGGGAAGATTGTGGACGCTGATCGTAAAATGGTTGAGATAATATCGATTGTAAATCACCCAAGCTGCATACTCGCTTTCGGCAAGCAGTGCAGAGTACTGCTGCCAAGTTGGCAATTGCCAGAGCGGTTGGTGCAAGAACGTGTCGACTGCTGCAGCGTCATTCAAGTCCAGCGCGTCGACTGGATCTCCGACGACACTATCTGTAAACGACTTAAGGATCGCCTGCGATTCTGCCGACAGCTCCTCGATTCTCAACTCGCTAATGAAGATGCGAGGAAACCGAGGGTGTGGTGGTGCATACCAAAACGCGTCTAGTTTCTTGGCTTTGAAATGATAGCTATCGCGCCGTTGGTAGCCGCAGTGCAAGAAGATCTTTTCCAGCGATGCAATGCCAAGGTGATTCGCCTTTAACGTTCGAAAGGCGATATGGTCATTCTCTATGTCGTCGGCCGAGGCAATTAATCCGGCCGACTTCATAATTCCGATCACCTTGTCGACGTCTGGTACGCGGCTAGCGTATCGTCGCATCAATCCGTCCAGGATGCTTGCTAGCAATTCATTTCTTTCAGTCACTTGCTGATCACCTTTACCTAGACAACAAGAATTTGCTACGAACGACCTGTGTTCCTCGAGCACGTTCGCTCAGGCACGAGCTAATTTGCAACTAGTACGATACTCGCACTCGATTCACTTTTCGCGCAGAGTTGGCCCCACCTCACTTCAACTCATGACGAACAGACGACCACCGGCTACAGATTTCTACCGCATCCTACTCCCGTCGGGTGTTCCGCGCCACCGGTCTGTTTTCCGCCAAGCCATCATGGCGTTTGGTGCTCTTGTATCAATTCTGCTGACCGGATGCGGGTCCACCAAGAGTTATACCGCGACGGATCAACTGCTGCTTAGCGATGCGGTCGATACAACGATTGCGAAGCTAGATTTTTCGCCGCTTCGCGACCAGAAGGTTTACTTGGACATCACTTACCTGAAAACCCAGCGTAGTCAGATTCTGATCGATTCAGATTATGTGATTAGCTCAATTCGTCAGCAAATGGTTGGCGACGGGGTCAAATTGGTTGAAGGACGCGACGAAGCCGATGTGATTGCTGAGGCGCGATTGGGAGCTTTGGGACTGGACGGACACACCGTGACCTATGGCATTCCGGCGAGCAATTTGCTGACCACGGCGAGTGCAGCCTTCGTGAACGCACCACCGGTGCCAGCTTTGCCTGAGATGTCCTTCGGAAAGTATGAGAGCAAGCTTGGGGCAGCGAAAATTGCCGTCTTTGCTTACAAACGAGAAACGCGTGAACCGGTTTGGCAATCCGGCATCGCTCAATCAAGTAGCAATGCCAAGGATACTTGGGTACTTGGAATCGGGCCGTTCCAACGCGGCTCGATTCACTCGGACACCAAATTCGCTGGCGACGACATTGCTGCCACCGATCTACTGAAAGACCCGAAAGAAGACATACACGAAATGGAACCATACAAAGACTACAAACGCTCGCGCGTTTTCCCGGCACTCTTTGAGGGGTTGAATGAGAAGACGACGGCCGATGCGGTCGTGACCGCCGATGGTCAAGGCGAAGCCCAACCGGACAGTGCCGCGAAGACCGGAAAGCCCGCGAAGTAACGACGCGAAGCATCATGCAAAACGAATCCATCGAAGTTGAAAGACCGGAGCGTTGGGACCACCCACTGGATCCCAATATGTCCGATGAAATCGTTTCGCAACTGCTCCAGTTTCCACCTTTCTCGAAGATGGACAGCAAGAAATTTGCCAGCCATCTCTCTTTGGCTGGTGTCTTGAAGAACGACGCTCGGCTCGTCACCTACCAAGAAGGCGATTTTATCTTTCAGGAAGGCCAGTACGGAGCGACTGCCTACCTAGTGCTGGGCGGCAATGTTCGAATCGTGTTGGATCGACTGGTCGCAGGGTCGGCAAGCCTGCGTCGCGGCTGGACGGGCATGCAATGGCTCTCATTTTTCCGAAAGTCCGAACGCAAAAAAGACAACCGCCCCGTTGTTAATATCGATTATTCGTCGCGCGGCAGTGGCCGAGAAACACGGCTATACCTACAGGACATCCCGCGTCTTGTCACTCAGCACGCGACCAGTCAAGTTACAGCCGGAGAGATGTTTGGTGAAATCGCCGCCGTCAATCGCACGCCGCGCGAGTTCACTGCAGTCGCCGAAACGGAATGTAAAGTCCTTGAAATTCGTTGGCAGGGTCTCAAGCTACTTAAGCAGGATCCAAGCTTTAGGGCATTGCTGGATGACCAGTATCGAGGTGACCTACTTTCGGGCGAACTACGAGCACTTGACCTCTTTCGTTTCATTCCAGACGAAGAGTTTGAACGAGTCGTTGCGTCTGCAAAAATTGAGTCTTTTGGCAACTTGGAATGGTTCGCCGACTACCGCAAGCGTGCCTCCAAACCAGCTCGAGAACAAATCGAAGCCGAACCTTTGGTCTGCGAAGAAGGACAATACGTCACGGGATTGTGGATTATTCGCAGCGGGTTCGCTCGCCTGAGCCGACGCCAAGGAGCCGGGCATCGGACGCTAGCCTATCTCGGCAAGGGACAGATTTTTGGCCTCAAGGAACTCGCTCACAACCACCATGCCGCTGGCGATGGAAAGCCTCTGCCGTACCAAGAATCACTCCGAGCCATTGGCCACGTCGACGCGATCTGCATCCCCAAAGCCGAAGTCCTGCGATACATCCTTCCGTATGTGCGGCGCAGTGACCTCCCGCCTCCGATCACGAATCCGCATTACGAATTTGGCCAACCTATTGTCGACGCGCCACTGGAAGCGGCACTTGGCCAGGTGGAGACCGGCCTGCTTGAGTTCTTAGTTGAAAAACGGCTCATGAATGGCCGCGAAGCCATGGTAATCGACATGCATCGGTGCACTCGATGTGACGACTGCGTCACCGCCTGCGCCAACACTCACGGCGGTACCCCCGTTTTTGAACGCCACGGGCCGCAATATGGAAAGTGGATGATCGCCCAAGCTTGCATGCACTGCGAAGACCCGGTTTGCATGATCGGCTGCCCAACAGGCGCAATCCATCGCAATCACGAAACGGGCATGGTAGACATCAATTCCTCCACCTGCATAGGCTGCAAAACTTGCGCCGAGAGCTGCCCCTACGAGAACATCAAAATGGTCGGGGCTAAAGATCAAAAGGGCAGGGCGAAAGTAGACGAGAAGACCGGACTGCCCATTCTGCAAGCCAGCAAATGCGACTTCTGCGCGGATGCAGGCGGACGACCTTCCTGCCAAGCAGCCTGCCCTCACGATGCACTTTATCGCTTTGACTTGAGCAGCATATCCGACGTGCAAAATCTGATGGGAGGCAACAGCTCATGAAGTCACCTCGTACCAGAATGCTCGCAATCCTCTTCACCGTAGCCGCCGCGCTACTTTGTGCATGGATCTGCCTGCTCATCGACCGACGACTAGGCGACACTGCGACCTTCACCGGTTGGACATTGTTAGTCGCCACCATAAGCTTGTATGCCTTGTCTGCCAGAAAGAAGTGGATCACGCTGCGCGTCGGTCCCGTGAGTGGCTGGTTGCAAGTCCACGCCTATACCGGCACGTTTGCCAGCATCATTTTCTTCTTCCATGTCCAGTTTCCCTTGACGGGGTACTTCGAAACCTTCCTAGCATCCGCGTTCCTGTTCGTTGCCGGAACTGGAATTGCCCTCGGTTATTTGTCTCGATCAACGCCGCAGCGGCTAGCAGCAATCCCTGGAGACAATCATCAAGACTTAATCCCCGCTTTGCAAGCCAATGTTGCGGAGGAGGCGCACGCCCGTGCGCTTGCCAGCACGGCCGGGGGCGAAGGAGCAACGCTGGCGGAATACTATCAACAAAAGCTGCTTCCCTATTTCCGCACGCCACGCGGGATGCTGTACACCCTCCTGCCGACCGGCAACCTGCGTCGACGCCTGCTACGCGAGCTCAATGATCTCGACCGCTACCTGGGACCAACAGGTCTACAGGAACGTCAGGCGTTAACAGCCATGGTTCAGCAGAAGGATGACTTGGATTACCAGTTTGCGTTGCAGTATCGGCTCAAACTCTTCTTCATGCTGCACGTATCGTTAGTATGGAGTCTGGCGCTCATGATTGCCGTTCACGTCGTCTTGGTATATCGATTCCAAGGAACGATCCATTGAGCGGCGATAGCAAACGCGATACCAGGTCACCTGCCGACGCTGCAGGCTCGCCATTGCCGAAGGGCTGCGACACAAGCAGTTGCAGCGGATCTTCTTGCGCGGGCAATTCGTCGTGCGACAGAGTTGCTGCAGGCAATGCTGCTACAGGTAATGCGGCTACAGGAAATGCCGCCGGCGGCAGTTCGGTTTTACAAAAACGCTTTCGGCCCAATGCGAACTGGCGATGCGGCTACCAAGCGGCAGGTATGGCCTGTAGCGAGGGTCCGACGGCAGACGGGAAGTGTTGCCAGCTTGTAAAACAGCCTGAGGACACGTCAGTCAGCTCGTGCACCGAGAATTGCTCCTGTGTCGATCAATGCGATCTTGCCAGTCTACGCGCTCACCCGAAACTCCCCTCGCACCTAGACCTCGGCCCGTGTGTACCGATAAGGTCCCATTGGTACTCGCGGCGAAACATATCGATCAACCTGGCGATCTTGACCGGCGGTCTGCTGCTGCTCTCAATGGCGCTGCCAGGTCGGGAGCAAGCCTTTGTTCCTGGTGGCTTATCCACCAAACACTCACAGATTCTAAACAACAGACTGGTCGAGGACCGTTGCAGCCTCTGTCACGCAAATCCGCACGGTAAATTCGCAGGCACAACGCAAGACTCATTGTGCATGAATTGCCATCAGTCACACATGCCCGACGCGATCATGCGTTCCGCCCATGACCTGCCCAAAGGCACTTTGATCAGTCTGCGATCCCAGAAAGAGCTGACTCAAGGCCTTTGGCAAACGCACTGTGCAAGCTGCCACAGTGAACACCATGGTGAATCACAAGATCTCAAGAAGCTCAGCGACGCTCGCTGCCAAGCGTGCCACGAGAAGCAGTTTGCGTCGTTGGTAGATGGCCACGCAGAATTTTCCAACTACCCTTATGGCACTCATCGCACGATTGCTTTTGACCACAATTCACATGCAATGAAGCACTTTGTCAAAGACGGCAAGGAATTTCAATGCAGTCAATGCCACTCGCCCAGCAACGGAAGCTCTGTCGGCATCACTCGAGGTGTCGACTACGAAACCGGCTGCGCGAGCTGTCATGACCAGAGTCTTCGCAGCACATCACTCGACGGATGGGCTGTTTTAACTCTACCAAGCATCGAACCATCGGATGCTCAAACCGACAATCTGGCTTCCTGGCCAGAAAGCGCTAGGTTTGGATACGAAGGCATCGTTTCTATCCCAATGCGGTTCTTGCTTTCAGCCGAATACAAATCGATAAGTGCACTCCCCACGGGCGGTGATCTATCGCGGCTTCCAGTCGACAGGAAACGTGACCAGACACTGTTGGTTGCCAAGGCAAGCAAGACGTTCATCGCAAAAGTCGCTAAGGAAGGACAGGCATTTTGGAAGCAACAGCTCACAAAGAAGCTTGTTCAACGATTGGGTCGCGAATTGAATGCCCACGAACAAAAAGTGATTGCCAAGCTAACGCAAGGGATTTCGCCGGATCTCTTTCGTCAAATGAATGGCCGATGGTTTCAAAGCGAGCAACTTGCGAGCTTGCGACAAAAAGATACACCTGAACAAGCAAACAACTCGCTGGTAACTCACATGAACAGCCCCCCAACATCTCGCCGCGTCGGGGCTGAGTTAGATAGCGAGATGCCGCCGCTGTCTGCCGATGCTCATGTTGGCACCGGTGGCTGGTTTGTTGACGATGAATTCTTGACGCTCAATTACGTTCCGACTGGCCACGGCGACGCAACGATCGCTGCTTGGATCGAATACACGCTCTTGATGTCTGGAAACGAAGTCGGGCAGGGGAGTATGCCAGCAGAGTGGCTCGCATCGGACTCGCTCCTGCGAGCATGCATAGAATGCCACCAGGGCTCTCACAGGAAGGACGCTTCGCAACTCGCATTTGATTGGAAATCCGTTGGCCGACCAGTGGGCGTGACAACGTTTACCAAATTCAATCATGGTCCGCATTTGAAGTTGCCTGCTGTGAACCAGTGCAGCTACTGCCATCAATTGAAGTCGTCTTCACATGCTGCCACTGTGGGAGAATTCAATCAAGTTTCGAACGTGTTTGTGGCCAACGAGTCAGACACCGATAGCGCCTCTGCCAGCCCGCTCGCTCAGGCATCGGAGGGACATGACTTCCTAGACATCCACTTGAACCAGTGCACTGCCTGTCACCGCAAAGGCGCCGCCCCGAGCAACTGCACGACTTGCCACAACTACCACGTTGGTTCGGAAGGATTTCGATGGTCGCGACGGGATTTCGCGGACTACCTTGAGACCAACGGCCAGCATTGACAAACGTTCTGCGGGCCGCGAACAATTTGTTCGCCTTCTGATATTGCTGCCAACTTGCCACTAGCGCGGCCCGTCTGCTGGTAGCGACTGAAACGATTCTGCAGCCATGCAATGTGCGGCTAGGGCATTCTGAATCGTGGTTTGACGCGAATTTTGCACCCCCGCCAGGGATTGTGTCCTACCCTACTTCAGCCCAGGGATTAGCTTGCCATCGTCCCGGGTGATCTGCCCCGGCTACCCATGTTGTTTCAGCAGAACAAAGAGCTACGGTGATCGCACTATGCAACTCTCACTACCAATCCGACGCATCCTAGTTGGGGCGGGAGTCTGCGCTGTCTCATGCTTGATCTCGTACTCCAGCTATGTTGCTGCCGGATGGGGCACACTTGATGCCGCCTACATGGTGATCATCACCATCTTTGGAATCGGATACGGCGAAGTTCATCCAGTCGACTCGCCGCTTCTCAAGCTCCAAACGATGTCCTTGATCATCGTTGGCTGTCTGTCCGGCCTCTATTTTTGCGGCGGCTTTATCCAGTTGATCACTGAAGGCGAAATTAATCGAGCTCTGGGCGCTCAGAAGATGAACCGAGGAATTAAGAAGATGAAAGACCACGCAATTATCTGTGGCTTTGGCAGAGTAGGCAAAATGCTGGCGGATCGCTTGAACAAGGACAACATTGGTTGCGTCGTGATCGACAACGATCCACAGCGACTCGAACAGGCTGCCCAGGCAGGTCTGACAACCGTTTGCGGGGATGCCAGCAGCGATGAAACTCTCGAATCCGCCGGTATCTCTCGTGCCCGGACGCTTGCGTGCGTGCTGCCGAACGATGCCGTCAACGTCTTCATCACTTTGACAGCTCGCGATCTCAACACTGAACTGGAGATTATTGCCCGCGCCGAAAGCCCTTCAACGGAAAGAAAACTCCGTCGCAGTGGCGCGAATCATGTCGTCCTGCCTGCAGCAATCGGTGCACTTAGAATGGCCGAGATCATCAGCAATCTACCACCGGTCAAAGTCAAACGGCAATTTGCGAATGCCGCCACCTTGGATCTGAAACGCGTCGCAGTCGCCAACGCCCGAGAGTTGGAAGAACGAACGCTCGGTGATGCGCAGAGCTTGCTTGCTGAAATCGGCCAAGTTGTCGGGCTGCAGAACGGGCAAGGCGATTTGGTCACTGAGCTAGAATCGACCATGCGTCTGAAAGAAGACGACATCCTGTTGCTAGCAAAGTAGCGCGGAATACCCCGAACGAAGCGTTTTGTCGATACGAAGCCTGCTATCGGCAGAATCGTTCAACTTTCACATTGCCACTTCCCGATATCCCTGCTTAGAGCGCCTCGCGGACTCTCCTCGATTGCTGCGTCCAATGCACGATCGAAGTCCGTGAAAGTGAATCATTCAACGCTAGGGGTTTCGCAATGACATTGCGTAAGGCAAACGACCGTACATTACGTCGACGAATTTTTGGTTTTGCATTGCGATCTTCGCTTGCAGCCGTCGTCGCTACTTCGGTCTCATCGGGCGTGTCGGCTCAACAGACCGCGATCGTCCTACCCGCATTGCCGACTTGTGCCAGCGACGTGCAATGCCAGCACTCCAGCACAGAGTCGTTTGAATCACTAGAAGTACGACGCGAGCGATTGGTCAAACTCTTGGGCTTGCGTGACAAGCAACCTGCTCAGCAGATGCTTCCGGCACTGCCAACGCTTCCAAGTGCTGCAGTTGCCTTGCCTCCGTTCCCGAACTTCGACGAGCCAACCGTAACAGCACAAGCAGTCGATGCGGAACAAGCCGCTGTGACGCAGTCGGTGGAGTTGCCTGCGATGCCCACCGCTCCTGCTTTCGCGGAGCATGTCGGCGGACAGGCCCCACTCAATCAGCCAGTAGCCAACCAGCCAGCTAACATTGGACCAGTTGCACAAGTCGTTTGGCAGCCTAGCGAATCGGATACTCAAGTCCGCACGGCTTCCGCCAATGTAAGTGCGCGTGTTGACGATTCTGACGAAGAAGAAATAACACTGACGATTACCGGTGAAGTGCCCAACGACGATTCATTCGACTCGATCGAGATTCCACTTTCGCTTCCACTTGAGCCATCCGGCCCTGTAAAACCGCCTCGTTTCACAGCTCCTCAGATTCAACCACCTCAAATTCAGTTGCCCGAGATTGAGCCACCTGCTTTACAAGCAGCGGCTCCTGAGACAACTCAAGGTGCCCAGCTTCCAAGACTGAGAACGGCAGCTCCCCAAGCGAGCGGTGTGGTCAGCGAGTCAACATCGGCACGACAAGTCAAACCGCGGATCCGCGCTCCACAAATCGTGGCCAGCGGCCCAGCCATGCAGCTTAGTAGTCCAGCGAAACCAGAATCCGGTGCTGGCACAGAATTTTCTTTGTCCGACAGCAGCGTCGACGACGTCGCACAGAACGCCGAAGCGAAGATGTCTAGCCGCAAGCCGGCTGAGTCGATCACGCAGACGCGGCCTGAAAAACAAGGCAGTTCGATGCTGCGGCCCATTGGCGGCTCACAGCTTCCATCGACGTCGTCCAGCCGAGGTGCGGAGTTGTCGGACATTGCCGTTAGCAGCAGTCGGAAGGCTCCGTCGCTCGCAAGCGATCCGTCAGGCAAGATGGAAGTGCGCATCGACGGCGAAACCTCCTCTGGCTCCAGTGATGCAATTGGCCTGAAGCAGGGCTCATTGGCTGCTCGCCCAGCCCCTCCAGCGCCTGAAGCAATGGTCCCAACACCTACCGCTCCGCCGCCGCTGAAGTCTGCTCCCTCGATCGCCCAAAGTGAGCCAAAGCGTTTCACGTTGCGAGATGGCAGCACAGACGCAAGTGGGGACAAACAGGTGACGGCAAGGTTGTCGTCATCCAGCAAATCACTTCCGACGCTAGAAATCACTGACGACGCTACCAAGGTATCGAGCCGCCAGGGCAGCCGCGATATCGTTGCCCCACCTCCATCCTATGAAATCACTTCCCGCATAAAAGTGGTTGCCGAGCAATCGAGCACCATTGCAGTCCGCGACGCGATTCTGCAAACGAGTATCGAAGATCCAAGCATCTGTCGATTGATTCAAAGCGGAGATACGGGGCTGTCAGTCGTCGGACTGAAGGCAGGCACCACGCGAATCGCTGTCGTAACAGCAGGTCGCTTCGGTGAACCTAAAGTAAACGTACACGAAGTGTCTGTGGGACATGGACACCAAGCCAGAATCGGCCTGACTGAATTGGCCGCTGGAATAGACGAAACCATCAATAGGCTCTATCCCACAAGCGACATTCGTGTTGCTGCCGGGGAAGGCAAGCTGGTTGTTGAAGGCAAAGCTAGTTCTGAATCCGAAGCCAAGCGTGTGCTGGGCCTCGTACGACGAACTTCACTTCTGCCTGTTGTTGATCGACTGGACGTTCGATAGTCCGCTGGATTTTTCTGGCTCGCCAGAACGTAAAGTCTACGCCTAAGAAATCCAACGCAGCTCCGATAGGAACCTGCGGCAGATTACCGTGACATTTTGCAAGGATGCCAATTCGAGGATTGCCATGCGTAATATCCTGACTCAAACTCGCTACGGAATTGCCGCTTCGGTCGCAGTTCTTCGCCGTGCCGCGACGACTGCACTCGGCCTTGGACTTGCAGTCACACTCTCTACTGGTGGAGCCATCGCTCAGATGAACCCCACTCTTGCTCCGACGGCGGCAGCAACACGGGGAGGTGAACCGCTCGTACAATTTGCATCGGCCGGAGGCACGCTGTCGAGCATCACCGATGTTCCGACCGTTGATGCCTCTTACTCGGTTCGCTCGGACCGTAGTTCAGTACAACCGGCAAGCTTCTGCATGCCGAAGGTTGGTGGAATGGTGGGTGGAAACCCTTGTTCTCCCGGCTGCGACGTAAACTACTATGTCAGTTATGAAGCTTTATGGCTTCGCCGTGAGGATGACAAGCGATTCTCACTGTCCCGAGGCAACTTCATGCCTGACTTTCAGTTCGAATTCGGAGGCCGCTACACCTTCGGCACTCTGCAGGACTGCGTCAACGGATGGGAAGCCAGCTACGTGGGGCCATTCAATTGGACTCGCCAGTCTACCGAACCAGCCACCGGAACGCCGAAAAGCAATCTTCAGGCGCTCGGTGGCTACGGTGCTGCTCAAATTTCCGCGTTCAACAGTGCGGACGCCCACTCGCAATTCTACCGAGTGAACATGCAGAGCTTCGAACTGAACCGAAAGTGGTGGAGCTGGGACGTACTATCGACAAGCATCGGCGTTCGATATGTCGACTACGAAGAAGACTATCAGTTGTTTGCCAATAGCACAGCAGGCGGCATCGGCCTCCTCAACGACAGCGTGGACAACGAACTGCTCGGTTTGCAAATCGGTGGTGACCTGCTTTACCCAGTCAGCCTTCGCGGCAACATGGGCTTCAAAGCAAAGGGGGGCGTGTACGCAAACTTTGCAGAACGCAACCACTTCATCTCCAACGCCGGAACCCCAATTGTCAACTCGGGCGACTCCGAAGTCGACATCGCAGGGATCATTGAACTGGGCGTGTTTGGAAACTACCACATCGTTCCAAGTGTCCGACTGACGGCCGCTTACGAATTCTGGTACATGCCCGGTATCGCGACTGTGCCTGACCAAAATC
Source organism: uncultured Pirellulaceae bacterium (assembly GCA_964411445.1). Classification (GTDB taxonomy): domain Bacteria; phylum Planctomycetota; class Planctomycetia; order Pirellulales; family Pirellulaceae; genus Aureliella. The sequence goes on from CAYPLE010000027.1 coordinate 43,047, forward strand.
CAGCCGTCGTCACTCCAGCATCTGGAACGTCGATCTCACTCGGCGACGAAGTGCTCCTTCATGGTGGCAGCGTGGGCGTCCAAGTCCTCTTCTAAGCCTGATGAAGAGTGGGCTGCTACCGAGCCGACGCACCAAGACAAGAAACGCAGTCCTTTGCAGGGCTGCGTTTTTTCGTTTCCAAATTCAAATACCGCCAAATACCGCAAGCGATCGAGGCTGCGACCGGTGTACTGCCCACACAATTGATTAAGTCGCTAACGCTGGGCGGCTCTTTGCTACATATAACGTGCGGCTCAGGTGGACACAGCACAGCATGCCCCCAGGCGGCCATGCACGGTATACTGTGTGCTTACCGACGGCGGAAACGTGCCAAGTTTGCCTGAATCTTGGCAGGGGGGTTCTGTCTGTTTTCCTTTCGACTACCCAGCAAGTTCACAAGCGCTTGAGCTCAAGCAGCATTTTACAACTATGCCCAACGTAAAAAAAAGCTCCTGGCGTCGGAACCACGGCAATAAGCTCATTGCCATCGGGGTGGTGGCCGCTGCTGCCATGTGTGCGGTGCAGTACTTTGACTTGGTACCCGAAGTCGAGATCATCCAAGAGCCCGAAGCCGCACGTCCTCAGCTTATTGGCCCGCAAATTAAGCGCAGCCAACTAGTCGTTGTCGTGAACGGCCCCAACGAATACGCTGGGCAACCAATACGCGGTTCGGTATCGGTATACCGCCCAGAGGGAACACTTGCAGCGGAAACTTCACCGGTTTTAACCCAAGGATTCGAGCTCGACAAAGAGGGCTACGCTACTCTCGCCATAGACATTCCGACGATTACCGAGCTAACAGTTAGTTGCTACTTAGATTTGAATGACAATGGCGTGCTCGACTATTCGCCATCTGGCTTGCCCCTAGAGCCTTTGCGTCTTTCAGCTCGCCCCAGCTCAATTCCCAAGTCTCTAAATCTTGAGGACGAGTTGGTGACTGCCCCGCAATCAACCATGCTGATCGTTCACATGGTTTTCCCAAAAGAAGACATCGCAGCCGACTCAATGGCGCGTGCCAACCGCAGAACGAACGTCGGCGGGTCCCCCAAGCCTCCCCAGTAGCCGTCGGTCAAGCATGGGGCGGCGTGTTTTCCGCTGATTCTGCAGCCTGCACGAGCGTAAATGTCTCATCAATGTACGTCTTGCCTGAGATTTCGATGGTCAGCCGCCACGGCCCCAGTTTGTCTTCGATTGGCTCCCAAACCGTATCGCCCAGGAAGAAATCCCAGTCGTTTGATTTAGCATAGACTTGGCCATCAAAGGGAGGCCTTACTTTGCCGTTATCACCGACAATTCCGGGATGGTAGATGCAATAGTCGACCAATTGATTTTTGGCTTTCTTGATGCGTGCGATCAAGCCAAACTCGACATCTACCGTTGCCGGTATCTCCTTGGTGAATTCGACCACCTTGGGCAGATCTTTCGATGCGGATTCCCACTGCGTATAGATCCCCCAACTTCGCAATTCAACTTCTGGCTTATTGCGGGCCAAGGGGAATCTCCCTGCAGAGCACGTCTTGATGCAAGTTTTCGTAATCGACTAGGCGATGATTTGGCCAGTACCGATCTGCCGAGAAGCTTGTCGATACGTGGAGATCGCTTCGGGAAGTAACTTTTCCAAGTCGGATGCGCGACGCTCATCGGCTGGGTGCGTCGACAGGAACTCCGGTTGAGAAGGCCCCGTTCCGGCGGCACCAAACCGAGTCCAGAACTTGGGAGCCTCAGTCGGGTCGTACCCCGCTTGGGCCATCAACATGACACCGATATGGTCTGCTTCAGTTTCGTGTTTTCGGCTGTAAGGCAAGACAACTCCATAAGTCGTCGCCATTCCGTATGCCTTCATCCAAATATCCTGCGAAACCTGCTCCTTGTTCCGCAACACATACGAAACCGCCGTCTTGGCTCCGTTGACAGCCGATTGCTGACTCATTCGTTCGCCGCCGTGTCGTGCCATCACATGCGCGACTTCGTGCCCCAGCACTACTGCCAGACCTGCTTCGTTTTGACAGACCGGAATGATCCCTTCGTAGACAACGATCTTGCCACCAGGCAGGCAATAAGCATTCTGCTCATTGCTAGCCACCACGCGCGTCTCCCACTCGTATTCATCCCGTCCGCTGGCTCGCGCGATATCCATCGCGACTCGCTCGACGACCTCTTGATACTTGCTCGGTCCCGATGCTTCCTGCTGCTCAATTACGTCCGTAAATGCCTGCTTTCCCATCGAAACTTCTTCCGTTTCGGGAATGAGCATCAGTTGCTTTCGGCCGGTGATCGGAGCCGTTTTGCAGCCCATGCAGCCGCATCCCAGGGCCATTGATCCAAGTAGCCATTGCCTGCGATCCATCGAGTTTCTCTCCATAACAATATTCGTACCGCGCTAGCAAGCGTTGACTGATTCGTCCATAAACAGACGCGTTGATTCTCCCGAATCTCTCCGCATGGGTGAAGAGCGATCTCGCAGCACCATTGCTAGCTTGCTAGCGAACGTCGCCAAGCAAGCTTGCCCCTGGTTCCGCGGCTTTTCCGGCCCTGAGACACTGGTCGGCCAAGTGACCTTGTTGCTCGACAAAATCCAGTCCCCAAGGGCGATGCCAATCCCTGCGACATCCGCCAAGGTAGCCGGTCTACACAGGGCCACTCACTTATTCAAAGTACGATCTTGTACGATGGCCTTCCTTGGAAGGCCATCGTACGACTTCTCCAAGGCACCGCAAATTGAACTTTTGAGTTAACCTGCCGGTCTACAGCCGGGGCTTTTCGGCTCGAGTTGCTAAGATTAAACTTGTTGCGTTGCCAAACTCGTTTGGCACGGTACGGGCTGTGGCGTAGTCTGGTAACGCGCTACACTGGGGGTGTAGAGATCGCTGGTTCGAATCCAGTCAGCCCGACTATCTTTCAACAAAGCCCATCGGCGGTGGGCTTTTTGCTTGGAATCACGGCGTTTTTCGCCCGTTTGATTCGGTTCATACTGGGCCCATTTGCCAGTGGGTTTCCGAAGCAACATTTCTTCAAGATGTTGTCTGCGCGCAGCTCTAAATGGTTCAAACGGCCTCTCACAACTGAAGTCGGTGGGGCGTTTGGGTACAACTACGGGTTACAGAGTCTTTAAACCGAGAGTCAGTTGTGGATTTCGGAGAACGACGAGTGATTAAACGACTTCTCATGTCGATCGCGGCGTTGTTGGCCATCATTGCATTTTGCGTTTCCGTTTTTCGATTCACAAACTTCACAGGACTCGCATTAGGAGGGAGCCTTGCGTTTGTTATTCTGCTGCTTGGTTATGTGGTCTGTTGGCTCATCGAATATTTTCAAAAGCCGAAGTCATCGTCGCTAAGCGGCCAAGACTAGCCGGACCACATCCTCTTTCCACTCGGCGACGGAAGCGAGAAAAAGTTCAACCGGGCCTCTGAACTCTCGACTGAAAATCAATTCAGCTCGCGGCACTCGTTTGCGACGAGCTGTCATTCGTCCCGCTGCAATCTAGCTCTTTCGCTCGCAGCCTCGCTCCGCAGCGCCTCCGCTTTGCTTTTTCATAGAGGTACATCAGAGGGAGTGAGCCTACGAACTTCACTCGACGCCTGTCTCAGAAGCGTCTTTCAGAGACGCGTCTTTGAGAAATTGGTCGCGTAGGGATTTCCAAGCACTGGCCATGTGTTGAACACGTTGGGGATGTTGCTGGGACAAGTCATTCTGCTCGGCGCGATCGCTGGCCAAGTTGTAGAGCGACCAGTTGAGAGTCGCAAAAGCGGTGTCCTCATCCCGATCCCGCTTCCCTGATTTCACAATTGGTGTTGGAACTGCGTGCACGATTTTCCAGTCACCCTGCCGAAGGGCTCTGTGACCATCGTGACTGAACCACAATTGCTCGTGCAACTCCTGCCCGTCTGCGGCGAACGTCGCTCGCATGCTCCTGCCGCTCATCGGAACCGGAGCATCAGTCGGCGGGCCGATGCCTGCAAGGTCTAGAATCGTAGGCGCGATATCAACAACATGCCCGACCGTTCGACGCAATTCGTTGCGAGCAGCAATTCCACGCGGCCAGCTCACAATCATTGGAGTCGAAACGCCACCTTCGTGCACCCAAGTCTTATGACGACGAAACGGCGTGTTCGCGGCACTCGAAAAACCTGGTCCAAGGCACAAATACGTTGCCGCAGATCCCATCGGTGCATCTGGATCGTGCCCTTCGCCGCGCACCATGATCTCGGCACTTGCCCCATTGTCAGACAAGAAACAAATGAATGTATCTTCAAATTGTCCCATTGCCCTAATCTGATCAAGGATCCGCCCTATCTCCTGATCCATTCGGTCGACCATGGCCGCATGGATGGCCATCTTCGTCGCCTGGAATCGCCGTTGCTCTGCGTTCAGATGCTTCCAGGGCAGTGGAAGATCCAGTTCTCCTGGGCCCAACTGCTTGATCTGTTCGGGGAACGCGTACGGAGGTCCCAAGTCTGGTTCTAACCGCGAAAGGGCCGCATTGTGAATTCCCATTTGCAACTGACGGGTGTGACGTTCTTCTCGAAGTACATCCCACCCATCCAAATAACGATCGCGGTAGCGTGCAATGTCTTCCGGGAGAGCGTGCAGTGGGAAGTGCGGTGCGTGGAAAGCTACGTATTGAAAGAATGGCTGATCACCGAAGTCTTTCGCGTGCTCTTTCAAGCAATCGATCGCGTAGTCGGCAGTTGCCACGGTCCGGTAGTACTCATCGTCGCGGTCTTCACGTTTGATCGAATCGAAAAACCCGGGCCCTCGGCTAATTTGGTCAGAACGATCGAATCCGCTGTTGGTCGGCTCACCATCAACGTGCCATTTCCCTGAGTGGTAGGAGCGATAGCCTGCCGGACGCAGATATTCTGCAATGGTCCGTGCCCACTTGGGTCGTTTTCCACCGCCACCAAAGGAACGCGGTAACCCAGGTGCATTATCTCGTCTAATCTGCTGCGGATAATAACCAGTGACCAGAGCGGAGCGAGTCGGCCAGCACCGGGCGGTGTTGTAGAATTGCGTGTAGCGCAGACCTGATGCAGCTAGAGAGTTGAGATTGGGCGTTTCAATTTCGCCTCCGTAACACCCTGCATCCGAAAACCCCATATCGTCGGCAATGATCACCAAGAAGTTGGGCTGCTGAGCGCTTGCTGCGGATACGGCGCAGAGACTCGCACAAAAACAGATGATGCTCACCAAGTGCCTGGCTGCTCGCGGACACCGCATTTGGACTGCTTGCCGTTGGTCGTGTCTCTTCATGATTCGCTCTTTAAAGGTGAATAGGTCAAGCCAAACGACTTGGTCGTTTTCCTTGCACGTTCAGTGTACGCATTCCGAATGCTGCTCAAGCGTTCGGTATACAATGGGCCTTGGACAGTCGGTCGGTGAATCCATAACCTTGGCGTTTTTACCAGTGGCGGCGACGCGATGCGCACGATTTTATCAATTGCAATCATCTCTGTGCTGGCGGGAAACACGCCAGCGCAAATTGATTTTGTGCAGGACGTGCGTCCAATCCTCCAAGAGCACTGTTACGCGTGCCACGGCGAGAAAAAGCAGAAGAGTGGATTGCGGCTGGATATCAAGTCAGAGGCCTTCCGCGGCGGTGATGGCTGGGGACCAAGCATCGTGGCCGGCGATCCAGGCCAAAGCCCATTGCTGGAGTTGGTTCAGTCTGAGCAGCCCGACACACGCATGCCGCCCGAAGGTCCTCCGCTATCACCACAACACATCGCCACACTGGAAACTTGGATTCGCGAAGGAGCGAAGTGGCCAGAAGACGCGGACACGGCACAGCTCGAAGACAAGCTCGATCACTGGAGTTTTAAGCCTCGAAACGTGACGCGCCGCCATGCCACCATTGATGAATTCATTGACGCGGCCCTGACTGTCAACGGACTGGAGCAAAACCCACCTGCTCAGCCGCGCTCGCTCGTGCGACGCATGTACCTGGATGTCACAGGGCTTCCGCCAACCCCAGCCGAAGTAGCCGACTTTGTCGAAACCCCAGATGTCCGGCAACTCGCCGATAAATTACTCGCTTCGCCCCGCTACGGTGAACGCTGGGCGCAACACTGGCTGGACGTCATTCGCTGGGCTGAGACTGTCGGCTTTGAAACCAACTCGGAGCGTCGCGATGCGTGGCATTACCGTGATTGGGTCATCGACGCTCTCAACCAAGACAAGCCGTATGATCAGTTCATTTTTGAACAAATTGCCGGCGACTGCGTCGGTGAAGACGCGGCGCTAGGTTTCTTGGTCGCTGGCCCCGCAAACTTACCGGGGCAAATCGGTCGTGACGAAGCTGCAATGCGCGGCGCGCGGCAAGACGAATTAAGCGAAGTCATCAGTACGGTGAGTCAAGCATTCATGGGGCTGACAGTGGGCTGCGCTCGATGCCACGACCACAAATTTGATCCAATTTCACAGCAAGATTACTACTCGATGCAGGCCCTGTTCGCGGGCCTGCGCTACGGAACTCGGCGACTTCGCGGCGAACAAAACGATGCAATGGCCGCCAAGGTTCCGGCTGCGCAAGCGGAGGTCAAGGTGCTAGTCGCTGAGCTGGCTGCAATCCGTGAACGACTTTCACTTCGCGCCCCTATCAAGGACATTCATCACGAATCTTTCCCGCCAGTCACCACGAAGATTGTTCGGATGAAGATCAACGCGACCAACAATGGCTCGCCGGCCGCACTTTATGAATTTGAAGTTTGGAAAGCTCCCAACGAAGGCAACGACTCCAAATCGTCCGCCGACACGGCCAAAGAGAACGTCGCACTTGCCTCGCGGGGAGCCCAAGTCTCGGCGTCGAGTTTTGCGTTGGCGAATCAATCGCGACATCACGACAACTTGATTGACGGCTCCACGGATACTCGGCAAGCTTATCCATGGATCGCTGGAAAGGGTGGACCCGCCTGGCTGCAAGTTGAATTTGAGGTGCCCGCGGAGATTTCAGCTATCACGCTGCACCGGGGAACGTCCATGCCGGTGGATTTCACCGTGGAAGCTCAACGTCCTGACGGGTCTTGGCTGGAGCTTATCCATACGCGTGATCGATTCCCTCGAACGGATGATACACGCGCTGCCGAGAAACTAGACATTGCCGATACCGAACAAGACCGACAAAAGATTGCACAACTACTGGCAAGGATACGCTCTGCTCAAGCACAACTAGCAAGACTTCGTGCTGGTCCGCAGGTATACGCAGCGAGTTTTGTTGAGTCCCCCGACGCAACCTTCCTTCTTCGTCGAGGCGATGCGATGCAGCCTGCTTCCGAAGTACCGCCTTCGGTGCCTTTGTTCTTGGAAGATCTTAAGCTTGCAACAGATGCCCCCGATCTCAAGCGACGGCTTGCTTTAGCGAAACACCTGTGCTCACCCAACCATCCACTAACGGCGCGAGTCATTGTGAACCGCGTGTGGCAACACCACTTCGGCAAGGGGCTTGTTGACACGCCTTCCGACTTTGGTCGAATGGGCAGCGAACCAACGCACCCCGAGCTACTCGACTGGCTTGCCACCAAGTTCATAGAAGACGGCTGGTCGATCAAGAAGCTTCACCGCCGCATCCTGCTATCGAAAACCTACCAGCAGTCCAGCGAACCGCAGCAACGGGCCCTCGCCGTCGACGCAGACTGTCGTCTTCTATGGCGTTTCCCACCGCGAAGACTGGAAGCGGAAACACTTCGCGATTCGATACTGAGTGCGAGCGGCAAACTGAACTTTGACGCCGGTGGACGAGGATTCAGTTTCTTCAATCAGCGCGGCGGCTTGTCAGATTACAAGCCTAAGGAAACGTTTGACCGAGACGGATTGCGAAGAATGATCTATGCCCACAAAGTCCGCATGATTGACGTCGACGTTTTCGGACCTTTCGATTGCCCGGATGCAGGTCAAATGAAGCCAAGTCGAACGCGCTCGATCACACCGGTGCAATCCCTCGGTTTGCTGAACAGTCCGTTTGTCCTCCGCCAAGCAGTTTTTTTCGCGGAACGCATCGAGAACACAGCCGGCGACGATGTGACCGCCCAAGTCACTCTTGCTTTCCAGATCGCCTATGCCCGCGAGCCCACGGCAGCCGAGTTGGAGCGGCTGGTCCCATTCGTTTCCGACCACGGGCTCGATCAACTTTGCCGAGCAATCTTGAACACCAGCGAATTTGCCTACATCCAATGACCAGCCAAAATCCCCAACGAATATCGCAACACGTCGCACCGAACCGCCGTGGCTTTCTTGCCTCCATCGCGGCCGCTAGCCTGCTGGCTGAACGCACCGCGGCGGCTACGAACAACAAACCACATTTCCCAGCAAAAGCCAAGAATGTAATCGTGATCTTTTGCTCAGGTGCCCTGAGTCAGGTGGATACGTTTGATTACAAGCCCGAGTTGATTCGCTTTGATGGCCAGCCCCTTCCGGGAAGTGAACGCCTGGTGTCATTTCAGGGCCCAAACGGAAACCTGACTCGGCCGCTTTGGAAGTTTCGCCCGCGCGGACAGTCGGGCAAAATGGTCTCTGATCTTCTTCCCCACATCGGCGAACTGGCCGACGATCTGTGCTTTATTCACTCGATGACAAACACGTCCAATACACATGGTCCCGCCGAAAATGTAATGAACACAGGTTTCGCGTTTGATGGTTTTCCCAGCATGGGAGCTTGGGTGAATTACGCCCTGGGAAGTGAGAATGAGAATCTCCCGGCATTTGTGGCGATCGAAGATCCGCGTGGCAATCCGCAATCAGGGCCAAACAATTGGGCCAGCGGATTTTTGCCAGCCGCTTATCAAGGAACGCCATTCTCCAGTACCAAACCCATCCGCTACCTTCAATCACCGCCAGAAATTGCCTCGGGGACCAACCATGCAACTCGCGAGACGCTCAAGTTTCTCGAACGGCAAAACCAGCTCAACTACCCAGGCGACCAAGAGCTGGCAGCGCGTCTTGCCAGCTACGAGCTTGCTGCCAGAATGCAGCTTTCCATTCCAGAAGCCGTCAACATCAACTCAGAGAGCCAACACACGCTTTCGCTTTACGGCGCAGACAGCCCCAACGCAACCAAAGCGGCCTTTGCAAAAAACTGTATCTTAGCTCGGCGTCTTGTAGAACGCGGCGTTCGATTTGTGCAACTTTTCAATGGGGCATATGCTTCGGGCGGGCGATTGAACTGGGATGCGCACAGCGAAATCAAGAAGCAGTACGACGACCATGCACAGGTCCTCGACCAACCCGTGGCTGCTTTGCTGTGCGATCTAAAACAGACTGGTTTACTGGACGAGACTCTCGTGATTTTCGCAACCGAATTCGGACGCATGCCAATGTTTCAGATGGGAACCTTTGGTCGCGACCACAACCCTCACGGATTCACTTGTTGGCTCTCCGGCGCAGGCGTCAAACCAGCATTTTCGTATGGAGCAACGGACGAATTCGGCTTCAAGGCGACGCAGCAAGTCGTCACGCCGCCCGATTTCCACGCTACCATTCTCCATCTACTTGGGCTCGATCACGAACGCCTAACGTTCTATCACAATGGAATCCAACGTCGGTTGACCAACGTGGAAGGACATGTGATCCACGATGTTCTCAGCTAATTCAATTCAGCAGCCTGACCGCTCTGGTGAGATTCGAGGCCAAGCGTGTTGACGGCAATGACCCTGAAATCCGTTAACTGTGTGGCCATTTCGGGCGCCAGTTCGAACTCCATTTTGACAAGTGGCTGTTGCGGCGTATCGCTGTATTGTAGCCCCTGAAACAGCGGCCTACCGAAACGGTTCTTTGCGTCTGACGGCACCTCGGCAATCCTCTTGCCTCGGTGCTGGATGATGAATTTAGCTATCCCGCTTTCCAGATCAGCCGTCGCCTCCCAAGTCAATTTGCCGTCCTTCATTGTGACGTTCGACGGTGCCGGTGGCGGTGTTTCATCGGCAACACCGGTGTCTTTGACATACTGCATCCACAACTTCGCAACGCGTTCGCTGGGCAACCAAATCGCCTTGCTTGCATCCCCACCGTAGGAACTCACCGGTGCCGCCACTTTCCCAAGGGGCTCAGCGAGCCAGCCGTCATTTTTGTTTAGCAGACGCAGCGGCTGGCCAGGCGAAGCGGGCAATCGCATCTGTAAACACTCGTCCATCCAGGGTATTGCCAAGTAGCGTTGATTTCCGCATTCGTGACTCGTAATTGGATCTACAGCAACGCCGATCAATCCGCCGCGTTCGCGAAGTGGCGCGACGAACTTTTGCACCTTGGGCCAAACTCCAGAAAAGCGGCCATCGGTAACGCTAACGCCTTCCTTCGTTCCGAGATTCATCATCATCGGCACGGCCAGCGTTTTCGGCAATTCGATCGTCTTTGCGGTTGGCCGGTCCGCCAGAGGTTCCACAAGTGGTGCACCGGAACGCAACCAGGCAGCCCCGACTCGCTCAGGATGCAGAATCGTCATGATGCCAGCCCACGTCGCCCCACCACTGTGGCCCCAAAGTGCCCAGGGGACCGTCGCCATCTCGGGATGCTTGGTCATTGTTCCAAGATCACTCAACGCCTCTTGGAAGCGAGCATCGGAGCCATTGCGAGGATCGCACCACAGCCCACAATCTGCTGCTTGTGGTTGTTCGTATGCGGGTGCCAATAGCGCACAATCATGCTTCGCCGCCAAAGCCTGCCAGTGCAGGTCAAACGCCCCCGTTAACCCTGATTTGCACGACCCTTCGCCGCAACCATGCTGGTGCACAACGATCCCTTTCAGCCGCTCAACGCCAGGAGGCATCCACAGTGTAAACTGAACAGAAAACTGCAACTGTGGGTCTTGCGGGGTGCCCGAATTTCCCGCTTCGTAGCGAATTCTGTAGTAGGGAGGTTGCACCTCTGGAAACACGTCATAGGGAGCCGTCTGCCCAACAACCACTCCTGCCGTCACCATCTGGACGGCTAGCATTCCAACCATTGTGAAGTACTTCATTCCTGGGCCTCAAAGTCTGATATCGTTCGCCACATCGCGTATTTCCACGGATCTGGATTTCCAGCAACCGCGTTAGAGCGACTCACTAAACTGGATTCTTGCAACGCGGCGATCGGTCGTGTGTCGCCTATATTGATGGCAGTATACTGTCAGTTGTCATCCGGATGTTCCACACACACTTGTACAGCCTAGCCCGAACTCCGGTCGCCATCCTATCCAGCGTTCAACTGCCAGCAGCTTCCGCAAGAGTCCTAAAGTCAAATCAGTCATGCATCCAAACTTCAACCTGCAAGAGCTCTTCCGCCCAATGTGCCAAGCCCATCAGCTACGCTCCTTGATTCCGCCGGCACATCTCCATTGTCCAAGCACAATTCTTCTTGTCGTTCTCGCGCTGTTTATTCTGAGCCCGCACGCTCAGGCGCAGTTGTACAAGAGCTCGGTCGTCGGCACGGAATTCGATTTCATCACAGAGGCTGATCCATCAACATTCTCGAGAATTGAATTCGCTGAACTTGGTCGTGCTGAGATGCCGGACAAACGCGACGATGACCTGCCGTTGTTCAGAGAAGCCTTCAAGTTCAGGGCTCATTTTAGTGACTCCCACGTGGTCGACATTTATGTAGATGCAGATTTTGAGAATAGACAGACCGCCAAATCGGAGGCAATGCGTTACGTCGACCCGCTTGGCAAACTCCCACCAATGCTTCGCAAAGGAGTCTCGCGATTGGTCGTCCACCGAGGAGGTCCGAACACCACGGCCTTCAGCGACACGGGCCTCATTGTGGTCTACTCCGAGAATGCTACGCGTCGAATCGGCACGCATGACCTGGAGGAGACCATTTTTCACGAGTCGATCCATGCCGCTTGGGACGCTAAGTATGCGGAATCGCCTCGGTGGCAACGTGCGCAAGCCGCCGATGGAGCCTTTGCAACTCACTACGCCAAGCGACTGCCTAATCGTGAGGACTTGGCCGAGTCCGCTTTGTTCGCTTTCACTCTCCTGACCCATCCCGAACGCATTCCTAAGGCGGATCGGCTGCGTATCCGGTCGACCATTCCGAACCGAATCGCTTTCGTGGGACAACTCCTCAAGCCGGTCGATGAGACAACGCCATTGCCAAAGGGCGACAATGCAGATCAGCAGAACAATGCCGACCGCCCGAACATTCTGTTGATTCTGACCGACGACCAAGGCTGGCCGACGCTTGGCTGTTATGGGGGAACAAGAGTTGCGACTCCGCACCTTGATCGCCTCGCCGCCGAAGGCGTGCGTTTAACCGATGCCTACGTCATGCCTCAGTGTACGCCAACTCGTGCAGCACTTCTCACTGGCCAACACACTTCCCGTAACGGAATGTGGCATGTTATCGGCTGGTACGGAACACCTTGGGCACCCGTCGCCGAACCGATGTTCCGCGAGCAGTTAGCCCCCGCACAATGCCGCCTTCCTCGGTTGTTACATCAAGCCGGCTATCGCACCGGTATGGCAGGGAAGTGGCATTTGACGAACAACGAACATGGCTTCTACACCTATCTTCGCGAAGAATCTGGACGCGTCTT
>CAYPLE010000028.1:0-43730 GCA_964411445.1 uncultured Pirellulaceae bacterium
GTGTGGTGCCCCAGCGTCAAACCCTGATTCGCCGTGCACGGTAAGTCAGGGCCACATCGCGCCAAGCAGTGAAATGCGGTAAATTGAATGGAGTCTTTCCACTCGAGATTGGGGCATTAGAGGTGCGGCGAAATGAAAGTTCACGACCAATACGAATTGTCTGATGAAGGTGTTGATCGCCAAGTGATGCAGCTTGTTGAGAAACGAATGCTCAACCTAAAAAAACAAGTGCTCTTGAGCGAAGCTATCCTTTTCACCGGAGTCATTGCTTTCATCTCGATTCTTCACTTTGAAAACCGAGCAGCAAACGCTGATCTTGAGCAGCGTCTTCAGGCGGCAGAAGCTCACAGGAACGAGGCTCAGGTGACGCTAGAATAAACGCGCAGGATATACTCTCAAGAAACTTAGTCGGATGAGGACGATGTACGATGAATCGAAATCCAAGCGGAATGATTCTGTGTGCGGTTTTCTTTTGGGCGACGTTCGCAGTCCATGCTTCAGCGCAAAAGCCCGATGCGGCTTCGGTATCGCAGAAGAATTCTTGACGGACCAGGAATACGAGGATTCTTATTGCGAATGGCCACTTCGTGAATATCACCACAAAGCAGAATGGTCAAAGAAACGCAAAACAAAGAAATCTGATGACGAATCCGTACGCTCCACCCGGCCAGGTTGCTGATTGTGATGCTGAAGCACCGCGGATGACTACCGAGGCGGCATCAATGGCCGCTATCAAATCTCAGCTAGCTCGCCCGGCAACGGCGCTCATCGTGATGGCTTCGGTTCAATCCGTCTTTGCTTCGATCCCACTGGTCTCGATGATCTTTATTAACTCGACCAGTTACAGTCTCGAGCTATTTCCAGTGGGACTCTTTTCGGTGCAGTTCATCGCTTCGGTTTTGATAGCCATCGGGGCCGCCAAAATGGGCCATCTGGAGTCGCTCGCCATGGGGCGGATGGCCGCGTTCCTGGCTTGCATTCCTGTTGCCTCACCGTTTGTTGTCTGCGGGCTACCATTTGGTATCTGGGCACTCGCCCTGCTCGCCAAGCCGGATGTGCAAGCCGCGTTCCAAACTCGCCGTGACGCTTTTTCCGAAACGGTTTCGGCGGTTCAAGAATTGACTCCGTAGCGAGGCTTGTGAGCAGAATTTTTCGCGGTTAACCAGTTGAGAGACACAGGCAAGAGTGGAGTGATCATGACCGAGAACAGAAGCGTCGACTACAAGGCGGTGATTTTAGCGCCGCTGCTTGCGTTTGCGTTCTCCATGCTACTCGCAATTGCAGCCGGCATATTCCTTGCGTTGTTTGGCGGTTTTTTCCTCGGCGAAGCGGACGAGTCGTCCCCCGTTTTCGACTTTATTTTCGTTGGCTTATTCGTGATGCCAGCATATGTGGTTTGCGGATTCATCGCCGCAAAGTTGGCCAGTTCGCGATTCCTATTGCACGCTTTGATCGCTGGAACGCTGCTCTTGATTGCGAATGTCGCCTTGACGATGTTCGGCGACGCCGAGGATCCGGTCTCGCTTCTCGATGCGATTTGCTTCGCGTCCATCGTCCCACTTTCAGTCTTGGGCAGTAGGCTGGCCCAACTCGGACAATAGCCACTGGTGCTACTTGCGCGTTGCGGCAAATCACTATTGCAAGCATTTTCGGGGCGTTAGCTGGCCGAAATAGAGGCAGCAATCTGCTATCGGGCTGCTTTTTTCACGTACCCTTGGGGCAACGCTGTTTCCAACGACTGCTCGACGACTCATACTAAGGAGCATCATTGGCAGCGTTTGAACCGAGCTGAAGCGCTCTCGACTGCAATGTTGGTCCGCTACCTAATTCCCGCCTGTCTCCAGAACCTTAAATTACCCATGCATCGTTTTCGCCTGTTTCGCAGCTCCCATTTACTGCGTAACGCTGCTCTATATCTCGCCGTCTCGGCCGGCACAACTTTCCTTAGCTTGTCCAGCACAGCGTCTGAGCCGGTTGATTTTGCTACGCAAGTGCGTCCGCTGTTGTCTGACCGATGCTTCCTTTGCCACGGTCCTGCCGAAGAGAGTCGGGCCACCGATTTGAGATTAGATGACGCAGAGAGTGCGTATGAGCTGGCAATTGAACCGGGGGACATTGATGCCAGTGAGCTGATCGCCAGGATAACAAGCGATGATGCTGACATTCAGATGCCTCCACCGGACTCGAACCTGGAGGTTTCGCCCGAGGAAGTTGAGCTGCTTAAGCAGTGGATTCGCGAAGGAGCCGAATACCAGGGGCATTGGGCGTTCCAGCCTCCAAAACGCCACGCTGCACCGGCAGTCGATCAAGTTAATTGGCCTGTGACGCCGATCGATTCCTTTGTCTTGTCACACCTGGAGTCTGAAGGGCTTTCCCCCCAACGCCCCGCTTCACCCGAAACTCTGCTGCGGCGCATTGCGCTCGATTTGACGGGCGTGCCACCGACACTCGAGGAATTGGACGCCTTCAAAGCAGACCCCACCGATGAAGCTTACGAACATTGGGTGGATACATACTTGGATCGCAAGGCGTTTGGCGAAAAGTGGGCCATTGATTGGCTCGACGTCGCTCGCTACGCAGATACGTACGGTTATCAGAATGATCGCTTTCGCGCGATGTGGCCTTGGCGAGATTGGGTCATCTCCGCCCTAAATGACAATTTGCCGTACGACAAATTCATCACTTGGCAATTGGCTGGTGACTTGCTCCCAAGCCCAACCCAAGAACAAATTCTTGCAACTGCATTCAATCGAAATCACCGCCAGACGAACGAGGGCGGGAGTGTCGAAGAGGAGTTTCGTGCTGAATACGTGGCCGATCGTGTGAATACCTTTGGTGCAGCTTTCCTCGGGCTTACCTTGGAGTGTTGCCGTTGCCATGATCACAAATATGATCCAATCACGCAGGCGGATTACTACTCGCTCAGTGCGTTTTTCAACAGCATCGACGAATCGGGCCTCTATCCCCACTTCAACGACTCTGTCCCAACGCCAGCGCTGCGTTTGGATAACGCGGAACTGCTTGCAAAGGAAGCCGCCATTGAGTCCAAGATATCGCAGGCAGAAAAAGAGCTTCAGCAGACGCGAGACGTATTGCGAGGCGAGCGTTTTCGATCTTGGCGAAACAGCCTGCTCGATGTGCGTCCTGCAAATGCCCTCAAATCACCCGAGGATGAGGAGCGAGTTGCAGCAAAGGCTAGCCTGCGCAACCTGCTTCAGCAGTCGCGGACGAAGGCGTTGGTCGCCTATCTTTCGCTAGATCAAATTGACGGCAAGGAGCTATCCAATCAGGTCGAGGGTGGTGAGACAGCGCAGTTAACCGATGCACCAACGCTTACCGACGGGCGAGTTGGCGCGGGACTTGAGCTGAACGGAGAAGACGGTTTCAAGCTCAAGCCGGGCGGCAATTTCACTCGCAATGATCCGTTCAGTATCCAGTTTTGGATGAGATCGCCCGAGAGCTTCGAACGATCGGTGGTCATGCATCGCTCGCGAGCGTGGACGGACTCAGGCAGTCGCGGCTATGAGCTACTGATCGAAGACGGGCGTCTCAGTTTTGCACTGATTCATTTTTGGCCGGGCAACGCGGCTCGCATTGTTGCCAAGAAGCCACTTGAACTGAACAAATGGGTGCACATAACACTCACCTACGATGGTTCCAGCCGTGCTGATGGAATGACCATTTACGTTGACGGTCGCCCCGAACTGGTTGATGTTGTTCGCGATAGCTTGACGAACCAAATCACCGGCGTGACCCAAGAGCTAGCCTTCGGGAATCGATTTCGCGACAAGGGCTTCAAAGGCGGGGCCGTAGACGAGGTGCGTGTTTACGAAAGAGCTTTGGGCGAATTAGAATCTCGCTACCACTATCTTGCGGACTCGATGCCTGAGAATGTTACCGAGTGGCTCTACAACTTGTCGGACGAGCAAATTTCGCAGTTCTACGCTGAAACACAGTCCGAGATCGGCCAACTGCAGGAACAATTGGCCCAGCTTCGCAGCAACCGCAGCAAATTAGTCGACTCAGTCATGTCCATCATGGTCATGCAAGAATTGGACGAGCCACGTCCGACGCATCTACTCGTTCGTGGAGCCTATGACGCGCTGGGCGAGCGAGTTTCTCGAGGCGTGCCGCAGGCAGTTTACCCTGCTGACTTTGAGAGGACGCCAAATCGATTAGACTTGGCAAACTGGCTGACTGATCCCAAGCATCCGCTGACGTCGCGAGTTGCAGTCAATCGGATCTGGCAAAGTTTGTTTGGCAAAGGCTTGGTGGCAACCAGCGAAGATTTCGGTTTACAAGGTTCGGCCCCCACGCATCCGCAGTTGCTGGATTGGTTGGCAACCGAGTTTGTCGAAAGCGGCTGGAATACGAAGGCCTTGATTAAGCAAATTGTAATGAGTTCGACCTATCGACAGTCGTCGAATCCAACCGAGAAGCTACTGCAGGTGGACCCCGAAAATCGACTGCTGGGAAGAGGTCCCGCAGTGCGATTGAGTGCCGAATCGTTGCGAGATTCAGCACTTGCTGCGGCCGGGATTTTGGTCGACCGCTTGGGCGGCCCACCAGTGAAACCGTATCAGCCGCCTGGACTGTGGAAGGAAAAATCTGGCAGTGTCTACTCTCGTGATGTTGGTGAAGGTAGCCATCGAAAGAGTCTGTACACATATTGGAAACGCACCAGTCCGCCCCCGTCAATGATGACGTTTGATGCCAGTAATCGTGAAGTCTGCGTGGTTCGTCGACAAGCCACGATGACGCCGATGCAGACGCTCGTTTTGTTAAATGATCCACAATATGTCGAAGCTGCTCGCGCGCTGGCTGATCACGCTATCGAGCACTCGGATACATCGGCAGCCCAACTGACATTCGTTTTTCGGCGGTTGACCGCGCGGGAGCCAGACGCGCGGGAGCTTGCGACACTCACCGAGTTACTTGCCGGACAACGAGACTATTTTGCTCGGCTGCCGGACGAACGCAACGCCTTCTTGGCGGTTGGCGATTATCGCGCGGAGCTTCAACTGCTGGCTGATTCCCAGGAACAGTCACAGGAAAAACAGTCACAGGAAATGAAGCCGCAAGCTAAGCCGGAGAGCGGAAAAGCTGCGCAGACAGTTGAGTCTTCATCGATCGAATCTGAGCTGAATCATCTCGCAGGGCTCGCCGCCGTGGCTGGAGGCTTGATGAGCTACGATGAATTCGTAATGAAAAGGTAGTATACGCTTGTTTGAACAACGAAATGCAATGCTCCGCCGCCACTTTTTCGGCTCTACGTCCAGCGGACTTGGCACTATAGCCCTCGCTAATTTGCTCGGCGCCAATACGGCTCACGGTGCAGACGGTGCTCCAAGTCCGGAATTGGCCGAGCAATTGAAGGTCGGCCAAGGGGCTCACTTGCGGGCTCTCCATCATGCGCCGCGGGCAAAGCGGATTGTCTATTTGTTCATGAGTGGCGGTCCATCACAGATGGAACTGTTTGACTACAAACCTCAGTTGAACAAAGATCACGGCATGGAGCTGCCCGACAGCGTGCGGCGTGGGCAGCGATTGACTGGCATGAGTGGCAACCAAGCTTCATTGCCGGTGGCGGGCAGCAAGTTTAAGTTTGAGCAGCATGGCAACAGCGGCACTTGGATCAGCGAATTGCTGCCGCACACGGCCAAGATTGTTGATGAGATTTCGGTCATCAAGAGCGTTTTCACCGAGGCGATTAATCATGATCCGGCGATTACGTTTATGCAAACCGGCGCGCAGATCGCCGGTCGGCCATCACTTGGCGCTTGGCTGGACTACGGGCTGGGAACCGTGAACGAGGATTTGCCAAGTTTTTGTGTGCTGGTTACCAAGGACAAGGGCGGACAGCCTCTCTACTCACGACTGTGGGGCAGTGGCTTTCTACCAGCCCAACACCAGGGCGTGCAGTTTCGCGCCGGCCGTGAACCGGTCCTCTATCTCAACAACCCAGATGGCATTTCACGTTCGTCACGGCGCGAACTGTTGGATGGCATGAATCGTCTACACGAGCTCTCGTATCAAAAACGCATCGACCCCGTCATTGAACAACGCATCGCACAGTCTGAAATGGCGTTTCGAATGCAGGCCTCGGTTCCGGAGGTAGCGGATTTCAGTGACGAACCTGAGCACATTCTCGACCTTTACGGAAAGGACGCATCGAAACCAGGGACGTTTGCTGCAAACTGCCTGCTCGCGAGACGGCTGTTGCAACGAGATGTGCGTTGCGTCCAGTTGTTCCACAAAGGGTGGGACCAACACGGCGGTTTACCAGGAGGCATCAGCAACCAGTGTCGAGAAACCGATCAGGCTTGCGCGGCGTTGGTCGCCGACTTGAAACAGCAAGGCATGCTGGATGATACACTGGTCGTTTGGGGCGGCGAATTTGGCCGGACAGCCTACTGTCAAGGCAAGCTGACGCCGACGAGCTATGGGCGCGACCACCATCCACGATGCTTTAGCATGTGGATGGCTGGAGGAGGCGTGAAACCAGGTTTTAGCCTCGGGAGCACCGATGAGTACAGCTACAATATTGTCGAGCGTCCCGTTCACGTGCATGATGTCAACGCTACGCTGATGCACTTGATGGGCATCGACCACGAACGTCTGACATTCCGTTACCAAGGTCGCCGATTCCGACTAACCGATGTTGAAGGGGAAGTCGTCCACGAAATATTGGCATAGATCGCGCTGGGGTACTCCTGCGGCTGAGTGGGCAACTGGGTTCGAGGCATCGATGAGCTACGATTCGGCTTTTGCTCCAATACAGACCAGCTTTTCCTGCCGCTTTCCAGCGTTGCTGTAACCCACTCGGATATAGATCTTCCCTTCGACAACCGCTGGAGTGGAATAACAGTCGCTGCCCAGGCGGCATGTTGCGATGGTTTCCATACCGTTCGTCGAAGCTCGAAAGATGTGTGTCTTGCCCGACAAATCGGAAACGTACACCAAACCATTCGCCACCCACGGGGACGAACTGAAGTTGCCTCCTAATCGCTCTCGCCAGTGTTGTTTACCGGTTTTCGCGTCCCAGCAATATGCGATGCCTTCATCGGTAACGGCATACACGGCGTCTTCGTAAGCAAGCATCGATGGTTCGTAGATTTTGACGCGATTGGACCATTGGATTTCACCCGAGCTGTCTAGGCAAACCGTTTGTCGATCCGGATATCCTCCTGATGCAAAGACTAGTCCTTGGGTTGAAACGACGGTCCCACAGGTTGCTTCGGCGGTGCACGGTGTTGACCACTGCTCGTCTCCCGTTTCGGGGTCGTAACTAGTCAATGAATCGCACCCACTGATGAACAGCCTATCTGTCGCTCCGTCGAGCGAGAAGACTGCGGGACTGGAATAGGAACTTTTGGCATCGCGTGCAATTCGCCAAGCGATCTTTCCAGTTGCGCCATCCAAGGCTGCGATGTACCCTCCGCCAGCGTTGTCTGCGGCCAGAATCACTAACGATTTATAAATGATCGGCGAGGGAGCATAGCCGAATTTGGAACTGAACGCACCAAGTTCCGTTTGCCAGATTTGTTCTCCATCAAGATCTAATCCCGTTGCGAAAACCTTGCCGGAATTGAGGAAGACGCAGAAAAGACGTTTACCGTCGCTGGCTAGTGTTGAATTCGCGTTGGTTCCCTTGGGGTGAATCTCACCTGAGCTAGGAAAGCCGCCTTGGTGGATGAGTTTCTCCCAGACTCCGGCCCCAGTGCTTCGGTCGTACGCGAGGACCATTTGTTGTTGTTTGGCATCGATGGCGGTTGGCAGGACGACTAGATTGCCAACTACGATTGGCGAAGCATGTCCGCGCCCCGGCACTTCACTGGACCACTGAATATTGCCCGTGTCGCTCCATTGGGTTGGAGCGGCTACGTTGACGATGCCATCGTTGTTCGGACCTCGAAAACTCCCCCACTCGGCCCGCTCAGCAATATCGCTGATCTCTACTCCACTCGCATCAATTCCGACTTCTTCCACAGGAGTCCGGCGGGTGCAGCCGAAGACTGGGACCAGAAGTAAAGCGGCTAGGCACAGGGATGGGAATGGGGATGGGGCCAAGAGTGTTCGTCGCAACTTTCGAAAGTGCATTTTCACCATTCCTATCGCTCGTAAAACTGCCGATACCTGAACATTACCAACGACTCCCAATGCCAGCAAATGCGATCTCATGTTCGCAAATGCAACTTCGCGGTCGAAACCTAACAGCTCACTGGATTCTCGTTGCGTTGAAAATACGATTTTGCTAACAAGACGCATCGGTTGGGATGAGTCGCAGATGCGCGTCTCACCAAGCCGCCTTGTCAGTAGATCATCCGCTAGCTTAGGTTTTACAGCAATGGCGTTGAGGATTTTCAAAGGGGATTCGTTCATGCCGCAGCGAGTTCTCATTACCCGTCTCAGTGCGATTGGCGACTGCATTCTGACTTTGCCCTTGGCAGTTGAAGTGAAGAAGCTCTGGCCGCAATGCAAGTTGTCTTGGGTGGTCGATTGCGCGGCTGGCCAGCTCCTGAAGTCACACTCGGCGATTGACGAGCTGATCGTCATTGAGAAACGTTGGCTGAAACGCCCGTTGGAATGGAAGTCGCTTCGCAGCGAGTTGCGGCAGCGAGAATTTGACCTCGTCCTGGACCCTCAGGGGCTGACCAAGAGTGCGGGGCTGAGTCTGATGACGGGAGCAAAAACTCGAGTCAGTCACGACTACTCTCATGCCCGGGAACTCGCCCCCGCCATGGCAACTCAGCGAGTCAAGAAGACGCATCGTCACATGGTGGATGTCTACAGGCAACTGCTTTCGCCCTGGACAAAAGTCGAAGCGGGCGAAGGCGAGTTTCGCATGCCCAAATACGACCAAGCCGCAGTTCGAGCACAGCAGATTGTTTTTAACGCAGGATTGCGTCCCGGTGGATTCGTCGCGATCAATCCTGGTGCTGGTTGGTCGACGCGTCAATGGCCAACAGGCAGGTTCGCTCAGGTTGCCAGAGAGCTTTCGGCTGAGTTCGGGATGCAGAGCCTTGTGTTCTGGGCTGGCGACGAAGAGCGTTTGATGGCAAAGGTAATAGAAGAGAACAGCCGAGGAGCTGCCGTTGCTGCTCCATCCACGAGTTTGCAGGAACTGACCGAGTGTATTCGATTGGCAACAACAATGCTGACCGGTGACACCGGGCCCCTGCACCTCGCCAGTGCCGTCGGTACACCTTGTGTAAGCCTGCACGGCGTGACTTGGGCGGACGAGTCTGGCCCGTACGGCGTGGGCCATCGCAGTGTGCAGTCTCCAGTTCATCCACCACGCGGGAAAATGCTTCGCAGCGGCGAGAACACAGCAATGAAGGCGATCGAGGTCGACGACGTCTTCCACGCTTGCGCCGAAGTGCTTCGCGGAACCGAGACCAAACAAGCCAAGCTCGCCTAGTTCCGAAGCCGTTCTTCGCTAGAGCGGCGCTCTAGCTTTCGACGCGGACGGTGATGCGGTTTCCTTCAACGCGAATGACGCTGACGGTAGCGCCCTTCTCAACGTAGTCTCCTTCGGTCACGACATCGATCAGGTGGCCGTTGATGTTAACTTTGCCAGCCGGACGGAGGTCCGACTCAGCAGCTCCGCTCATACCAATCTCAAGCGGAATGACGGCCGGCGAAACTTGCGTTAGCTGTGGTGGTGTCTCGTCGAATTCTGCAGGAGCGTCGACAGGCGGTTGCAGGCGAAACAGATTCAGCCCTGGAAGAGAATCGAACAACAGGATTTGCCCTACGCCGAGCACGACGACAAATAACATCGCCCCAAGCACGACGACCGAGTTCATTTGAAGTGCTTGCCAATCCGCATTCGTTTCGGGAATAACAAACGTCTGTGTCGCCATCACTAAAGAAGCGGCAATGAGGCCGATTCCCGAGATGCCAAAAATCCCGAAGCCTGGCAATAGAAGAAGTTCGCAGGCGATGCATCCAACGCCAAGGGCAAAGAGAAGAATCTCAAGGATACCGGCTGTTCCTCCCAGGGCATGGCTCCAGAAAAAGATGCCGAAACAGATCACGGCGGTTAAACCCGCAACGCTGATGCCTGGGGCCGCAGCTTCCAGGTAGATTCCAATGAGTCCAACAATCAAGAGTAGAGCCGTCAACCATGGCCGGTTCAACAAGTAAACGGCCTTGTCCGTACCCGTCAGCTTGGTGCGGGCAATTTTCGGCGATCCAAGTAGTGCAACAAGCGCCTGATCATCGGCGACAACGTGCTCGACCAACCGGAGTTCCTGTGCTCGGGCGGCCGAAACGGTAAGGAATCGGTTTTGCCCCGTCTCATCTACTTGTTTCGCATCCTGAAATCGCTCTGGCGCTTCTTTCAGCGTCTTGTCGCTAATGAAGACTCTTTGGCCAAGTTGCGTGTCGACCGCTTCGTAGACAATCAGCTTGCGGTCCACCATCGCCTCGGCGAGTAGTTTTGGGCGATCATGCTGTTGAGCCAATTCGCCCATGATGGGCGCTAAGTAGCTGACAATCTTCTCCGGCGCGTGTTCAAAGACGCCTCCTGGACGCAACTCAATCGGTCCTGCATCACCGATCATTGCGCCCTCTTGCATCACAATGTAATCCGCGCCGAGAGCCGTAATCGCACCGCCACTTATCGCTTCGCGACGGATGAAGCAGATCGTCGTTGCCCAGTCGATCGCTGCTATTTCTCGGGCAAGTTCGACTGACAAATCTAGCCCGCCTCCTGGAGACGTCAGGTCGATGACGATAACTTCCGCGTTTTGTTGCTTGGCCCAGTCCAAGCGATTGAGCAAGTACCAATGAAAGCGACCGAAGATCGGGCCTTCGACTTCAATCCAGGCAATCTGCTTGGGGGCCAACTTGGCAAGCTGATCAGCAGGGCTTTCCAGAATCGCATCTTCATCGTGTACCAACCCGCCATCTGCTTGCGTTTCCGCTGTGTCGTCCGTTTCCTCTGTGTCGTCCGTTTCTCGGTTGTCTTTTTCACGAGCTACACGATCGGCAGCTTGCTCAGCTTCTTCTCGCTGAATTGGTTCCGGCGCAGTCGGTTGCAACACCTCTCGTTCGGTTGATGCATCCTTGGCATTGGACAATTCAGTAGCACCGGGAGAGTCCTTGTCAACTTTCTCCTGAGCATTTCCATTCAGAGCAGTTAGATCGGGGAAGTCGGGTCCGAGGTCGAAAGGATCCGTGATCTGCTCAGCCGATTCTTGAGCGGCAAACTCGCGTGCCGCTGCGGTATGGTTCGCCGCATTGCACAATGGCAACAGCATGGCAAGAATGAAGCACCTCCGAAAAAGCAGCTTTGTGGGTGAGCTCATTTCTTGAAGCCTGGATGAGAATCGTCGCAGATAAATTTAACTGCCGAGGCAGCGTCGCAGGAGCATCGCTCCATTGTATGGTGGCGTCTCGCTGCTGAGCAGGTGCTCGAGCAAACCGTAGTCCTCTGCTCTGAGTATTTTACACAGCAGGTTCTTCACAAAGCAGGCTTCTCCATACCTTTCATTCACGGGTCCAATTGCTAGGTTGCAGGAAAATGGCGGACAAGAAATGGGTTGCGGTAGGGTTCGAGCCGGAGAGGTTTGACGCGTGAATGCAAGCAGCTTGCGGAAGATCTATCGCTACCTGCCCAAGGATTTTGTGCTGTCAAAGAGCGGCCTTTTGTGCGCGTTGGTCGGTTGGGGAGTCGAAGATGGTCGTTTACTCGTCACACCACGCTATCTGACCGACGCTTCCGATGGAGTGGAACGCAATCAAAAGCTGGCGGGCCAGCATGTTGGAGCGATCGTCGATGAGCTTGTGCCACATTGGCGGATTGATTGCCCGCGGAGAAACACGCGTTTGATCGCGATGCCGATCGTCGAAGTTGCCCAGCACCTGAAGCCAGAAGCCACGGTTCAAAAGTACGTGCAATCAAGCGATGGCAACAAGTCAACCGTTGGCAACTCCTTGCCTGAGGCTGGTGTAGGCGACCTGATCAGACTACTTGAAAGGCTGCTGGAGCTAGGTTTCCAAGGAAGCTTAGGCGTGACTGGTTCAATGCTGGTCGGCTGTTCGAATGCACAATCCGACTTCGACATTACCATTTACGGGACCGATCACTTTCGATCACTGCAAGCCCTAGTTGCTCACAGGCTGTCAGACGCGGTGGAATTTCGTTGGCTGGACGATGAGCACTGGCGAGCTACCCATCAGCGTCGTGCAGGCAAACTTTCTTTTGACGACTACGTATGGCACGAGAAGCGAAAGTTCAACAAGTTTCTCTGGCGGGGACGCCGCATCGATCTGTCTTGTATTGATAGTCCACCGAGTAGCTACAACGCCGCATCGGAGAAGCTAGGCAATCAAGAGATCACAGCCACCGTGATAGATGACAGTCGTTCAAGCTGTTACGGCAGCGTTTATGGAATCGACGACGAAAGCGTGTTCGAAATCGTAAGCTATTCGCCGTCGTTTTGTTGCCAAGCAGTCGCAGGGGAAATGGTTCGCGCTGTGGGCTGCGTCGAGCAGACTCGAGACGGACGTAGGCGATTGGTTGTCGGAACCGGCCACGATGCGCGAGGCGAATTCATCCAAGTCTTGCGTGGCAAGCAGGCATGAAAATCGTTCTATCGAGATGACTTGGGGATGGCAAGTTCACCGACGCGGCGCCTGGCAAAGGCGAAATTGCTAAGCGCCAGCGAACTGATGCAAACGGCATAACTAGCCGCTGCGCCCAGTGCGCCATAGCGAGGGAAAAGGAAAGCGATTGCGACCCCTAACACAATTCCATGTATCAGCAAGTTGTAAAAGAGTGTCCTTTGTCGCTGCGTGAAAATCAAGAAACTTGGTGCCAGAGAGAAGATTGCCCACACGCTGGAACCTATGGAAAACAAACACATTGGCCAATAAGCTGCGATGTAGTCTGGTCCAAAGACCGCCAAGATCTGCTTTCCAAATAGGGTGGTCACCGCCAAGAATATGGCGACACCAATTCCGATCGTGATGTAGCGGCGAAAGCGGAACTTTCGACCATACTCCCAGTCTTCTCGCTCGATGATCAGCGATAGTTTCGGTTGAAAGTACTTGTCAGTCGACTTCGAGAGCAGGATGACCATCGAACCGGTTTCCAGGGCGGGCGCAAGGAGCGCCATTTCGGTTGTCAAATGGGGGACGTGATCTGCTACCACAATCGTTGCTCGGAAAATCCAGCTAACAAGAAATCCGAGGCCCATAAACGCGATGCCCTGGCTAATCCAATTGCGATAGTCGGTCGATTGTGGTGCATTGTCAACATGCGCGCGAGATCTCCAGCGAACGATGGCTGTTGACACGAGAAAACCAAGAAAGCTAGCGCTGCAGAAGCAAACGACGGCCACGAAGGGAGTTTGGTCGTACTGCGTGAACGCAACAGACAGAAACACTAGAGTTGTGGCCGGTACCGCAACGCGACTGATGAAACCGGCGAGCACGGCGTGCCCCAGGCCGCAAAGCAAGTCGAGTGCTACGCCCAGACCAGCCATGGCTGGCAGAAAGAAAACGGCCAGGATGATCGCATTCCAAGCAGCGTCCGTATGAGACTGCAACTCGACAACGAGTGCGATCAAGCCAATTAGCGTCGTCAAAATAAGGCAGCCGAGCATGCTGAAGCGCAAGTAGCCTTTGAGGTGGCCCGGCGAAGATGCAAGATAAACTGGCAAGACCTTCAAAGCGTACTTGCCAAATCCCGCTTCACCAATGGAGGCGAGCATCAGGAGCGTTGCAATCAGGCCAACATAGCGAGCAAACTGCTCAGTACTCAGGTGGCGGGCGAGAATGATCGTGATGGCATAGCCAATCGCAATGCCCAGCACGTTTAAGGCAATAAGTAGGAGTGCCTTCTTGCTGATCACTTCGGCGCTAACATCCTGCGACAAGGAGTTTCGGGAGGGCGGGAATAGTTCACACAGTCGTGTCCGCTTTTCGAAGGGCAGGCTCTGCGACGAGGATTAAGAAACTGTAGCACTCTATTAGCGAGCGTGCTTGAGTTCGATCACGACCGATTCCGACTGCGTTCCTGGCATTGGATAGCTTACCAGTTTTCGAAGCTCGATTTGATTCATCAAGCCACGATGGCGAGCGTCTCCGCGTTCGTCGACCCATCTTGGCCCCTTGATGGCCAGCAATCGATCAACATTCATCCAACTGTCACTCATCCAGTTTAACAACTGCCGGATGCTACCTGCGGCGCGAGACACGGCAGAATGAAACCGGAGATCATCCAAAATGTCTTGCGCACGCCGATCGTAGACGGTCGCGTCAATTTCGGCTTCTTCGACAATCGACTGAACGACCTTCGCCTTCTTGGCCACACTGTCACAAACGCTGACAGTTATATCGGGTCGAAGGATTGCAACGACTAGTCCAGGTACGCCACCACCAGTGCCTATGTCCAAGATTTCTTCTTCGGGTGCAAGGTGCGATGCCAAGACATAACTGTCCAGCAAATCGCGCCGCACGAAGGTGTCATAGTCGGTGTGCCGTGTCAGATTGACTTTCTCGTTCCATTGCCAAAGCGATTTGCAGTAGGCATCAACGCGCGAAAGGCAGTCCTCCGGAATCGACAGCCCCAGCCGATTGACGGCCTGTGCAAGTGAAACACTCGGCTCCGGGGGAAGGTCTAGGTTGAGCGGCGGGAGCGCTGAGGCGAATTCCATTAGCAACGGGTTTCTATCTAGGGAGATTGAGAACTCGGGGAGGCGGATTTTGGGTGGCGCAATGTGCAAATCCGCACCGTAAATGAGAGTGTAGTCAACGATGGTGGCAACGGAAGCTCAAAAGCACTGGCAACTCGCGGTGGCGTTCTGTTATCCTTTAACCGTAGGTGAAGGTGCCTTCGTTTGCTGTAAACCGTCCCGCTGCAGAATTGTGGTTGGTCGGGCGTTTTCATGGTCTGTTTTCAGGTCTAGCTTGCGTGTTTGTCTGGCTCGGTTTTCGTGAATGGGTCGTTTATGGTCGCTGGTGAGAGAATTCGGTGGGCTTTCAGACGCACTATTCGTGCTGTAGGCCTGCCCAGTAGTTTGACCTTCTTGCTCTATCTCGTGCTGAACTGTGCCACCCCGAAGGTCCATGCTCAGCAGGATGCGATTCCAGGGCAGACCAGCTCGGATGCTCTGCCTGACTTGGCGGGCCAAGTTGCGAAGATCGTTGCACAGCAGTGCTTCGATTGTCATGGCGGCGATGAACGCAATGGTGGTCTTGCATTCGACGACTCGGCGACTTTTTTCCGCGAAGCCGACTCGGGCGAAACGCCTGTTCTACGAGAAGACGCCAGTCTGAGTGGGATTCTGCTGCGAATACGCTCAACCGACCCAAACACACAAATGCCTCCCGAAGGAGATCGGCTTAGCAAGCTGCAGGTCGAGGCTTTTGAACGGTGGATCAACTCGGGAGCACCTTCCTTGGCAATGGAAGCGTCCGGATCAAGCGACGATACTGATGAGAAATTGCATTGGTCCTTCCGGCCGCTTGCCATTACGCCGCCTCCCGAAGTGGAATTGGCCGAGTGGTCGCGGAATCCCATCGATCGATTTGTTGAAGCTCGGCGAACTGAGGCTGGCTTAACGTCCGTTGGTTCCGCAGATCCCGCCACGTTGCTTCGTCGTGTTGCGTTTGGGCTAACTGGTTTGCCGCCAACTTACGACGAAGTGGTTCGATTTGAGCAAGCGGTTGCGTCCGAGGGCAAGGAGGTTGCAATGGCGGCCGCCATCGATGACTACCTCAGTCGTCACAGCTATGGTCAGCGATGGGGGCGACACTGGATGGACTGGGTTCGCTATGCAGATACCGCTGGCGACAATTCTGATTTCCCGATCCCGCAGGCCTACTTGTACCGCAACTACATCATTGACGCGTTCAACGCGGACATGCCCTATGATCATTTTTTACGTGAACAATTGGCTGGCGACCTGATGCCTTCAGAAAGCGAGGCGGACCGCCAGCAAAAGATCATCGCTACCGGCTATCTGGGAATGGCTCGACGATTCGGCTCGCTGGTCGAACGCTACCCTTGGCATCTGACAATCGAAGATACGATCGACAACGTTGGACGTACGATGATGGGACTAACACTGGCGTGCGCCAGGTGTCACGACCACAAATTTGATCCCATTTCAACGCGTGATTACTACTCGCTGTACGGCATCTTTGAGAGCACTCGCTACCCATTCCCGGGGATCGAACTATTTCAGACGCAGCATGACTTGGTGCCTCTCTTGCCAGAGGACGA
Source organism: uncultured Pirellulaceae bacterium (assembly GCA_964411445.1). Lineage (GTDB taxonomy): Bacteria > Planctomycetota > Planctomycetia > Pirellulales > Pirellulaceae > Aureliella. Next base: position 16,241 of record CAYPLE010000028.1, read on the forward strand.
AGCGCGGGCACTGCTCGAGCCCTATGCGGAGAAGACTCTAGCGTTGGAAAAAAAGCTGGACGAGATGTTGACGCGATCGCAGCAGCGGGCTCGAGACAATGCGGCTCGCGAGGCCACAGCGACTTTGGCCGAGAAACGCCGCGATCGGGATGAACTAGATTCCCTGCTCATCAAGGCGCGGAAAGCTGGCGAAGCGTTGGCAGATCACCTGAAGTCGATTCCCGACTACCCCGCCGCTTATGCTGTTCAAGATGCTGAGCCGGTCGATGCCAGCGTGCAAATTAAGGGCGAACCGACGCGGCCGGGCGCGACGGTCCCACGTGGTTTCCCCGTTGTGCTTGGAGGCCAGCGGTTGTCACAGGACGTCGCGAAGCGATCCAGTGGGCGGCTCGAGTTGGCAAATTGGATCACGAGCCCCGAAAATCCCCTGACGGCTCGCGTAATTGTCAATCGCGTCTGGCAAAGGCACTTTGGTCGCGGCATCGTCGCCAGTACCAGCGATTTCGGCTTGCGCGGCGAACTGCCCTCGCATCCAGAGCTGCTCGACTGGCTCGCGGCCGAGTTCGTCCGTAGCGGCTGGTCCATCAAAGAACTGCATCGGATCATTTTGACGAGCAGGACTTACCAACAGAGCAGTTTTGCAACGCCTGAAAACGCGGAAATCGATCCGGAGAATCGTTACCTGTGGAAAAACAATCGGCAGCGTCTGGATGCCGAGTCGATTCGCGATACGCTGCTGTTGCTCGCTGGCAATCTGGATACTACGCCGCAAAACTCGCCATTTCCATTCCCGGAAAAATCGAAATGGAAATACACTCAGCACCATCCCTTCAAAGACGATTATGCGAGTAACAAGCGTAGCGTCTACTTGATGACGAAACGCTTGACCGCGAAGACGTACTTCCAAACCTTCGATGGGCCAGACAGGAACGTTTGCACCAGCGATCGCGATGAGAGTGTAACGCCGCTCCAAGCGCTGTACTTTGTGAACGACGATTTCTTCCACGAACAGGCTTCGCGAATCGCAGACAGGACACGACCGTCAAACGCTTCGGATATCAAGGCAATTGAAGAAGCCTACCGGTTGGTGCTGTCTCGCAATCCGAGTGCGGCGGAAGCTGACTTGATTTTGCAGCATCTTGATCTCGCGAACCAGCGCACAGCAGATCGCCCGCAAGCCTGGGCGAGCACGATACGGAGCCTGTTGCGTCAGAATGAGTTCTTGTACGTCGATTGAATGATTGAACTTTTGGATAGACACGTGTCCAGCAGCACGTATTGCGGAGAAACTGATGATTCCCCCCAACTTTAATCGACGGCTAGCCTTGCGTTCGCTGTTCGGGTCAAGTTTGTTGATGCCGGGCGTGTTAAGTCAACTAGATGCAGCCGAGGCGAGCATCGATGCCTCCCCGACCGCGCCGCGACAACCGCATTTCCCCGCCAAAGCCAAGAGTGTGATCTTCATCTATGCGACCGGCGGCGTGTCGCACATTGACACTTTCGATCCCAAGCCGGTTGCCGGTGGACGCGATGGAAGTGGCAAAGACAAATTGATGGGCAACATCTTCGGCGCCGGCAGGAATAGCCGCTGCGGGACTGAAGTATCGGACATTTTCCCACATGTTCGCGATTGCATGGATGACATTTGCCTTGTGCGATCGATGTTGGCAAGCCACTTTGATCACTCCGAAGCAACGCTTGGTATGCACACGGGTTCCCCCACCTTTGCTCGGCCAAGCATGGGTTCCTGGGTTAGCTACGGGTTGGGGACCTTCAACCAAGATCTTCCGAGCTTCATCGTCATTGCACCGCATCTGCCCTATGGTGGCACCCAGGTTTATGCAAGCGATTTTCTGCCGGCCGTGCACCAGGGAACCCGTGTTCTCCCCGGAAAGACGCCGATCGCAAACCTCCAACCTCCTGCGGGTTCTGCCTCGTTGCAGGATTTGGAGTTTTCGTTAACCGAGAAGCTGAATCGGCGACACTTGGCGGAGCGGCCCTTGGACACGGCCTTGGCTGCGCGGATCAAGTCCTTTGAAACAGCCTTCCGCATGCAGACTGCTGCTCCGGAGGCATTTGCACTGGATGACGAGCCCGAGCACATTCGGAAGCTTTATGGTGTCGATCGCAAGACGAAAGGCCCTGGTGCCGACTTTGCGTGGCAGTGTTTGGTTGCCAGGCGGATGGTCGAGCGGGGCGTGCGATTCATCGAGTTGATCGATACCGGATCGCGTCCAAACTGGGATTCCCACGGTGAAATGCAGGAGCACGCAGATTTGGCATACAATGTTGATCAACCCATTGCTGGGCTAATCAAAGACCTCAAACAGCGAGGTTTGCTGGACGAAACGATCGTTGTGTGGGCGACCGAGTTTGGCCGCACACCGACCAAGGAGGGCAAAAACGGGCGAGGACACCACCGCGACTGCTTCAGTATCTGGCTTGCTGGCGGCGGATTCAAAGCGGGGCATGTGCACGGAGCCACCGACGAGATTGGCAAGTACGCCGTTGAAAATCCGGTCGAAGTCCACGACCTTCACGCCACAATCCTTCATCAACTGGGCATGGATCACGAGCGATTGACATTCCGGCACGCGGGTCGCGATTTCCGTTTGACGGATGTTCACGGACGCATCGTTCGCGACATTATCGCTTGACATAATCAAAATCGAACGGAATCGAGAGCTATTGAAGCAAGCTAGATAGTGATTAACTAGTGGGTGCGTCGGAGAGCACCGCACCGTCTAGCATGCGAATGCAACGGTTTGCTCTGCTTGCGATGGCTTCGTCGTGAGTGACGATGATGAGCGTCGTTTGGTCCGTCTGATTAAGATCTTCGAAGAGATCCATCACTTCTTTGCCGCTGGTGCTGTCAAGACTACCCGTTGGTTCGTCTGCAAGAATCAAGGCCGGGCGATTGGCGAGCGCTCGAGCGATTGCGACCCGTTGTCGCTGGCCAATCGAAAGTTGTTCTGGACGATGGTCGAGCCGCTCAGCCAAGCCAACGCGTTTGAGCAACTCCTCCGCGCGAGCCGCTCGGTCGGCGGCTGAAATCAGACCAAACATCGGCAACTGGACGTTCTCGCGGGCTGTCAAATTGGGCAGCAAGTAGAACGACTGGAAAACGAAACCAATCTTCTCTGCTCGAAGGCGGTCGATATTCGCGACCGTCCCAAGGTCCTCCGAATCTACCAGCACTTTGCCAGCCGTCGGGCGATCCAACGCGCCAATCATGTTCAAGAGCGTGGACTTGCCGCACCCACTTGGGCCCATGACAGCAACGTATTCGCCTGAGCCAATCTGCAGTGAAATTCCACGCAGGGCCCTGACATTGCCGTCGACGTAGGTTTTCTCGAGCCCTTGCAGGTCGACCAATTTCGCTTGGTTGGCTGATGTACGTTGACTACTCACGGTGCAGGCTCATAGAATCGACGGTAATTATGGATGGTTGTGCATTACGACTCGTTGCATTGCTGACGCCAGCGGTCCAATCGCTGGACGCAATGCCACACGAAACTAGACAGCCAGGGAGCTGGCCGAGGAGACATTATGCGGGTCAAAGGAATTGTTGGGCAGCGGCCGGCGCGACGCCTGATGCGCCAAGGCAGTCTGAGCAAGCGTCATCTACACGCGACAGCCAACGCTGTGGCGGCCGTGCTCTTCGCTTTCGCACTGTCGAGCACTTACGGCAATCCGGTTGAAGCTGCTGCTTTTTTGCCGGAACAGGCCTTCTTGGAGCAATTGCCCGGCGGACTTAGGGTAGATGATTCAGACCAGAACGGGAAGTGGAATCGTGTTGTGCTGCTCGCCAGGCCGAAGATTTCCAGCGGCGATGTGAACGCCATATCTTCTTCGCTTCGCCCGATCGTATCCAAGTTCATTCTTTCAATCGTGGCTGATGTGCAGCGGTCCAGCGATGGCAGCCGGTTTGAATTGCAAGGACTGGGGGTCGGCTACAGTACCAGCCGTGACCGAAAATTGCTCATCACTACGTTGGGGGAAGTTGAATCCGGCAAGGTCTCACTTGGAATGTTTGAGAAGCCGATCTTCAAGGAGAATCTCAAACAGATTGAACGCATACCAGTCATCGCGATGACTGAGAGCCTGGCCGTGTTCGATGCGCCAGCCATCGTCTTGCGGGATGGAGAGCATCGAGATTTTACGATGCGTCATTTTGTTTGGATCAACTCAAAGACTGGCACATTATCGACATTGGTCTGGTTGATCGAAGCAGGCCGTAGCGGAAGGCAAGTTGCAGAGGATGCAATCCGCTGGATGCCATCGGGAATGAAAGAAAGTCGAGAGATCCATGTTGACGGAGGCGAATTCTCGCTGCTGGGAATCCCCGGCCCTCGGGCTTTCGCACTAGAAGACTTGCCGCCTGGAAAGGAAATCCCGTGGACCGCCGCCGCCCGAGCATTAGCCGCAAAAACCGACTACTCGAAGGATGAAATTGCGGCTCTCGCAAAAGCACTCAACGATGCACTAGCGGCAGTCCGAGAAAAGCAAGGGCCGTAGTGCAGCGATTTGTTCGGCATCAACTTCTTGCAGAATTGGATCGCCGTTGCCAGGATTCTAAAACGGCTTTCTAGCTAAGCCATCTAAAGAATCGGGTGCTGGCAGAGAGAACCAGCACGCGATTCTTGTTTCACACCAAAGAGAGCCTGTTTGCGCTGCATTCGGTTGAATGCGATAGTCATCGCAAGACGAATTCTATTGCGCTTTGGTTCAGCGTGTAGCGTTTACGAGCCTATTCGACTCGCACTAAGAGCTTGCCTTGCCGGACATCAGAGCGTTCTTGATCGCCCCAACGACCGCCAGTACAACGCCACCACCAACGCCACCCGCTCCGACATTCTGGAGAATGGCGCCAATGTCCGTCGCTGCAGCTTCACCACCGGTCAGGCCAAGCATGCCGAGCAACTGTCCGCCTAGGCCGCCGCCCAGAATACCTGCAAGCGAATTACCCAATGTTCCCAGGTTAATCTTCTTGATCAGAGTGCCTGCTACGTTTCCGCCAACAGCACCACAGATCAGATTGATAATTACGGGAAGAAAACTCATAGAACGACTCCTGTGGAGGATTGATTTTGTGTTTATTCCCAGGCGGAAACGATCCGGAAAGTGGGCTAATTTGTTCGAGCTGACCGAACGTGCTGAGCCACTCGCCGAAACGAATGCTTTATTTCCCGAGAAAAACGGCAACTAGATGGCGGTTTGATTGGGGCTAAATCCCTCCCGCCAACAGAGAAGAGCGACAATTGGGGTCGTACTCCGCAATTTCGCTCATGCAACGCATCGCCGATGACCAGACAGTTCGGCGGCGACTAACGTACAACGCGGAAGATAGCAAAGCTTCGATTGTCGATGTATTTGCCGTCGTCGATGGTGGGATAAACGATGGCCAGCCGCTTGAGTGGATACTGCTGTGTGCTGCGATCGATTAACACATATTCAAAGTTATATTTTTCGGCGAGTCTCAGGATTTCATCGCTTTGCCACGGGCGAACTCGTCCAGCAGTATTCCTTGGAGGCTCGCAGTCGGTGATCCTGCGAAACCACTCATGCACAGACTCGTTGTCCTGCGGAACGTCCTTCCAACAGACAACTTCAGCTCGTTGAGCATGCCATTTGAAAGTCTGTTGGTACTTTGGGGTCAGCCATAGTGAATCTTCAGGCGTGTTTTCGCGGATCCACTCGCAGACTGCCAGCCAATCAATGTAACGATTTGAGCCACGATCGATTTCGCCTTCCGATTCGACCAGCAGTTTGTCCGCAGCAGGGATTTGCGAGGACGACGAGGCAACATGTGCTGCTGTAAGCGCGACAACGATGCCCGCCAAAACGTAGGCAACGACTTTATTCGGGCCGTCGATTATTGAGGGCTCGTGTTTAGGTGCAGCATCGTGATCGCTCCTCAGCAGTCGCTGACCGACATGAATGCCGAGAGCGACGGATGCTAGAGGCACAGCAACGTCGGCCCATCGAAACCAATAGAAACGCAAAAGCCGAGACGCGGTGGCGGGATAGTCTTTCGACATTGTAAAGTCGATGGACACACCAATTGCGGCGAACACGAGCGACACAGCCGCAATTACAAGAAGTAGCTTCTGAGGTTGCCAAGGGAGATTGTGGTCATTGCCATTGACGTCTTCGCCTTCAACGGGCTGAGGCTCCTTTAGCGTGGCACGCCGGCAAATCAGCAAATAGGCACCTGCGACGACAATGAACGAGGTCAACGTGACGGCAGCCGCGTAATGTCGCTCAAGAGCAAATAACTGCGGCGACATGTGGTGAGGCAAACGGAGGAAAACGTGAACCGCGGTAGCTACGACATTGCCGACCACATTCTCGCCTTGCAGACCGCTGGCGGCAGGGAGCACGCCGATGCACCCGACTCCGATTCCGGCCAAGAGAGCGAGCCACTGTTCACGAAGGCGTTTGGGTAGTCCAGGCATCAGGATCCAAGCAATACCAACGCTTAGCCCGGCCCAACCGCCAACGATTGGGTGCCAAGCGACGGCGGTTGCAAGCAACAGCCATGCTGATTTCCACCGACCTTGACAAGCTGCGGCAAGCCCAAGAAGAACGAAAGGATACGCCAGTGTTTTTGCTTCGAAGCCTCCGATGGCCCATTCGCCAGACCAGTGTCCGTAGCGAACTGCCAGGTACCAAGCGGCCAGTGCAAAGGGGCTGACAAGTGTTGGAATAGCAAGAGCTTTTGAGAGGCGGGTCCACGCAAATGCCATCAGTAGCCAGCTTGTGAACCTTCCGATCCAAGCAACGGTCGTAAAGGAGAGCCAGCACGCGGGCAGACCGGCAACCAGGCTAGCTAGGTAATGGGAGTCATGCGACTGCAGGAACACGTCTTGTGGGGCAAAGCTGGCATCCCAAAGGTGGCGTGCCTTGGGGATATAATGCGACTCGTTCACCGCCGGAGCCATCTCGGCGGCAATCACGACGATCACAAAGAAGTGAACGATTAGGGGGACTATGACGCGTTGCGAAGGAGCGCGAGAGTCCGATTTGGAGATTTTCAAGTTTGATTACCTCGCTGCTAGAGTTGCGCGGTTACGCAGTCTAGTGCGGGAAGATGTTGCATTTTGGCATCTGGAAGTGCAAAAAAACAACAAAATGGGGGTGTTGACGAAATGCTTTTCTTGACTCGCGCTACATTGTGCGTAGAGTGAAGGTAGTCAACTATACCGAAGTATCCCTTTGCACTAAAGCAAAGTTCGCCGAAACTCCGCGGATGGAGACGGCCTGTGGCCATGAAACCAAAGGAAGGGGCCGATGTTAGTACTTTCTAGAAAAAAGAACGAGAGCATCGTCATCAACAACGACATTACGATTGTCGTTGTGGAAATTCGCGGAGATAAGGTACGTTTGGGCGTTGAAGCTCCTCGGGAGGTGCCAGTGCATCGTCGCGAAGTGTACGACGCGATCCAGCGAGCCAGCGATGACTCTCAGCCAAATAACGTCTCGCACGATTAAAGCTTAAAAACTCAGTTTATGCAACGATTTTGAGCAGAAATATCGCGGCGACTATACGTCATTCTGGGCCTTCAATTTATTGGTCGAATGGCCCTCCGTTTAAATTGTCGACGCCTCTTGCTGGCTGATTTGTGTGGCAATCGTCAGAACGGCTTGACCATCCGCTTGGTCAGTGTTAAAAATCTCAACTCACTGACGCAGCCAGTCGATAGAGTGGATATTCCGGTACGACTCTGTCTTCTGGAAGCCTTAGACCGGCCCCTTCGTCTAGCGGTCTAGGACACCGCCCTTTCACGGCGGTAACACGGGTTCGAGTCCCGTAGGGGTCACTAAAATTCAATCCCTGGAAAGTTGGCAGTGCCGGCTTCTCAGGGATTTTTTTTGTCTAAATCTTCCCATCTCGCTCAGCCCTACGGTTAAAAGGCTCTTGATGATATGTCATTGGTCGTGCAGAAATTCGGTGGCACAAGCGTAGCTGACCCAGAAAAAATTCTCTCCGCGGCTCGGAAGTCCATTCGGGCTCTTCGCGATGGCAATCAGGTAGTGGTTGTCGTCAGCGCAATGGGCAAGAACACGGACCATTTGATCGACTTGGCTGGGCAGATTAGCGAAGCCCCTCCGGCTCGCGAAATGGACATGCTACTGTCGACTGGCGAACAAGTCAGCGTCGCGTTGATGGCCATGGCAGTTCATTCGTTGGGCCACAAAGCAGTCAGCCTAACAGGCGCTCAGATGGGCATTCAAACCGATAGCTCATTCACCAAAGCACGGATCCGCAAGATCTCGCCCGAACGCATCAAACGCCTGCTTTCCGATGGAAACATTGTCATCGCGGCCGGTTTCCAAGGCATCGATGAAGATCTCAACATCACGACACTGGGACGAGGTGGGAGTGACACGACGGCCGTTGCACTGGCAGCCGTGCTGCATGCCGACGCCTGCGAAATCCACACAGACGTCGACGGTGTCTACACGACGGATCCGCGGCAATTGCCTGAAGCCCGCCAGATGAGTCGGATTAGTTACGACGAGATGTTGGAGTTGGCGAGTCTCGGCGCGGGGGTCATGCACAATCGTTCCATTGAATTCGCCAAGAAGTACGGCGTGCCAATCCATGTACGAAGCAGCTTTAGTGATACACAAGGCACGCTAATCGCCTCGCAGAGTGAGTCTGAAGCGGCACCAGTGTGCGGCGCGGCCATGACCAAGGACGAAGTGCGGTTCACCATCCAAGGCGTTCCGGACAAGCCAGGTTCGAGCTACGGCCTCTTCAAACTGTTGGCGGATAACAAAATTACGGTCGACATGATCGTTCAAAATGTTGCCGAGAACGGAAAAGCCGACATCTCATTCACGGTCCCCAAGGCTGAGCTGACGACGGCTCGCGACACAGTCAAACTGGCGGTAAAACAGATTGAAGCCTCGGGCTGGACATTGGATGAGGAAGTGTCCAAGGTGTCTGCGGTTGGGCTTGGCATGGCTAATCAGACAGGTGTGGCCCAGCAGATGTTTCGCTCCTTGGCAGGAGCCGGCATCAACATTCAGATGATTACGACCAGCGAAATTAAGATCTCCGTATTGGTTGCCAAGAGTCAGGCGCTTGCGGCCCTGCGAGCAGTACACTCATCCTTCCAGCTCGATGAGCAACCGGCCAACGCGGCCACTTGGGACAAACTGCCAGCTCGACAAGCCAGCGATGCGGATTTGCAAAAGCTGGTCGACGACCTGCACGCAGCCGACATGGAACAATTGTCACTCAATGACATTTCGCTCGCCGACGATCAGGCCCGAATGACACTTTCCGGCGTCCCAGACCGTCCCGGCTTGGCTGCTGAGGTATTCGACGCGATTGCCGCAGCCGGAATTTTTGTCGACATGATTGTTCAAAGCTACGATGGTTTTGAAGGCGAAACGAGTTTGAGTTTCACCGTTCCGAGAACCCAATACGAACTCTGCATGGCCACGGTCGAAAAACTTGCGCAGGACTATGGGCTTCGCAAGGTGTCAGGCAGTAAGGAGATTGCGAAGTTATCTGTCAGCGGCATTGGGCTCCGCAGTCACACAAGTGTCGCCATTGGCATGTTTGAAGTCTTGGCAGAAGACGGCATCAACGTCGAAATGGTTAACACGAGCGAACTGCGCGTTAACGTGGTGGTCGACGGAGCCAAGGGAGGCCAGGGGCTGAAATGCTTGCAGAAGCGTTTTGCCCAACGCCTGAGCTAGCGCCGAGATCCGCTTGCCGAATCCCAAGAAATATATTGCGAACATCCGTGTATATTCTGAAAAGCTAATCGCGAAATCTGGGGGCACCCCGAGAGGTAGCCCCACAAACTTCGTCCCGCGTAGCTGAATTAACTGACGCTCTTTACGACAAGCGTTACTCGAGCCTACTCGGCCAAGTCGTAGCAGAGAATCGAGTCGTTCTCCCTCAGGTACAGCCGCTTGTTTGCGATGACCGGGTGGGCCCAACTAGGTTGATCACCACCGCCGGAACCAGGGGCTTTAAAGCTACCCAGGGAAGTGAAACCCTCTGGCGATGCAGTTGCCATTTCAACGGTTCCGTCTTGGTAGCGGAGGAAAAGCTTCCCGTCGGCAGCACCAATGGCGATCGAGTTCCGCCCTTTTCCGCGTTCTTTCCACAGCACTTCGCCCGACAATACATCTGAGCAGAATACGGTGCTTGCGTCACCTTTGCCGTAATAAAGCTTGCCATCAATCAAGATGACACCACCGTGCTTGTTTTCAAGGATAGTCTTCAGGCCATAAACTTCTTCGACATCAACGCCGTTGCTTGTAGCGGACTGCTTCAGCAAAGCGCCGCCGGTACCGTAACCAGCAACAGTGAAGACGTAATTGTCAAACACAATCGGCGTTGGAATGAATGCAGTTGGAGGATCGATGAAGTATTCCCATAAGAGTTCACCGGATTGGGCATCAACTCCCATCGGACCGCAGCTCGTGTTCTGCACGTAAATTTTGCGTCCCGCAACGTTTGCGATGACGACTGACGAGTGACCGGCGCCGGTGTCGTTTTCACGCGAGCAAGACCAGGCTTCTTGCCCGGTTTTCTTGTTGAGTGCGACAACTGTATTCTTTACTCCGCCAGGTGTGCAAATCAGCAAATCACCGTCGATGAGTGGGCTTTCGCTATAGCCCCAACTGTCTTTTTTCTTGCCGCCCAATTCCTCCATCAAATCACGTTCCCAGACGATGTTTCCGTTTTTCATTTCAGCCGCAATCAAGCGACCGAAGGGAGTGATCACATAAACCATGTCACCATCGATGGTTGGCGTACCACGGGACCCCTGCCACGAGTCCTTGCCCTTATTCCAGGCCTCGCCCGTTTGGACCATCCACAGGTGCTTTCCGGTGTTTGCATCAAAGCAGGACAAGTATTCCATCTTGTCACCAGCCGTGGAAGGACCATCGCCGAGCGTGACCATCTTTCCATCGGCAACAGCAGGACTCGCATAGCCACGCCCAGCTCCCTTGGCATCAAAGAGCAGTCGAGGCCCACTGGCGGGAAACTCCGAAATCAAGCCCGTCTCTGGAGCAACTCCCGTTCGATCAGCGCCTCGGAAAGTTGGCCAATCTTCTGCCGCTGCCACACTCATCCCTATGGAACAGGCCAGTGCACCTGTAGCCAGCAGACGCATACTTCCGTAACTCATTTCGATAACCTTCTGTTGTCGGTACAAACGATGCGCGGCGAAACCGCACAATCTAGATTGATGACTTGAAAATCCAGGCAGCGTGGCAGTCGATAGCTCCGCCGCTCAACGCCTCATTGCAGGATTTGAAGATAACCGATCGAAGTGCTTGGTAACATCCCCGTAGCACTCAACGCAGGGTAAGAGTGAGTCAGAAGACCGTGCCCAGCCGCCAGTAACGCACCGCGAATGCTGGCTTTGGCAGCAAGATGCCGAACTGCATGAATCAGCAGTCAGCTAGCGACGCATGACTGCGTGAGGCTTGAAGGGGCGAATGGCCAGAGGTGGTGCACTTCCAACAGTCGCGGTAGGCACGTCCGGGGATCCTATGAGTCTCTCTGAAGGCGTGTCACCGTTGCCGTCGGTCAGCCGCAGGTTCGTCGCTGGTGGCGCCAGCGTATTGCGGGAGTCGGCAGGCACATCGGCCGTGAACAGCGGAGCTCGCTTCGTGGGCAGGTCTGCCTCTGGCGATGTATTCGAAACTCTACCGCCGGCTGGTCGATCGGAGAGTGTCCCGGCGGCTTCTCGAGAGTCCGAGTAACCTCGATAGCCTAGCTGCATTGCTTCCCGCTGCGAAACCTCGCCGGGCCTTTGAGCCGAACCCCGCAGTTGGCCGGGCTGCAGTTGGCTAGATTGCGGCTGAACGAGCGGCGATTCGACTTGCTGTTGAGCTGGCAACGCATTGGCTGCGATTCGAGCGGCCAAGCCGGCGAACTCACTTCGTACCGAAGGCTCAATACTCTCCAGTCGCATGGCCAAGCCCTGGGCGGCCGCGGGGCTACGCATGCAAAGCTGGGAAATCTGGGCGACGAACTTGGCGGTTTCAACAAAGTTGTAGTCGGCCGTCTTTCCAACAAACGGGCCAAGTGTTCGAGTCAGCAGGTCGGCACCAAAGTTGTCGAGTTTGATGAAAACGTCCATCGTGCCCGCGACAACTTGCGAGCCGTCACGCTGGTGATACGACTTCGTATGCAGGACACAAACACAGCGACCTTTGACTTTGCGAGGCGTCATGGAGCCATCGTAATCGCCGCTACCATAGTAGACGTGAACCCTGTCGTCAGAGTACACCAAGTCACACACGCACTTTGTGCCAACACCATCATCGGCCAAGAAAGTCGTTGGGCTGCGGCGTTGAGCAGATACATTCGTAATGCCCATCAATTCCCAGATGTTGACCAAAACTTCCGGACGTCGAACTAGGAATTGGAGCATCTGCGGATCGCAAGCAATCTGTTGCGTCGGCATTCTTCGAAAGAAGCTTGGGTTGCGAACGACATCGTCGAGCGTTTGTTGCGTTCGGCCAGGGAGCTTTTGAAAAGGAATTGCACTCGTCGCAGCATTCCGAGTCGATCGCGACGAATCGCCTTCAGGTCCCTGTGGTTCGTCTGCCAAGCCGAAAGCGGGCATCAAGCAAAACGCTAGCATCAAGCTAAGTCTTGCAATCGCAAAACCGGCAAAGCGGTTGAGTGATCGGCGAGAGAGTGAACAAACAGTTTGCATGTACGCTCGCCCGAGATCCCTTATTGCACTCAATTGCTTTGGAAAAAGCCTCTGAATGCTTGCCGCAATGCACCACCGCCCGTCCAGCAACTCAACGCCGCTGAACTACATTGGAAAAAGGCCAACACTCCACTATCAGTGATGCCAGCCCGGGCTGAAGGGACTCGTCACGCAGAACCGCGCACAGTCGTCCAACCCCTCCCGAGTGTATTCGGCATTCTCGTGCTCACACCCGCAGGCAATTTTGGAACTTCGGAGCCGCTATGCTAGCGAAAGTCGCCCGAGCACTCCATTATCGGATGCTTCCACCCGTAAGGAATTGCAGAGCAATTCGGCGACTAAAGCATGGCCAAGACGGCTTGCGCCGTCTCCACCCCCTTATTGCCAACCGTACCGCCCGCGCGATTGAGTGCTTGCTCAAGCGTATTGCAAGTCAACAAGCCGAAGCCAACGGGCTTGCCGGTGTACAGCATCAAATCCATCAGCGCGCTGCTGACAGCTCGATTGATATGTTGGTCGTGAGTCGTTTCACCTCGGATGACAGCGCCGAGCGTTGCGACTCCGACGACTTCATCGTCTTCGAGCAAGCGTTTTGCGGCGAGCGGTAGTTCCCACGCTCCGGGAACTTCCTGAACGATGACCTGCGGCAATTCGAATCCACCTTCAACAAACGTCGCGACAGCACCCTCTTTCAGGCGTTTGGTGATGTTCTGATTATACGTGGAGACAATGACGCCAATTTTTTTACTCATCAATCTTGAGTCCCATCAAGAATTCTGCGTTCGTCTTGGATTTGGACATCCGCTCGAGAAGTTTTTCCATCGCATCGGGTGGATTCATTCCGCTCAGAGCACGCCGGAGAGCAGAAACGCGTCGATGCTCGTCCTTGTCCATTAGTATTTCTTCTCGTCGAGTGCCGCTGCTGTTGATATCGATCGCTGGCCAAATGCGCTTATCCACTAGGCTGCGGTCGAGCACGATTTCGAGGTTACCGGTCCCCTTGAATTCCTCAAAGATAACCTCATCCATGCGACTGCCCGTGTCGACCAGAGCGGTTGCGATAATGGTCAGCGAACCGCCCTCTTCGACTTTGCGAGCGGATCCGAAAAACGCCTTGGGCTTCTGCAAAGCGTTTGCGTCTAAGCCGCCAGTCAGAATTTTACCGCTCGGCGGGCACTCGCTATTCCAAGCCCGCGCAAAGCGTGTAATGCTGTCCATGAAAATGACGACATCGATGCCGTATTCGACCATCCGCTTGGCTTTTTCCAGCACCATGTGAGCGACTTGGACGTGTCGCGACGAGGGTTCGTCAAAGGTGCTGCTGACTACTTCGCAGTTCGGCCCCCGCACCTCGCGTTCCATGTCGGTGACTTCTTCGGGACGTTCGTCCACAAGCAGCATCATGACGTAGGCGTCGGGGTAGTTCGTCAGGACCGAGCGAGCCATCTTTTGCATCAACATTGTCTTGCCAGCCCGTGGTGGACTGACGATAAGACCACGTTGACCGAAGCCGATGGGGGTCATCATATCGACGACACGCGTTTCCATCTCCTCGGGTTCGCGCTCGAGCACAATGCGTTGATCTGGATGCAGCGGCGTCAGATCATCAAAGCCAACCCGTCGATGCCGTAGATCGGGGTCGTTGAAGTTAATGGCTTCTACACGCAGGAGTGCAAAGTAGCGTTCGTTTTCCTTGGGTGGCCGAATCTGTCCGGCAACCGTCGAACCGGTTTGCAAGCCGAATCGTCGAATCTGACTCGGCGAAATGTAAATGTCGTCTGGGCAGGAAACGTAATGGTGACTTGCGCTGCGAAGAAACCCGAAGCCATCAGGCAGGATCTCCAGAGTGCCTTCGCCGAACATGAGTCCGTTGTTTTTTAAACGGGCTTTCAGAATCTGAAAGATCAACTGCTTAGCGCTCAAATCTCCAGGCTCGACGTCCTCTTGCCGAGCAGCCTCTGCCAATGTCTCGGCGTCCATGGCTTGCAATTCGGCAAAGCTAGACAGTGGCTTGGTGGGGCTCGAATCCGCGTCAGGCCTCGAAAGCTTCGTCTTGTTCTGTCGAGCTTCGCGCGCAATTTCCTCTGCGAGAGACATGGGATCGCGTTGGGAATCCAGCTCGCGCAAACGCTGCTCAGCTTCGCTCGACTCGTCGCTATCGCGCCGACGCAGAGGCGGGTCGCGCCGCGGCGAGCGATCCTCACGGGAGCGTGAAGGCCGTTGTCCAGACATAATGAGGGACTCCTGACGGGGAACGGTCGCGCGAGCGGTTTTCCATCGCCAATGGACAGACGAACCAACTGCGCAGGTGGGCGTGATCGAAATTGTTTGAAAAAGGAGACTGCGCGCGCTCTACAGCCGTAGCGAGTTTTCTCGCGGGGCTGAGACGACAGCCAATGTTTTGCCAGCCACTGGGGTGGTTGTTGGAGCGAGTCCGTTGGGCGGTCGCTCGGCTGGATTGTGGGACAAGGTAGGAGCTACCCTCAGATAGTTCGAAAACCGCATTGCGTTATTGGAGAACATTGTCCCCGTTTCAGCATTGAAGTCTTCGTTTCCACTCAAGGAGGCTCGAGTGATCAGTATAGGCGCCCAAAACCCTTGAGAATAGTTACTAGATGGCCGCTTTCGCCTGCATTGCCACCAGCCTGGGGGCAGTTTTGATGGAAGGGCAAACCTTGAGCGGCAGATTGAATGCTAATGCGCTTTAACCCGCCGCTAATTTGTGCCGAAAATTCCGTGAAATCCGCTTGCTCGGTCGACGTTTGGACTGTGGGGACCGTTCAGCGGGCAAGTCGGTTTGATTGGCAAACGCCCACAAAATCTCGGCACTTTACTTCCCTGGTGCCTTGGTTGCTTGATAGCTCTTCACGACAGCTTCGCGAAAAGCTCTTTGGTGCATCGTTTCGTGCTTATGCCGGCGGCGAAGCGTCACAATGTGCTCAAAGCCGAACAGATGACTTACATCCACAAACTTTGCCAGCCCCAAGGCTACTGCTTGAGCGCGAAACATCGGACTCACCGGCGCGATGGCAACCCCAAATTCCATGCTGACGTACTTCATCAACAGATCTTTAGTACTGGCTTCGAATACGATTCTCAGCGGGCTATCGTCATCCCCGTCACGCAGCACCGCATCCAGTCTGGCGCGCGAGTTTGTGCCACTGGCTGGAGCGATCAACGGCAAGTCGCGTAGGAGGCTCACAGTGATGCTCTCGCTGCCGCCAAAACTGCTCATCGGTGAGCAAATTAGCATGAACGGGAACTGGGTTACTTCCTCCAGCAACAGAGTCGATGGAACGTCCTCCAAGTCCAACTGCCCGACTACAGCCAAGTCTACTTTTCCATCCAGCAACTGTTGACGGCAGGGTTGCGAAGGCATGTCGACCAAATTCATCGCAACTTGGGGGTGCTTCTCCTTGTACTCACGAATGGTTTCGGGCAATTCGTAAACCAAGATGTCATTCGGGGCAGCCACTGAGAGGGTTGATTTCGCGGAGTCCTTGGTGCATCCGAAGTCGGCTCGAATGGCGTCAAACCCCTGAACGACCGGGCGAGCCAAATCGACCAAGTTCTGCCCTTGCTCCGTCAGGACGACTTGCTGTCCTTCAGCAACCACCAAAGCGATATCAAACTCTTTTTCCAACCCGCGGACCTGCTGCCACACGGACGGCGTCGCCAGATTCAAGTTCGCCGCTGCACTCGCAAAACTGCGCGTCTTCGCGACTTCCACGATGGCCCGCAACTGGCTCATCCGCAGTTCTTTGTAATACCGCCTTTGATTGGCTGAGTCCGATTTCTTGGGCATCAGTTCAGATACTGTAGATTCAAATACATTCTCACCACCTCTGTGCGGCAAGGTGTGGCCGACGCAAACCGGGCCACGAGTCGGCTGGAGAGGCTCGACCAGTGATCTTGCTTCGTGATCGATATCGTTGACACGCTCGCACCGCGTCGCATTACAATACTCTATCCAGTTTCATGGAACAGTCCTCAAGCGGCCTCAGTCCCTGAACACCTTAGTTTTTACGTCTTGGAAATGTGAGAGTTCTTTATGTCAATCAGGCGGTTCGCAGGTAGTAACTTATTCTCAGCAAGCAGTCGACGTCGTTGGACAAACGGTATCGCAATTCGACTGGTACTTGCTCTGCAGATCGCAGGTCTTATTGCGACGGCCGGACAGGCGGCAGATCGCCCGAATATCATCTTTATCATGTCGGATGACCATACCGCTCAAGCGGTTGGTGCTTATGCTACCGTCTTGAAAGATCTCAATCCAACTCCGACGCTCGACGAACTAGCTCGCGAAGGAATCGTGTTCGAAAATGCTTTTTGCACAAACGGGATCTGTACTCCGTCGCGTGCGTGCATCATCACGGGGCAATACAACCACAATAATGGTGTTTTTGATTTAGGTGGACGTATCAAGCCGTCGCATCAGATGCTGCCTATCCAGATGAAGAAGGCTGGCTACCAAACTGCAATCGTCGGAAAATGGCACTTGAAGGAGGAGCCGAACTTCGATTACTACAAAGTGCTGCCAGGCCAAGGCAAATACATGCACCCTGAGTTCCGCGTCCAAGGTGATCAGCCGTGGCCTCGCAACACGGTTTCTCACCAAGACCAGCACTCATCTGACGCGATCACCGATTCGACGCTGGAGTGGTTCGAACAGCACCGCGATGAATCAAAGCCGTTTTTTTTGTGCCATCATTTTAAAGCGCCGCATGATTTCTTTGAAAACGCTCCTCGATATCAGTCTTACTTAGCCGACACAAAAATCCCCGAGCCGAACACGCTGTACGACGTGCCCGATACCTGGGGCTCGGTCGCAACCCGTGGCGATAACGATGAATTGCGCTCCCACATTGGAACTTCCATCGGCTCTCGCAATCCTAGGCGTTCCTACGCTGAAGACCTCTACCGCCTTTACCCTGAGGAGTTTCCGGCGGGCTACGATCCAAAGAAGATGTCCGAAGTCGAAACCACTCGGCTCGCCTATCAAGCTTACTTGAAGAAGTACCTCCGCTGCGTGAAAGGTGTTGACGACAATCTCAAACGCCTGTTCGCGTACCTCAAACAGGAAGATTTGTACGACAACACGGTCATCATCTACACCGGCGACCAAGGTTTTTGGCTGGGTGAAAATGACTTTCAGGACAAACGCTGGGCCTACGATCCATCGCAACGTATGCCGCTTCTGGTCCGCTATCCACCATCGATTCCAGCCGGACAACGCTCCGATGCCATCATCGAAAATGTTGACTTCCCGGCACTTATGCTGGATTTTGCCGGCGCGGAAATCCCTGCCTCAGTCCAAGGGCGATCGTTTCGAACAATTTGCGAACAGAACAAAGAACCCGAGGACTGGAAGCAAGCCGCCTACTACCGCTACTGGATGCACATGGCCCACCATGACAATCCTGGCGAAATGGCCATGCGCACCAAACAGTTTAAATTGATCTACTTCTATGGGGCGAACTACCAAGGCGAAAACCTGACGCCGCCAGGCTGGGAGCTCTACGATTTGGAGAAAGATCCCAACGAACTGAATAACGTGTACGACGACGAAGCCTACGCAGCGGTTCGTGAGCAACTCAAGAAGCAGTTTGCCGAGTTGCGGCTAACCGTTGGCGACGACGGCAGCCACTATCCGGACTGTGAAAAGATCGTTCAGCAATTCTGGGATTTTGACGCCCATGACCGTGAACGAGCCAAGCAAATTTCCCACGATTTCAAGGCCCGCCGCGAAGCTGAGCTGGCAAAGCGGAAATAGCCGCCCGACAACTCTCTCCCCACAGCCAACGTCTTCAAGTAGCAGCCCGAGAAC
Source organism: uncultured Pirellulaceae bacterium (assembly GCA_964411445.1). GTDB lineage: Bacteria > Planctomycetota > Planctomycetia > Pirellulales > Pirellulaceae > Aureliella. The sequence goes on from CAYPLE010000028.1 coordinate 34,775, forward strand.
GTTTTTAAACTACTCGGCAGTGCTGACAGGAAGCAAGAGTTGCGTCCAGGCTTGTTTGAATTGGCCTTTGAAGGCGGGGTCCTCTGGGGCCGCGGAACTAGTGATGCACGCTCGAACGTAGAGTTCATCTTCCTTGAGCGTGTAGCTGGCCGTTAAGCCATCTTGCGTGTCGACGACGACGCCAATTTCCGATGGCATCTCGCCAGGGGCACTAGGCCGCTTGGTTGCAATAAACTGCGTCTGAAACGTCTCGCCAGCTTCCGGTGTGATGGCGATCGAAATGGAACCTTCTGACATCGTCACGCGCTGTAGATTCACTCCGCTAGACGCATAGAAGTCGCCTCGTTTGATCGCTTTGATCAAATGTTCAGGCGTCAAGTAGCGAGCGTGGACCATGATCCAACCGCGTCCAGGACGGGAGCCAGGTTGGCCGTGATATTCATGACTGTCGTCCGTGGCGATACCAAGCAGCGGGGCCGCGTCGAGCATGCCCAGTCGGATTGCATTGGCGATATCCCACATCTTCTCAATTCCAGGGTGGTCGTCATCACCAAGATGATTGATGGCTGGATGCCCGTTGTACACTTCAAAAAAACGCTCTCCGACGACATGAGCGATGTCTTCAGCAGTAATCGCGTAATGAAAATTGGGGTGATTAAGATGGAGCAACATCTGCCGCCCCGTCCTCTCTTCCTGCTCTTTCGCTTGGCGAACGATGTTCTGCATCGTCTCACGAGGCGTGGCTGCATTGGCGGGCAGGATCGCTTCTTGGACATTGGTCAAATTCATGTGAATGGGTGCCGCACCAGCTCTGCCGCTAATCTCCTCGCCTTCAATCATGATAAATTTACCAGCCGATTCGACCAAACAACGGAATTCATCAAGCGGCTTAAGCCGAACTTCGGTGTCCCCTTTTTCGTTGAGTCGTGTCTCGACCCAGTCGGTTCCAAATTGTTTCCGATAGCGATTGAGAATGCCGTCGTCGCTCTTGCCGACGATGGTCTTTAGGGACACCCAACGCATACCACGGCTGAGCGTGTTGTGATCCGAAAGAGCCAAGAAATTGTATCCGCGTTGTTCGTACCAAGACGCGATCATCTCCGGGAACTCGTCGCCGTCGCTCCACAGTGAGTGCGTATGCAGATTGCCCTTGAACCACTTCAGCGGCGGATTCCCTGCAGTTGTAGAGTTTTCCGCGGGCTGTTGCGTTTGTGCAGTGGCAATCGACGAAGAAGCGATGGCAATGCTTAACGTTGCAAGGGCGAACAAGCAGATGGATGCAGCGGCAAACCCGAGAGGAGTTCGAGCAGAAGTTCGTGGAAGCGCAGAAGTTCGTGGAAGCATAAAGAGCTACTTTCGATAGGCGGGGCGGACGATGGTAGGTGGGCGTTCAGGCTTAGATTTCGCAAGTGGTCATTTTCCGTTGGCTTATCCGTCGTGCAGTCCGAATTCGGTCGCTTGGCTGAGCAGCGCTGCTATATCTGATTCTGGAATAGCCTTGGCGATTGAAAACGCCTCAGGGGCCAAAGAAAAGTCTCTGGCGATGTGATGAATAATGAAGCCAGCGGAACACAATTCTCTGAATCCAGATAGAAACTGCATGGTTACTTCTGGATTGGCGGCGTCCCGAAAGACGACAGTGCGATCTTCGTCGATTTCAATGTAGACTGCCAGCGTTCGAGCTGCCGCTTCAAAAGCGGAGTTGACGGCCTTAATTTCGATCATACCGCGGCGAGCGGCAGCGAATAGAATCGTTTTCGCGTGCCCCGAAAGGTTCTCAAAGGACTCCTCCAGCGGAAGCAGGTCGCGGCGGTGCACCCAGGTGTCATTACACATCTGTGCAAAGGCTACTAACATCGGAGCGCCGCTTCCAAGAGCCTCCCAGCTTCCATGGAGATAGTTGTCGACCGGGTTCAAATTCATCGATGCAAATCCTGGCGTGATTGAAAGCTTCCGTCGGGAACATTTTAACCACTACTGGCGCGACACATGCAGGGATCCGGAGCATGCCGCAACTGAATCAGCACTTCGCTCGAGTTCGGCTATTTCCATTCTTGCGACCTATTCGTTGAATGCCCGTAAAAGTCGCCGACCTTTGTATAGGCACGCCAAGATCTCGACATCGGGAGCACGCTGTCGATCCTCAACCTTCAGTCGGACATGGTCGTTCTCGTCAACAATCACAAAGTACTCTTGGCCGTCCTGACTCGCCCGAGCGAGCAGAGCAACATCGCCGAGGAAAAGCATCAAGGAGTGCAATTTTGCTGATTCGTATTCAAGTTCGGTGAATCTCTTGTTGAGTCGGTCTGCGGCGGCACGCTGGACGGTGTTCAAGCCGGTAATTGGTACTTCGAAGATATCCTCGTGCTCCACATGCCAACCCGCGAAGACGGCGTATTTGTCATCTGAGCTGAAATCCATCAGATCTTGATGGAATGCGTGCGTCAGTGGTCCTGAAATTCCGACATTGCGTATCGGACTGCCTGGGAAATTGAAATGGAACTCGAACAAGTAGACGTTTCGGGGTTCTTCGTAGCTGGGCCAATAGAGTGTGCGGGAATCGAGTAGTTCGATGCTACTGGGTGCAACTCCAAATTGTGTTGGTTCCGCGAGCCAAGCGGCCAAGTCGCTTTCGGCCAACATGTGCGGCAGCATAAGTTCTTCGTCGATCTCATCTGCGAAGCCCATCTCCTCTGCATAAGCGACAGCTCGACGTCGCGACACTGAGTCTTGAGCGAGTAGCAGCAATTGCTTCTTTCCGACGTCATCGCCCGTGCTGGCCAGCGCCGCGGCGGCTTCGCATTGAATACGGCGATGGGACAATGCCATTGCTTGAGCGAGGACGTCATTGGCATCAACGTCCAGCATCGGCATGGTACCGCATAGCGAAATTGCCAAAGCAACGCCCTCGTCGAGTACTTGTTGTACCGTTTGCACGTCGTCGCCAAAATCAGTCGGCGATCGTTGCAAGCGTTCTAGCCGGGTAATCGACTGAGCCAGCAAGCCCAAGAGTGCGGGCCCGCGATCGTGCCAAGGATGTTCGGGCAATCGATGTGTTCGCACGGCATGCGCCGCCAAATCCAAAAGTACCGCTAGAATGCTGGCATGCAAGTAAGATTCGCCGAGGGCTTGAAAGAAATAGTCGAGCCGATCTGTTTGAGCGCTCCACAAAGGGCTGAGCGCTAAGGCAGCAGATTGCCAATCCGATGGTGGGTGTTGTTCAATGGCGGAAGCCAGATGGGCTAGGTAGTCACGCGCGCTGTCGTCAGGGACGAGTGCTTGTTGGCTCATCATTTGCAGTGCGTGAGCGGCCGCGATCGGCGCTTCTTTGTAAAACGCTTCGTAGACTTGCATCAATTGCGCTGCTGAAACGCAAGCTTCATGCGACTGCTCGGTGAGCTGTTTGACTCGAGTGGCAGTGAATTGCAAAATCGTTTTGGCTGGAGCGGACTTGCAAACGGCCTCATCCGCGGCGGCCTCAACGATAGCCGCGATCAACTGCTGCAATTCGTCCGGGCCCGCCGTGCCAATCCCGCTGAGGACCTCGCCAACAGGCCGTGGGTCTTGCGATTGAAGCCAAGCTTGTGCTGTCGAAATCCAATCCAAAACCGCGTCTCCCGTGAAAATGTCGTCTCAAAAGCAGGCGAGCCGAGCTGGCTGACGAGTGCCGAAAGTAGGCAATGCCAGCCAAATCTGCTGAGATGGGCAGTCTGTAGCCCCTGCAGAGGACCAAGATTGCACACAAACAGGTCCGATTTCACAATAGGGCGTGCAGGAGAGTGGTGTTGAGGCTACGATTGTGCACATCGAAATGTGTAGAAAATGTTGGAAAAATAGAAAACGATAGATGCAACGCGACCGTTCTACTGGAAGTGGCAGGAAAAGCAAGAATTCCGGCGCTCGAACAAACAGACAATCTTCCCGCTCTTCTGGCAAAGGGGAGCGAGGGCATTCACGCCCGCGCGTCGATCAGACGCGAATTCCGCAAAAACGCGATGATCGCAACACCGACCGACGCCCAACCGATGATCCGGAGGTAGGGGTGCGCTTTGTTGACGACGATGATGTTGGCTTCGAGGACGCGGGGTTCCAGGGCGTTGACGAAGATGGCTTTGGAAACGTTGGCTTCATCGATGAAGGTGTTCGCTTTATCGACGATGATGAAGACGATGTAGAAGAGGTTGAAGAACGCCCGACCAGTGATGGCCGCGATAGAAAGACGCGAGGCCCGGATGAGCGATCGGCCAAGTCCGAAAAACGGCCTACAAACAAGCAAAGCCGCCAATCCGACAGAGGCTCCGACAAGCCATCGGAACGATCGTCGAGCAAGACTGAGGAACCTGCTACGAAATCTGTGATCGAAGCAGTGGCGGAAATTGTAGAAGTGAAGGAGTTTGAGTCCTTCTCCGAGATTGACTTGTCAAACGTCATGCTCAAGGCGCTCAAACGCGGTGGCTACGAAAGCCCAACTCCGATCCAATCCGGTGTCATCCCGCCTGCGTTAGACGGACGTGACATTCTTGGACAAGCGAGGACGGGAACTGGCAAAACTGCCGCTTTCTCGATTCCAATTCTAGAGTGCCTTGATCCACTCTCGGAATGCAAATTGCCTCAAGCACTTATCCTGGTACCGACTCGCGAGTTGGCTGAGCAGGTCAACCAAGAAATCGAAAAACTTGCCTGGGGCTGTGAAACCGTGACAACGGTTCTGGCTGGCGGCAAACACATGAAACGGCAGATGGATCGCCTTCGCAGCGGAACGCAAATTGTCGTCGGTACACCCGGACGGGTCATGGATCACATCTCGCGCAGAACGTTTGACACGAGTGAACTTTGGTGTGTTGTTTTGGACGAAGCGGACCGGATGCTGGACATCGGTTTTCGCCCTGCGATTGAACGGATCCTGCGATCCTGTCCCAAAGATCGGCAAACAATGCTGCTCAGCGCGACGCTCGCCGATGATATCTTGCGACTAACGCAGCGGTTCCTGAAGAATCCTGTGCATATCAATTGTTCGAGCAAGACGGTTTCCGTCGACACAATCGAACAACGGTACTTTAGCGTCGACCAGCGAAAAAAGTTTCCGACGCTCCTGAAACTGCTTGAACGAGAAGTCCCGACCCAAGCGATCATTTTCTGTCGTACAAAGCGTGGAACGGATCGGTTGCACAGATCATTGAGTGAAGAACTCAGGAAATTCCCTGAACTGAAGTCTAAGAAGCTTGCTTGCATTCACGGCGACATGAACCAGCGTGACCGTGACCGCGTTTTCTCAAGTCTACGAGCTGGCGAAATTGACATTCTATGTGCCACTGATGTGGTTGGGCGGGGCATCGACGTTTCCACTGTCTCACACATTGTGAATTTTGACATTCCGCTGGATTGCGACGACTACGTGCACCGTGTTGGGCGAACCGGCCGAATGGGCCGCGAAGGTATTGCCTTCACCTTTGTTACGCCTGAAGAGGGTTCGCAGCTAACATCGATTGAGCTGAACATCAACCTGCTTCTGAAACGCGATGGTTTTGGCGACGAAGACACCGTGTCGCCAGCAAAGGCGGCAGCGACTGCAGAAGTGGAAGCCAAAGAAGACGCTGCACCGAAACGCAAACGGCTCTTCCCGATGAAGAAGCGCAAGCGGCGACGATAACTGCAGCAGCAACGGTGCTCTAGCGTGAACCCATTTGAACCAACCGAATTGGCTGGCCCATCGTCAGAGGAACTGGCAAAGGGTTGGCCAATACGGCTTCGCGTTGGGTATTTTTTCCTGGTGCTGTGGTTCGCCGTCTCGGTGGTCCGGCTCGTGTTGTTAATATACGCCTCTGCTGCTCCCGAGGCGAGCTACCCAGCCGTCAGCCTTCGCGTTCTAGCGGCTCTCGGCGTAGCTGTTTTCTTGCCGCCTATTGGATTGTCGATTTTGGTTCTGCGAGACGATCGTGTTTCGAAGCAGCACAAGGGATTCGCATCTCTTCTTTTGATCCTGTTGGGTAATCAACTTGTGATGACGCTTGCACCTTGGTTCTACGATCTTCTGACCTAAGTATTTTGCTAGGACGATGAGCTGCTGATTTCCGTCGCGAGATTCGCGTCCCAAGTGTCACAGCGATGGATGGATCAGCTACAATTGTGGCTGTCTTATCGGATCAATAGCCCTAGGTGCTGACGGAAATGGCATTCTCTTCGCGCCTGGATTGATATGCCCTGCGCAGAGTCCTTCTGCGGCGGGCCATCCAACTCCTTTTCAAGTTCGTGTCGCTGATGGCAAGTTATGTAGTGCGTTGCGGAGCAATGCGAACGCTCCATATCATGGGGGCGAAAGCCGAATTTGCGCGAGGGATGCGCGTCATCGCGCGTACGCCTCGCGGCCTCGAGCTGGGGGAAGTGCTCTCGCTTGCCGATTCCAGCACGTATTCGAAGATCGATGGAGCCCCTGGTGGGACGATCCAACGCGAAGTGAACGACTCCGACGAAGTTGAGATTGCTCACTTGGCCGAGAAAGCTGACCAAGAAGCCGAAACGTGCATGCGGGTTATCCGCGAACTCGATCTACCCATGGACCTCGTGGACATTGAACGCGTTTTCGGAGGCGAGCGGGTTGTTGTCTACTACTTGTCCGAAAGCCGTGTGGACTTCCGCGAGCTGGTTAAGCGACTCGCGCACGAGTTTCAAACGCGAGTAGAAATGCGGCAAATAGGAGTCCGTGATGAAGCAAAATTGCTGGCCGATTACGGCGACTGCGGCAAACCTGTTTGCTGCAATACGCACTTGTTGAAAATGCCGCCAGTGTCTATGAAGATGGCAAAGCTACAGAAGGCAACATTGGATCCGAACAAGATCTCGGGACGATGTGGCCGGCTAAAATGTTGCTTGCGATACGAATACGACACCTATGAGGAAAACCGTAAGAGTCTGCCAAGGATTGGTTCCGAGTTGATCACCGCTCAGGGGCGTTGTCGTGTTATCGGTCAAGAACTGTTGACGTCGCAGTTGTTGGTCCGTATGGAAGACAATCGCCGGATCATGATTCACAGCGAAGAAGTGCTTACGGTTCTGAAAAAAGGTGATTTCGACGCGCAGCGCCGCGAGCTTGCACCTGAATCAGACGAAGACGCGCCGCGGAAGGAGACGCGACGAGACAACAAACCTCGGCCGGACACCCGCGAGCAAACAAAGGCATCCGATTCGCCAGGTTCTCGAGCTGATTCTGACGCGGTAACGGATTCTGACGCAGGCACCGACTCAGAAGCACAAGGTAGCAAAGAAGCAAATAAAAAGCGGCGGCCAGATCGCCGACGAAACGAACGCCGCAGCAGAAAGCCCAAGCCGTCTGCCGGGAACGAAAATAAAGTCGATGGAGCTGAGCCAGGTCCTGGCGATAGCAAGAATTAAACTCACAACCAGCCGCGGGATACTCCTGTGACCGAAGATATACACCCAATCGTCGATTTGCTACAACACGATCAGCGTTTTCACATCGAAGCGTACCAATTCGTGCGTGATGCTCTCGAGTACGCTCAAGAAGTACTGAAAATGTCATCAGGCAATGAGCCTGGCGAGAATCACATCACCGGTCAGCAGCTTTGCGAAGCGATTCGTCTGTACGCTTTAGAACAGTATGGCTTCATGGCTCAAACCGTCTTAAACAGTTGGGGTGTCCGAAAGACGGGCGACTTTGGTGAAATTGTCTACAACTTGATTCGCATCAAGCATATGAAGAAGTCGCCAGAAGATCGTCGCGAGGACTTTGATGATTGCTACGATTTCTCGAACGCGTTTCAACCTGTATTCGAATTAGCCGGTGGGAATGATGAGTAGCGGTGGCCGAAGCGCACTTTCGACAACTGAAGGTTATCCAAATTCGCGACCGCGGCGGCTAAGGCAGACGGCCTGGATTCGAAGAATCGCAGCGGAAAACGACATTCACAGCGGCGATTTGGTTTGGCCCTTATTTGTTCTACCCGGCCAGAACAGCAGCGAAGCGGTTGAGAGCTTGCCCGGAGTTTTACGCTACACCATAGATTTATTGGTCCAGCAGGCTCGCGAAGCGGTGAAGCTAGGCATTCCTGCGATTGCTTTGTTTCCAGTTACGCCTACTGAATTGAAGACGCCACTTGCCGAAGAAGCCTACAACCCGTCGAACCTGATCTGCACTGCCAGCAAAGCCATTCGCGATGCAGTCGGTGATGCCCTAGGAATTGTCTGTGACGTTGCGCTGGACCCCTACACGAGCCACGGACAGGATGGCTTGCTAGTCGACGGTGAGATTGTCAACGACCCAACCGTTGACGTGCTGTGCAAACAGGCTATCAATCAAGCGACGGCCGGAGCCAGCGTGATTGCTCCTAGTGATATGATGGACGGCCGAGTTGGTGCAATTCGTCGAGCGTTGGACGCCAACGGCTTTCAAAACGTCATCATCATGTCCTACGCGGCCAAATATGCTTCGGCATTCTACGGCCCGTTTCGCGATGCGGTTGGATCCAAGGGCAATCTAGCCAGCGGCGACAAGAAGACTTACCAAATGCAGCCTGCTAACTCCGATGAAGCCATTCGCGAAGTCGCACTAGATCTAAACGAAGGTGCAGACATTGTAATGGTCAAGCCAGGCATGCCTTACTTGGACATTGTCCGTCGCGTCAAAGAGACGTTTTCGAGGACGACGGCCGTTTATCAAGTCAGTGGCGAATACGCGATGATCCACGCCGCGGCAGCGAACGATTGGCTCGACTTGGACGCGTGCATGATGGAAAGCCTGCTTGCATTTAAACGAGCCGGAGCAGATCTCATTCTAACCTACGCCGCAAAAGACATCGCCGCCAAGCTGAATGGCTAGGCAGTGCAAGTCAGAATTTGAATCCAAGTGATCAGCCGCTGAGTACGCTCAGATCTTTGTCGGGATTATCCTCTGCGTTCTCGGCGTCTCCGCGTTTCAAAATCCTCAGCGGCAGAGATCTAT
>CAYPLE010000028.1:43830-46304 GCA_964411445.1 uncultured Pirellulaceae bacterium
CGCAAACGGTTGGGGACAACCGTTCTACGTAGAACAGCTGTCTCAGCTGTTTGCCAATCCTTGCTGACGCTGCAAACGGTTGGGACAACCGGTCTACCTAGCACAGCCGCAAACGGTTGGGACAACCGTTCTACATAGAACAATTGTCTCAGTTGTTTGCTTATCCCTCGCTGACGCGTGGGTTGTCCAAGCTTCGTGACGATGATACGTTAGCGAAACTGCCGCTTGGCCCCAAAAGCGTTCGTTGTCGTGGAAGAATTTGACGGTCGAAACTTCTGGCCCACCTGCGAGACTTGCAAAACCAAAGGACAATTCCAGCGTTCAGGGTCGCCCAACCAAATTGCATCATAGCGCGATGTCGTAGTCGAAATACACGGCGAGAGGCAGGATAATCGAAGCTCATATCTCCGAGGGGAGAATCTGGATCGTATCAGGGCTCGGACAGCGGGGCTACGTTGAGTTAAGTGTCCGTTTGGTCGTGCAGCGGTAATACGAAAGGACCTGTTGTGATTACAAACGGTGACGTTGCAACTTGGTTTTATGAAGCCGTTTTTGACGAACTGGAAAAGTGCTGCGCGGAATCTAACATCCCAAAGTGGTACGTCGTGTCCGAGCTGCAACAATTCTCACCAAGCGAGCTTGGGGCGATACCAGAAGACCGCCGATTTGGTGTGTGGATCCACGCGACATGCGAATCTACTGACTACCGATTCTTCTGGGATTCCCTCGAGCAGGCGATATCGCTATTCGGGACCGAAAGTCCAAATCCAATCGCCGAACTTCACATTTCGCGTTACCACTCCGAGCCGGAACTGCAACATCGAATCAGGCTGGGAGTGCAACAAATTGTTCATTCCTCGGTGTTGCCGCCAAGCAAAAACGCCAGCGATTAGCTGGCGTTTCGGGTGCTTGAAGCGTATCAGAACGAGCCGGCGGTAACGCTCGCTCGAAGCGACTAAACGCCCTCGATTTCGTAGCCTTCGCGGTAGGGACGCGCAAGCATCGAATTGGCTTGATCGTCGCCGGTGATTTGCTCCGCGGAATCGTCCCAGTTGACTGTCCTGCCAAGCCGAGCAGAGATGCCAGCCAAGTGACAGATGTTGAGCATCTTCATGTGCGAGTGGACGTCAGAAATTGGCTCCAGCCCGTTGCGAACACAGTGCAGGAAGTTTGCCCAGTGTGCTTTGCGTTCGTTTTGCTCCATCGGCAAGCCCTTGTAGACTTTTGAGATTGCATCTTCGGGGAGAGGATTGTCCTTCAATTCGTCAACGGGTGCACCTACCAGTTTTCCGCGGTTGACGAAAATACGGCCCTTTTCGCCTTCGATCAAAACACCGTTGTCGGTGTCGTGGCGAATGTCCATTTCAACGCCGTTGGCCCATTTTGCAGTGAACAGAAATTTGGTTGCTGTGTTATACCGGTCGTTTTGAACTGGTACACCGCTTGAATATTCTACCGGATGCTCTGCTTGTCCTCCTAGGCTGACTGGACCTTCTGTAGTTCCGTTGAGTTGAAGGGCCCAGGTTGCGATATCAACGTGATGCGCGCCCCAGTCGGTGAGTTTGCCACCAGAGTATTCATACCACCAGCGGAATTCATAGTGACAGTTTGTTTGGGGTCGGCGGCCGCCGGGAAGGACGCGGTAATCCGTCTTCGGGGCTGGCCCAAGCCATGCATCCCAGTTGAGGCCCTTGGGCACTTCGGCAACCGGTATTGCTGGGCTCGTGGGTGCACCGCCAATTGCAGCAGTCACTTTCTTGATCTTGCCTAGACGTCCATCGGCGACAATAGCCATTGCCTTAACAAAGAGGTTAAACGTGCTGCGCTGTTGCGTGCCAACTTGGACGATAGCACCCGTTTCCTTCTGCACTTTGCGAATCAACTTGCCTTCGTCAATGGTTAACGTCAGCGGCTTCTCGCAATAGACATGCTTGCCAGCCAACATGGCTTCCACCAGCGGCTTTGTGTGCCAGTGATCGGGCGTGGCGATATGGATAGCGTCCAAATCATCTCGCTCGATGACCTTGCGATAATCTTCGTAGACGTCAGCTTTTCCATCGCTCATCCGTTTGTTCGATGATTCTGCGCGTGAAGCATCCACATCTGCGATCGCGACCACGTCCACCCACTGCTTTGCAGCCCCCATATTGCCGTTGGCCATGCCACCGGCACCGATGACGCCCATGCGGAAGCGATCGTCCTTGATCTCGGCGGCCAGTGTCTTTGGCTGTGATGAGAAATATGGAATGAATCCAGTTGCAACCGCGCCAGCGGTGGCCTTCTTCACGAACTGGCGACGGTCATTTTTATTGTGGCTCATGGATGAGATCCTTTGCGTGGGAATTTAACAAGGAGGGAATTCGGCAGGAAAAGTATGCGCAGATCGGAGCACACACCCCCAACATCTTAGCAGAGGCGAAGCCGCTTTCCAAACGCCGCTGCACTTCGCTCAGGGCCACTCATTTATTCAAAGT
>CAYPLE010000028.1:46404-54907 GCA_964411445.1 uncultured Pirellulaceae bacterium
AGCCGCTTTCCAAACGCCGCTGCACTTCGCTCAGGGCCACTCATTTATTCAAAGTACGATGTTGTACGATCTTCCAAGGCCGTCGATTGAGGCAAGTCGTTCGGCGACGGCCTTGGAAGGGCCTTGGAAGGCCATCGTACGACTCCTTCAAGGCACCGCTTCTCCAAGGCACCGCAAATTGAACTTTTGAGTTACCCTGGCACTTCGCTCTAGGGCAAATTGCCATTATAGCTAGGAAAGCGACTCGGCTGTCCTGTCGGAGAATTGCTTAGCGGCTAACGTCCAGAAACGGGCATGTTGGAATTGGCCATTTTTTCGAAGGACAAGTTGTCAATCTGATGGACATTGAGTTCGCGAACGAAATCCGGACCAGCAACTAACTTGAGCGGTTGGCCGGTCGCGTTTTGAGTGGTGGTCAGGCCATAGTGGCGTGTTAATTCGAGAGTCGCTAAGAACATGGCAACAAGCGAGCTCTTGTGCAATCCCGGTTCGAACAAAGTCGTCAGCTCGAGAACGCCGTGTTCACAGACCAATGCGTGAATGCGTTCCATGTATTCGTGAATCGGCGTGTCGTCATACATCACCTTCTCGGACGGAGGTGGTTGGCTCTCGCGGAGGATTCGCCCAAACGCGCTGACCAAATCCCAAACCTCAATTGGCTCAATGATTTGTTCGCCGATCTCAACACGTCGCGTTGGTAGATCATCGGCTTGGCGGCGATAACGCAACTGCCATCGGTGACCTTGTTCGTCCAGAATGCTGGCCGCGTCGCGAATCCGCTTGTACTCAATCAAACGGTGCACCAACTCGCCTTCACGAAGTGGAGCCTCGCCTTCGACGATTTCTTCGATTTCTTCCTCTGGACGTGGAACCGAAGCCTTGGCTTTCATTTCGACCAACACGCTGGCAACTTCGATAAAGTCGGCCACGTCGTCTATCTCGAGAACTTCCAGGACTTCGAGATAATCCAAATACTGGTTGGTGATCCTTGCAAGTGGGATCACGTCCAGCGTGAGTTCTTCACGTCGAACAATGTGGAGCAGTAGCTCTAGCGGTCCACTGTATTGTTCTACATCGACGAGAAATGACACGCCATGGTCCTTGCTGACAGGTGATCCAAAAATGGATCCGATGGATGGTAAAGTTCGTAACGGGCCACGGAAAGACTAGCTTTCCGAGACCCGTCACGAGAAGTGCCCCCTTGCACTCGTTCACAGCAAAGCTGTTTTCAATTGATCTCTTTTAAGCTCGCAGCATCTATTTCATTCGTTTGACAATTATGTTTTTGAGTTGTTGGTTTCGCGGCCACTCGGGCGAATTTCTTTGCTGACATTTCACTGTCTGTCGTTTCAGTTTGCAGTGGGTCCCAGTCCAGTCGCCGCCCCCCGGAGACGACTGGACTGGGATTCTGCATCTGAACGTTTAGTCAAGAGAGAGCTCGCAATCGAAATTTGGCAGGAGCGGTTAGCGACGCGTCCACCGAATCTGTTCACCCTGCTGACTAGCTTGGCCGTCTGAGTAGGATTGGTTCGGTCGGGTGACAATGCGTCGAGTATTGCGACTGTTTGATTGTGGCGAACCGCTGGAGTCGGTTAGCGAGTAGCGTGCACCGCTTGTGACCACTTGTGGAGCTGGCCGGCCGTCCTGCATGCCAAGGTCACCCCATTCGTATCCGCCTGTCGATGCACTTGCTTGCTCAACTGACGACCCGCGGTGCAGTTCTGCCATTGGGTTGCTGTCGGTTGGCAGCTCAGGAGCATCCGTTTCCATGATGCTCGCTGGGGGAGCAACTACTTCGGGCATGTCGCTTTCGCTGCCAAGCGTGTCTGTTGCTGGAGCACTGTCTTGGTAAGTGTTGATGGCGGGCGTGCCGTAATACTCACCTTGGTGGACAGGGCCGTTGCTGACAACGCTTGGACGTGTGTAACCGTAGTCAAAGTAGATGCCGCCAGCCCGTTCGCGAGCTCGTTCTTCCGCATCCCAGTAGGCCTTATCAACCCAAGCACCTTCGCGAAGCTGAATGTTGTTCAGGTCTAACAAAGAGCCTTTGAGCAGGTGGAAGTTGGCGATCGCCTTGTTGTACTCGCACACTTCGGCGAAGTATTGTGTTTCCGTTTGAGCTCGAAGCTCTTCTGCACGCAGCAGCAGGTCGAGTAGGTTGCTCAGGTTCGGGTCAGCCCCCTCTTCGAACTTAGCTTCGTAGGCACTGATCTCCTCTTCAATCGCGTTGAAGCGTTGCTCTTGAGTGAACATTTGCTGGAAACTTGCTTCGATTTGAGCCCAAGCGTCCGCCAGTTCGAAGACCATCGCAATTTCTTTATCCTGCATTTCAGCTTGAGTCTTCTTGAGGTTCAATCGCGACGATTGAATGTTCGAGTTCGCTCGACGCTTTCCGAATGCCTGGGGTGTGAACTCGATTCGAGCTCCCACTTCTTGGTAGTTACCGCTGGTCAGTTCTTGAAGTGCGTTGGTTCCTGCTCCTGGGAAGCGTGCACTGGAACGATCGGCAGCAGCCAGTTCGTCACCAACGCCCAGCCATCGGTAGAAGCCAACAAGGTCAAGTTGAGGAAGCACTTGGTTGCGTGCAGAGATCAGCTCGAGCTCATCCTGTTTGATGGCCCACTTTTGTCGGTTCAGTTCTGAGTTGCGAACGAGTGCTTCAGCGACTGCTTCGTGCCAGTTGAAGTGGACACGTGCAAAGTTGGGTGCGTCGGATGGTCGAATGCAGCGATCATCGTTGGCTCCCCAGCCAATCAGGTGTCGCAAGCGTCGCTCACTTCCGAAGACGCCGTTCGGGTCGCTGCCGGGAGCATTGGATCCGTAAAGTGCGGCTTGCATTTGAGCTTGGAACTGGAAGTAACGTCCGCGAGCATTCGACACTGCCGCTGGATCCCCTTCGCCAACCGACAGCTTGGCGTAAGAGGTCTGCCAAACGGTCAGAGCGCGGTCGCGGCTTCGTGATGCAGCGTCAAAGGCTCGGTAGTCACAGTACAGATCCCAGTAAGCATGTTCAACACTTTGGACCAAGTTGCGTACGGCAATCTCAAACTCACGAGTTGCGATTTCTTCGTTGCCACGAGCCAAGATCAGCGGAATGCGGTTGATCAATGTGCCTCGACCACGCAGCAACGGTTGATTGACTTGCAATTCAAGGGCTGCTGTGTAGTCGCTCGGTACGGCTCGCCCGATGCCAACTGGAATGTTGTTTCGTGAGTAGACCGATGTTGCTCGAATGCTCGTGATCGTTCCCGTTGCATGTCGCTTCGAAATGGCCGCTTGGGCGTTTGCATCGGTGGCATCAAAGAGTTGCGGATTAAAGTCATTGCCGGGTCCGACGTTTCTCGGGCGATCGGTCGTGTTGTAACCCATCAAGGCCGAGAATTGAGCGTCGAATTCTGCCAACGCATCCTCTACACCGCCCACTTGGTTCGATCGCACAGCTCCTCGCGGTGCGACCCGCGTGCCTTGCGAATCGATGGTCAGCGGCTGTGTATTTGATGTCGTGACCGCGAGTGCTGGATCGTAAATACTTGGCATTTGGCCAGGTTGAGCACTCAACTGGGTTGCACTGACGGGGCCAGTCACAGCGTTGTAGCCAGGCACGACGCGAACGATCTTTGCGTTCTGAAGTGCCATGCTGATGCAGTCTTCGAGCGTCAGCTCGACGTACTCAGAAGGCAAGTTCGTTGGACCATAAGGCACCAGCGTGTCGGTCGCTTCTGGCAAGCTGTCGACGTGGACATCAGCGTATTCAATGTCAACTTGCTGAGCAATGTAATTTGCTAGCGAAGGATCACGCTGAATGAAAAACGGCTGAGTAGGATGACACCCGGTGAAGAGCATCAAGCCGATCTGTACGATGGCGATCAAACGAATGGTTGAGCGACGCATGGCGAGTAGGGTCCAACAGAGTTTGCTTACCCATTGGTCCAAGCGAGCAGGCACCGACGAGGCGCACTGGCAGCTTAGTCCAAGAGAACTCAAGCAAAGAATCTAGTTTTCGAACCCCCCTGTCTTGAGTCGCCTACCAGAGAACCGGTATGCAACCTTCGACAAGGGAAGGTATCGTCCCGACCTGCCGCTAAACTTTGACTGATCGTTACAAATTAACACCTTTTCTCCAAGAAACTCTCTGCGCCTGCAAAATGCTTAATCATTCGCAGTCTGAGGCCATTTGACACGCGCCCAGCAGACAAACTAGGTGGTGTGCGCAAAATGCATAGCATTTGCGGCCCGTTGATCGGTATTAAAGTCAGCTTAATCCGGCTTCCGAACTCTTAAGACGTGTGCCGACTTGCCCATCGGCTCATGCCATCGGTGCAAAGACGGCTACGCCGATGGCGGATGAAGAAAGCGTTGCGTTGGGAGATGCCCAACACAATGCCCGCTATTGTGGAAACATCAACGGCTGAGGAAATGCATGACGACGTCTCTTGGGTTTCTCTGTGTTCGACATCACGCCGAGTACGGATATTTTGGCGGTTTGCTGAGTGTAAACCGTTTGGCTCGGCCGCTTGAGTTCCACTGTACCGTCGCCGTGAAGCCCAGCCGTGCCCAACAGCTACTCTATGGTCCAACGATCGACGATTTTGTCGCAGGTGAGCAGATCGCAAAAGCGCTGGTAACGAAGGCGAAAGTCAAATGCGAACTGGTACTGACTGACACCCCCAGCGTAATGGCAATTGGACAAATCAGTAAACAAGCAGTGGCGATGGTCAAGGCCGATCACTCCTCTGCACCAGGGCTTCGTATTCCGGGAAGCGTGTCCGACGAATGGCAATTGCTCAATCATCCACGTGCACAACTGTTGCTAAACAGCGACTCAGATCAATTGGCTAGCAGCTTGCCAACGCTGCTGGAGGACGTTTCACCCAACTTCGATTTTAGCGAACCGTTCTTGCGTGTCGCCGAAGCACTTATGGAAGCCCACCCGGTCGCTCGCGCCGCCTGATTTTCACCAAGAGCAAGGAAGCGACGTTGAACGAACAGTCTGGTAATGATCAGCCCGCCGGAGCTTCCGACTGGGCAAACGTATCCATGCATCATTCATGGCAGGCCGAAACTGCCGTCGCGGTCGATATGCTGTCGCTGACGGGCTTCGACCCGAGTAGCATCATTCCTGCCAGCGGTATCGAGGTTCAGAGTCAAAAGGCCGATTCCGAATTTGATATTACGGTCAATGCAATTCGCCTGACCTCGCGGCTTCCGAAAACAGTTGGATTGGAGTTCCCTGAGGCATCTGGGTTGCTGGGCGAGGAAGATGAACCTGCCACTGCCCCTAGAAAAGATGCCAGTCGCGACGCGGGCGATGAAGTCACGAAAGACAAAGGCAAGAAGCGGGGACGAAAAGGCACGCGGATCAAGCCACCTGCCGATCTCGTCAAGCTGGAAGATCGCCTCTACTTCGTCCTCCAACCTCCTCTGGAAATGCTCCTTGCTGGATCAAGGCTAGAATTCCCTTTCGATCCGTTTCCTTATCAGATGGACGGAGTTGCCTTTCTCTTCCCAAGAGAAGCGGCCATCCTGGCGGATGAAATGGGCCTGGGCAAAACAATGCAGGCTATCACGGCAGTTCGAATGCTGTTGCGTTCATCCCAAGTTCGCAATGTGCTGCTCGTTTGCCCAAAACCGCTAGTTACCAATTGGGTGCGAGAGTTCGGTCTTTGGGCCCCTGAGATCCCCGTCACCGTTATCGAAGGGGACGCGGCGAAACGCAACATGATTTGGCAGCAACACAATCTGCCCGTCAGGATTGCGAATTACGAATTGCTGATGCGTGACCAACACATTTTGGACGACGAACGCACCCACTTTGATCTCGTTGTGCTGGACGAGGCCCAGCGGATCAAGAACAAGAACAGCACGACAGCCGAAATCGTTCGCTCGCTGCCTCGAACACGTTCCTGGGCGTTGACTGGAACCCCCATCGAAAACTCGGTCGAGGATTTGGTCAACATCTTTGAGTTTCTCGCTCCAGGCTATTTGCACACAGACATGCATCTCAAGCAATTGTGCGATGCGACCAAGGACTACATCATTCGTCGCACGAAAGACAAAGTGCTGACGGACATGCCGCCCAAAATGTACCGTGACGACCAACTGGACCTAACGCCGGCACAATTGGATAGCTATCGAAGTGCTGAAGAAGACGGCATCGTCCAGTTGACGGACATGGGAGAAACGCTCACCATCCAGCACGTCTTCGAACTCGTCTTGCGGCTCAAACAGATTTGCAATTTCGATCCCGTCACAGGCGCCAGTTGCAAGCTTGAACGTTTGCAGGCTGATATGGAGGAGATCGCGGCAAGTGGTAAGAAAGCAATTGTTTTCAGCCAATGGGTCGAGTCGCTCGAACAAATTGCTGAGCCGCTACAGCGTTTTGGGCCAATGCAGTACCACGGACGTATCCCGAGTAAGAAACGCGACGGCGTCATCAAGCAATTCAAGGAAGATCCGTCCAAGCATTTGATCCTGATGAGCTACGGAGCAGGCAGTGTAGGCCTCAATCTCCAGTTTTGTGAGTACGTTTTTCTGTTTGACCGCTGGTGGAACCCCGCCATTGAAGATCAAGCAATCAATCGTGCGCACCGAATCGGGGCTGCTGGAGCCGTGACAGTCAGCCGCATGATGGCAGCCGGAACGATTGAAGAGCGGATCCACGACGTACTCGAACAGAAGCGTGAGCTCTTCAATCAACTCTTCGCCGACGATTCCGCTCCCAAGCAAACGGGCCTGACCCGCGACGAAATCTTTGGGCTCTTCGACCTTGCTCTACCATCGAAGAAGGCCGCATAGCACCGCTGCGAACCGTCGCGACGACGGCAAGACCTACAGGAATCTCTTGAGGAGGACTGAGGTTCCTACGAGTGAGCCAATCGCCTACCAAGCATGTAGAGCGCTGCTACGACTGCAGCTAACGCAATGGTGGAAATGGCAATCGGAACGTTTTCGAGCACAAGCAACGGCAATCCCACGGTTACCATCCCTCCTCCGATGAATGGCGATGACATTGGAGCAGCTAAGGCATAGTCTTCTGCTGCACCCGAGTCCAGATCCTTGTCAACGATCTTTAGCAGTGTAAAACCTGTGGCTGTTGTTCCAGTGGACATTCCGTAATTGAGGATGCCAAGTTGGAACCAGTAGTCAGCCGGCAAAAGTCGCTTGGCGACGAAAAGTAGGCAGAAGCCGGTCCACACAAAGGCAGCGGCAATCAGAATCGCCAGCGGAGCGGCTAGCCCGGCAATTGCCTCCAACCGCAGTGTTGCGATAGCGGCGACAATAAGAAAATCCATTGCGCAACCACTAATGCGATCGATGCTCTTGTGATCGATCAAATCGGCAAGGGCGAGGCGCTGAAGAAGCTGGCGGACAATTAGTCCTCCGAACAGTGTATAGATAAACAAGGGCATTCCGCCGATCGTACCCGCGAGCGAAGTGCGCTTGTTCAGTTCGTCTTTTGCAGCGTCACGGCGGGCGCCTTGGGTTCCACCCTCGCTTGAATCGCTATCCACCGCCGACGGAACCGCATCTGCAACAACCTGTTCAGTGCCTTGACTGGCGGGATTCACGGACCAGCTCACCGCCTCCTTCATTAGGTAGCCCAGGCCGAAGGCGGCACCAACGATCAGGACTTGAAAAACAAGCGGATCGACAACTTCAGGACGCACTCGCCCCAACGCAATCACCTCCGGTGCATGACGAGATTCTAACCCTTGGATCAGTTCGACCTTTTCGACTGAACCGCCAACCCGACTGAGCCACCCAAAACGGATGGCTAGGTTCACGTACACAACGCCACTCAGCACGCTGAACACCAAGCCGACCGTTGCCATGAACAGTCCGAGATCAAGGCCGTTTTCCAGTCGAATCGCTTCGCTTTCAAAAACCGTCCCCATTGCGGCAGCAGTCCCGTGACCGCCAGCGAAGCCGGTTTCGATGAGCATTGCGAATGAATTGGGAACATCATAGAAGGGCTGAATCAGCAGCCACGTGCAAAGCAAGCCAACGGTGGTTTGCCCCAAAACAATGATCCAAACCACGATGCCTTCGCGACTGGCTAAACGTAGGCTCTCTCGAAGTGGCCGGGCCGGTCGTTGCAAAAACATGCACGCAAATACCACGGCGATCAGCGTTCCCGGCCAGGATTTTAACAATGTTAAAGTCTGGCTATCCCCGATGGAAGGCAATTGTGCTGTCGCCAGTCCGACGAGTCCTCCGACGATTGAGGCTGGAACGAAGATCCACTGCAGCGGTTTCAACGTAACGCGAAGTATGACGCCGATGACCAGTAGAGCTACAGCGAACAGGATGGCAAGCAGCATGGTCAGTTGCGTCGAGGTTCTCGGGGAAGCAAGGATAAGGAGGCATGGTTATACCACACGCCTGCTTTGCCACGAACACGTCCGATGCTGAAACCAGGGTCACTCATTTATTCAAAGTACGTTATCGTTGGAAGGCCATCGTACGACTGCTCCAAAGCACCGCAAATTGAACTTTTGAGTTA
>CAYPLE010000029.1:0-3555 GCA_964411445.1 uncultured Pirellulaceae bacterium
CGTTCGTCGGCCTCAGTACTCGTTTACATTTTGCGCGCGATTGCCACTGTCTTAATGCTTGCATGCGGACTTGTATTGGAGCGCTAGGACGTTGCGGCCGACCCTTGTGGCTTCGTTGAAGAAGAACAATTGAAATAAATTCCCGGGGCTTCCAGGCTGACTTACTGTCAGGTGCTTCCAGACTGACTTACTGCTAGAGCTCGCTGGCTGACGCATTTTGAAAACTTGCAGACTGACGGAGGAGACGTTTTGTTGCAACTACTTCTGGTGGCCGGTAGAATAGCGCTTCGGTTTAGAATTGCGGGGGCGACGACGAACCATGCGTTGCAACCGAGTTCTCGGTTTCGGTCTTTTTTACATCAATGTCAACCACTCGAACCGGATGAACGCAACCGTTATGTGGCAAGGGCAGCAGCCTTCATTTATCCATGACCGCCAGTGCTCAACGGATCGACGACTACATCGCACGCAAGGGATACCTCTCGCTTGCTGACGACGCTGTGTGGCAGCAAATCATCGACCGCGTGCTATCACTATACGGCCCACAATTGCACTATCGCTGCATCGGCATAACGCAGCAAGGCGACCCGATGGGCAGGTTCTCAACTGTTTTTCCGGACAACCTGACAACCCCACTTCGCCACATCAAATACATCGAACTCTTGGTCGTTGAATCGGCACTCAGTCAACAGCTTGTCGACTGGTTGCATTCACTTGGTGTACCGACTCAACGCGTATGGCAAACAGCAGATGAAGATGACATGGGAGCCCTTCGCATCTCTGGATACGCCGACCCAAATGTCAGCCTGAATGGCTCGACGCGTTGTACATGATAGGGCACAATACTCTCGGCTGTCATAGATGTGTGCAGCTATTGCTCAGTCGCTCGGGCAAAGTTGTCGGCAGTCTCGTACTGTAGATCAGAACCAACCGTAATTCGCCCCATTGCCAAGCCACTTGAACGGAATTGCAACGTCTCTGCTGTATCCGCTATATGGTATTGTCCTGTCGCAGTTCGCTCTTGATCCGTTTCGACATGCAATCGAATCACGAATCAACCGCATGCATACTGAAGTCTAATGTGAATGCGACGGGCAACAGAACCATACGTTGAATTGGAGTTGCTGCGCACTCTCGCAGCCAGGAGCCCCGGGCTTGAGGCAATGTACGACGAGGACGGAGCGTTCAGCCTGTACTGCCACGACGGAAGCGACTGGGCGGAGTCATTGCTAGCTCGAGTGAAATTTAGCTGGCGACTTGCATTTCAACTGGCATGACGAAGTCGGATGCTCGGGCGAGCTTGATCGCTGAGCAGCGCTCAAGCTTAAACCGCCGTGGCTCACAACGACTGAGACACAGGCCGAGGAATTCTTGGCGGCCGACGTAGCGGATCGGGCTGACGACGCGGCGAGTTCGTACGCCTTTAGAATCGACGTACTCCAGACAAACAACTAGGTCATCGGGGCACTGCATCGCGGCTGAAATAATCTTAGTAGTCGCCATTGTTAACGCCTCCCAGCGTCATGATTTTGAGCCTTGAGAACCGGGCGAAGTGGCCCGTCGCTCTCACTGAAGACTAGTATCGCGGAGGCGTGGACACGTTCGGTCACGGGAATTCCAATGATTTGAAAATTCCGTTTCGCAGCACTATGCGACTGATAGGTGAGAGTCGCACCTCGGGTAGAATCGCTCTAATCGAAAGACGTAAGTTCAATGATAGGAGGAGTTTGTGGCAATGGATAGCCTCGGGCAACTTGTGCGGACCAGTCGCCAAAATATTGCCGGGCGTTGAGCCAGGTTTGAATTGCTCGTTCAAGTCCTGTGGCGGTCGAATCGTACATGCTGCTCGGGGGACTACTCGGGTTACCGCTTGGTTTCGCATTTGGGGTCCCACCCTTGGCTGCCTCCAAGGCGAGCGGTTGGGGCGTATCTGCTCGCGATGCGGAAACAAGCCGTTTGAGATCGTCGACGTTTGGATAGACCACCGGAATTCCACTTCGCAGGCAGGTCGGCAGGGTCCAGTAGCGTCCTTCGCCACTGGGCGGAATGATGACCAAATCCGCAGCTTGGAGCGCTTCGGTGGGAGAAACGAAAACACCAGGCATGACGACTAGGCGGTGAATTCCCTCGTGTCGCAGCGCTTCGTACACATCGCTCCGCGTATTGCCTTCGCCGACCAGCCAGAGTCGTAGGTTGCGTTGTTTTTCGAGAAGTTGTTTGACGGAATTGACGACCACCAAGGTATCGTTTTGCGACCTAAAATCGCACATGCAGATCATCAAGCTATCGGTGGACTTGATAGTGAGCTCATAGCTAGCGTCGTAGAGCGTTCGTCGGGCCGCGGATCGCGCTGTCTGCGATCTGTCGACGCGTGACCCCATCGGTCCCAGGCGAACAATTTTGTTTTCCATGATACCGACGGACAGCACCAGTCGATGATCTGCGGCGGACATGACCAGCACCCGATCGGCTCCTCGCAGCACACCGAGGGCTTTTCCAGCAGGTGCCACTCTCTCGCCTTCTACGACGTCGCGATGTCGCACCCAAAGTGGCGCAGTGGCCTCGCCCGCCTTTCTCCGTTTGCCAATTGCTTGTACTACGGTTTCTGCCATAAGCCCAGGGCGATCACAATAGACTGCGTCTGTTTTGGGCAGAACGGCGTTGAGAAATTCGTTTACAGAGTTTGCAAATTTGCGATACCGAAATGCACTTGTCGGTGGTGGAGAAGCGTAGTGGACGGTCAGCTTGCCAAGCTGATAGCCGGTCGGCCAGCGGGTGCTCCACCTGGGCACGAGCATGGACACTGAGCAATTATTTCGGAGAAGGGACGCAACAAATTCTCTCAGGTAGAGCGTATTGTCATCGCTTACTGGCCAGTAGCGGTCGCACAGAATCGTGACATGCCGCGGTGGATCTGATGGCACTTTCAAGACAGTCCAGCCGCCTCCATATCGAGCCGCAAGTTGGGTGAAGTCGCGTTAGGCGTGCGGGGCTTCTATCTCACTTGGCTCAAGCACTGCCAAGAAGGGGAGGTTGCGATAGTGGTCTTGATAGTCCAAACCGTATCCGACCACGAACTCGTCCGGGATTTCGAACGCAACGAAATCGGGCTCAAAGCTGACTTCCTGACGCTCCTTTTTGTGCAGGAGCACAGCACTGGCAAGACTGCTGGGCTTCATTTCTTGGATGCACGCCAAGACGGCTTCAAGAGTTTTGCCGGTGTCGAAGATGTCGTCTACCACTAAGACGTCTCTCCCTTCCACGTCCAGCATCATGTCGTCGCGAATCCACAAGTCGCCGGATTCGGTGCCGCCACGGTAGCTGCTTGCCTGAATTAAACTGACCCGAACGGGCATGTTCAAACGGCGGATTAAGTCGGCCAATAACACCAAACTGCCTGTCATCACGGCCACGATGGTCAGCGGACGATCGCCATAACGACTGGAAATTGCTTCGCTGATTTTGGCTACGCCGTCTTGCAGTTGTGCTTCGGTCAGGATCGTCTTCACGTCTTTGCCTATACCTTAGTTGCGGCTTTTGGACTGTAGTTCGTTT
>CAYPLE010000029.1:3655-54492 GCA_964411445.1 uncultured Pirellulaceae bacterium
TAAAGAAAAGCCATTCCGCTACTTCCGGGGCGGGTTTTCGTTAAATCAACAGCCCGGCGTTGGTTTCCAAACAGGGCTGCTTCGAAAACTGACTTCACGGGCATATTCTCCCCGCCACGTGGACATCTTACAATCCAGGCGACGACTAGATTCTAACTTGATTCGCGGCTCAACCTGGGGCCTTTGCAACATCGAACACAGCCTGCCGCAACTGAGCTGCACAATTTCAGAGTACCCAAAGATGGCCATTTTCAAAGGCTTCCCACGCGACACGGTGCATTTCCTAGAGGATTTACACGAAAACAACAATCGCGATTGGTTTGCGGAGAACAAGCAGAGTTACGAAGAGCACTTCTTGGCTCCGGCGCTTGAGTTTATTGCCGCCATGGCCAAGCCATTGGAAA
The DNA here is from genome assembly GCA_964411445.1 of uncultured Pirellulaceae bacterium. GTDB lineage: Bacteria > Planctomycetota > Planctomycetia > Pirellulales > Pirellulaceae > Aureliella. Next base: position 4,060 of record CAYPLE010000029.1, read on the forward strand.
AAGCCGCACCGCTGTTGGTTGCCAGTCCAAAGAAGTCAGGCGGATCGTTGATGCGAATCTATCGCGATACGCGTTTTTCGAAGGAGAAGGTGCCATACAAGACGAACATTGGTATCCAGTTTCGTCACGAATGCGGCAAAGACATCCACGCTCCCGGTGTGTACGTTCACATTTCGCCGGAGGAATTCTTCGTCGGAGCGGGAATGTGGCGTCCAGACGCGGCGGCTCTGAAGCAAATTCGGGCTCACATTGACCACAATCGTGCTCAATGGACAAAGATGCTGAAGGCCAAGGCGTTTTCGCAGTACGAGCTATACGATGACCGCCTCAAAACGGCTCCTCGAGGCATCGATAAATCGCACCCGATGCTCGACTTTCTGCGATTGAAGAGTTTCATTGTCATGAAGCCACTCGGTCGCAGAGACGTCGAGAGTCCCGATCTGGTGAAGAACACAATTGCTTTCATTCGCCAGACGAAACCTCTGATGGCGACGCTATGCGAAGCCGTTGGACAACCTTTTTAGCTCGCAATTGCGCATTTCGAACGCGGCAGATTCTGTTGAATGCCCCAAAAAACACGGGGTTCAAAGGCAGTTCGAGCACATAAGCTTTGAATGAAGGAGTCTTCCAGCGCACGACGCGCGAGCAAGGAAATTTGGTTGCTAGCTTTTCCGGTTGGAGAAGCTGGCTGGACTAGGAAGCCAACGTCGTTTATGACTTGCTCAGTCTGCGTGCGAGGTCCACTCAGCATCGTAGGCGGTTTGACCGGCCCCATTGCAGGCATTCGGTTGAATTGGCGAGCCCCCAGTGATGGAGAATTCGTCTGGTTCCTGCTTCGTGCAACGCAAATAGCACTTGGAAGCAGAGAGCCGCACGAATGAAAAGGGGCTTGGAAAAGCGGAAAAACTGACAGGGAAAATCAACCCACAGGACTTGCTATGAGTGCTTACTCACTCACCCACCTGAAACTCTTGGAAGCAGAGAGTATCCATATTATTCGAGAGGTCGCGGCCGAGTTTTCGAAGCCGGTGATGCTCTATTCGATCGGCAAGGATTCGGCCGTGATGACGCACTTGGCTCTCAAGGCGTTTTATCCTGACAAGCCGCCGTTTCCGTTCATGCACATCGATACGACATGGAAGTTTCGCGAGATGATTGAGTTTCGCGAGAACTATGTCCGGAAGGAATTGGGGCTCGATCTCATCGTTTTTACCAACGAAGAAGGTCTCAAGTTGGGGTTGGATCCGGCAACTCAGTCGGACAAGCACACTGAGGTCATGAAGACGGACGCGCTGAAAATGGCGCTCGACAAATACCAGTTTGATGCAGCCTTTGGCGGCGCTCGTCGCGATGAAGAGAAATCGCGAGCCAAGGAACGTGTGTTCTCCTTTCGCGATAAATTCCATCGTTGGGATCCCAAGAGCCAGCGGCCTGAGTTGTGGAATCTCTACAACAGTAAAGTGAATCAGGGGGAGAGCATTCGCGTCTTTCCGATGAGCAACTGGACCGAGCTGGATGTTTGGCAGTACATCCACCTGGAAAACATTCCTCTTGTTCCGTTGTACTTGGCCGATAAACGTCCGGTCGTGGAACGGGATGGTGTCCTGATCATGAAGGACGACGATCGGCTAACGCTACAGCCGGGCGAGAAAATCGAAGAGCGCGAAGTTCGCTTCCGTACACTTGGGTGTTATCCGTTGACCGGCGCGGTCGAGTCGAGCGCAAAGACGCTGCCGGAGATCATCCAAGAAATGTTGTTGGCAACGACCAGTGAACGACAAGGCCGAGTGATCGACCGCGACGCTGGCGGGGCGGGAATGGAGGAAAAGAAGAAGCAGGGCTATTTCTAAGGGCTTTTCGGCGCTGTTGACAGCCTAGCTTTTTCTCAATTAGCAACCACAAACACTCCTTTACAATAAAACGCAACGAAGTAATGAGCCACAAAAGCGACCTGATCGCCACCGACATTGATGCTTATCTCGCTCAGCACGAACGTAAAGAACTCTTGCGGTTCATCACCTGCGGCAGCGTCGATGATGGCAAGAGCACTCTCATTGGACGACTGCTTTACGATTCGAAGATGATCTACGAAGATCAACTGGCGCAACTCGAGAGCGAATCCAAAACACACGGAACCACCGGCGGAGGCTTTGATCCAGCCTTGGTGACTGATGGGTTGAAGGCTGAACGCGAACAAGGCATCACGATCGACGTCGCATACCGTTACTTCTCGACGGCCAAGCGGAAGTTCATTATTGCCGACACACCTGGCCATGAACAATATACGCGAAACATGGCCACTGGCGCATCGACGGCCGACCTGGCGGTGATCCTAATCGACGCCCGCCACGGAGTGTTGACGCAAACCAAACGTCATAGCTTCATCGTTTCGCTGCTCGGCATTCGTCACGTGGTCGTTACCGTCAACAAGATGGACTTGGCGGACTTCAAGCAAGAACGCTTTGACGAAATTTGCGAAGACTATCGTAGTTTCGCGAGTCGTCTCGACATGCCTGACCTGCACTTTATCCCGATCTCTGCATTGAGCGGTGATAATGTCGTCGATCCAAGCGAAAATATGCCTTGGTACAAAGGCAGTACGCTGATGAACTTCTTAGAAACCGTTTACATCGGCTCGGATCGCAACTACGAAGATTTTCGATTTCCGGTCCAGTACGTCAATCGTCCAAATCTCGACTTCCGTGGCTTCTGCGGCACCCTCGCGTCAGGGATTATCCGCAAAGGCGACGAGATTATGGTACTGCCGCAGCGACAGAAGAGTCGTGTGAAGAGCATTGTTACCTACGACGGTGAAGTCGACGAAGCGTTCACGCCGCAATCAGTAACCCTCACCCTCGAAGATGAAGTCGACTGCAGTCGCGGTGATATGATTGTTCGCCCAGGAAACGTCCCCAAGGCCAGTAACGCTTTCGATGCGATGGTCGTCTGGATGAGTCCCGATGCAATGGTGCCCGGCAAGAATTACTTGTTCAAGCAGACTACGCAATCGGCAACTGGACAGATTGAATCACTGCGTTATCGAGTCGATGTCAACACGTTGCACCGCACACCAGCCCCCGATCTGCAACTGAATGAAATTGGGCGATGCACCATCACGCTCAGCCAACCAATTTACTACGACCCGTATCGCCGCAATCGCACAACCGGTGCGTTCATCGTGGTGGACCGGATTACCAACGAAACCGTCGCGGCCGGGATGATCACCAGTCGTGAGCTGGTCAAGGGTGACAAGCAAGCTCCTTGGGAAGTTGACGAGAGCGAGAGCGCTGATCAGCAGATCGGTGACGTGCGTGTGGTCAGCAGCGCCGATCGCGAAGCAAGGTTTGGGCAGCGGCCCGCGACCGTCTTGCTGACTGGCCTGAGCGGTAGTGGCAAGTCGACTATTGCAAAGGGAGTGGAACGCGAGCTATTTGATGCTGGTCGGACGGCCATCGTGCTGGATGGCGAGGAACTTCGGCGCGGAATTAGCCGCGACCTTGGCTTCTCCGCCGATGATCGCTCCGAAAATCTGCGGCGAGCGTCTCAAATGGCTCGTCTCTTGAATGACCGTGGCTTTATTTGCCTTACTGCCTTGATTGCACCCGACTCGGATGTCCGTCAAAGAGCGGAGGATCTGATCGGCTCGGAACGGTTCATTACCGTTCACTGCCAAGCTGCCTTGGAAACCTGCAAGTCTCGCGATCCACGCGGCCATTATGCAAAGCTGGATGCAGGCGAGTTGTCGGACTTACCAGGGGCTGGTTCTCCCTACGAAGTCCCAACCGACGCTGACCTCGTTCTCAACACCGAGGAAAAAACTGTCGCCGAGTGTGTCGAAGCGGTCGTTAGCCTGCTCCGCGAACGCGACTTCATCCGCTAAATTGGTGGCTCCAATTTGCGTCGGCGCGACGCGGTTTGCTGTTTTCAGTTTTCCGGTTGCGTTCGGCTATGCGCAGTTTGCAGGAATTCCAAAGCAAATTCCTGCACCTCGTTCTGTCGTAGTCAATTTGGTCACAAATCCCGCCCCGCAATTTGGCTGTAGTGGATACGGTGACAAACCCTGCCCATTTTGACGGTAGTGGATTTGGTTACCAATCCTGTACACAACCGCTTCCATCACAGCGCACCCTCGGCTCGCCTCCTCAGCAACTTCGACTTTTCATCACTTCGCAAACGGATACGGAAAACGGATGAACCGCCCAATCAAGAAACTTCTGGCTGCTAACCGTAGTGAAATTGCAACTCGTGTTTTTCGCAGCGCCCACGAGTTAGGGATCCGCACCGTCGCGATCTACTCTCACGAAGACCGCTTCGCCTTGCACCGATTCAAGGCGGACGAGGCGTATCAGGTTGGCAAGCCCGGGGAACCGATCCGATCGTACTTGGATATCGCTGGAATCGTCGAACTATGCAAGCGCTACGATATCGACGCAGTGCATCCGGGCTATGGCTTTCTTTCCGAAAACCCTGATTTTGCCAGAGCACTTGAGGCGGCGGGAATTACCTTCGTTGGCCCCGACATTTCAGCCCTTGATCAGCTCGGCGACAAAACTGCGGCTCGAGCAATTGCTATGAAAGCGGGCGTGCCAGTCTTGCCAGGGAGCAAGAACGCAGTCAAGAGTGGCGAAGAAGCCCAAAAGCTGGCTGCCGAGATGGGTTACCCAGTGATGCTCAAAGCAGCCAAGGGCGGCGGCGGTCGTGGCATGCGTGTTGTAGAAAACGAGAAAGAGTTGCTGCCAGCACTCGAGTCGGCCCAGAGCGAGGCGCTGAATGCGTTTGGGAGCGATGAAGTCTTTGTGGAAAAGCTGGTTCGACGCGCCAGGCACTTGGAAGTCCAGTTGCTGGGCGATGGGCACGGCAATCTCATCCACTTACACGAACGCGATTGCTCCGTTCAGCGTCGACATCAAAAAGTCGTCGAACTGGCTCCTGCACCTAACTTGACGCCCAAGATCGCGGCAGAATTGCACGATGCGGCGCTCGCAATCGGCAATGCGGTCGGCTATCGAGCGGCTGGTACGGTCGAGTTCCTCTATGACACCGATGAAGAGAAGTTTTACTTCATCGAAGTCAATCCTCGAATCCAAGTCGAACACACCGTCACGGAGGAGGTCACCGGAATTGACATCGTCCGGGCACAAATTCTGGTTTCCATGGGACACAAGTTGGGTGATGCATCTGTTGGTTTGCCACTGCAGAACGAAGTGTCGGTGAACGGTTTCGCTATGCAATGCCGGGTCACCACGGAGGATCCCGCCAATCAATTTCGTCCAGACTATGGCCGCATTACCCACTATCGCAGTGCGGCTGGTCTGGGGATCCGCTTGGATGCAGGCAGTGCCTATAGTGGCGCTTCGGTAAATCCGTTTTACGATTCAATGCTTGTCAAAGTGACGGCCCGAGGACGCACGTTGAGTGAATCGGCTGCGCGCATGGAACGCTGCTTGCAAGAGTTTCGCATCCGTGGTGTAAAGACAAACATTCCGTTCCTGATTCGATTGATCGGCAATGAGACGTTCCTCTCTGGCAACGCAACCACGCGACTGATCGACAATACCAGCGAACTATTCGAATTGCCAGCTCGACGCGATCGTGCGACGAAACTCCTCCGCTACTTGGCAAACCTAGTGGTCAATGGCAATGAACTTGTGAAGGATCGTCCTGTTGCCACGCGCCGCGAGCCTGCTCCGGTTCCTCAAATCGACACGACTGGTCAACTTCCGAAGGGGACTCGCGACTTACTGAAGGAGATGGGGCCAGAGAAATTTGCCGGCTGGGTGGCGCAGCAGAAATCACTTCTGCTCACTGATACGACGATGCGCGACGCTCATCAATCGCTCTTGGCAACGCGGCTGCGGACCTACGACATGTTGCAGATTGCCGAAGCATATTCTCGCAATGCGTCACAGTTCTTTTCCTTGGAAATGTGGGGCGGTGCAACCTTCGATACTTCGATGCGCTTCCTTAAAGAAAGTCCGTGGCAACGATTGGTACAGATGCGGGAAAAATGCCCGAACATTCTGTTTCAAATGTTGTTGCGTGCCAGCAACGCTGTTGGCTACACGAACTATCCGGACAACGTTGTCAAGTTGTTTGTCAAGGAAGCGGCCGACGCTGGAGTGGACGTATTCCGAGTTTTCGATGCATTAAATTGGATTGAGAACATGAAGGTCGCCATGGAGGCGGTCCTGGAAAGCGGGGGGATATGCGAAGCATCCATTTGTTACTCTGGCGATATTCTCAATCCGAATCGCCAAAAATATAGCTTGAAGTACTACGTCGACTTGGCCAAGCAGCTTGAAAAGCTGGGGGCCCACATGTTGGCGATCAAGGATATGGCCGGACTGTGCAAGCCCGAAGCGGCCCGCATCCTAACTCGGACTCTAAAGCAAGAAATTGGCATCCCGATTCATTTCCACACCCACGACACGGCTGGAATCCAAGCGGGATCGATTTTGGCGGCCGCCGATGAGGGACTTGATATTGCCGATGCAGCTTTAAGCTCGATGTCAGGAGGGACAAGCCAAGTCAATCTGAATACGCTCGTCGAAGCCATGCGTTTCAGCCCACGAGCCAGTGAGCTTTCCACCGAAGCGCTAACCGACCTCTCGAGCTACTTTAAGAGCGTTCGTGAGTTTTATTTGCCGTTTGAGTCGGAATCGTTGGCGGCCGGAGGAGATTTATACGAACACGAAATGCCCGGCGGGCAGTATACGAATCTTTACCAACAAGCTCGCGCGCTCGGACTGGCCGACCGATGGACCGAAGTTTGTCACGTTTACGCCGAAGTGAACCGGATGTTTGGCGATATCGTCAAAGTTACGCCAACTTCCAAGGCCGTTGGTGACATGGCGCTATTCATGGTCGCAGGCGATTTGTCTGTTGAAGATGTGCTCGGCGCAGACCGCGACATCAGCCCTCCTGCCTCAGTCATCGATTTGCTGGGCGGCATGATGGGCCAGCCGCCGGGTGGTTTTCCCGCTGCCGCTCAAAAGGCCATTCTGCGAGACCGACCGGTTGTGACCGGTCGACCTGGAGAATCCCTTCCGCCAGCCGACTTCGAAGCAACCCGCGAAACAATCACACCTTTACTCGGCACGACGGCTACCGACCGCCAATGCGTTACCAGTGTGCTGTACCCGAAAGTCTACGAAGACTTCGTTTCCTTCTGGCGGACTTATGGCGACGTGAGCATTCTGCCCAGTCCCTACTTCTTCTATGCAATGGAGTCGGGCGAAGAGATCTCGGTGGACATCGAAGAAGGCAAACGCCTGATTGTACGGTTCTTGGCGATTGGTGATCCCAAGCCCGATGGCACGCGGACGGCCTTCTTCGAGTTGAACGGGCAGCCACGCGAGGTTGAAGTGATTGACCAGTCGCTCGAAAGCACGGCAGCGAAGGCTGTAAAGGCCGATCCGTCCAACAAATCGCATGTCGCAGCGAGTATGCCTGGCATGGTGATCGGAATTGCCGTCAAGGCGGGTGAAAAAGTTGACCAAGGTGATAAACTGCTGTCCTTAGAAGCCATGAAAATGGAAACGACAATCGCCGCCGAAGCCGCAGGGGAAGTCAAAGAGGTGCTAGTTGCCTCGGGCTCCCAAGTCGAAGCTGGGGATTTGCTGATGGTGATTGAGTAACACTTCGATCTGCGGTGGCTCGATTGCCGATCAACGGCCTGACGACGATCCATAAGACGACGATACAAAAAGTGAGAGCACGCAAAACATGGCGCTGGAAATTGGAGCATTTGTCCTAGGGGGACAGGTAGACAATTCCAGGCGTAATAGCGTGTTTGGTTTCCTACAGCTCGCAGAAGACTATTATCTTCACTTGCAACTGACCGGTAACGCTGAGCCGCCTTTAGCTGGCCAAGGCGTGCAGTTCAGCGTCTTCGCCGAAGGGGAAACGGCTACAACGCCGCACCCAGAAGCCGCCAGTTTGCCTGAAGATATTTTGGCGCTTTCGCGTCGACAAGCGGGTGTTTGCTCAAGTCTCCAGGTGGAATACCTGTCCGAGGGTTCGGACGAAGTCTTCCTGCGCATGGACTGGTTCAGTCAAAATGGCCCCGTTTCGATGAACTTGCGAGCGCGTTTGGTGACGCTGCCAGACGATGGCGACGGCTCAGATGACGTCGAAGCGCTGTCGGAAATCGACTTCGAAGAGACCGATCCCTCGCTGTCAGACATGGACGACGACGAGGAGGATTCGGATGATCCCTTCGGTCTCTTTGGAAAAGAGCTCATGGATCAAATCAATCCGTCTGGCGGAGATGCTAGCGACGGAGATCCAGCAAACGACTCGAGTTCGCCGGGCAAGGATTCGTGGATTGAGGGGCCCTGGAGCGAGGGCCCATGGGGAGACGGTGTAGAGGACTGGCAGAATCAGGAGGACATGGATCCCGAGACCAGAGCATTGCACGCACAATGGGACGAGATCTTTTCTGGCAAGAAGGATCAACCCCTGCCGTATCTGTTTGAAAAGACGTTGCGTTTGCCTCGGCCCGATGCAGTTGAGACAGACGAAGAAGCTTGGCCGTTGGTGGTAGCGATTCTAGAACAGCTAGCCCGATTGAGTTTTGTACTGGATGTCTGCGAACACTACACGCCCCTTCAGACTTATCGCCTGCTGATGGAGGAAGTGCTTCAGAACGCGCAGGTGCACCCCAATTTGGCGGCGAGCGAAATTGTCCAGCACTACAGCACCAGCGACTACTGCGCCGAGTGCGAAGCTGAATTCGACATCGACGTTGACGACACCCTCGACCCCGAATAGCTTCCGGGCGAAGTTTATTGAGGAAATTCCTTTTCTGAGAACTTCGCTTTGAGGGAAGCCTTGTCGATCAGGCGATTGGCTAGGGGAGCGTCGAAACCGCTGGCGAGCCAGACGCGATCTGCGGAAAGGCGGACGACATGCGAAGCGTCCTTACCAAAGACCTTTTCGGTGCAAGGTGCAGTGTACTGGAGCGTTGGTGCTCGCTTCGTTTCTGGACTCGCAGGCTCCTTGGTTCGGCGACGGTTGGAGCGGAGGGCCACTTTGGGGCCGCCAACGTCTAAGTATTCGCACAACGCGTCGAAAAATTCTGCCGCGTCCTCTTCGCTGTCCCAGACACTGCCCATAACGAGGCCAAGTTCGTCATCGTGTGCGAACACTTCGTAGGCATCACCATCCCACCCCTCGGACGCGACCCGCCCAAGTTTCGTTTTCTTGAGCAAAATTGAGGTCTGCAGCTCGCCCAGGCAGTTTCGGCCGAGCGACTTCCAACCAGCTCCCAGCAATTCCAAACTGTCGGGCAATTGGATTGCCTGCGGCGGGTCATAATCATCACCACGAAGGTACTTGCTCGGGTGTAAGATTTGTTCGGTGCTCGCTGGCGGTCGGCTATACATTCGATGCACACCTGGCCAGCCTTCTTCGGAGGCGACGGCCAGCACACACAGTAATCCTTGAAAGTAAGGAAACGTCAATGTGTCGCGGAAAATCGCAGGCGCCTTCCGGATGGATTCACCGCCGGCAATCGGCATCAGCCAGCTCATCAGGTTAAAAGTGGCACGCATGGCATTGGGATCCATGTCCCTCACGTCTGTGTCCTGCATTTCGCAAAACATCAACAACGTTGCGTCTCCTTCGACGAGCGCCGAGAATGCGTATGACAAATCGTCATCATCAACGATCCTGTCTTCCATGCCGTTGAGATCGTAGAGCTGATCTTGCAGGGCGTGAGTCAATTCGTGAGCAAGCGTGGTCTTCTGTTCGTCCTTGTTGAACGGTTCACCGCCCAGCAGTTTTTCCAACCAACCGGGAGCCTTTTCCGGTGGATCTTCGACGATCAACACCATGCGTTTGTCATCTGGATCGTAAAAACCTGCAACTTGTTCAGTGAGCAGTTGAGTGTAAATTTCAGCCGGATCATCCTCGGCGGCTACAAAACCAAAGACTTTCAGCGCTCCATTCAACTCCGCAAGATCCTCTTCGGTCAGTTCCTTTTCCAGCAGTCGCTTCATCTCTTGGCCAAGCTCTTCGCGATCGAACATCATCGGCTTGACGGGCCGCGTAAACTGCTGACCGCGAATATCGGAAACGACGTCGGTGTACGCCTTTGTGTAATTCTTCAGCGCATCTTCGTATCGATATTGGTCGGCCAATCGATCTCCGTCCCGAACGAGACTCTCCACTTCAGCATCCGACAAATCAGGCACCTGAAATGCCTGTGCAGGCACTGCAAAGACGCTCACTGCAACGATCGCTACGCTGCAAACGACGCGTCGGGCCGATAAGCAGCACACTGCCTTATGGTAACACGCGATTTTGGCCGCTCGGTTTGCATTGGGGACGGCTGATCGAATGGGCCTGTCGTTTCGTTTCAAGGCAATCGCCTCCCTATTTCCGCTCGGCTGATGTTGAACGTAGTGCTCTGATGATGGCTGTCACTCGCCTGACTGTATTATCGTATCGCGTCAGGCAATTACCTGCGATACACTCGCCGACAAGTTTCCGGTACGATGCCTGTTTGCGAAAACCGGCGGTTGGAAATTGGCGGCTTTTTCGAGATCTGCACACCTAATTTGTTACGAGCTAGGCAACCATGAGTCAGGATGTCGATTTCGAGCTCCTTGGCGAGTTCTACCTGGGTAAGAAGTTTGATTTGTCCCAGCGTGAGATGCAGGAGGATCTTGTTCTATACGATTCGAAAGACCTGACGACCCACGCAATGTGCGTCGGTATGACGGGAAGTGGCAAGACGGGACTATGCTTGTCGCTGCTTGAAGAGGCCGCGATCGATGGGGTGCCGGCAATCTGCATTGACCCCAAGGGTGATTTGGGCAATTTGCTGCTGGCGTTCCCAGATTTGGCCCCGAAAGATTTTGAGCCATGGGTAGAGGAATCCGACGCAACGCGAAAAGGCATGACGCGAGACGAGTATGCTGCGGCTACGGCGACCAAGTGGAGGGAGGGGCTGGCAAGCTGGGGGCAAACACCTGAGCGGATTCAACGATACCGGGACGCTGTTGACGTTTCGATCTACACTCCCGGTAGCAATGCGGGGTTGCCGCTAACGGTCCTAAAGAACTTCTCGGCTCCACCAGCGGCCGTTCTCGAAGACCCCGACATCATGCGTGAGCGGGTTGCCGGTGCAGCCAGTGGTTTACTAGCGTTGATGGGCAAAGAAGTTGATCCGCTCAGTTCGCGCGAGCACATACTACTGTCCAATATCCTCGATCGTTCCTGGCGGGAAGGCAAAGATCTTGGGCTGGCCGATTTGATTCGTAGCATCCAGTCACCTGGCTTCGACAAAATCGGAGTCTTCGATCTCGAGAGTTTCTTCCCAAGTGACGATCGGCTGAAGTTCTCGATGAGTCTCAATAACTTGCTGGCAAGTCCGTCGTTTGCTGGTTGGTTAGAAGGAGAACCGCTGGACATCCAACGTCTGCTCTACACCGCCGAGGGCAAGCCGCGACTGACAATTATTTCGATTGCACACTTGAGTGATCCGGAACGGATGTTCTTTGTCACCATCTTACTCAATGAGATGCTCTCGTGGATGCGGGCACAACCGGGCACAAGCAGCTTGCGTGCTCTGCTTTACATGGATGAAATCTACGGCTACTTTCCGCCAACAGCCAAGCCACCTAGCAAGACGCCGATGATGATGCTGTTGAAACAGGCGCGGGCATTCGGCCTCGGTGTCGTCCTGGCTACTCAAAACCCAGTCGACCTTGACTACAAAGGCCTTTCCAACATCGGCACCTGGTTCCTTGGGCGATTGCAGACGCAGCGTGACAAGGATCGTGTCATCGAAGGTCTCGAAGGCGCGGCTGCCCAGGCGGGGGGCAAGTTTGATCGCGGGGCAATGGAGGAAACGCTTGCCGCACTGGGCAGTCGGGTATTCTTGATGAACAACGTTCATGACGACGCGCCGACAATCTTTCATTCACGTTGGGCCATGTCGTTCCTTCGTGGACCACTCAGCAGGCTACAAATCCAAGAGTTGATGGATGAGCGGAAGCAGGCCAAGCTACCGGAGCCCGTTTCAAAGCCGGAAAAATTGTCCACCAAGGAGCAACGCAAAACCGACACTCGTCCAATTGTTCCCAACGATGTCGAAGAACGATTTTGGATTCCAAGCGAAAGACCGCAGGGCGAGGGACGTCTGACCTATCGCCCTGGCTTACTTGTGCAGGCATCTTGCCACTACGTTCGAGTATCCGCAGACGTGGACGACTGGATTGACCGTTCGCTGTTGTACCTCCCCAAAGGTCGCTTGCCTACGAAGCTGTGGAGTTCCTCGGTTGAAATCGATCAAGACAATCTCGACCTAGCCTTCGACCCAGAAGATGGCTACGGTTACGCCGACATTCCCGCATCGATGCTGGATGACAAGCAAATGCGTCGGTGGGAGAAGGATGCTCGAGACCACTTGTTTCGTCATGTTCCGATCACGGTCTACGAGTGTGAAGAACTGGACGTGTTCAGTCGTCCCGGCCAAGACGAACTCGACGCTCGCATTGCTTGGAAGCAGCTTGCTCGGGAAGTGCGCGATCGCGAAAAAGAGAAACTGAGAGCCAAATACGCTGCCAAACTTAAGTCGCTGGAAGACAAAATCCGATCGACGCAACAACGTTTGGAACGCGAAAAAGCTCAATACGATAAAGAAAAATGGAATACAGTCCTCAATTTTGGGCAGACGGTATTGAGTGCCATCCTCGGAAATAAAGTGTCGTCGCGCGGAGCAACCACAGGTCGCAGTCTCGGACGAGCGGCACAGCAACGAACAGACGTCACCCATGCCAACGAAAAGCTCGAGGACCTCATGGCCGAACGATTCGACCTCCAGTCCGAGTCTGAAACGGCCCTTGCCGAATTGCAATCGCAGTTTGGCGTAGAAAATCTAACGCTCGAACCGTTGGAAATTCCGTGTCGAAAAGGCGACTTGAAAGTTCACTATATCGGAATCGTTTGGGTGCCTTTCCACTTAGATGCGTCCGGGTTTGCAACGCCCTTGGTCCAATTGCGGGCGAGCGGCAATGAATAGTCAAGCTTGCAAATAGCCAGGCTTGCAAATAGTCAGGCCAACAAACTCCGTACGGCTAGAATCCTCTCTCTCCAGCACAACCAGGCATTAGGCAGACATATGTCCGAAGCTGACAATCCTTCCGAAGACAACAAAGACACTCAACTTGCTGACACGGGAGCGGATTCGACAAACACGAAGCCGCGCATCAGCGACGACTGGCTGGCTGTGCTCTGCGGCATTCTCGTGTTGGGCGTGGCGTTCGCTGTTGTCTGGGCTAGTTCCGGAGTTGACGAATCCGGCAATTTCGTTGCGGCAAATCCGCTCAAAGAGTACATCGGCAAACCAGCGGGCTGGACCAACGAGCCTGTCACCTCATTTGTCAAGACAAACGAAGATGATCCCGCGCAGTGGAGTCTCAGCCCGACTGCTGGCATCGTTGGCAGCCTAGTCATCCTGGCCGTGTTGTTGTCCGCTGCCATTGCCATTCGGGATGGAGTCAGTCGAGCTGGCCGGTTCGCACCCGCGTTCATTGGTGTGTTCGCACTAGCGACCTTGGCGTACGTCATGGCTGCTCAAAGCGTCGTCAAGAGCTACAACTTGGAATACGCACTTTGGGCATTGCTGGTTGGATTGGTCATTAGCAACACAATCGGAACGCCCAAACTGCTACGTCCTGCAGTGCAAACCGAGTTCTACATCAAGACAGGATTGGTGCTGTTGGGTGCTGGCGTGCTCATGTCTCGCTTGGTTGCCCTCGGGCCTCCGGGAGCCATCGTTGCATGGGTTGTCACGCCAATTGTCCTGATCAGCACGTATGCGTTTGGGCAACTGATTCTAAAGATGCCGTCCAAGTCGCTGAATATGGTGATATCGGCTGATATGAGCGTTTGCGGAGTCTCCGCAGCCATCGCCTCAGCCGCGTCCTGCAAAGCGAAGAAGGAGGAGCTATCACTGGCCATAGGAATGAGCCTTTCCTTTACCGTCATCATGATGATCGTGATGCCCGCCATCATTCGAGCCTCCGGGATGGACACCATCGTCGGCGCTGCATGGATGGGCGGAACGATTGATTCCACCGGTGCAGTAGCTGCCGCCGGCGCTGCTCTTGGCGACCAAGGCCTATTTGTAGCCGCGGCGGTGAAGATGATTCAGAATGTATTGATTGGAGTCAGCGCGTTTGGGATTGCCGTATACTGGGTTGCAAGAGTAGAGAAATCGCCGGGTGCCAAACGGCCACAAGCATCTGAGATCTGGCGTCGATTCCCCAAATTCGTACTTGGATTCATTGGGGCCTCAGTCATCTTCTCCTGTATTCACGGTTGGGTCGACGGCGGTGATCAAATGGTAGATGCGATGGTGAAGGGGACATCAAAGACGCTTCGCGGTTGGCTCTTCTGCCTGGCGTTCGTTTGCATTGGCCTGGAAACGCGGTTCAAGGACCTGTTACCGAATCTGAAGGGTGGCAAGCCGTTGATCTTGTATCTATGCGGCCAGTCTCTCAACCTTGTGCTGACACTGTTTATGGCATGGCTCACCTTCGGCGTCCTGTTCAAGGACTCGGTGCGCGCCATTCTGCCAAAGCCAGCAGTTGAAACGCAAGAGAGCAGCACGACTGAGGTGGAGTCCCCTAAGCAAGGAACTGAGCAAGGAGCTGAGCAATGACCGTCAAAGCTTATGGGACACGCCGCTGGCTGAGTTTGTTTCTTTCGGTCGCCAGCCTGACGATCATTTGGTGCATCTTGCTACCCACGCTTGGTGAAACCGAATCGGTTCGACAGCACGTCGAATTCCTCGAGAGTCGCAACATTGACGCCAGCGCGATGTTCTACACAGAACTGGACGCCATGCAGCCCATTCTGGATCACTTAGAATCTAGGTAGGGAAATCGCACTACAAACAGTGTGCGAACAACAACTGCCATTCCCACCAACAAATTTGCTTGAGTTGATTCGCGTACTCGCCGCCCTTGCGCATCGCCAATTCACTACAATCGACGAGTGCCATTGGAAGGGTCGATGCATCAGACAGCTCGGCAACGTCTGGACCTATCGCGCTGAGACGATTGGTTTCTAACGAGATCTTTTCGGCCAGTTGCTGATGCACGGCGTGCCGCCCAACTCGCCGAAACCAGTATTTCGCGTTCGAAAAATCGCCCTCGCGACGATGCATGATGCCATGCCAAAACGAGCCTTCCTGTGACTCGATCGATTGACTGATCGAGTGGGATCGGTCTAGTTCTCCGCTCAGCAACCAAAGGCCTGACTCGAGTAAACCGCCGCGATAGCAATTCGCTAGGTCTTGGATCAATGCGGGCGTTGCAAAATTGTTCTCCGAAGCATCGTCCAGGCTAGGGAGTGGTGCAGCTTCAACCGCGTCCATGAACGACTGCTTGCCACCGGAGACAATATTCTCGGGAAGGTGGTCTGCAATGAGGTCTAACTTCGGCACGGCAGGCTGTCTCCTATTCTTGCGGCTTTGCGGCGTCGCCAAGCACAATCTTCGGCGGAATTTCCTTGCCTTCGGGGACGAAGAGCATTGAAATAGAATTCACGCAGTGCCGAACGTTCTTCGCCGTCTTCCGCTCGCCGACAAAGACATGCCCCAAGTGACCATCGCAGTTGGCACAAACAATCTCAGTTCGCATGCCATCCGCATCAGGCACCTGTTTGACGGCTCCTTCAATTTCGTCATCAAAGGCTGGCCAGCCGCAGTGGGCGTCGAATTTGTCATCACTACGATACAATTGTGCGTTGCACTGGCGGCAAATGTAGGTCCCTGGATCCATTGTCGTGTCGTATTCGCCTGTGAAAGCACGCTCGGTGTACTTTTCCAGGATGACCTTTGATTCCCAGTCATTCAACTCGTTGTATTTATCAGACACGACGACATCCTTTCCTGTTTCTATTTCTTTCGCTTCACCGGATGGCTCTGCAGCAGAATTCGCGGTAGCGGCCTGAGCACTGGCGACTTCATCCGATTCAGTTGGTTCAGCACATCCACCAATCAACAAGCACAGGGCAAGCAAACTCAACTTACGCAGCATTACTAAACGTCCTATTCTCTGGTTTGATCTACCGAAAGTTGGCCACCAAGCGGCTTCAGCAAGCCGGTCAATCGTTCTCTCACTCGCTGCAATCGCCCGTTGGTGGAATTGTAGCCCACCATCCAGCCCATCGATACAGCTAGGAACGTAGCTCGGCTTTCCCAACCAAGAATTGCCTGAATCGGCAGGGCCCTTCCACCCGAAATTGTTGCGTGGATGAGACTAGGTGGAAGAGCGCTAGCAGGACAGTTGGTTAGCGATCGCGACCAAGCATAGCAGTGATCGGATCGCCGTTGGTCGAGAGAATCTGGGTATTGGTAAGGGCGTTCCCGAAGCGGTCAAAATCTTGAAACTGCCAAACGATTTGCTTCTTCGGGGTGACTTCCACAATCTGCGGGTTTGCTTCCGTGGCATGGCAATTTCCAATAACGGTGTTTCCATTGGGAAGTCGCTGCAGGGTAGTAACCCAGGCCAATTGAATGTTCGGCAAATCGTTTTGTTCAATTTTCCAGACGATTTCTTTTGCTGGCGTGACTTCAATGATGCTGTGCCCGTTTCCGGTGCTAATCAGTGTGTTGCCGTTTCCTAGTCTCAGGGCTGCGTAGCACTGATTTCCGAAGGCCTCCAGTCCATGTCCGCCAGCGGGGCTTTTGCCGAATAGAGGTATTTCGTATTCCCAGACAATTTTCGGCTGCGCAACTGTTCGTCCATTCGATTCTGCTGAAGTGCCTGGTTGGTATTCTCGGACCACCGCATCGCCTTCGTGGCAAACTAAATAATTTCCGTTCGCCAACTTTCTGACCAAACGTGTATCTCGGTGTGGATGACTTTTCGACACGACTAGCGGCATTTCGAAGACGATTTGCCCACTGCGACTGACCTCAATGATTCGACTTGCCCCACTTTCAACGATCATCGTCCGACCATTGTCGAGCCGCTGGAAAGCATGAACTTCGATTTTTCGTCCAACGTTCTCAGGTGACTTTGCTGAATCGTACTCCCACAGCACCGCTCCAGACGCAACATCCTGTTCGACCAAGTGTGTCCAGTTCTTTTGATAGAGCACTTTACCGTCTGGGAGGTAGTGCAAGTCGTGAAGCGGACCAATCTTCGCTTCCCACATCGTCGTCCCATCCTCATCAATCAAGGCGATACGCTGCTTGGAGCTGTCTGCAACCAAGAATCGATGATTTGTGTCGGCATGTCCACAATTCTGTGTCACCGACAAAGCTGCAAATAAAGCACAAACCCAAGAAGATCGAAGCATAAGATTAGTCTCGACGAACATGAACTCTGGAAGCACTACCGGCTAGGCAGCTCTGCGCATGGATTTTACCACAAGCAAGCTAGTTGGGCTTCGCCCTTGTGTAACATCGTTAGGCGGTGGGAGGCTCAGGGGCCTTGTCAGAGTTTGACTCGCAGAAGGTTTGACATCGCAGAAGGATTGATCCTGCAAAAAGATAGGATCTCGGCAGTCTTAGTCGATTCCAAGCAATGCTCTGTCGAGCTGCGTTGCTAGTTTGTAATTCTGACTTGCCGCGCGTGAAGACTTTCTTCCTGCCGCACGACCGCCGAAAGCGATACGCGTGCCGTACGCGTAACAACCCGCGACAGCAACTCCGCAGCTACCTGCAGTGCATAGATCGTCACCCTTTGAGGAATAACATGTAGAGTCCGCGATGCATCAGCGCAGTTGGTTGGCGAGCGGAATACAGCGCTAGGCCTTGCACCCAACTCCACCAAGAAGCCGGGAGGCTCTTGTGACCAAGTCCTCTACAGGCTTCGCTGGCGAATACGGGCTTCGTTGGCGAACATGATCACTATTCTATGATCCGTCGAATCAGAATGCAGCGCTCCGTATTTAGGTCCAAGCCTTCTCGAAAGGCCACCGGAATGGAGCGGTCAATGACGTAGAAGCCACGATGACGTTTGGCGGTCCCTTCATCGATGCCGTACTCACGTCCGAGACCGGTCGCAGGATCGAATTCGAAGAAACCAATCGTCACCCGAACTGAATAGGTGTGCGAATTGTTGCTGGTCAAATTCTTCAAGCGACTTACTGGCAAATTCTGAAGTACGGCGTTGAATGGGACAGCGGCGCCTGCCGAAACAGCACGTAGCGCGGAGTTAGCCTCATCGGTGCGCAGTAAAGTCGCGTCGATGGAATTCGACAGCGCTATACCAGGTGTAGGTACTGCCAACGCTGAAAACGGACTACGCAAAGCCCCCGGAAACTGGTTCGGCGTAGTGTCGTTGAGCAACGGGTTCGGACTTGGAAGCGAGGAACCCGCCGCCAATCGCCTGCGTGCGTCGTTCAGCTCGGCTTCATATAGTGTAGTACCTGTACCGTTTCTGGTTCCACGTGGAGTCATTGCATTCCACATCAATGCTCGGTAAACGGCAGGATTGGCGATCGTATTCAGGTTGATTCGCCCGGGCTGTTCGTATGTCGGAATCCGGTTGAAGGGTGCTCGATAAGGCGACATAACCACGTACTGCATCATGCTGGAGAGAGTGAGGTCTCCTTCTTCGAGATTGCGTGTGTAGTTTGTTAAGTTCGGATTGAGCAGTTCGAACGTGTCGAGCCATGGATTTCTAACATCCACTAGCTCGAAAATTGCTGCGGCTGATTTCTCATTAGGCGGCAGAATTGCGTTGGCACCACGATTCATCTCAAAATCGAAAAGATGCATAGCTTGGGCGGAGGTTCCTGGATTTTCTGCTGTGAATTCTTGCATCATCCGACCTGGCGCTGAGGCGAGAACAGACAATAGTTCGTAGGAATTCACAAAGTCGCGATTGAGAACAACCGGTGCACTTGGAGCTCGGGTGACGCCGCTTGCATCAGCAAAAACCGGTGCACGCGGGTATGCAGGGACGGCAGTAGTGGCAAGGTCCGCCCCCCGCAATCCAAAGCGAGTGTTTAGATCGCCTAGAGTTGTCCACTGAGCCGTTGCGCGATTCGCACTAATTCGTGAAGCGTTCGCATTGGGTTGAATCGCCCACGGGAATTCGAAACACGTATTTCGATTGGCTTTCGTTCCGTTGCTGAAGGGGTTCTCGGTGTGATACGAGAAGAAAGTTCGCCCACCGAATCCAGCCACATCTCCAAACGCCACCATTGGCGTTCCTGGAGCTGTTTGAGACAGGCCTCCAACAACAAAGCCTGTCTTCTGGCGGGAATTGAATCGGAAGGCACCGAGAGATTCGTCGACAGCCGTTGTTGAAGGATCATCAACTGGCATCTCTTCATTTTCTGGCGTGTTCGGGTTATCGAACTGTGCCCTGTCAGGCCCATCAATTGATTTGAACAGGAACTGATTAGGATTTGCCGGATCCGGTTCAGAATCACTCACTTCACCGGAAAACACAGTTAAATCAATCGGCAGCCAGTCTTGCGTTATGTAGGGGTTTAGCTCTTCATGCCACGGACGATCTGGATTGGCTAGGCGCTGCAATACAGCAGTGCTCCAATTCAGCCGCGACATAAACTTGGGTCGAATATCATTATTTAATGCATCCTGCTCTTTCTCCCAGTATTGGTCGAGCGGAGTGTTGCTTGGACCACTTCCGCCGGGTGCAAGATCCTGCGGATCCACATTTGACGACGCGAACGCATCTGCTGCACGGTTGACATAACCATCGAGGGGGAAGCCTCCCATTGGGTCATTATCGATGCGCACCGTTGGAATCTCATAATAGTCATTTGACTTTGGCTCAGAAACGTTTAGCCCTGGACGGTAACCATTGCCCCAAGCTGCAACGGGCTGGTGAGCTTTCAAAATGGCAGTCGTGCAGTTTGGTGCTCGGAACGAACCACCGAATCTACCCATCTCAACTTGATTGCCAAGAGAGTCGTTCTCTCCTATCACAGATATGTACTGTTCGCTCGGTAGCCATTCCGCTGGCCAGGAATCTGCAGCCCGTGGCAATGTCCGTGCGGCTGCAGAGGCTGGGTTTTCAGCAGGGTCCAGTGGCAGCTCCTGACCAATGAGTGTCGTTTCACGCGGAGCTGTGACCAAATACTGTCCACGATTCACCAATACGAAGCGGTTGTCGGCCATCATCGGATTTGTCGGAGGTGGATTGCGAGGTGGCAACTTGAACACATCATTCACTGTCAGTGAGCTACCAGCGGGAGACGCTAAATTCTGCGGCGTGGGAACCAGTGACTCATTGGTAAACCACACTACCCGATCCACCACAGGCCTAGGGTTGGCCGTCGTATTTGTTGACCAGGGCAGTCCTGCTTCTTCGGCAAACTGATAATTCAATTGGGTCCGAGTCGTCGCATTCTTGAAACTGTCAAAAACACTGCGTGGCGTGTTTGCTGCGGGAGAAGGCTCCAGCAGGAGCACTCTCCAAACAGGGAATTGCACACCATTTCGATCAGCTGGTGTGATCATACTCAGGTTCAACTCTCCGCTCGTGGACCAATATGCACGCAGACCGTTTCCCGCCGCTGGTATGGCCTGCGCATTCTGCACATCGCCTTTAGGGCAGAAGAACTCCATGAATAGGCTGCCTTCCGGAACACGAATCTGTCGCCAGTCGTCTTCGTTGAATCGCCGATCCGCTGAACCTGGACGAACCGGCTCCACATTTGGTGAGATGCGAAGATCGTGGAAAGCAAACGTTTCGGTAAGGAGCAAGTCTGGTGATTCATGGCCAAAGACGACCAAATCTGAATCTGGTTCCCAACCAACGCTTCCGCCGCTTTGACCAAAAGGATCAGGATCAAAGCAAAAACGCGTCATGTTATGGTCCGCGTCACGAAAGTCTACGACATTGACCGCCCATTGAGCGATATAGCGAGCACGTTCATCACTTCCGTAGGCATATGGTCCGCCGCCGTCGGTATTCGCAAATTCGTAGTCGTCAGGTAGAAGCAACTGAGCCAAACAATACAGGTGCCTTGCGAGCAACTGACGTGACTGGTCACCGTTGAACTGGAGAATTGCACCACGCCGAGTCGGCGCCGTTTCACCGCTTATCTCCGTAGTAATGAAATCGCGAAGGGCTGGGTCATAAAGTCCTAGGTCGCGGTCAAATAAATGGGATTCAGGATTAGAGTACAGGAGCGATTCATCGACGACGTTCTCCGGTGCAACCTCTCCGGTGAACGTTGCTTCGTCCAGGATGCCCGTGTTGACGGTCCCGGTGCCGGCTGCATTGATATTCGTTGCCGGCTGGTGGAAAGCCTGAGCAAGTTCACCTGGCTCATCCACTTCGTGCCGGTCATCCACGATTCCGTCGCCATCATCGTCAATGCCGAAACCATTCATTCCCATATTATCTGGCGTGTCGTCAATTCCGTGACCGGCCAGCTCATTCGCCTCATCAATTTGTCCATCCCCGTCGTCATCGGCACCATTGCCAAACGGTCGGTTCAAGTCCAACGGCAAATTCTGCTTGAACTCTAGTGGAAACAACTGAGCCACACGCGAATTGTTGAACCGAGGTAAAGCTTCCATTGGGGCGGGCGCCCAACGCTGCTGCGATAACGCTTCCACTAAGCCAAGGAAAGTACTAACACGACGAATCTCCGAGCGCGGAGGTGGTGGCGGACCGCCTCCAACGGCGGGATAGGTGTAACGGTCAATGTAAGTCTGCGCTGATCGAGGAAATTGTAGCGCCATATTCCGAGGCGAAAGCGCCCGCCCAACATTGCGTCGATCGATTGGCAGTCGTTCAGTTCGGGGGGTCGTTGCAGTGAAGACACGTTCTTCCAATCGTCCCGGTAGGTGTGAACGATCTGGTTCACCCATGCGTTCCAGACGTTCCCATTCTGCGATCGTGTATGGAGTATCCAACCTTCCGACTTCGTAAGGATCATCCACAATCTGATTCGCGTGATTGGCCGCTAGTGTTTCTTCGTAGAGAATCGGATTGCCAAACAAATCCACCGACATACCAGCTCGCCCAACCCGCGCAGTATGGAATCCAGGTAAGCTAAACGGGTTGGTGCCACTTGAAAGAGCGCGTTCGCTCCACAAACTTCTACCATCGTTGCCAGGCGAACCTGGACCAAAGTTGGTACCGTTTGAATTCAGCACGCTCGCTGGTGCATTTCTCCGGCGCACAAAATTCTGATATTCCAAGTCGTTGGCGGTGCCATCAGCGCCGAAAATGTGCCGCAAACTTATATCAGCAGTATCATGCCCGAGCCCCTGCGGTAGTTGGTTGTTTGGGCGGAAGCTGATGGCAGAATCGGCCGAGAAATCGCTATGATCGGCAAGTGCCTGCTGTAGGCTTCCGGAGCGATTGATGTCGATCCGGCCGCCAAGATCTTCGATATAGAAAGCAGCCATTGCCTTGAGCAACTTGCCTTCACGCGAGGTCATCAGCGGCAGGTTGATGTCGGTCCAAACACTTTCCGCAAAACCGTCGCCGTCATTGTCTACGTCGTAGGGACCGCGCGTCAGCCAACGAATCCAGGCTTCAAACTTGTCCTGCTCCGTCTGGGCTGTGTTGCCCCACTCAGCCCAATCAATAACTAGTTGTGGACTTCCGACGTAGGTCGCTGTCGAGTACTCGCCAGGATTGGAGCCATCGAAACTTGGGTTACTGAACAGCCGTCCCGAGGTCGAAACACCAGTCGGCACATTGTCAATCCGCCAACTCAACGGTCGACCGCAGGCTCTTTGAATCAACTCGATGGTGGAAAGCAAATCAATCAACTCATAAGCCGTTCCTCGAATAGAATTCGCGGTTTCAATCTGCTGGAAAATAAAGTTGACTAAAGCGGGTCGGTGAAACGCGGGAATGATCTGATCCGACGGAACGGTTCCACCGCTCGGATGGATAAACGACAATGCCGGATTGTTTTGGTCGGGCGCATCATAACTTTCGTCCATGTCTCCCTGCAGCGCGTTGGAGTTTTCTCGAGCAATATGGGCCCAGTTAATCGTCAGATTGACGGCTAGATCTCGATAAATTCGTGTCGCAGAAGGTGGTGGGAACACGCGCGACGCCGGAGGCAAGTGAGCCAACGCAGGGATGACTGCGAAGTCGGCCATGGTCTGCGGACTGGTAGGAGCGCTAATTCCTGCACCAAAGGAATTCTGTTCACCTGAGTTGAGCAAAATGTTGTAGCTATTGTAGTCCGTAAACACACCTTCGTAACACAGGGTCGCACCGGCGGTGTTGCTCGCAAGCCACGCGGCGAAATCGTACCTCGTCCCTGCGATCGTAACGTAAGGTTGACTCACCTTTGCCAAATCGATCGTGATCGAATACTGAGAAGCCCGCTCCATCTGATGCCCCGGTCGCTCCACAGGAACCGGTGGAGTGCCCGTCGTTGGTACGTCGTCAAGTGTTTCAACTTGACCGATATATCTCAGGATTCGGAAAGACTCACCTTGAAGTGGACCTGCCAAGAAGGTCACGACTCTGCCATTCCACGCGTCATGTTGCCGCGGAAGATTGTAATTCCAATCTAGAGGGATTCTCAGGAACCGACTGTCGAGAATCTGAGGAGCCTCGGGAAACCCTGCGCTACCGTAAGCTAATTGGGCCGCAGGTAGCCAATTTGCGGCGGTAAATGTTGCCCTGCGTTCCAAGTAATCACGTCGCACGCCAGCGGCGGTGGTTCCTATTCGACGTCTTGCTCGGAGTGTCTTCGCTCCGTCAGCAGTTTCGTAGTTGGCGGTGGGGGCACCGCCACGAATCGCATTGCCATACAAATCACCCAACAAACTGTTTCGCCACAAGATCGACTGGGTATCACTGGAGCCTCGCACCACCTGGCGAATCGCAGAATCCAGTAGCTTTGCTGGTTCGGTGCCGCGGAAGTCTTGCCGCGCTCGTCCGAAGTTGGCTGCGCGAGATTCACTCGACACAACCATGTAAGAAACAGCCAGCAAACTGAACAAACTCAGCATGCCGAGGACGACCAATAGGATCAGTCCTTTCCGATTGCGTTGCATGTTCTTCATGATAAGCTCCAAAATTCGCGACTGAACGTTCGCGATTCAACGATATGAAAAGGCTCCCAAGCCGCAAAATGACGTGGGAATTAACTGCTGGTGAAAACTCACCGCAGTTGCAATGAATACTCTAGAAGTCCCCAGACGACGGTACGTGAACGACACGTTCATGGACAGCAATTAACCCATCAACGAGCGTTCCTGTGGTGGGAGCTGGTAAGTACGCAGGCATGCCGGTGCTTGAATTGTCGACGCGGTAAACCTGAGCAGCAGGGCTGACATCACCGTTGAAAAACTGCCAGTCTGGCCCGTCAAGAATGACATCGCGAGACCAGATTTCCTCAGTCGTCAAACTGTTTCCAAACGGATCCGAAGCACCGTATGCGGGGCTGGCGGAGCCATACCTGGACTCCAAATCTGCACCAATCACGCGGAACCAGCGAAAAACGGAAAAGTTTTCGATTGGCCCCGAGCCCGCCCTGTTGCCGCGGACGTGTCGTGAGAGCATGATCCAGTCACCAACGTTAACACTGTCATCGGTGCCTGCTGAACCGACAATGCGAACTCGGCCACCGCTTCCACCGGTAAAGTCGCCGGACAGCGGGAATACCCAGGTTGTTCGTTCCCCTGCAGGCTTGGCGTCAGGGTCAGGATCGCCAGCAGTTCGCACCGTAGGCACCGATATCTGTCTATCACGTTGATGAATCACCATCAACGACAAAGTGTAGTAGTCCTCTGCCGAATTGTTTTGTTCCACTAACGGAGAAAGAGTTGCCATCCAACTGTACGTTGGGTTGAAACCTGCTTGGGCTGAGACCAAGCCAGCAGGAGTCGGCATCTCAAAGAACCCTCGTTGCGGCGGCAGCGTTTTGTCGTCATCATCCAGAAGAATTGTCATTTCGTTGTTTGATGTAAACATCGAAATAAGCCGTTTCTCCGAAATCGCATTGTTCAGCGTCAGATCGGGAATTGTTGGATCTGCGGGGGAGCCAAAGGTCGTTCGGATCATCCGAGGTTGGTCACGCCATGCGGCTCCAGAACTTGCCGAAACCGCGTAGGCAGAATCGACCATCGGATTGAAACCATCTTGGTAGTACGGAAAAACCGCTGGACGGTACCAACTCGTGTTCGAGCCAAAATTGTAAATCGAAATCTCGGAACGAACGTTGCGTTCTGAGTAGAGCCACGGATCGATACAAACACTCTGCTTTCCGTCGGGCCGAAAGCTGAAACCCTCGAGCGATCCCGTCGAATGCGTCAATCGCCCCGGAGCTAGGTCACCGGTATATTGACTCTTCAGAAATGGTTTAAGGCCAGCCGGGACGGTAACATTGGAACCAGAGCCGCTATCAGTGTAGCTAAACGGATAATCCTGATACCAAACCCAATTACTCGGATCGTTCATTCCGCGAGTCAGGAATTCGTTGTACCACTTGTCCGCTAGGGCTTGAGTCTCGACAGAGCGATTGGACTGCGACGCGTTGCGACCAGCAATCAGCAGAAGGGCCGCAATGCCAAGCAAGCCTGCAACGGCGATTCCGGTCGCAAACAGAACTTCGACAACGGTCACGCCGCGACGCGCAGCGCTGCTTCGAAACGTCAATCTGTTTGGTTTCAAGTGATTCATATTTAACACCAACGTGTGCTCTTGCTTTCAGCCTTGTCGCGATGAAAAAAACTACTCAACAGCAGGCTGGGATTGCAATTGATTGGTTGCCAGCATTCGGGCTTGAGCCATCCGAGCATCCAACGAGTTAGGGGCAAAAATACCTGGAGCAGGCGCTGTGGTGGATTGCACTTGGCTACTGCTAACTGCCCCGTTGTACGGGTTCACCGTCACCCAGATGTTGTTGTCATCCATGATGTTCGTTCTGAAGTTTTCAGTAACCGTCAAGGCACTCACTGCGTTGTCCACTATTGGCGAAACTGGGACAAGTTGGTCCGTTTCCCCAACTAAGAAATGCACCAGACCTGTCGGATAGCCTCGCTGGAGTTGAGGCGTTGCGACGCTGAATTGGCGGTTCTGACGGAACCAACCGCTGACCTGCCCAGTCGAATCGAAAATCAAATAGATTGGACCAAAGTTCCAATTGTCCTCGACGCTCGTTGGCGGCCATGCCGGTGGATACGCTGGTCGAGGCGTTGATGACGACAATTGGACTGCATCCGTACTGAACTCGCGGCCATTTAGGCCAAACCCTGAGAAATTCAGATCAATGCAGGTACCACGTGGAAGCGAAACACCACCAGCCAGGGACTTTGAAGGGCGTCGATAAATACGAAAACTCTGTGGCTCAGAAAGACTCGGATCTTCAATTGCCTGCCCCTCAACCATCCGAATGCCGGCGGTTGTCTCCGACGGATTATTGAAGTGAATAATCACACTGCCGCTCGCTGCGTCATACTCAACGGGCGGAATCCCCGTCGCAGGCGAAGCAATAAAATACTTCTGGCGACGAGCACCAATTTCGATAACGTCCCCAGCCTGCACCATCGACGTTGCTTGCGGAGGAGTGGTCGAAAAATCAATCAAGCTGGCTGCTTGAGCAAGTGGAATTTGAATGGCATCCACATAACCATCTTCGTGCTCAGCAATTGCAACCAAATCAACTAACGTCCCGCGAGCACCGGACCAATCTCCGGTGTAGGGGGGAAAGACTTCGCCAATCGACAAACGGATACACATGTTGGCCGGAGCCAATCCACCACCGCCCTCATATTGCGAACGATCCAAAATCACCGCGACCGGTCGTCCCGTCGCAATTGCTCGCGATTTGGCGCTCTCAATAAAGGTCCGCACAATCTGAGACGCCTGAGCAACCTTCTGCCCCGAAAGCAACCCTTTGATCGTTGGCAGCGTAACGGCAGCAATGAGGACGATAATGCCCATCACCACCAAGAGTTCAACTAAAGTGAAACCGCGATGAACTGCGGAAGTCTTCTTGCACATCATGCTTTCCTTCCTCCGCTAATCCAAAATCAAACTGTAGTTCGTAATATTATCCGAAGCACCATCCCCAAGCTGGCGCCCCAGCCCCCCTCCGGTGTAAGCCCCTGTTGTGCGATCGTATGATCCAAAGTAGGGGTCGGGATAGAAATAGGCACCGCCTTGGTTGTGAGCAGGCGAATTGGTTCCAGACCAGGTGTGCTGGGCATACGGCAAAGGAATTGAGAACTGGATGTCGTAAATTTCATCCGGTCCTGCCGAAACAACCAGAGGCACCAGTAGCCATGGCTTGAACTGATAGGCTGGATTCGACCAGCGCCAATCTGTCCGCAGTGGATCCAAAGCATCTGAATTGCCAGCGTCACTCGGTGGCTCCGGTCCAGAACCGCCAGGAGGAATATTGTTCGACGGGGATGGACTCCAAATCGGTGCATTCAGCGGACTCTGATATCCACTCGGCCAACGAATCCACCCAATTGGGTTCCCCCAAGCATCCAAAAATTCAAATAACCCGTCTTCGTCAGTGTCGCCTATCTCACTTGGCCCAAATGCTTCCATGGCCGATCCGCCGGCATAGTCCGCGGAGGCTACAATCATGTACAGCGTCTCGGCATTTTCATTCTGGTAAACAACAGATGAAAATGCAGCGGCGGACGGAATTGCAGATACTCCCAGAGCAGTTGGGTCTGTGAAAGCCGCCAAAGGTGCTCTGAACGTTGCCATACCGAAATCTGCACGATACAAGTTCAATTTCGCAGGGGTTGGCCGCACACCAGGGCTAATCGATGGGGACTGAAAAGAGTTTCCTGCGTAGTACGCAATATCGTCGCCAGTGCCTACCGATGCGTTATTGTGTGTGAACAACGCAGCCTTATATCCAACGGGCGGGAAGAGAATGTCCGTCCAGCGATCTGGCATTTCCATCCGCATCAAGTCTCGCAGAACAATCATTCGCAACCGAGCGCCCTCGCGAGGTGAAAGAATGGGCTGTCCTTCGGGTGTGAGCGGACGCAGAAAATCATTGTCGATATTGATCTTCGCAGCTCGGTAGCGATAGCTCTCCCATTCCTGGAGGATGACGGAGTTGATCTTCTCAATCGTGCCGCGGGTTCGGGCGATCTTGGCGTCCGTTTGGGCTCCGCCAAGTGCAAAAAGCACCATGCCAGCCATCACGCCAATAATCGCAATCCCCACCAACAGCTCAATCAACGTGAAGCCTCGCCTCAATTGATGACGAAACGGCGGCGTCTCATGCTGCAGCGTTTTTGTTGTTATCAGTTTGTTCTTCATTGGTCTTAGGAACCCCCAAGGCTCGCAAGATGTTTCATTTTGAGACAGCCGGTCTCAATTGCGAACACAAACAAGCCGGTTGGTCCGCCTTTACTTAATATTGCAAACCGCACGCCAATGCACGCTAAATTATGCTGTTCTGCGACAATCGCAGGAGCGATCAGCCGCATTGGTCAACCGCGCTGAGGATCTGTCATCAAATCCGATTTGAATGCGCGGTTGTTTTCTTTGAACCGGAAGGATCTGCAGACAGATCCACTACGGAGCGGCGCGCCGTGGGAATCAAACTAGTTGGCCAGTGATTCTCCTAGCGGACCTTCGGCGAAACTGGCTGTATTGTCTTCTTGCAAGCTAATGCCCGTGGCATCTTGGAAACGCGTGAAATTCCCAACGACTGGAGCAGCCGTTGGGTATCCAGCGAAGTCGATGCTCTCACCCGAAGGGAACCGGTAGAACACTGGCCCGCCTCCCGAGCTCGGGTCAAAAGGAATGCCGCCAAAGTTGTCATCCAGGCCTGCAGACAACAGTTGGAAACCCTTGGGCTGGACATACTCGAAATAGGCATCTGCATTAACGGGGACGTCGCCAACTCGCGTGTTCAAGTTCGCCGAACGATACGGTCGGGCGACACCGTTGTTGGCCGTTGTGTAATGGGAAAAGAATCGGCCGCCGCCAGAGCGAGGAATACTGTACGTTCGCTGATCAAAATACACGAACGGTGTTGTCTGACCACTCAGCTTGTAAACGGGCAGGACATCGTTAAACGATGGGGCTAATCCAAGAATCGTCGTTTCATCGTTGGAAATTGTCAGCCCGCTTTCCTGAGTGAGCGAAAGACGCTCTTGTTTGAAATCAAAAAATGGCGAGTTGCGATCGGTGTTGTACTGAATCGCGCCGCGTTGAGCAGGAGGGGTCGCCGATGTGACTTGCGCACCGGTTGTTGCATGGGTAATAAAAATGGGTCCCCCCACACCAGAAATTGGAAACTGCGGGTTTTCGCTGAATCCGCCCAAGAAGAACACTAATGCTTCGGCTGGATCCATCACCCCAGTTGGTGAAGCATCAATAACGGCGGCATTGTTAGAGACGGCGCCAATCAATGCCAATTCGGACGATGCAATCTGCGGGAAAATCTTCTGTAAATGCCGAGTGACCACGGCTGCGTTCGTGCCGTCGGGTGGCAGATCGTTGAACTTCTGCTCGTACTTGGTGACTGCATCGGCCAAGCTCGTCGTTTCCATGGCGATCGCTCGTCGCATAATCGACGTCCGCGCGAACATAACCGCCGGAACGATGAGCCCCACGAGGACACCGATGATGGCGATTACGGTGAGCAGCTCCACCAGCGTGAAAGCAGCTCGCAACTGAGTTCGAGTTTTCATAATTCTTCCTCCGAAGTTATTCGCAACTCGACGCTCGCCGCCTCACCAGCTCGCGTTCTCCCCGTGTTGCAGGAATTTGTTTTTATCAAAAAGTTGTGTGACTGAATGTTTCCGCACAAATTGGATCTGGCAAATGATCCTCTTAAGCAAGCGAGGTAATCATTGTGACCAGAGGCATGAAGAGCGAAATCACGATAAAGCCAACCGCTCCACCGAGGAAGCAAATCAGCAAAGGTTCGATCAACCGCGTTAAGCCTTCTGTCATCACGTTCACCTCGTCATCATAAGTGTCCGCAACTTTGTAAAGCATCGTATCCAGTTCACCGGTCTCTTCGCCCACGTCAACCATGTTGACGACAAGCTCATCGACGACGCGTGATCGCATTTTCATCAGGTAGAACAGGACGCACAGAACTGCACCTAACCCGGTCATAACTCCACCGATGAAGAGCAAAGACTCCATCGAATTATCCTCAGCGCCTCGAGCGGCCGTCAAAGCCACTGACAACACCATGACACCGGGGAAGGTTCCTAACAGCATCCAGAAAAATGCAGCCAGAGGATGAAAGCCCGGCGTCGAATTGTCTCGAAGCGGCTTACTGATCACTTCCCCTTCGCGAATCGCCTCAGACACCTTGACAAAGATCCGCTCAAATAGCGCATTCCCGGCCGTTTCCCGCGTGATGTTCAGGGCTTCCAAGATTGGTACACCTGAGGACACAAGCGTACCAAGAGTTCGCGTCGTTCTGGCAAGGATGTTTTTCTCGACCAGGCTGCCGAAGACGGGCAATTTTAAGACATACATGTCGTAGCCCATCCGTCCGTGGCGGAACTTCCGAATCAGCTTCATCAGCAGCCAATAGCAGAACGGTATGAGCAACATCAAGAACCAATAGGACACGATATAATCGCTCATTGCGATCAACAATTGCGTCGGCGGCGGTAGTTCGAGTTCAAATTCCTCGAACATTTCCTTAAACGTTGGCACGATGAAGGTCATGATCAACGCTAGGATCAAACCGGCAATCAAAACGACGGCGATCGGGTAGATCAACGCCCCTTTGACTTTACGCTTCAGTGCTTCGGCACTTTCCAAAAAGTCCGCCAGGCGCTGAAGAATCGTCTCAAGCGCACCACCGGCCTCGCCAGCTTTGATCATGTTCACGTACAGACGGTTGAACACCTTCGGACACTTGCTCATCGCCTCAGACAGCGTCGAACCGGTTTCGATTTCGTCGCACACATCCATCAGCGCATTCTTAAGCTTGCCTGGCTTGGTATTGTTCTCCAGGATCTTCAGCGATCGAAGGATCGGCAAACCGGCGTCTTGCAGGATGGAAAGCTGCCGTGTGAAGGCACAGATGTGCTTCGTCTTCGCACCGCCTAAGGCAAATGGACGCTTCTTTTTCTGGCCAACAGCACCCGCTTTCGCAGCGCCTTTCTTGACCTGAATCTTCGTGACGAAGTAGCCCATCTGCCGAATAGTGGTCTGCGCCTCTTCTTCGGTAGCCGCCTCGATAATGTCTTTGATTTCTTGGCCGGTTGCGTCCATTGCCTCGAACTGAAAAGTCGGCATGGCTTACATCCTCGTTAATTAAGGCCGGTGGGGTAAATGTGTCGTTGCGGTTGCGGCGAAATTCGTCTCGATGCGATTTGTCATTCCGACGCTGTCGATTCGCCAATCCAGTTTCGCCAATCCAATCGTGGAAAGGCAAACCCAATGGTGCCACTTCAAGAGACCCGTTTGGATTCTCGAAGCATTTTGCCCATCATCTCTGCGACTCGCAGGTAGCAAATCGCCCGATGAAGGACGCGAAATTCCGCCGAGAATGGAAAGGGCAATATGTCCGATTCCAATTCTCAGCACCCGCAAGCATCGCCTTCTCCCCAGAAAGGTATGCTCGAGCGAAATTTCGTGTTGTTCTTCTCGCGACCACCGTCTGTTGACGACAGCAACGCATTCAGCCAGACCCGTTGGTGCGGTGGCTGTTCTTGTTCTTCAAACTAATCAGCGATGGTTTCGCGCAGGACTTCGTCGGCCGTGGTCAGGCCTTCAAAGACGTAGTTGATTCCATATTTGCGAAGCGGCGTCATTCCGTACTCTTCGGCCTTATCACGCAGCTCGTCGGAAGTGGCATTGGCCATAATCATCTCGCGAAGATCATCATTCATGATCAACAGCTCGAACAATCCGATTCGCCCTTTGTAGCCAGTGTTATTGCATTTGTCGCAGCCCTTGCCGCGGTAAAACTTTTTGTCCTTCACATCCTCAGGCTTCATACCAAGGTCCATCAGGATTTCCTCACTGACGGTTGTCTCTTCTCGACAAGCGGCACAGACGCGACGCACGAGACGTTGTGCCAAAATCGCTTCGACGCACGCAGTGATCAAGAACGTAGGGATTCCCATGTCCTTCATCCGAGTCACAGTGCTGGGCGCGTCGTTCGTGTGCAAGGTACTGAACACCAAGTGCCCCGTTAACGACGCTTGCACAGCAATCTCGGCTGTCTCGATATCTCGGATCTCACCCACCAGAATCGTGTCTGGATCTTGTCGCAAGATGGCTCTCAAACAAGATGCAAAGGTGACGCCAATATCGTGGTCGATCGGGATCTGGATAATCCCATCGATGTCATATTCAACCGGGTCTTCGGTCGTAATCAGTTTGTCTTTGATATGGTTCAGTTCACTGAGTGCCGAATACAGCGTGGTCGTCTTGCCTGATCCAGTTGGCCCGGTCACCAGGACGATGCCGTTTGGTCGGTCGATGGTCTTGCGAAATAGACTCAGCGTATCTTCGTCCATTCCGACGTTTTCTAGGCTGAGCGAGACAACCGATCGGTCAAGGATCCGCATTACGGTGCTTTCGCCGAACATGGTCGGCATCACACTAACACGCAAATCCACCGGGTGACCACCAATCATCAATTCGATACGACCATCCTGCGGAAGGCGCCGCTCGGCAATGTCCAAATTGGCCATTACTTTGATTCGGGTCGTAATCGCAAACGCAAGGTGACGAGGCGGCGGAACCATCTCGTAGAGTACGCCTTCCGCTTTGATGCGAATGCGAAATTCGTCCTCAAAAGGTTCAAAGTGAATATCGCTGGCGTGGTCCTTGATCGCCAGCAGCATTACCATGTTCAGCAGCTTGCGGACTGGAACACTGTCAGCCAGAGCTTCGGCGTCCGTCAAGTTGAATTTTTCGTCGTCGATCGCGTTGGCTTGTTGAAACAACTCCTCGTTGTCATTGAGCTCGTCAATAATCCGTTCAACGGTGTCGACGTCCGAGGAGTAAAACTTCTCAATTCCCGCCTGGATGTCGCGTTCGGTAGCAACAACCATTTGGATTTCGTGACCAAGGAAGGTCCGCAGTTCGTCCTGCACCGAAAGATTCTGGGGGTCGCAGGAGGCAACCGTGAGTACGTTGCCATCAAACTGCACCGGAATGATACGGTACATTTGAGCCATCTGCTCGGAGATCCGATCGATCAAATCCGGCGGCAATTGGACCTCGGACAACTGAACGACTTGCATGTTCAATTGTTCGGCGAGCGCTTGGCAGAGCTGCTCATCGGTAATCAGGCCCATATCCTCAGCGATCTTGCCAAGCAATGCGCCCGGACGTTGCTGCTGTTCCTCGAGAATCACCTCAAGCTGTTCATCAGTGATGAAGCCTAAGTCGACGAGGATTTGACCAATTCTACGAACTACCATTCGTTCACCTGACTAGTGGGTGAGTAACCTGCGATGCAAATCAATGTACAGCCGACGCGTATCGGCCAAGCGATCCGTTTTTAAACATGTCGATTAATCGTCGTCATCCTCGCCGTCTTCGTCTATCCCACGCTTGGCGTTTACGATACGCCGCGCGAGATCGTCGGGGCGGTGCGACTTTGACAGGACGTCTTCGACCTGGCAAATTCCATTCTTCCACAAATCAAACAACGCATCATCCATCAGGTTCATGCCGAATTTCGCTCCGGTTTGAATTGCTGAATTGATACGAAACGTTTTGTTTTCACGAATCAGGTTGGCAATACCTGGCGTGACCACCAAAACCTCATAAGCCGCGACTCGCCCGCCTCCAATCTTGGGAAGCAGAGTTTGAGCGACGACACCGATCAGTGATGTACTCAACTGCGTTCGAATTTGGTCCTGCAAGTTCCCGGGGAACGCGTCAATGATTCGGTTGACAGTACCCTGAGCACTGTTGGTGTGCAGCGTTCCAAAAACAACGTGCCCCGTTTCCGCAGCGGAAATGGCGGCTGAAATTGTGTCCAAATCCCGCAACTCACCGACCAGAATCACGTCGGGATCTTGTCGCAGGGCTCGTTTGATTGCTTCGGAGAAGCTCGGTACATCCACGCCTACTTCACGTTGGTTGATCGTCGATTTCTTGTGATCGTGGTAGAACTCGATTGGATCTTCAATCGTGATAATGTGGTGGTCATGCTCCTCGTTCAGGAAGTTAATCAAACTAGC
The DNA here is from genome assembly GCA_964411445.1 of uncultured Pirellulaceae bacterium. Lineage (GTDB taxonomy): Bacteria > Planctomycetota > Planctomycetia > Pirellulales > Pirellulaceae > Aureliella. The sequence continues at coordinate 38,147 of CAYPLE010000029.1, forward strand.
CAATGTTGTACTTTTGCCCGAACCGGTTGGTCCCGTGACGAGCACGAGTCCGCGAGGACGCTGAACCATATCGACAACCGACTGTGCCAACCCAAGTTGCTCGGGCGTCAGCTTGTCGTTTGGAATCTGCCGCAGCACCATTGAAACGAAGCCGCGCTGCTTGAAAATCGAAACTCGGAACCGAGCCTGATCCCCAAACGCAAAACCAAAGTCGGATGATCCGTTCTCTTGCAGTTCTCGCTGACAGCGGTCTGGCGAAATACTCTTCATCAACGCCATCGCGTCGTCGGGCTCGAGCACTTTTGTCTCGAGTTTCCGCATCCGTCCGTGCAGCCGAAAAACAGGCGGCTGCCCTACGACGATGTGAATATCGCTTGCACCTTGCTTCACTGCTGCCTGCAGGAGCTTGTCAATTAAAACCGTGGCCATGGACGGTCCGTTCCAAGGATTATGTGAGGCGGATTGGAGCTACGCGTTAGCCCAAAACCGCAGATATCTATTTGTGCACAAAGTCGCCGTTCGAAGCTTGAATCGACGCGTCCGTGAAAAATCGCGTCTGATGTTTAGCTGGGCCGATTCCATCCAGGCAATCGATCGAGCAGCGAGAGTTCTGATAAGTAGCTATTCGTGAAAAGGGCATCTTCCTCAGGCAAAGCCATCGGTTGACGGTCGCTCCAGCCTGCGAGCTCAAAAGCCTGCGAGCCCAAAAGGGCCCCGCATTCCGCCGGAAGCTGTTCGCATTGTAATCGAGGTATGCTGTCAAAGTCCAAATTGAAGGCGTTTCTCAAGCCCAGCAACACCCTCCACAGAGGGGCTAGGAAGGCTCCTTGCTGAGTAGTTCGTCGAAGACAATCTTCAGCGCCAGCTCGTCCTGCTCGGTGTGCTTGGCAACTCGGTAGACCTCTTCGATGGTCGTCAGCCCCTTCATCGCCTTCCGGATCCCATCGCAGTAAAGGGTGGTCATTCCCTCCTTAATCGCCTGTTCCGTGATTTGGATTGTCGATTTGCCAGCGAACATCATTTCGCGAATTTTGCTGGAAACCACCATCAATTCGTAGATTCCCATGCGTCCGCGATAGCCTGATTTCTGGCAGTAGCCGCAACCCTTACCTTTCACAAAGGTGGCTTTCTCGGCAACTTCGGCAGGTATCCCAGCTTCGGCGAGCTGTGATTCGCTCATTTTGACTTGCGTCTTGCAACGTTTGCAAATCGTCCGAACCAGCCGCTGTCCGAGAACCGCTACAACCGAACTTGCCACCAGATAGCCGGGTACGCCCATGTCGGTCATGCGTGTAACAGCACTGGGCGCATCGTTCGTGTGTAGTGTACTAAAAACAAGGTGTCCAGTCAAAGAAGCCTGGATTCCCATCGATGCGGTCTCCGTATCTCGCATTTCACCCACCAGAATAATATTGGGTGCTTGCCGTAGCATTGAGCGGATAATGCGGGCAAAGTCGAGTCCGATGTTGTGCCGGACCTCGACTTGATTGATTCCCGGCAGGTAGTACTCGACCGGATCCTCGGCGGTGATGATCTTCTTGTCGGGCCGGTTCATTGCATTCAAAGCGGCGTACAGCGTGGTCGTCTTCCCCGAACCGGTTGGTCCGGTCACGAGCATAATGCCATTGGGCCGTTTGATCGTCTGCGTGAAGATCTTAAAATCCCGTTCAGCCAAACCAAGCTGCCGGATCCCGACCTTAATATTGTCTTTGTCCAACAGTCGCATGACCGTCGACTGACCGTGGTTCGTCGGGATCACACTGACCCGAAGATCCAATTCCTTTTCTCCGACGGTAATCTTGATTCGACCGTCCTGAGGACGTCGCCGTTCGGCAATGTCCATGTTGGCCAAGATCTTGATACGGGACTGAATCGCCCCCAACAAACGACGCGGAGGGCTATCGCGTTCGACCAAGATTCCGTCAATGCGGTACCGAATTCGCACCCGGTCCTCAAACGGTTCGACGTGGATATCCGAAGCTCGAAGCTGGACCGCTTCTTGAATCATCATGTTGACCAGTCGAACGATTGGCGCGCTGGCCTCGTCCTCATCAATTCCACCGCCGCCCATGCCATCTTCGGCGGTCTCGGTAAAGTCGATTTGCGTGTCGGTAAACTCCTGCAAAATCGAGTCAGCCGATTCACCTTCGACCTGGCCGTAATAGCGGTTGATCGCTTCTTGGATCGCTTCCCGGGGCGAAAGCGCAGTTTCGATCTTGCGGTTCAGGATAAAACGCAGCTTCTCAATCGTCTCTAGATCGAACGGATCACTGACCAAAACATGCAACGCCCCGTCTTCGTCCTTGTACGGAATAATGCTGTTTTCGCGAGCCACCGACTCGGGCACCAACTGGATTACCTCGTCAGCAATCTTGATCTCTTCCAGGTCGATATAGGTGAGCTTGTGGAATTTCGCCATCGCCTGGTAGACGGCCCCCGGCTCTGCGTAGGATAACTGCACAAGGGCGTCTGCGATGGGAACATCACTGTCACGAGCAACATTGGTCGCTTCGCTCAATTGGTCGAGGCTTACAACACCGTCGCGCAGCAGCAGGTCCGTGAAGTCGCGCATGGGTTGATTCATGATGAGTTATCCTGAGAGGAGAAAAGCAACCAGGTTCAGGCAAAAAGCCCTCTTCCGCCGAACCGTGCTACAGGGTTCGAGCCCTGCCACGAAAATTGTGACAATCATTAGCAGCATAGAAACACTGCTCCGCTAACGCAATTCTACACCAACATATTGGCTGTTGTGTTACGCATTTGTCAATCAAAACGCGACTTTGCCAGAACGCTGCCATGGCGACTCGATGCTTCAGCGAGGATCGCATCCGCTTAGATAGCTAGACAACCAATTTGCCGCTGCCTTGCACAGCTCACGCACGAAATGCCGAGCCCAGCGTGGGGAAGGTGATTCCATACTGGTCTGAGGATGACACTCTGCTAGGTCCAAGCGACGATCGATTCGAGGTCTTCGGTGCGGAAAGGGCGAAACTTCTGCTCGATACCGGAGGCTTCGTCGAAGACAAGCATCAATTGCTCTCCCAAGCGATTCGCCGAAATCGACTCGACCAAATTCGTTGAATCGTTGGCACTCATTTGCATCAGCAAGCGTATCTCCAGTTCGCGGATCATCGCTCGCGACAACCAACGGCCAAGCGTAGATGCCGAGTCGCACCAGAGAACGGTGTGAATCCCTTGGCTAGGGCCGTCTCGCAAAATCTCCTCCAGCATCTTTGCAGGGGTCAGATCGGATTCACCAAAACTAAATTCGTCTTCGCTGCGAAGATCTCTCAGTCGGCCTAGCTGCATCAGCGTTAGCAGAATGGGCGGCGTAGGCTCCGGGGCTGTTGATTGGTCGATTGTGTCCTGGTCGACGCGTTGCCGTAGTTGCTCATGCACCTTGGTGACTGCTTCCGCCGCCGTCCGTGTGTCGTACACACTCACGTCACCGACGACATCCGCCCAAAGTTCCGGCAAGCGGGAAGCGTGCTTGTCTACCGGCCTTGCGCCTTGCACGGCCACCAACTGAGCCATCGATCGATCGGGGCATTGCTTAGCCCAACTCGCGACTACACTCGTCAGCGTCGTCGCAGCCTGTGCGTCGCTTGCACCGACCACCAGAACGTTTCGTCCAGGCTGACGAGTCAACGGGAAGCAAACGGCTGGGCTGATTGCAACACTCTCCCCCGTTATGCACCATACAGCATCGGGGTTCTCCTCGGCACGGCTACGCTCGACGGCTAACAAGGCATTGGCAGCGTCCCATGTTGCCGGGCGATTGCCGTCGAACACCACAGTGCGTCCAAGGGCATTGGTGGTCGCGTCTGAATTCTGGTAGCCGTTTTCCAATTTGGCGAGCCACTCTTTCTGTTCGGCGTTGCTGAGCCAGCCGATCTGCATTGGCTGATTGCCCTCAATGCGACCACCTTCGTCATTGTAAACAGCTTGACCGGGGTGCTTGAGTCGCGCTGCGGCAGGATTGTCATCGCTGAAGATGATGTTTGCATCAGCAGCATCACACTGAAGTGCAATCCGGACAGCCATCTGCCCGAGCGTCGTTCGCGGCAGGGCATAGGAACCAGACAGAGTCTGACTACTCAGGACAGCATGAACTCCGAATGACCGCCCTTGTCGAACGATTCGGTCCAATATCAGGCTGGCTTGTTGTCCGAGGCGATCATCTTCGACGAACAGTTCTTGAAATTCGTCGATAACGAGCAGCATGCGAGGTTTCTGATCGTCGGGATGCATCAAATTCCAGCTTGCCAAGTCCTGCACACCCGCTTGGCGGAACGCTTCACCGCGACGACTCAAGCAGCCATCGATATACTCAAGAGCGCTCAAGCCGAATTCGCGTTGGCTTTCGATACCGATGATGTCGGCGTGAGGGATTTGTGCTTCGGAGTAAACCTGAAACTCGACGCCCTTCTTGAAATCCAACAGCACCAACCGCAGGCGATCCGGAGAGTACTTGACCAATGCGCTAGTGATGAGAGCATGCAGCAGGCTGGACTTACCGGAGCCGGTCTTACCTGCAATGATTGCGTGCTGAGCCGTTCCAACTCCGAGTGTAACATTATGTGTCCGCCCAACGCCACTCTGTCCGACTGGAATCTCAAGGCTTCGAGAGCTATCGCCCTGCCACCATTTTTCCGGTGCGGGAACCATGTTCGACAGTGGCACTTCAACGCGACTGCCCTTCACTGCGCGACGACCGACGATGGAGATGATCGCTTGCGCGTTTTTCTCTGAGGGGGCTGGTTCAGGTACAAAGGGCAGTGTGTCGTCACCTTGGACGCTCACCCAGCTATTGTGCTCTGCATCGAATCGAACTTGCTGCCCCTTCTTCAAGTACTTTTGCCCGTCGGCTGAGGAGAGCCAATCTGCGGACGGATCGATGACCATGATTGGGATCACACCACATCGTGCACCGGTATCGAGCAAGCTTTGAAGGGCCTGCCAGGACTGATCGCCAAGTCCATCCGGGAAGCTGGACCAGACCAACAGACGATAGGGCTCCGAAAGTGCACCGGCGTGACGATTGTATTCGGTGATGTCGCGATACTCGTTCCTGAGCGCTTGCTGGATAAAGTCTTCTGCACCGCGCGCCAGGTTGGTAGTTTGTCGAGCAATGTGCTGGTCCTGTGTCCAAACACGATGACAGACCAACTCGGGATCAAAGTCCGCCAAGTGCATCAGCCAGCCGAAATCTCGGCCCAAACCTGGTTGATCAATCACGCACGCTTCGACTTTTCCGACAGGTAAATGCGTCAGCGAACGAAGGATGATGCCACGCACAAAGTCCATCGTTGCCGTCGCGCTGGGATCTGCCATGATGGTCAAGTAGCGATCGACAAGCGGATTGAATAGGAGCGGTGTTTCGACGACATGCGTCGCCTCTGATGCTGTGTCGGAGGAAACCTCAATGGCCCGTACCGAAACCGTCCCTAGCGGTACGACTGGTGTTTCCAGAGGCGCCGACCAATTCGCTTCGTCCCTGAGTGTCTCCCAGGCAGGGAAATTCTCACTGTAGAACTTGTTACAGTTGGAAGCGATGGTGACCGCTTTCTCGGTCGCGCGGCGCAGGCGATTCACACCACCTTCTTGTAGAGCGATGATTTCTTGATCGGCTTGCTGCTGCGATTGCTCAAACTCTTGCTCGAGTTGAGCCAACTCCCGCCGCGATTCCTCGGCAAGCTTCTGCTCTTGACCGTGGAACTGCTGGTTGGTTTTGTCGAGGTATCCTCCCAGGTCAATGCTCCACTTGCTCTTCACAGTCGTGAGACGTTCGTTGACTTTTGCCAACGACGTGACCCGTTCCGATTCGATTTCCTCGAGCCGCTGAGTTTTCCATTCGTTGATTTTGCGAAGTTCTTTGTCGCGAACATCGGCGAGTTTTGCAATTGCGGCATCTCTTTCGGCGTCGATCTTCTCACGAGCAGCGGATGCGGTTTGGTTGCCCTTTTCGATGGCGGCGTGTAGCAGTGGTATTTGCGTACGTGAAACGCGCTTGAGCCATGGTCGGACTCCGAGCAGACCTAGGACTAGGAGCCCAGCAGCGGCGCTGCCGCCAATCACGATGGCAGGCACTAGCGATTGCACCTGTAGCAGCACTAGAGTTGCGGCAATCGCTCCGAAAACGACCAGCCCCATGAGCCAGAACAATGGAGATTCGACGAAGCGAGCCAACGGCTGATGGGTCACTCGACGACAGTAAACGTTGCTCTGTTCGACGATTTCCTTCAGCGCTCGCAGCGCGTCTCCTGAAGTAGCAAAAGGGCCAACGGTTTCACTAACTGCTTGTGTTGCATCCGAAGCCACACTTCTCGGCTCGGGAATCGGCAAATTGCGTTGCACCAAGGCGGCTGTAGCCGTCGACAGTGACTGGGCCAGCACGCGTTGGCCAGTCGCCGCGTGTTGGCTCAGTTTTGCGGCCGTATTCTTGGGAAGCTTCGAAGATTCTTCGAAGACCTTTTTCGCTTGATCGGTCCTCAGCTTGGCTTCGTTCTCGGCAATTTTCCGGTTGCTCTTTGCTGTGCGATTGAGGGTGGCTGTCTTGGCGGCGGCGCCTGTAACTTCGGCGTAAACGGTCGTCTCGGCCTTGTCCCACCCAGAACACAGCTTTTCATCCCAGTTCGTTGTATGCTCATCCTTTGAGATGGCAAACTGCTGCTGCCGAACCTCCTGCGTCCGCTTGAATGTCTCCTCCTGGCTTTGCTGCCTTCCGCGAATCGCCTCAATTTCCTCCGCCATTTCCCGCGCACTACTGTTGCTGCGGCTGCGAAGCCCTCGCACAAGTTGATGAAGCCGAGAGTGATTAATGGGGCGTGCTGATGACTTGATCATGTTGATTGCCAACCGAAAGATGAGTAAAGAGGAGCGTAGGCAACGAAAATGAGTTGTACTGACTAGCGTTTAAGGAGCATCTGGGTCGCGGAGTTGTTTTGCAATGTTCTCGAACAGCTCGCACGATTTTTGCATCGCAGTAACGACTTGGCTAACGCAAGGCCCGACGTCAGAGAGATGGCGTTGCATGAATTCTTGCGATTTCTTGTCTTTCCAATACTCTTGAGTTTCCTCGCTCTGCACGATCAGATTCTGCGTAAGGCGATTGATTCTACTGGTTACACCAGGCAAATCGTGGCTAATTCGACGCATCACCTTGCTCCTGCGATTGTTGGTTCGATGCGTCACCGTCTTGCGAATCGGTCGCGCCTGGAGCAGAATCGCCAATCTCCCGCGAGGGGCCACCGCTGCTGACGTTGGCATAGTCCTCAATCAGATCAATGTGTCCTTGCAAATGGTTCGAGGCGACTAGCAAATCTGCTTCGACCATGTCGACCAACCGCTGCGTTTTGGCGTGATTCTTGTTTTGCTCGCGTTCCCAAGCGGTCGCGGCAGCGGCTGCAAGTCGGACCATCCGTTCGCAGAGTTGTCGTCGATCCTTTGCCTTTGCCAATCGCTTTTTTTCTTCCGTGCACGGCCGCTTTTCGCTTTCCCGAACGTACGACTGACAACGCGTCAAAGCGTCTTGGCACTCGACAAGGAATCGGGTGGCTTTCGTCAATTCGCTCGACCAGTACTGTCGCGCATCGACGGAAATCCAGTTGGTCAGCCGCCTGAGTTCAACTTGCAACGCCTCAAGTTCTTTTGACATTTGTCCACGGTAGGAGGCTAAACCGCGGTGCAGTTCTACCAGGTGCTCGGCAGACGTAACATTGGCTCTATGCTGCATGAGTGATTACCGCTGCAAGTATTCGTCAATGATTTCTGCTTTCTTCAGCAGATACGGAATGTGTTTCTCGGACGATTCGAGCAATTTGTTGACAAGCTTGATCTGTTCGTCGAACTCTTCAGCGAACTTGCGATGTTCCTGGTCACGCCACGTTTCCGCCAGCCGAGCCTGGGCTTGCTGTAAGCCGGTCGTCGATTCACGAACCTGCTGCGTATACCGTTTCAGCATGGCCGCAAATTGCCGCAATTGATCCGGTTCAACGATCGCTCCCGCCATCAGTGTGCCTCGAGGTTTGAAGAGATAGGTTGTTTCGCCACAGCCAAGCGTTTCATTACGCCTGCTGGCAGACTCGTCCGCTGGCGCTGTATTCCGTCGAGCCACGCACAGTGGACGCACTTCATTCTAAACTATCAGGGGGTTAGAATGGGAAAGTGCAACGCGGAGAAACGGGTTGCCTAAGAATTCTTTCGACCAACAGTGCTTTGACAGATCGCTTCCATCTCCTTTTCAGGCCCACTGACGTGCAATTTGCAGAAGCCATCGAGAATCACTTTCAAGATCCTTACCATCGCGGGCCCTGCGAGCGTCCATCTTCCGTGGCGAGTGGAGCCAGCGGCAATTGCGAACTGCAGATTGAGGTTGCCATCTCCTCAGCAGGCCTGATTGAGGAAGCTTGGTTCGATGGTTTGGGCTGTGCGACCTGCGAAGGAATCGCATCGATGATGATGCAGCACATTGAAAAAATGGCTCCCGCTGACGTCCAAGGCCTAAGCTTGACGGATTTGGGCTGCCCAGAGGGCGAGGAACCAGAAGCGCCGTGCTGCAGATTGCCACTTGAGCTCCTTGGTGAAGCGCTGCAGGAGCTGGATGACGTCGGAGCCGACGAAGATGCAAACTTTGGCGGCCCCAGCTTAAGGGAAGAATGCTAGGCAAACGCGGCTCTAGGATGTCGGCAACGCCCCGTATCGCGGTTTTTGTGGATTCGCGTAAAATCGACGCCTTAGAAACTTGGACAGCCAACGACTGCGCCCATCTTGCTCAAGCGATTTAGGGCTCAAAACAGTCTGGCACCGAACGTCGACTCTCAACCGGTGGCGAGCCATGGATGACGGACAGCCTGAACCAATTCAAAGTACCAGCGGCGACAGCGCCGAGGCCGCGCAAGATCTTGATGCCAAGATTCTCGAGCGATTGGCTGAGAAATTTGGGGGTTCCCCCCAACTATCCGACGACTTGGTGCTGATCGGAGTCGACTCGATCGGCATGGCAGAACTCGCCCTCGAACTTGAAAAAGAGTTCCAGATATCCGTCGATGAAGCGATCGTGGATAACGAAACCGTCCAAGACCTAGCTGACTACGTTCGCGAACGCATGCAGCAGAAATAGCCGCTAGAACCGTCCGCGATTTCGATTCAATAGCAACAACAGAGAGATTATCAATGGGTTTGTTCGAAGGCAAAAAGGGGCTAATTCTAGGCGTCGCAAATGAGAACTCAATCGCTTGGGCGATCTCGAAGTTCATTCTGGATAACGGGGGCCAATGCGGATTCACCCACTTGCCAGACAAGCCAGAGGACGAGCGAAAGAAGAACCGCCGCCGCGTCAGCAAGTTGACCGACGAGTATGAGAATGCCAAGTTCCTCGTTCCGCTGGACGTCCAAAACGATGAGAACATTGCGGAAGTGATGAAGACGGCCGAGGCGGAATTCGGCAAGATTGATTTCTTGTTGCACTCGATTGCATTTGCGGATCGCAATGACCTCGCCCGCGACACCGTCGAAACCAGTCGTGACGGTTTCAAGCTAGCCATGGATGTCAGTTGTTATAGTCTGATTGCAGTCACCAACGCGGCTCGCGGTATCTTTGCTCCCGGAGCTTCCGTCGCCGCCATGACCTACTTTGGTGGTGAAAAGTGTGTGCCGGGTTACAACGTGATGGGCATTTGCAAGGCGGCTCTGGAGGCAACGGTTCGTTACTTAGCGTATGATCTTGGTCCTCAAGCGGTACGCGTCAACGCTCTCAGTGCTGGCCCCATGCGGACGCTTGCTGGTCGAGCGGCTGGGGTCGACGAAATGCTGAAGCTCTACGAGCACATGGCACCGCTAGGCAGAAACGTAACGCACGAAGAGGTCGGCCAGAGTGGTGCATTCTTGCTTAGCCCGATGAGCGATGGCATCACCGGCGAAATCTTGCACATCGACGGCGGATACAACATGATGGGCAGCCCCGGTCGACTACTCAACATGGTTCAGTCCTAACGGCTGCTATCCAGCCGGAGGACCAGTCGCCAAACGCTACGTTCGTCCGGAAAGCCATTGGCTAAAGACGGCTAAAGACCCAGGGCTGATCAAGGAAATTCGAATTTCGGGTTCGCCCGGTGAGAAAGCTTCACGGCTAGCTCAATTGCGTTAGACCTGAGCGGCTTTGCCGCTCCAGTAACGGAATTGCAGTTGTTCGTCGTCGGAGCAAAACTGCAAATCGTCCTGAGGAAATTCGGTTACCCAAGCATCGGTAATCTCTTCGCCACGAACCGAAACAGCGATAATCGCTTCATCAGCCAGAATCGTCTGAACGTACTTTTGCACCGGCTCGCTTTTGTGAAGCTGTGCTGCGTCGATCGCCGAGCGGTCGCAATCTTCGAACTCGGAAAGTTGAGTTGCGGAGATCGCCCAGTCGAAACCGTGAAATCCGATCATCGTCTCGCCCTCAACCTCAGGCGTAACGCACAGCGCCAGAGCGCCGTCGGGACTGATGTGCATTTCTGGTTCGCTGGACTCAGGTTTGGCAATCATCTCGCAGCACTTTCAAAACGTTTGCCGGCAGTGTGAGTCGCTCGGACACATAGTGTGATACAGCCAACCCCGATCGGCGCAGAATCGCTTCACTTGAGCTAGCAGCGATCTACCGGTTTTTCGGATCAACGATTCCAGCGGGTTGATTTTGCCCAGGATCTCGCACTTCGAAGTTGCGGATGGGGCCGACTGCGACTGGGACCAAGGTGCCAATTTGCGTTTGGCGACGTCGTTCAAGTGTTGTGTCATAGGGAACGGCATAGGCCGCAAAACGCCCTGTCGTGGTGTCCGTCACGTAAATCAACGAACCGCCTGGTCGAACCGTTCCGGACGTAGCAGGTTGTGAAGCAATTCCAGTCACTAACAAGTAACGATTGTTCTTGCCGCCGCCCAATTGCTGCTGCACATTGGTGAAATACCGGGCACCGAAAACGCCAGTCTGCGGATAGTAGACTAAACACTGAAGGTCACCGGTAATGAAATCCAAGAAGAAAACACCTTCAGCATCACGACTGACTGGCCCGGTTGCCACAGCCATCGTGTCGGTGCCCGAAGCGGCTGCTGCGAAAATCTCGGGTACTTGATCTTGCAAAGAAGTAGCTGGCGTTTGACTGTTTTGCCAAGTTCCGCCGAGCCAGAAGCCAAGTGCAAGGGCCAAACAGCTTGTGCCGGCAGCAGTAACCATAGCAGCCGTCAGCAGGCCGCGAGAGCCAAAACGTGGTTTGGCGGGAGTTGAGTTTTCCATCTTCCAGTCCGTTCGTCGTTGTATGTAGTCGCTATTCGTGATCGTTGTCTCCAGTCGTTGTTTCCGATTCGCCGTCCCGAATCCCCAGGAAACCGTTCTAATTATAGGTAAACAAGCGCTGCAAGCGCAGACCAACTTCGGACGAGTTTGAAGAGTATCAGGCCCTCGCCCTTTGCGCAGTCGGCTTATTCCGCCTCAATTAACATACTTGCAAGACGGACACCTGGCCTGTGAAAAAGCTTCGGTACGATTGGGCTTAATCTTGTTTCCTGCCAAATGGGCTGCCCAGCCGACTGTCGATCCGGTGTCGAATTGAGTTACAATCGCCACTCGCCAGTTACGAAATGCTTGCATGATTTCGACTGAGCCAATCAACATCGCTTTGGACGCACAACGTCTTGACGCATCATGAATAGGGCCAAACTGTGAAGCTGGAATTGCATTGGAAGATCTTAATCGGCATGGTGGCCGGCGCAGCGTTGGGCATCTTGGCGAATGTGATGCTCTCGGACCGAACAACCACACTCGCCGCCGACGAAGGCCTGCCCAGTGGCATTGAATCAGCGACTGTCGAAGACACCAGTGACCTGATTCGTGTGACATTTACTCGTGTGGGCGACGCTGAGGGGCAGTCGGGCGCCGAGGAGACTTGGGTTGTCGATCCAACGGGCAACGAAGCCAACTGTGTGCTGACGCTGGACGATCTGCACGACGAATCCCCAGACGCGCACGCAGTCTATAACCTTGCCCCAAGCTATGCCAAGCTGATTGGTCAGTGGTCCAAACGTATCGGGAGCCTATTTCTGCGATTGCTGCAGATGGTATCGGTCCCGCTGATCATCACAAGTCTCGCAAGTGGTGTTCTGGGCCTTGGCGGAGCGAGCAAGTTCGGCAGGATGTTCTCCACGACGCTGGCCTACTACATTTCCACCAGCATGCTTGCGATTCTAACTGGCCTGCTGATCACGAATATGATCAATCCAGGGCTTGAATCGAATCTAAAACTCGACTTGGCGAAAGCTCATGTTGAACCGACCAGCATTACTGAAACGCTGATGTCGCAAGTTGAAAACATGATTCCCACGAATCCTTTCAGCGCGATTGCGAACAGTTCATTCTTGAGCGTGATTTCCTTTACGATTGTATTCTGCATCTTTACACTGAAAGTCGGCGGAGGAACGCTGACGCGTATCAAGCAGCTTGTGGATGACGGATTCGCTGTCATGATGAAACTCACCACGGCCATCATTGAACTCGCCCCATACGGCGTTTTCCTGCTGATGATTTTTGTGACCGCAACGCAAGGTGTTGCGGTCTTCTCTGCCCTAGCTTGGTACATGCTAGCCGTCGTTTGCGCTCTCGCATTTCACGCCTTTGTGACGCTGCCGGCCATCGTTTGGTTAGTTGCCAAGCGTAGCCCGCTGGACTTAATTCGCGCCATGTCGCCGGCGTTGCTGACGGCGTTCAGCAGTGCAAGCAGCAATGCGACGCTGCCATTGGCGATGAACAATATTGAAAAGCGAGCGGGGGTATCGAATCGTTCCAGTTCGTTTGTCCTGCCACTTGGTGCGACCATCAATATGGATGGGACCGCACTCTACGAAGCTGTCGCAGTGTTGTTCATTGGACAACTTGCCATGGGACCGGCATTCGGATTCACTGAGCAAGTTGCCGTTGCTATTACGGCGCTCTTAGCCAGTGTTGGTGCCGCGGGGATTCCGCACGCGGGGTTGGTCATGATGGCCATCGTCTTGCAAGCAGTGAATTTACCCATCGAATATCAAGGCATCATTCTGGCCGTCGACCGCGTCCTGGACATGCTTCGCACGAGCGTGAATGTGTGGAGTGATTCTTGCGGCACCACCGTGGTCGATCGCCTCACTCGCGAAGTAGAGCCTGAGCCCAGCTACTGATCGATGACGTTCGCTCACGCGACCGGTCGTGGATTTGGTTACATCCACTGGATCGGTAGGGGCCCCTTGAGAGGCGGGATTTCTGACTGGATCCGCTGCGTACTTTTTTGAGCCGAGTAACTTTCGTCGGCGCGTTGTCGGCGGCGTTCGTAGGTTTTCAGAGAGGCGTCTTGCTGGGTTGACCCGGGATTTCGCGGACAAAGGTCGGGACCGCGAAGCCTGGCAAGTGTTCACGCAGCTTGGCAACAATTGCTCGACCAGCGTCTTGGTCAGTCTCGAAGTGCATCGCTCCGCGCACGGTATCCAACTGGTGCAAGTAGTACGGCAGCACATTGTTGTCGACGAGTTTTTCGCAAAGGTCGCGTTGAGCTGCGAAGCTGTCGTTCACGCCCCGCAGCAAGACCGCTTGATTCAACACAGTGGCTCCCGCCGCCCGAAGCTGCTTCAGCGCGGATACAACGTGCTGATCAATTTCATTAGCGTGATTGAAATGCAAAACAAAATAGATTGCCTTACTACAGCGGCTTGTCCAGTCGAGCAGTGAGTCGCAAATCCGCGTGGGGATGACCACTGGCAATCGGCTGTGGATTCGCAGGCGATTGACGTGCGGAATCGCGTCTAGCTGCATTGAGAAGTCAGACAACGATGAATCGGCAAGCATGAGTGGGTCGCCGCCGCTAAGAATCACTTCGCTCAAACTCTGGTCCTGCCGCAAGGCTTCGAGTGCTTGTTGCAAAGCAGCGTGGCCTTTGGGGGCTAGATCATAGGGGAAATGGCGGCGGAAGCAGTATCGGCAATTGACCGCACATGTCCCGCTAGCGATTACAAGCAACCGACCGCGGTATTTTTGGATCAATCCATCTTTGGGCGATGCATTGAGATCGCCGACCGGGTCGATGAGCCCGCTGGCCTGTTGCCCAGCGTCATTCTCAGCGGCAGTTGGCAAAACTTGTCGCAACAAAGGGTCGCCGGCGTCTCCGGGGCGCATTCTTGCGATGAACTCACGTGGCACCATCACGGGAAATTCGTTTTCCGCAGCCGGCAGATCAGCCGGGAGACGAAGGAGGCTACACAGTTCCGTGCTGCTTCGCACGGAGTTTTTCAGGCAATCCTGCCATCTAGCTAGCCGAGGTGGCTGGCCGTCGTCGTTTCGCTTGGTCGTCGAAGTGCATGCCGCATTTTTTGCGTCAGAAGTGCCTTCGACATACTGATCTGTTGTGGCTAGAATCGTCGCCATTAAACTTTACCGCCAAAGCGCGTCTGAGCGTCCCGTGTAAGCCTAAAGCGTCTTCCATCTCGCTGGAAGTCGCGGAGCCTGCAGACGCTGGCTTAGACTCAATAGAACTGTCGTCGAACCGAAGGAATTCCCGTGGCCAGCTACAAGACTAATGATTTTCGCAAGGGTTTAAAGGTTCAAATCGACGGCGACCCGTATTTGATGACCGAAATGACCTTCGTCAAACCTGGAAAAGGCAACGCTCTTTATAAATGCAAGCTCCGAAACTTGCTCAAGGGCACCATGCTGGACCGAACTTACAAGGGTGGCGACGAACTGGAGGCGGCCGACGTTGAAGAGATCTCGGTTCAGTATCTTTACAAGCAGGGCGACACGTTTGTGTTCATGCAGGACGAGACCTACGAGCAGTATGAGCTGTCCGCCGAGCAGGTCGACGACGCATGGAAATACCTAAAAGATGGTATGAAGTGCTCGGTTATGTTATTCAACGGCAATCCGATCACCATGGCTCCTCCTATCCAAGTTGAATTGGAGGTTACCGAGTGCGAGCCTGGTGCGAAGGGTGATACGGCAACAAGTGTCACGAAGCCAGCGACCGTTGAGACAGGCGCCGAATTCACCGTACCTGGATTTATCAAGCAGGGGAACATCATCAAAGTTGACACTCGCACCGGCGACTACGTCGAGCGCGTAAACAACTAGTCTTTTGGTAGTCGCCCGATTGCTCCGCATTCGGAGGATGCTTCCTGAATCGAATCGGCGGAGCGATTCGGCGAGAATTGCTTCGTTTTTCGCTAGAGCGCGATGCCGCCAGAATTTCCGTCTGGTGTAATTTCCGGGCTCATGTCTTCTGCGGCAGCTTCGGTCTCGGGCTCCAGCAAGCCGACGGTGATGCTCCCGTTGGACGTCCGCAGCTTCATGACCGACGGCTGTTCTCCAGCGATGCCTGCTGTGATGAAGTGCATGCTGCGTTTCTTGGATTCAATCGTTTGTTCAACTGGTACGTTGCAGCGAATCGAGCCGTTGGATGTGGACGCACTCACTTCGGCTGCAAAACCTTCTGGCAATTTGACCGTTAGGCTTCCGTTGCTGGTTCTTATTTCATTTTCCGTTCCGTGGAACGGTCCTTCCCAGGTGACACGACCGTTGCTGGTCCGGAAGTTTACCGAACCGTCACAGTCCTTGGCGGTGATGCGTCCATTGCTGGTGTGAGCTTTCAAGCCACCGGTGACGGCGGTAAGTGAGATGCTGCCGTTGCTTGTGGAAACGTCCACATCGCCACTGGTTCCGTTGATCTCGATCGCACCGTTGCTGGACTGTAACTTCAACGCAACTTGGTGTGGCACGACTAGAGTATAAGCGGCTGAGGCCCCCCATTGCCCGGCTGGTTTTTTGGCCGCCAGTGTCAGGACGCCGCCGTCTGCCGTAATGTCGGTAGTCATTTCTTCGACAGCAGCCTCTGCGGCTTCCGGCGAGTCCCCTGTGGCGATGTACTTGATGTCCATGTCGATGACGGGTTTGTCATGCGTCTTGATGGTGACAGCGCCATTGAAGGTAGACAGGTCGATCTTCTGGAGCGGTGAGGTCTCCAACTGTTCTTTGACGATTCGTTCTGCTCGATGTTGAGGGAACATGCAGCCCGTCATTGCTAAGCAGGCGGTCGATAGTGCGAGAATTCGAGTCACAGTCTTTGTCCAGCGTTGAATAATTTGTAGAAACCGCCTCAGCGACGAGGCCCCCCTGAGTCTATTCGATTGCCCGACTGAGATCTTGGCAAAATCACGCTCATAGTGCTGGTTTGCAAGAAGCACTTTATCCGGATATTGGATAGGCTTTCGAATCATCGGGATTAGTGGGCCTATCATCGAGATTGATGGGCTTTGAACGTAGCATCCTTTTTTGCTTGCACTTTCTTGACGTAACG